>NZ_JBGDXS010000002.1:0-933419 GCF_046550535.1 Salmonella sp. SAL04213 | reverse complement strand
AGCTGATAGAAACAGAAGCCACTGGAGCACCTCAAAAACACCATCATACACTAAATCAGTAAGTTGGCAGCATCACCCACAAATGGGGCGTAATATCCCAGTCGGCAAGTTTGCCATTTGCCGCCAGTTCATTGGTTCCCCATAAAATGTGATAACCCGTAGGGTCGGCGGCGAACTGCGCATTAGATCGCTGAACATGAACGGCTTCTTCCGCGAGGGTATAAACGTGCCTGGCATAATAAGCGACCAGCTGTTCCGGTGGGTTTTGATAAATGACGGCGGGCATAATGACGTTTTTGATATCGTCATCGGACATTGGCGTCAGAGCGTTAAAGAGCCGTATGGCTTCCTGTTGCCACAGGGCGATACTGGCCGGCGAACTGGCCAGTATCGTCCCGCGAAGCCCGGCAGGCTGTAAGCAGGCGTGCTCTGCGGCAAGCATTCCGCCCCAGGAATGTCCCAGTATCGAATACCCTTGTCCGATACCCAGGTGATGAATTAATTGGGTTAATTGACGGAGATAACGCGCAATAGTCCAGAAAGACGCGTCGGCATGAGGAAAATGCGTTGAACGACCGCAGCCATATTGATCGTAAAATATTACCATGCGCCCGTCATCAGCCAGATGGCGATAATTTAATAAATAATCAAAGCCGCCAGAAGGGCCGCCGTGAAGGATAATGAGCGGCGTGAGTAATGATTTTCTGTCTCCATAAATCCGATAGCTTGTCAATATGTTTTCAGAAAACATTTCGCCATAGAGATAAGTATCATTCATATTCTTAATGACTCAGTGTGTGGCAGGGCAGGCGAAATTTATATTCGCCTGGGTAATGTTATTTTTTTATTGTGTGTAAAACATTACACCAGAAGGTGGCGTAATGTTCCCATTGCAGAAACTGCGGGCTTCCCCAGTGCGGTGAACAATCACTGGCAAAGCAACATACTTTCCCTTTATGGTAAGTACCCATAACTAACAGTGGATCGCCATTAATTTCAGCAAGGACCTGACTATTTTCTTTGGCGATAAGCTTGTTATAGCCCAATAGCGGCGGCCATTCGCTAAATGGCTGGGTAATAACATGCTCTACCGCAGTATTTACTGCTTTACATCCTTGCGGTAGTTCTACGCGGTCATCTACATCCAGCATATCAACCGGCAATACCTCCGCCAGAACCGTATTTTTATAATTGGCTTTTGCTTCTATTCCCGTAAAGGATAAATACCCGCCGATCATCAACAGACCGCCGCCCTCAGCAACATAATCGGCGATAAGTTGTAATGCATCAGGAATAATGTCCATATTATAAAACGTTCTGTTTTGTAGCAGGAACGTATTGCTACCGATATCACTGATGACGATCGCATCATAGCAGGCTAATGCTTCGGCGGTTTGTGGAAAACGAGTTTGCACAATATGGGCAGGCATGTAGTCCACATCGATATTACCCTGGCGTAAGCAGGATAATAAATAGTCTGCGCCTTCTTCATATTTGCTCGATGTAAAGCTATCAAAACCTTTAGAGTGAATCATATGAATGTGCCAGGATTCGCCAATAAATAAAATTTTCATTATGTCACCTGTTAATTAATGTGAATGACTTTATTAGATTGGGTACGCATTCGATGTAAAACCTGCAAGTGCTGAGGCATACTCGACGCACCGACTTGTTCCACCGCCAGAGAAGCGAAAGCGGAGGCATATTGAATGGCTGCGACCATATCTGCTTGTCGCGCCAGCGCGGCGGCTAAGGCGCCATTAAAAGCGTCACCGGCCCCAGCGGCATCTTTTACCACGGCGCTCCACGCAGGAATATACAACGTGCGGGCGTGCTCACAGAGCAGAGAACCACGGGCGCCAAGGGTAATAATGACTTTTTTCACCCCGGATTGCAGAATAATATTTCCGGCTTTTTTCGCATCATTAATATCAGTAATGGTTACGCCGGATAAAAAAGAGGCTTCAGTTTCATTCGGCGTGATGATGTCAATATCAGATAATAAATGCGTCACCTGTTTCGTATAGGGGGCAGGATTCAGCATGATCATTTTATTTTCTTGTTTGCCCAGACGAATAAATTCAGTCAACGCTTCAATGTTCGTTTCGAGCTGCATTAACATAACGTCAGACTCGGCGATATAACGGTGTTGCTCGTTAATCTCTTGCGTGGTGAGCATCATATTGGCGCCAGGGTAGATGGCGATAATATTATCGCCATCCACGGCGGAGACATAGATCAATGCGCTACCGGTGGGCGCTTTATCTGTTTGATACGCGCTGTATGAGGTGATGCCTGATTGAATAATATGATTCATAGCAAATGCGCTGAACTGATCTTTGCCCACTTTAAAAATAAAATGTGCCGCAGCGCCGGCATTGTTTGCCGCTAAAGCCTGGTTGGCTCCTTTACCTCCAGGATAGAATCCAAATTGACTGGCCAGAATGGATTCTCCGCTTTGTGGAAACCACGGCACGGTTGCTGAAACATCAATATTGAAGGAGCCTAAAACACACACCTTGCCTGCTTTTTTTGTGTTTTCCCGGCGCAGTTTTGCATCCTGATGGATTGGCGTGGCGATAGTGCTGGAGATATCAATCTTATTTTCAGTGATAAGCTTACTCAGCGCGTCACGGTTTAAAATCCCTCCGCCATAGCAACGCTGAAGCATACCTGATTTCTGGAAATAGCGTAGATCGGAACGAATAGTCTCCTGGCTAACCTTATAAAGGTCTGAAAGTTTACTGACGCTAACACTATTATCCTTTATCAGTAAATTAATGATGGCATGACGTCTTTCTTCTTTAAACATATTGCCTCCGGGTAGTGAGTTGAATTGTATTTATGGCAATGTTGTCATGCGGTGAATTCAATCACAGATTATGCGGTCAACCGGAAGTAACCCCAAATGAATGTCAATAATCAGAAGCGCAGTCAATGTGTTAAATATTAATTGCTTACAGAAGGGGAAAATAGTTTTGTGAGTGTTGTCATATATTTTCTATGTAATATGACGGGGTGAACGTAAAATAGTTGGGCTTGCACGATTCAGTGAGTATATGCAGCCGGACAGCGTTCGCTTATCAGTCGCTACCCTCGACGAAATAAGACGATATCGCTCTCCGGCCCTGGGGTTATATACGCTCGATTTTTGCCGGCAGCCCCTGACGTACTGCCGCACCGGAAACCCAGTCGAGCCAAGTGTTGGTAATGGTTCTTGTCGGATCAGCAAAGCCCAGATCGTTAAGATTTATGCCTGCCCTGATTTGTGGATCATACGGCATAGGCACGCCATCCAGAGAGTGCTGCGTTGCGCCCATCTCGCGGTGGCCATATCCGTGTTCGATGGCGATGACGCCTGGCATCACGCCATTTAACAAACTGATTTGCGCCACGACCTGACCGCCCGGCGTAATGATCCGTACCCGATCGCCATGTTGCAGTCCATAACGCTCGCCGTCTTGCGGATTCAGCGCCACCAGGTTTGCTGGCTTCACATGGTGTAAGCGCGGGATGACGGCTGTTGAGCTGGACATGGTATTTGATTTAAATGAAATCAGTTTCAGCGGCCATTGCCCAATGGGAAACTGGTCGTCAATCGCACGACCATCTGACAAACGCGCCGGATACCAGACCGGGCAACCGCTGAAGCGCTCCCCGGTGATGGCGTGACGGTGGGCGGCGACATCTGCATTCCAGATCTGTAAGGGTTTTTTCCACGCGTTACCTAACCGTTGCTCCGTATAGCCGCTATCCTCGGGCGCAAACCGGCCGCCACGCGAGTAGATAAACGCCACGCGACCGACCTCATCAGCTTTAAGCGTGTGCTGAATTGCTGGCAGAATGCGGCTGACGCCGGTAAGCGAAATATCTTCCTGATTTGCCGGCGCGACCGGCGTCTTGCCCATAAAGGCGATATTAGCGGCTACGCGCAGATAGAAATCTTCCGCCCGGTTCAGTGGAAAAGTATTGCCCTGCGGATCGGTTATCGCCCGGTCGCCGAAGCCGGGCAGACGGAGCCGTTTTGCTACCGCAATACAAAATGCTTCCATTGAGACAGGTTGCCCGTCCGCCGTTCGGTGAGTGGCGGGGGCGACAACCGGCCAGCGGGCGGTAGTGGCTTTACTGGCTACGCCGCCCCAGGGTGCCGTAAAGCCCCAGCTCTCAAAATTGTGCGTATCCGGCACAATGTAATCCGCCAGCGCCGTCGTTTCATTCATAAAGGCGTCAATCGCGATAAAGAGCGGCAGTCGGCGAGGGTCTTTTAGCTTTTCTTCCGCCGCGGCGCGTAGACCGGGAACACCGTAAAACGGGTTGCTCATATTGGAAATCCAGGCTTTAAGCGGATAAGGATAACCTTCGAGTGCGGAGGTCAACAGTTCGGTAAGCTGGCCTGCCACAAAGGGATACCATGGCGCTTTGGCTGGATAAGGGGATTGCCCGCCGGCAATTTTGTCGCGGTATTCTTCCGATGCTTCATAAGCGGTTTTGCTACGGGCAATACTCAACCCGGACGGTTTCACTTTTCCGGCAAAACTGTTCATGTTGTAGCGGGGGCCGTCGCTAACGCCGTTGAATTTGCCGCCGCCGACAAAGACGCCGCCGGACAAGCTGAGGTTGCCGATCAGCGCGTTAAGCATCATGACCGACCAGGCGTTATAAAACCCATTGCCGGCCATCATGCCGCCGTGACTGATGACCGCAGCTTTACGTCCGTGACTGGTAAAGGTTTCCGCCAGCGCGATAATTTGCGCTTCCGGCACGCCGCACTGTTCGCTGTATTGCGCCAACGAGAGCTTTTCTGCCGCCTCTTTCAGGCGTTGCAACCCGCTCTTCACCGTGACCCGTTGGCCGTCGGCGAGCGTAACGTACTGCGTCACGAAAAGCCGTGCCTGTCGGCAAGTGGAGGCATCGACCAACTCGCCGTCGGTATTCAGCACGACGGGGGTCTCTTCGCCATCGGGCGTAAGATGGCGTAGCGTCAGGTGTTGTCCGGCAAGCGTCGGTAGTTCATCCGCAATGACCAGGTGCGTGGCGTTGGTCCAACTTTGCTCGCCGGCCTGCTGCATCGCTTGTACGCCGGGAATCGCCAGATAATCAGCATTATAACGTTGATTATCCATGATCCAGCGGATCATCCCCATTGCCAGCGCCGAATCGCTGCCGGGCATGACCGGTTGCCAGCGACCGCGAGGATCGGCGAGCACCGTTGATAAGGGCAGGGCGGGGGCGACCACGACGTATTGAAAATTCTCACGCAGCCGGGCGCTCGCCAACTGACGCGCCTGGCGTTTAAAGGGATTACCGGACTGTGCCGGGGAGGTGCCCATAAAGAGCGCAAACTCCACGTTTTCCCAGTCGGGTTTGACATGCGGGTTTTTATCCAGATCGCCC
Organism: Salmonella sp. SAL04213; assembly: GCF_046550535.1. NCBI lineage: Bacteria > Pseudomonadati > Pseudomonadota > Gammaproteobacteria > Enterobacterales > Enterobacteriaceae > Salmonella > Salmonella sp. SAL04213. Next base: position 928,025 of record NZ_JBGDXS010000002.1, on the reverse strand, counting down.
ATCAGCGCCCCGGAGCCGGCCCGGTAAGCTAGTCCACAGTAGGCGCCATGCGCGCCGAAATTCTTGCTGCCGAAGCTATTTAGCGCAAAACGACGCAGAAACGCATCGCGGCCTTCGTCGCTGGTATTCGTGACCAGTAACTGATTGGTTTTGGGCCCGAAACTGGGGTGCTTTGCGTCAATTGGCGTATCCGGCGCATGAATCGCGCGCAGTCCGTCCACATGACCTTCACCAAACAGATCGCCGCCTTCCACGACCTCTTCAATAAGCTGCTCAAAGCTGATGCGCTGCCATTTCCCTTCGCCGCGTTTACCCACGCGTTTCATCGGTTCAAGCAGTCGCAGCGGACTGTACAGGCTTTCCAGCAGCGTGGCGCCGCGCGCGCAGGCGGTTGAGCGGGCGTCAAGACCGCTTTCTCCCGCCAGTTGCTCCATGGCTTCGCTAAAAGGGACGGACGAGTCAATCGGGTGTTCCTGCGACAAGGGGTGATAGGGATTGCCGGCGATGCGTATTACTTTGCCATCGGCATTTACCCGGGCGCGGATACCGCACTGTGTCCAACAGCCGAAGCATTGTGTCATGGCGATGGTTTGTTGTGGATTTTGCTGCCAGTGCGTTTGTGCCTGCGCCTCCGGAATTAACGCGTTGCCAAAGATGCGGTCGCGCGTTACCTTGCCGGATGTCCCGTTTAACAGGCCATCAATTGCGCGTTTCGCCACATCACGGTAGCTCAGACCAAAAGTGACCATCCCACCGACGGCGAGACCGACTTTTAGCCACTGACGACGGGTTAAATTAGCCATGTTGTAATCTCCTGGTGAGTCCGTTCAGCGTTTCACGAATAATAATCAGTAGCGCTATCCACAGGCCGAAGGTGCCGAGAATAGCCAGCCAGCCATCCGTTCCGCCTGGTAACGAGTAAGGGTTAAATTGCGCGTTGAACTTGGGGACGGTTTGTACCTGAATCAACAATGTCCAGCGCATCAGCCAACATAGCGCCAGCGCGCTGAGAACCAGCAGGACGCGTCTTAGCTGTGATAACGGATGGCGTAGCGCCAGGCTACAGAACAGCAGTGTGCATACCCACAGCGCTACCCAGCCGACAGCGTAATATTTGGCTGACAGGGCGACGGTAATCCACTGACGGATTGCCGTGCCGGAAAGCGTATCGCCGCTAACCCACATGGCCACAACCAGCCCCAGCGCCGCCAGCGTCCAGATTTGTCCCCACAATATTTTTGGCAGCCTTACCGAGTCGCGTCGGGCGGCGACAATCATCAGCGCGAAGAACGCCTGTAAGGCGCTAAGAAACATCGCCACGGGGAAGGCGTAGCTAAACCAGATTGGGCGCGCCAGCACAACGGAGACTTCGCGGCCGGTATAAATCAACAGGCCCACCGCGCAAAGCGCGCTGGCTAACGCCAACCATTTAGTGACGTTGTAACTTTTATTGAATAATCGTTTTATCTGCTGCGCCAGGAACCACAGCGCGAGAAATCCGGTAAACAGCGGCAGGAACAACGCTCCCCAGGGCATCCACGACCAGGGCGTCGGCCAGGCATAGAAATGCCAGACGCGGGCGGTCTGGTGCAGATCCGCCGTCAACGCCAGCGGTGCGGTAATCGCACAGGTAATGGCAATCAGTAATGCCCGATTTTCTTCTGTTGCGGCGTCTTTTTTCCGCCAGTGAAGATAACAGGCAAACAGTGCGGCGCAGGCGGCAATGCCAATAAAAAAGAAATATTGTACCGCCCACGGCAGCCAGCTAATGTCCTGCGGGTGAGCCAGCACTTCTTCAATGATGAGTGAATGCGTCATTCAGACCTCCTGCCAAAGCGCGGGCTGCGCACGGCCCATTAATGGGGTGACAAAGGCGTCGTCCAGACCCAGGTAGAAAACATGGGGCGACGTGCCGTTTTCCGGCTTTAATACCTTGATAGCGTCGCGATGTTGATGAAGCATGGTGGAGATGCGGCTATGGGGATCTTTGATATCGCCAATAATACGCGCGCCGCCGACGCAGGACTCTACGCAAGCGGGTAACAGCCCGGCTTCCAGACGATGGACGCAAAACGTGCATTTATCGGCAGTTTGCGTTTCATGATTGATAAATCGGGCGTCGTAAGGACACGCCTGGACACAATAGGCGCAGCCGACGCAGCGTTTGTTATCCACCACCACAATGCCATCTTCCCGCTGAAAGGTGGCTTGTACCGGGCAGACCGGCACACAGGGGGGGTTATCGCAATGGTTGCACAGACGCGGCAACAGCACATTCGTGACTTCCTGACTACCTTCACGCTGGACCTGGTATTGGTTCACGGTCGTACGAAACGCGCCCTGCGGCGTTTGGTTTTCAATAGTGCAACTTACGGTACAGGACTGACAGCCGATACAACGCCGCAGGTCGATAAGCATGGCGTAACGGTGTCGGGGAGAGCCTTCATGCCGCTCCGGCGAAAAAGGAAATTTCGCTTCAGCCAGCGGAACCAGCGAGGCGCCAGCGGTCAGGACGCCGAGCTGCTGGAGAAATTGCCGTTTACTGCTGTCCATATTGACTCCCGTCCACATTGCCAACAATGAAACATTTGTCACGATGTTGGTTCATGTGTAATGAATAAAAAATGTTGATGATTTACAGTGTAAAAATCGAGACGGGGTGCGCTCTATTGTGGTTAACCACATACCCGGCTTGTTGTTGATCTAAAACAACATAATTGACAGGGATATTGGGGTGAGAGGTAAAACCGTAAGGCGCCTGGCGGTGTTGGCGGCAGTAGGGCTACTTTGTCATGGCGCGTGGGCAGGGACGTGGAATATCGGTATTTTGGCCATGCGCGGCGAGGCGTCTACGCGTAGCCACTGGCAACCGTTGGCAAAGACATTAAGCCAACAGCTTCCAGGCGAAACCTTTCACATCCAGCCGCTGGATCTGCATCAAATGCAGGAAGCCGTTAACCAGGGAACCGTGCAGTTTGTGATAACCAACCCGGCGCAATTTGTCCAACTGAACAGCCATGCGCCGCTCCGCTGGTTAGCTTCCCTGCGCTCCACGCGCGATGGGAAAGCGGTGAGTAATGTTATTGGCAGCGTGATTTTGACCCGGCGCGATAGCGGCATCACCACGGCGCATGATCTCATCGGTAAGACCGTCGGCGCGATTGATGCTCAGGCATTTGGCGGCTATTTATTAGGCTATAAAGCGCTCAGCGACGCGGGCTTACGCCCGGAGCACGATTTTCATCTTCGTTTTACCGGATTTCCTGGCGATGCCTTAGTCTATATGCTGCGCGAAAAAGCGGTGCAGGCGGCAATTGTGCCAGTGTGTCTGTTAGAAAATATGGATCAGGAAGGATTGATTAATAAAAAGGACTTTATCGCGCTGCTTTCCCGACCGACGCCCCTGCCTTGCTTAACCAGTACGCCGTTATATCCTGACTGGTCGTTCGCGGCGCTACCTGCGGTAAGCGATGCGCTGGCGGATCGCGTAACGCGAGCGCTATTCAACGCGCCCGCCGCCGCGTCATTTCACTGGGGCGCGCCAGCGTCGACCAGTCAGGTGGAAGCGTTGCTGCGTGATGTTCGTCAGCACCCTCAGCAGCGTCGACTGTGGCTGGATGTCAAAAGTTGGTTAATCCAGCACCAGCTAATGGTCGGCGGCGTGATTCTGGCGTTCCTGTTGCTCACGCTCAATTATATTTGGGTCATGCTGCTGGTGCGTCGACGTGGAAAGCAACTGGAACGTAATAGCGTAGTCCTTCATCAGCATGAGCGGGCGCTGGAAACCGCCCGGCAAATGAGCGTGTTGGGTGAAATGACCTCCGGGTTTGCCCATGAGCTTAATCAGCCGCTTTCCGCGATTCGACATTATGCCCAGGGGTGCCTGATTCGACTGCGCGCTGCAGATGAACAGCATCCCTTGCTGCCGGCGCTGGAGCAGATTGACCAGCAGGCGCAACGCGGTGCGGATACTCTGCGTAACCTGCGTCACTGGGTTAGCCAGGCGCAGGGCAACCCGGTGCTAACCGAAGCGTGGAAGGCCATAGCCATTCGCGAGGCGATTGATCATGTCTGGCAATTGTTGCGTATGGCGCAACAATTTCCGACAGTGACTCTGCATACCGAGGTTAGCGCTGCGCTGCGCGTAACGCTGCCGTCAGTGCTGCTGGAACAGGTGCTGGCGAATATCATTCTTAATGCGGCTCAGGCGGGCGCCACCCATTTATGGGTCGTTGCTGAACGCACTGAAAACGGCATCAGTATCGCTTTACAGGATAACGCCGGGGGAATCGATGAGGCGCTATTACGTCAGGCGTTTCAGCCGTTTATGACCACCCGCAAAGAGGGGATGGGCTTAGGGCTGGCGATTTGCCAGCGGCTGGTGCGGTATGGGAGGGGCGATATCAGCATCAGGAACCAGACCGCGCCGGACGGTCTGTCGGGAACGGTGGTCACGATATATTTCTTACATGAACATGGGGGCAGGGATGGCGACAATTCATCTACTGGATGATGATACGGCGGTCACTAACGCGTGCGCGTTTTTACTGGAAAGTCTGGGATATGACGTAAAATGCTGGACGCAGGGGGCGGATTTTTTGGCGCAGGCCAGTCTGTATCAGGCCGGGGTCGTATTACTGGATATGCGAATGCCGGTACTGGATGGGCAGGGCGTTCATGATGCGTTGCGCCAGTGCGGAAGTACCCTGGCGGTTGTTTTTCTTACCGGGCATGGCGATGTACCGATGGCCGTGGAGCAGATGAAACGCGGCGCCGTCGATTTTCTGCAAAAACCGGTATCGGTAAAACCGCTACAGGCGGCGCTGGAGCGTGCGCTGACGGTTTCATCGGCAGCGGTGGCGCGCCGTGAGATTATACTTTGTTACCAGCAGTTGACGCCGAAAGAGCGTGAGCTGGCCAGCCTGGTGGCAAAAGGATTTATGAACCGTGAAATTGCGGAAGCGATGAATATCGCGGTGCGTACCGTAGAGGTGCACCGCGCCAGAGTCATGGAAAAAATGCAGGCCGGTAGCCTGGCGGAACTGATTAGGCGTTTCGAAAAAATGGCCTCGCCAGAGACCAGAATACGAACAACGTATGAGCCATGAATAATAAACTGCGTTATTTCTTTGATTTGCATCAAATTTTGTTTAATTGAGAAGACTGTTATATTCTGTTGGTTTGAGCTGGCGACGAGTAAAACGTATGACAAAACCGACAAAAGATGACGAACTGTACCGCGAGATGTGCCGGGTGGTGGGCAAGGTCGTGCTGGAAATGCGCGATCTGGGGCAGGAGCCTAAATATATTGTTGTTGCGGGCGTGTTAAGAACCGCGCTGGCGAATCAACGCATCCAACGTAGCGCGTTAGAAAAACAGGCTATGGAAACCGTGATTAACGCTCTGGCGCGGTCATAGCCGCTATCAGGGTGGCAATAACGAAATCGCCTTTGAATTGTCGCGATTGTCACCATGGCGGGCTGGTTACCCGCCGTTAGCGATGCGCAGGGTTATCAGGTGATGGCTAAGCGCAGCCCTAACGTATCAGGGTACGGCTCAAAATAATTCTGGCTGCGTAGATAGTCATCCGGATGTTCCGCCAGATAGTGCTTCAGCAGCGTTAACGGTGCCAGGATAGGTAGTCGGCCCGCCCGGTAGCCGAGAATCACCTCGCGTAATTCCGCGCGTTGCCTGCTGTTCAACGCGCGGTGAAAATAGCCCTGGATATGCATCAGCACATTGGTGTGATTTTTACGTGAAGCGGGGTGGCGCAGGATAGCCATCAGTTTTTCTCTGTATCGGACAAAGAAGGCATCCAGATCGTCCCACTCATGCAGACGCGCGACGAAAGGGCCAATTTCGCGGTAGCCGGCCTGGTGGTGGGCGAGAAGCTGAAGTTTGTATCGGCTATGAAACGCGAGCAAACTGTGACGACTCAAGCCCTGCGCGCGTAGCGCATTTAATTCATGTAGCGCGAAGATACGTGCGATGAAATTCTCGCGTAGTACCGGATCGTGCAGGCGACCATCTTCCTCTATCGGCAGCCAGGGATATTTGTCCATCATCGCGGCGGTAAACAGCCCCGTGCCAGCTTTGCGGCCCCTGTTACCCTTTTCATCATACAGGCGAACGCGCTCCATTCCGCAACTGGGCGATTTTGCACACACAATAAACCCCGCCAGTTCGCCTATTGTTGGCAGAAACCGATCGGCAAAGGCATTCATTCGCTCGGTGACGTCATCGTGCGGGGCATGGCTATAGCGCATCCGAATGTCGCCACAGGTCGTCTGGATAAGACGCAGCGCAGGACGGGGCACGGGCAGGCCGATCGCCACCTCCGGGCAGATCGGTTTGTAGTCCACCCACGGCGCCAGAGAGTTCATGACAAAATCCATACGCTTATGTCCGCCATCAAAGCGTACCGCGGCGCCAGTCAGACATCCGCTAATGCCGACTACGGGTTTGTTATTCATGATTCCCCCTTATTGAAAGTACGACGACTGACGCCAATGGCGCAAAATGTTATCTCACGCTGATTTAAAACTTACACAACTTTGTTTTTTTGTCTAAGTTTTCGCGGAGATTTTTTTGACGTAGTTAAATATCAATAAGATAGAATGAGGGGAAGAAATCTATTTCAGCGCTTATAGTGTGATAACCTCCAGCGAAGCGACCACGTTGCGCCACTGGGCAAGCTGTTTTTTCTGCCCGGCAGTGAGCTTGCCGGTGGTCACCAGGAACCATTTTCTCTGGGCGAACAGCTCGGGCGCCAGAACGGCTGGTGGAGAGGGAAGCACATTGAGCCGCAGCTCTTGTCCGGTACGAGTCAACGCTTCCAGCCAGATTTCACAGTGATCCGAGAGATGCCATCCGCTAATAAAAGCATTGTTGCCAGGCGCTTTTCTGTCGCCTTCAAGGCAAAAAGAGGTGTAGGCAATAATGATGCCATCCAATATTTCGCGCAGCGTCATCACGGCGGGAAGATGCGCGGACACTTTGCTGCGCAACGGACGCAATAAATGGGTCACCAGTTCTGCGCGGGGATATTCCCGGCCACAGTCATAAATCAACTGCCGCAGCGCGTCAATTCGCCCTTCGTGGAGATGTTGAAGCATCGTCTCCTGAATCGTTATCCAGTTATCGCCCAGGCGAATGACCGGACGCGACAGTAAGGGTTTGACCTGGCTTATCGGTACGCCTTTTCTCACCCAGTCGAGGATGCTAAGCGCTTGTCGAATATCGTCATCGCTGTATAAGCGATGCCCGCCATCAGTACGCTGCGGTTTCAATAAACCATAGCGTCGCTGCCATGCCCTTAGCGTGGCGGCATTGATACCGCATAGTCTGGCAAATTCGCCGATAGAATACGACATGGTAAAGCCCGTTAAATAATGGGATTCTACTATATCATGATTAAATGAAGACTAAGGTAGTGATAAATGGTGCGGCATACCAGGGCATCCGTATGGATTTTGTCGATGATGAGCAATACTGCGTGGCGTAAGGCTCATCAAAATATGACCAATGCTTAATACCATCGGATGCCCCTGGTTAATACTCTATTAACCTCATTCTTCGGGCGCAGTTAAGTAACTCTGTCACTTTATGAACCTGTAGCTTTCTCATCATATTCATCCGATGTGTTTCGACGGTTTTTATACTGATATGTAGCTTTTCGCTGATCCCATGATTGGTATACCCCTCGTCAATAAGTTTAAGAACCTGACGCTCGCGCAAAGTAAGCAGTTGATGATTGGTCGTGTCAGCCTTTAATTCAGCCAGGATAGCTTCCCGATTCAACGTCGGGTCAATGTAACGCTTGTTTACTGCGACTGTTTGCAATGCCGCTAACAGAACTTGCTGACTACTGCTTTTTAAAACATAGCCATTAGCACCTGCGGCTAAAGTTTTAATGGTCATATACTCTTGTTGGTATGCTGTGTAAACCAGAATATTCATTGCTGGCCAACGCTGATGTAATTGAGGAATGATATCCAGGCCATTGATGCCAGGTAAGCTAAGATCAAGGATAAGTATGTCAGGCTCGTATGCGCAACAGGCATTATAAACCTCAAGACCATTTTTAACATGCTCTACAATTTTAAAATGAGGCCAGGGTAATAAGGCATTCATAATGCCGTTAATGATGATTTCATGATCGTCTACTAATAAGATCTTATATTCTTTCATTTTGCTGCCCTCGCGAAAATTAAGATAATATTAAGTAATGGTGTAGTTTTTGAAGATCATACGTATTTTCTGGCGTAAGTCGGTTAGTTCCTCCAGCGCGATGATTTTCCCCATTTTTACGCGATTTTCAATGTCTATGACATAGCATACCAATTCAGTCTGCCCTATTTGACCTAAACAGCCTTTTAATGTGTGAATTAACTGATCGATTTTTTGTCCAGCCGATACGGCATTTTCAATATCAGCCAGCAAGAGGTCCAGTGATTGGAAAATCTTGCTATTAATGACCATATCATCTGTCGCCAGTAGCGCTGAGCAGCGACTTGGATCCTGCTCCTGTAGCTCTATATTTCGTAAAAGTTGGTATTCTGCGGCAATACTGATATAGCGAGCTAAGGTAGCCAACGTCACTGGTTTGGTAATGTAATGATGAATCCCATTTTTTTTACAACGATGAATATCTTCTGTCGCTACGCTAGCGGATAGCGCCACAAACATGCAGTCAGGATCTAAATTATTCGGCTCATCGTGCCATAATTGTACACATTCAATACCATCTATTTCTGGCATTCTAATGTCAATCAGTACTAAATCGAATCGCTGCTGTTGTGATAAAGTCAGAGCCTCGTTACTACTGGCGGCAATAGTGACGTGTTGGCCCAGGCTGACAAGCATTTTGCCGATGATATCCCGATTAATATCGGCATCATCAACCAAAAGAATCTGCAACTGCCAGGGTGGTAACAAATTATTTATTACTGGTATATTTGGTGTACACAATATTAACTGTTGCGCCAGGTCGTAAAGTTTTCCGGGGAAATACAAAAGCTCTGCGTTGAGAAGCGCATTTTGCTGGTGGGGTGGCTCGCCGCGTATTCCCCAGCAAGCCAGTTGCCGATGCAGGCAGAACGGCGCTGACAGCGTCCCTTTAATGGGTTGAGGCGGCTGGTATTCTTGTAAGGGTAATACTAGCGAGACACAGGTTCCAACCCCGGGGACACTTTTTAGTGTCAGATTACCGCCCATCATTTTAGCCAGGCTTGACGCAATAGTCAGTCCAATTCCTGTACCTTGCGAATTTGTGTCTGCTTGATAAAAAGCAGTAAAGATTTGAGACTGCTGCTGTATTTCAATCCCTTTACCGCTATCGCTAACCAGAAATATTAATTGTTCCTCATGACGCTTGACCGTCAGACGTATCCCTCCGGTTTCGGTAAATTTTACCGCGTTCCCGAGTAAATTAACCAAAATTTGCCGTAAACGGATACTGTCGGTATGAAAATAGAGAGGGACATGTTGACCGACAAAAGTACGTAATGACAGTTTTTTGCTTTGCGCCGGCCCCTGGATGGTTTGCATTGTCTGGTCCAGTAACGGCAGTAACGCTGTTTCTTCCATATGTAATGTGAAATGACCAGACTCGATGCGTGAAAAATCCAGCAGATTATTAATAATAGCTAACAAAGACAGTGTACAATTCCTGGCGGTATCAGCTAATCCTTGCTGCTCTATGTTTAAAGGGGTGGTTTGTAATAATTCAATCGCACCGAGTACGCCATTCATCGGAGTACGTAACTCATGACTTATTACCGTAAGATGAATGCTTTTACGTTTGTTAGCTTGCTCAGCGCGTTTTTTTGCTTCATTTAGCGCCTGGGTGCGCTCTGCGACTTTGTTTTCCAGATTGTCGTATTGGACTTGTAGAGTATCAAGCAGTTGGTTAAAAGCACCGGCAATACTATCTAATTCATCCAGTCGTTGTGCTGGTAAACGTGTGCTCAGCGGTGCAGTTGCGGTTTTATTAATGACATCGACAAAACGCCATAACGGTTTGGCCAGTGAGCGATGTAGTAACCAGCAAAAAGCCGACGTCATCAACACCAATGCTGTTAATGTAAAGGGGATTTGTTGAAGGATAATTTTTAAGATGCGATTATGTAGATTACCGTATGGGTACAGCGTAACCAGACTCCATCCGGGGCCATGCAAGGTTGTGCGTAATATCAGAAATCCGGGAATTTGCTGCCATCCATCATGCAGCGTTACATTCTCTAACTGTGTACGTATTTTTTGCGGGATGTATGAAAACGGCAATAAGTGGTTGTTTTGATCCAGCCATACTCGAATACTATCATCTAATGGTAGGTGGCTCTTAGTAATGAGATCGGGAAGTTTAACCGTCACCCCAAAAAATACGCCTTGCTGATCGGCAACCGCAACGGAAGCGTGCCATCCTTTGCCGTTTATGTATTCTGGTTCACTCCAGTAAAACCCGGCATGGGTTGGGTATAAAGGAAAGCTTTTTCGCGTTAAAGGCTGTAGAGTTGAATAATCTGAAGGGTTATCAGTAGATAATAACGAAATCTCATTTTTATGGTTAAGAATAAAACTATCGCGACGAAAGCTTTTTTCATCGATATCAGAGGACTGCAGAAAGAGACGGTGCTTCTCTCCGTTTAGCGTCGGCGTGCAATTTGAAGGACCGACAGAAAGATGCCGGCTCACCTCAGGGAAAATATCGTTATGATGAATCTCAGTCGCTAATGAGCATTGATACATTAAATTTTTAGCGTCACGTTCAGCTTCTTCAAACCGTTGATTGCTTAGTACAATATTCATCTCGGATAGAACGGATAAATCCTCTATTATATGCTGCCGTTTCTGAACCATTGATATATAAGCTGCGGTAAGCACAGATAGCAGCCAAATAATTATTGTTGTTAATAAAAATAAAAAAGTTAGCCTGATTACTAAAGATGTTTGCAGCGTATTCTTGAGATTGAGCAAATTCATAATGCTTTCCTCCAGTTGCCTGTTGCAAAATCTTTGGCACTTGATCACTATCGCAGTACATATAGTTTCATCAGAAGATTAATCGATGGTGTTATCATTAGGAAGATAAATTTCTTTATATATAACCCAGTCGATGACTACAATTACTTTTTAATAAGGTGGCGATGTAAAAACATCGTAACAGTTTATTTAATAAATAATTTTTCAAATTGTAATTTTTTATGTCAATGCTGAAAGTGTAATTGTGAATTTATCGGAAAATCCGAATGATAGAATCGCCTGTGACAAGGTATATGTAGACAGCATCCTGATATTGTACAAGAAGAGTATAGTCGAAATAAATGTGAATCAGGCTTTTTACGGATGTGGTTGTGAGCGAATTTGATAGAAACTCCCATTTATGTCTGAGGAGGGATTCATGCTGGCAGTTTTAAAAGGCATTCCATTAATTCAGGATATCAAGGCCGAAGGTAATAGCCGATCCTGGATAATGACTATTGATGGGCATCCTGCCAGAGGAGAAATTTTCTCAGAAGCATTTTCTATTTCTTTGTTCTTAAATGACCTGGAAAGCTTACCTAAGCCTTGTCTTGCCTATGTGACACTACTGCTTGCAGCACACCCGGACGTCCATGATTATGCTATACAGCTCACAGCGGATGGGGGATGGTTAAACGGTTATTATACCACAAGTAGTAGCTCTGAGCTTATTGCTATTGAGATAGAAAAACACCTGGCTTTAACTTGCATTTTAAAAAATGTAATACGCAATCACCATAAACTTTATTCGGGTGGGGTATAAAATGGTAGTAAATAAACGTTTAATCTTAATTTTACTATTTATACTCAATACAGCAAAGAGTGATGAGTTATCATGGAAAGGTAATGACTTCACCCTTTATGCCAGACAAATGCCATTAGCAGAGGTTTTACATCTGCTCTCAGAGAACTATGATACGGCTATTACTATTAGCCCATTGGTAACAGCTACATTTAGTGGAAAAATTCCGCCTGGACCACCGGTCGATATTTTGAATAACCTGGCAGCACAATATGATTTGCTAACCTGGTTTGATGGCAGCATGTTATATGTATATCCTGCATCGTTATTAAAACATCAGGTTATCACTTTCAATATTTTATCTACTGGACGGTTCATTCATTACTTACGCAGCCAGAATATCCTTTCATCACCGGGATGCGAGGTTAAAGAAATTACCGGTACCAGAGCTGTGGAGGTGAGTGGTGTTCCCAGCTGTCTGACTCGTATTAGTCAATTAGCTTCAGTGCTGGATAATGCGTTAATCAAACGAAAAGACAGTGCGGTGAGTGTAAGTATATACACGCTTAAGTATGCCACTGCGATGGATACCCAATACCAATATCGCGATCAGTCCGTCGTGGTTCCTGGGGTCGTGAGTGTATTGCGTGAGATGAGTAAAACCAGCGTCCCGGCGTCATCGACGAACAATGGTTCACCCGCTACACAGGCATTGCCCATGTTTGCTGCCGACCCACGCCAGAATGCAGTGATCGTTCGTGATTATGCGGCCAATATGGCCGGGTATCGGAAACTCATCACAGAATTAGATCAACGCCAGCAGATGATAGAGATTTCGGTGAAAATTATCGATGTTAATGCTGGAGATATTAACCAGTTAGGCATCGACTGGGGAACGGCAGTGTCGCTGGGTGGCAAGAAAATTGCGTTCAATACAGGTTTGAATGACGGCGGTGCTAGCGGTTTTTCAACGGTAATCAGCGATACCTCAAACTTTATGGTGCGTTTGAATGCCCTGGAAAAAAGCTCTCAGGCTTATGTACTTTCCCAGCCATCTGTGGTGACTTTAAATAATATCCAGGCTGTGCTGGATAAAAATATTACTTTCTATACCAAACTGCAGGGAGAAAAAGTGGCTAAACTTGAATCCATCACTACGGGTTCTTTGTTGCGCGTTACACCTCGCTTGTTAAATGACAATGGCACGCAAAAAATAATGCTTAATCTTAATATTCAGGATGGACAACAAAGTGATACGCAAAGCGAAACAGATCCGCTACCCGAAGTGCAAAATTCTGAAATTGCTTCGCAAGCCACATTATTAGCCGGACAGAGTCTATTGCTGGGAGGATTTAAACAAGGTAAACAAATCCACTCGCAAAACAAAATCCCTTTATTGGGCGATATTCCTGTCGTAGGCCATTTTTTTCGCAATGATACGACTCAAGTACATAGTGTAATCAGGCTGTTTTTGATTAAAGCCTCAGTAGTAAATAATGGCATATCTCATGGTTAATCCAAAGAACTCCTGGAAAATACGTTTTTTAGGTCACGTTTTACAAGGCCGGGAAGTATGGCTGAATGAAGGTAACCTGTCACTGGGGGAGAAAGGATGCGATATTTGTATTCCGCTTACTATAAATGAAAAAATTATTCTGAGAGAACAGGCAGATAGTTTATTTGTTGATGCCGGGAAAGCCAGAGTTAGAGTTAATGGCCGCAGATTTAATCCAAATAAGCCGCTACCATCCAGTGGGGTTTTGCAGGTTGCGGGAGTGGCTATCGCGTTTGGTAAACAGGATTGTGAACTTGCTGATTATCAAATACCCGTTTCCAGATCAGGCTACTGGTGGTTGGCTGGTGTATTCTTGATTTTCATCGGTGGAATGGGTGTCCTGTTAAGTATTGGCGGTCAGCCTGAAACGGTAAATGATTTACCTTTGCGGGTTAAGTTTTTATTAGACAAAAGCAATATTCATTATGTGCGGGCGCAATGGAAAGAAGATGGAAGCCTGCAGTTGTCCGGTTATTGCGCGTCAAGCGAACAGATGCAAAAGGTGAGAGCGACTCTCGAATCATGGGGGGTCATGTATCGGGATGGTGTAATCTGTGATGACTTATTGATACGAGAAGTGCAGGATGTTTTGATAAAAATGGGTTACCCGCATGCTGAAGTATCCAGCGAAGGGCCGGGAAGCGTGTTAATTCATGATGATATACAAATGGATCAGCAATGGCGTAAGGTTCAACCATTACTTGCAGATATTCCCGGGTTATTGCACTGGCAGATTAGTCATTCTCATCAGTCTCAGGGGGATGATATTATTTCTGCGATAATAGAGAACGGTTTAGTGGGCCTTGTCAATGTTACGCCAATGCGGCGCTCTTTTGTTATCAGTGGTGTACTGGATGAATCTCATCAACGCATTTTGCAAGAAACGTTAGCAGCATTAAAGAAAAAGGACCCCGCTCTTTCTTTAATTTATCAGGATATTGCGCCTTCTCATGATGAAAGCAAGTATCTGCCTGCGCCAGTGGCTGGCTTTGTACAGAGTCGCCATGGTAATTACTTATTACTGACGAATAAAGAGCGTTTACGTGTAGGGGCATTGTTACCCAATGGGGGAGAAATTGTCCATCTGAGTGCCGATGTGGTAACGATTAAACATTATGATACTTTGATTAACTATCCATTAGATTTTAAGTGAGTGGAAAATGACAACTCTGACCCGGTTAGAAGATTTGCTGCTTCATTCGCGTGAAGAGGCCAAAGGCATAATTTTACAATTAAGGGCTGCCCGGAAACAGTTAGAAGAGAACAACGGTAGGTTACAGGATCCGCAGCAATATCAGCAAAACACCTTATTGCTTGAAGCGATCGAGCAGGCCGAAAATATCATCAACATTATTTATTATCGTTACCATAACAGCGCACTTGTAGTGAGTGAGCAAGAGTAAAGTAAAAATATCTTAGAGCCTATCCCACCAGGCGTTATTGGCGCAGCCAGCCTGGACACGGACAGCGCGCAAAAACCGGAGCGTACACGTAGCACGTGAGGTTTGACTCGCTACGCTCGCCCTTCGGGCCGCCGCTAGCGGCGTTCAAAACGCTAACGCGTTTTGGCGAGCACTGCCCAGGACCACAATGGCAAGTAAAATAGCCCTAATGGGATAGGCTCTTAGTTAGCACGTTAATTATCTATCGTGTATATGGAGGGGAATGATGATAAAGAAAAAGGCTGCGTTTAGTGAATATCGTGATTTAGAGCAAAGTTATATGCAGCTAAATCACTGTCTTAAAAAATTTCACCAAATCCGGGCTAAGGTGAGTCAACAGCTTGCTGAAAGGGCAGAGAGCCCCAAAAAAAGCAGAGAGACAGAGAGTATTCTTCATAACCTATTTCCACAAGGCGTTGCCGGGGTTAACCAGGAGGCCGAGAAGGATTTAAAGAAAATAGTAAGTTTGTTTAAACAACTTGAAGTACGACTGAAACAACTTAATGCTCAAGCCCCGGTGGAGATACCGTCAGGAAAAACAAAAAGGTAAAGCATAATGTCTTCAGGAAACATCTTATGGGGAAATCAAAACCCTATTGTGTTTAAAAATAGCTTCGGCGTCAGTAACACTGATACCGGGGGGCAGGATGACTTATCCCAGCAAAATCCGTTTGCCGAAGGGTATGGTGTTTTGCTTATTCTCCTTATGGTTATTCAGGCTATCGCAAACGATAAATTTATTGAAGTCCAGCAGAACGCTGAACGTGCCAGAAATACCCAGGAAAAGTCAAATGAGATGGATGAGGTGATTGCTAAAGCAGCCAAGGGAGATGCTAAAACCAAAGAGGAGGTGCCTGAGGACGTAATTATATACATGCGTGAACACGGTATTCTCATCAATGGTCTGACCATTGATGAATACATGGCTAAATATGGCGATCATGGGAAGCTGGATAAAGGTGGCCTACAGGCGATCAAAGCGGCTTTGGATAATGACGCCAACCGGAATACCGATCTTATGAGTCAGGGGCAGATAATAATTCAAAAAATGTCTCAGGAGCTTAACGCTGTCCTTACCCAACTGACGGGGCTTATCAGTAAGTGGGGGGAAATTTCCAGTATGATAGCGCAGAAAACGTACTCATGAAAAAAGACCCGACCCTACAACAGGCTCATGACACGATGCGATTTTTCCGGCGTGGCGGCTCGCTGCGTATGTTGTTGGATGACGATGTTACACAGCCGCTTAATACTCTGTATCGCTATGCCATGCAGCTTATGGAGGTAAAAGAGTTCGCCGGCGCAGCGCGACTTTTTCAATTGCTGACGATATATGATGCCTGGTCATTTGACTACTGGTTTAGGTTAGGGGAATGCTGCCAGGCTCAAAAACATTGGGGGGAAGCGATATACGCTTATGGACGCGCGGCGCAAATTAAGATTGATGCGCCGCAGGCGCCATGGGCCGCAGCGGAATGCTACCTCGCATGTGATAACGTTTGTTATGCAATAAAAGCGTTAAAGGCCGTGGTGCGTATTTGCGGCGAGGTCAGTGAACATCAAATCCTCCGACTGCGTGCAGAAAAGATGTTACAGCAACTTTCTGACAGGAGCTAAAAATGAATCGAATTCACAGTAATAGCGATAGCGCCGCAGGAGTAACCGCCTTAACACATCATCACTTAAGCAATGTCAGTTGCGTTTCCTCAGGTTCGCTGGGAAAGCGCCAGCATCGTGTGAATTCTACTTTTGGCGATGGCAATGCCGCGTGCCTGTTATCAGGGAAAATTAGTCTTCAGGAGGCAAGCAATGCGTTGAAGCAACTGCTTGATGCCGTACCCGGAGATCATAAGCGTCCATCATTGCCTGACTTTTTGCATATCAATCCCACTGTTTTATCAATGATGATGACGTCATTAATACTCAACGTCTTTGGTAATAACGCTCAATCGTTATGTCAACAGCTTGAGCGGGCAACTGAGGTGCAAAATGCATTACGTAATAAGCAGGTAAAGGAGTATCAGGAGCAGATCCAGAAAGCGATAGAGCAGGAGGATAAAGCGCGTAAAGCGGGCATTTTTGGCGCTATTTTTGACTGGATTACCGGCATATTTGAAACCGTGATTGGCGCCTTAAAAGTTGTGGAGGGTTTTCTGTCCGGTAATCCCGCAGAAATGGCTAGCGGCGTAGCTTATATGGCCGCAGGTTGTGCAGGAATGGTTAAAGCCGGAGCCGAAACGGCAATGATGTGCGGTGCTGACCACGATACCTGTCAGGCGATTATTGACGTGGCAAGTAAAATTCAAGTTGGTTGTGAAGTCGTCGCGATGGCACTGGATGTTTTCCAGATTGGTCGTGCTTTTATGGCGACGAGAGGCTTATCTGGCGCAGCTGCAAAAGTTCTTGACTCCGGCTTAGGCGAAGAAATGGTTGAGCGTATGGTAGGTGCAGGGGAAGGAGAAATAGAGGAGTTGGCTGAAAAGTTTGGCGAAGAGGTGAGCGAAAATTTTTCCAAACAATTTGAGGCGATTGAACGTGAAATGGTTTCGCCGGGCGAGATGGAAGAGGAGTCTGCTGAGTTTTCTCGTAAGGTAGAAAATAATATGACGCGAAGCGCGGGAAAAAGCTTTACGAAAGAGGGGGTGAAAGCCATGGCAAAAGAAGCGGCAAAAGAAGCCCTGGAAAAATATGCGCAAGAAGGGGGAAAGTTTCTGTTAAAAAATTTTCGTAATAAAGTTCTCTGGAATATGTTCAAAAAAATCCTGTATGCCTTACTGAGGGATTGTTCATTTAAAGGCTTACAGGCTATCAGATGTGCAACCGAGGGCGCCAATCAGATGAATACTGGCATGGTTAACACAGAAAAAGCGAAGCTCGAAAAGAAAATAGAGCAATTAATAACTCAGCAACGGTTTCTGGATTTCATAATGCAACAAACGGAAGACCAAAAAAAGATAGAACAAAAACGCTTAGAGGAGCTTTATAAGAGTAGCGGTGCCGCGCTTAGAGATGTATTAGATACCATTGATCACTATAGTAGCGTTCAGGCGAGAATAGCTGGCTGTCGCGCTTAATCTGAGGATAAAAATATGGAAGCGAGTAACGTAGCACTGGTATTACCAGCGCCTTCCTGGTTAACGCCTTCTTCCAGTCAATCACCCTCCGGGGAGGGAATGGGTACTGAATCAATGCTTCTGTTATTTGATGATATCTGGATGAAGCTAATGGAGCTTGCCAAAAAGCTGCGCAATATCATGCGCGACTATAACGTAGTAAAACAACAGCTGGCCTGGGGGCTACAGGTCAATGTTTTACAGACGCAAATGAAAACAATTGATGAAGCGTTTAGAGCATCAATGATTACTGCGGGTGGCGCAATATTGTCGGGCGTGCTGACGATAGGATTAGGGGCCGTAGGCGGGGAAACCGGCCTTATAGCGGGTCAAGCCGTAGGCCACACTGCTGGAGGCGTCATGGGCCTGGGGGCCGGTGCAGCGCAACGTCAAAGTGATCAAGATAAAGCGATTGCCGACCTGCAACAAAATGGGGCCCAATCCTATAATAAATCCCTGGCGGAAATTATGGAGAAAGCAGCTGAAATTATGCAGCAAATCATGGGTGTGGGGTCGTCACTGGTCGCGGTTCTTGCTGAAATACTCCGGGCATTAACGAGGTAAATATGGTGCAAGAAATAGAGCAATGGTTGCGTCGGCATCAGGTGTTTACTGAGCCTGCATATTTAGGGGAGACCGCCATATTACTTGGGCAGCAGTTTATATTATCGCCTTACCTGGTGATCTATCGTATTGAGGCAAAAGAAATGATTATTTGTGAGTTCAGGCGCCTGACGCCCGGGCAACCTCGACCACAGCAATTGTTTCACTTACTGGGACTTTTACGCGGGATATTTGTGCATCACCCGCAGTTAACATGTTTAAAGATGTTGATAATCACCGACGTTCTGGATGAAAAAAAAGCCATGCTACGCAGGAAATTATTGCGCATCCTGACAGTAATGGGAGCGACCTTTACACAGCTTGATGGCGATAACTGGACAATTTTATCCGCCGAGCATCTTATCCAGCGACGTTTTTAAATGACCTTCCTGACGTAAATCATTATCACGTGAAAATAACAATCAATAGGTATGATGATGAAAGAAGATCAGAAAAATAAAATACCCGAAGACATTCTGAAACAGCTATTATCCGTTGATCCGGAAACCGTTTATGCCAGTGGTTACGCCTCATGGCAGGAGGGGGATTATTCGCGCGCCGTAATCGATTTTAGCTGGCTGGTGATGGCCCAGCCATGGAGTTGGCGTGCCCATATTGCATTGGCTGGCACCTGGATGATGCTTAAAGAATACACGACGGCCATTAATTTCTATGGACATGCCTTGATGCTGGATGCCAGCCATCCAGAACCGGTTTACCAAACGGGCGTCTGTCTCAAAATGATGGGGGAACCCGGGTTGGCGAGAGAGGCTTTTCAAACCGCAATCAAGATGAGTTATGCGGATGCCTCATGGAGTGAGATTCGCCAGAATGCGCAAATAATGGTTGATACTCTTATTGCTTAAATAACAGAACGAAATATGAAAATTCATATTCCGTCAGCGGCAAGTAATATAGTAGATGGTAATAGTCCTCCTTCCGATATACAAGCGAAGGAGGCATCGTTTCCTCCCCCTGAAATTCCAGCCCCTGGCACCCCCGCAGCCCCAGTGCTGCTTACGCCTGAACAAATAAGGCAGCAGAGGGATTATGCGATACATTTTATGCAATACACTATTCGTGCGCTGGGTGCGACAGTCGTGTTTGGATTATCGGTTGCTGCAGCGGTAATTTCTGGCGGGGCAGGATTACCCATTGCTATTCTTGCGGGGGCGGCGCTCGTGATTGCTATTGGGGACGCTTGCTGTGCGTATCATAATTATCAATTGATATGTCAGCAAAAGGAGCCGTTACAAACCGCCAGTGATAGCGTTGCTCTTGTGGTCAGTGCGCTGGCCTTAAAATGTGGGGCAAGTCTTAACTGCGCTAACACCCTTGCTAATTGTCTTTCTTTATTAATACGTTCAGGAATCGCTATTTCTTCGTTGGTTATACAACTACAGTTTCCACTGCCCGCCGCTGAAAATATAGCGGCCTCTTTGGACATGGGGAGTGTAATTACCTCCGTTAGCCTGACGGCGATAGGTGCGGTACTGGATTATTGCCTTGCCCGCCCCTCTGGCGACGATCAGGAAAATTCTGTTGATGAACTTTATGCCGATCCCAGTGCGTTATTGGCGGAACAAATGGCATCGCTCTGCCAATCTGCTACTACACCTGCATTAATAGACAGTTCTGGTCATACATCTCAGGGAGAACCATGAAACCTGTTAGCCCAAATGCTCAGGTAGCAGGGCAACGTCCTGTTAACGCGCCTGAGGAATCACCTCCATGTCCCTCATTGCCACATCCGGAAACCAATATGGAGAGTGGTAGAATAGGTCCTCAACAAGGAAATGAGCGGTTATTGGCCGGACTTGCGAAACGAGTGATAGAGTGTTTTCCAAAAGAAATTTTTAGTTGGCAAACGGTCATTTTGGGCGGACAGATTTTATGCTGTTCCGCTGGAATAGCATTAACAGTGCTAAGTGGTGGAGGCGCACCGCTCTTAGCCCTGGCGGGAATTGGCCTTGCTATTGCCATCGCGGATGTCGCCTGTCTTATCTACCATCATAAACATCATTTACCTATGGCTCACGACAGTATAGGCAATGCCGTTTTTTATATTGCTAATTGTTTCGCCAATCAACGCAAAAGTATGGCGATTGCTAAAGCCGTCTCCCTGGGCGGTAGATTAGTCTTAACCGCGACGGTAATGACGCATTCATACTGGAGTGGTAGTTTGGGACTACAGCCTCATTTATTAGAGCGTCTTAATGATATTACCTACGGACTAATGGGTTTTACTCGCTTCGGTATGGATGGGATGGCAATGACCGGTATGCAGGTCAGCAGCCCATTATATCGTTTGCTGGCTCAGGTGACGCCAGAACAACGTGCGCCGGAGTAATCGTTTTCAGGTATATACCGGATGTTCATTGCTTTCAAAATTTTGCTATGTTGCCAGTATCCTTACGATGTATTTATTTTAAGGAAAAGCATTATGGATATTGCACAATTAGTGGATATGCTCTCCCACATGGCGCACCAGGCAGGCCAGGCCATTAATGACAAAATGAATGGTAATGATTTGCTCAACCCAGAATCGATGATTAAAGCGCAATTTGCCTTACAGCAGTATTCTACATTTATTAATTACGAAAGTTCACTGATCAAAATGATCAAGGATATGCTTAGTGGAATCATTGCTAAAATCTGAAGTTATTAGCGACGATGTTCGACGGTTGCTGCTGGAAATCATGTTTGCGGGCGTTAACCATAGCCTGATTTCCCAGGTACATGCGATGTTACCAGCGCTAACGGTTATTGTTCCGGATAAAAAATTACAGTTGGTATGTCTGGCATTATTATTGGCGGGTTTAAATGAGCCGCTAAAAGCCGCGAAAATTTTATCGGATATTGATTTGCCAGAGGCTATGGCGCTGCGTCTGTTATTTCCTGCACCAAATGAGGGGTTTGAAAATTGAATATTTCTGATATGAGCGTAGTGCCTGTAAGCACTCAATCTTATGTAAAGTCCTCTGCAGAACCGAGCCAGGAGCAAATTAATTTTTTTGAACAATTGCTGAAAGATGATGCATCCACCAGTAACGCCAGTGCTTTATTACCGCAGGTTATGTTGACCAGACAAATGGATTATATGCAGTTAACGGTAGGCGTCGATTATCTTGCCAGAATATCAGGCGCAGCATCGCAAGCGCTTAATAAGCTGGATAGCATGACATGAAGATTCATCGTATAGTATTTCTTACTGTCCTTACGTTCTTTCTTACGGCATGTGATGTGGATCTTTATCGCTCATTGCCAGAAGATGAGGCGAATCAAATGCTGGCATTACTTATGCAGCATCATATTGATGCGGAAAAAAAGCAGGAAGAGGATGGTGTAACCTTACGTGTCGAGCAGTCGCAGTTTATTAATGCGGTTGAGCTACTTAGACTTAACGGTTATCCGCATAGGCAGTTTACAACGGCGGATAAGATGTTTCCGGCTAATCAGTTAGTGGTGTCACCCCAGGAAGAACAGCAGAAGATTAATTTTTTAAAAGAACAAAGAATTGAAGGAATGCTGAGTCAGATGGAGGGCGTGATTAATGCAAAAGTGACCATTGCGCTACCGACTTATGATGAGGGAAGTAACGCTTCTCCGAGCTCAGTTGCCGTATTTATAAAATATTCACCTCAGGTCAATATGGAGGCCTTTCGGGTAAAAATTAAAGATTTAATAGAGATGTCAATCCCTGGGTTGCAATACAGTAAGATTAGTATCTTGATGCAGCCTGCTGAATTCAGAATGGTACCTGATGTACCCGCGAGACAAACATTCTGGATTATGGACGTGATCAACGCCAATAAAGGGAAGGTGGAGAAGTGGTTGATGAAATACCCTTATCAGTTGATGTTATCGTTGACAGGACTGTTATTAGGAGTGGGCATCCTGATCGGCTATTTTTGCCTGAGACGCCGTTTTTGAGCCGACCTGATCCCGAGGTGTTGCAACTTTATCGTTATTTCTGGCAACCTGCTCGTTACGCTGTACCGGAATGGCTGGATAAGCTGGGTTTTCATCCTTCAAACTGCTGGCGTTATGGCGATCGGCCCGAGTTGGATCGTCTTCTTGACAGAGCGTTAAATAGACTAAGGGGAAGCTCTGTTATTCCAGCCTGTTTAAATGACAGGCAAAAACGGCAGGTTCGTCTTGCGCCGCGTATATCGGCATTTGCCTTTGGGCTGGGATTATTCAAACTCAGGTGTAGTGACTATTTTATGCTACCAGAGTATCGGCAATTGCTTCTACAGTGGTTTAGCGAGGATGAGATCTGGCAGCTATATGGTTGGTTGGGGCAAAGAGATGGCAAATTACTTCCTCCGCAAGTGATGCAACAAACTGCATTGCAGATCGGTACCGCCATTCTTAATCGGGAAGCGCATGATGATGCGGTTTTACATGCGCTATTAGTATTATTACCCCCTCCGCAGCGTATACTTTGGCCGAAGACTTCTCTTACCGAGATTATCTTCATGGAGCATTTGCTATGAGTTTTACTTCACTTCCACTGACGGAAATTAACCATAAGCTACCCGCTCGAAATATTATTGAGTCACCGTGGATAACATTACAATTAACTTTATTTGCACAAGAGCAACAAGCTAAGAGAGTTTCACATGCTATTGTGAGCTCCGCTTACCGTAAGGCTGAAAAAATCATCCGAGACGCCTATCGTTATCAGCGTGAACAGAAAGTTGAGCAGCAACAAGAACTAGCGTGGTTGCGTAAAAATACGTTGGAAAAAATGGAAGTGGAATGGCTGGAACAGCATGTAAAACATTTACAAGAAGATGAAAATCAATTTCGTTCATTGGTCGATCACGCAGCGCATCATATTAAAAATAGTATAGAACAGGTTCTGTTGGCCTGGTTCGACCAACAGTCGGTAGACAGTGTTATGTGCCATCGTCTGGCACGCCAGGCCACGGCTATGGCGGAAGAGGGAGCGCTTTATTTGCGTATTCATCCTGAAAAAGAGGCATTGATGCGTGAAACTTTTGGCAAGCGGTTTACGTTGATTATCGAGCCTGGTTTCGCTCCCGATCAGGCTGAACTTTCCTCAACACGATATGCCGTTGAGTTTTCACTTTCTCGTCATTTCAACGCGTTACTGAAATGGTTACGTAATAGTGAAGATAAAAGAGGTAGCGATGAATATTAAAATTAATGAGATAAAAATGACGCCCCCTACAGCATTTACCCCTGGCCAGGTTATAGAGGAACAAGAGGTTATTTCGCCTTCAATGTTAGCTCTCCAGGAGTTACAGGAAACGACGGGGGCAGCGCTCTATGAGACGATGGAAGAAATAGGAATGGCGCTGAGTGGTAAACTGCGCGAAAGTTATAAATTCACTGATGCTGAGAAACTGGAGCGCAGACAGCAGGCTTTGCTGCGTTTGATAAAACAAATACAGGAGGATAATGGAGCAACGTTGCGTCCGCTTACCGAAGAGAATAGTGATCCTGATTTACAGAATGCGTATCAAATTATCGCTCTTGCAATGGCGCTTACTGCCGGCGGGTTGTCAAAAAAGAAAAAACGCGATTTGCAATCGCAACTGGATACGCTTACAGCGGAGGAGGGATGGGAACTTGCCGTTTTTAGTTTACTGGAACTTGGCGAAGTGGATACCGCTACGCTGTCCTCGCTGAAGCGTTTTATGCAACAGGCGATAGACAACGATGAAATGCCCTTATCGCAGTGGTTCAGACGCGTGGCAGACTGGCCGGATCGCTGTGAACGGGTCCGTATTTTGCTAAGAGCAATAGCCTTTGAACTTAGCATATGCATCGAACCCTCGGAGCAAAGTCGTTTGGCCGCAGCATTAGTACGTTTGCGTCGTTTGTTGTTATTCCTTGGCCTTGAAAAAGAGTGCCAGCGTGAGGAGTGGATTTGCCAGTTGCCGCCTAATACATTACTGCCGCTACTACTCGATATTATTTGTGAGCGTTGGCTTTTCAGTGATTGGTTGCTTGATAGACTTACCGCTATAGTTTCTTCATCAAAGATGTTCAATCGGTTACTCCAACAACTTGATGCGCAGTTTATGCTGATACCCGATAACTGTTTTAACGACGAAGATCAACGTGAACAAATTCTCGAAACGCTTCGTGAAGTAAAGGTAAATCAGGTTTTATTCTGATACCTGGCTTTCAATATTTAGGTAAATTGGCGTTCTGGCTCATCATGAGGCGGCAGGATGGATTGGGATCTCATTACTGAACGTAATATTCAGCTTTTTATTCAATTAGCAGGATTAGCTCAACGGCCTTTAGCAACCAATATGTTCTGGCGGCAAGGACAATATGAAACCTATCTAAACTATCATAACGGTCGTATTCACTTATGTCAGATACTCAAGCAAACCTTCTTAGACGAAGATCTGCTTTTTAAAGCCTTAACTCACTGGAAACCTGCAGCGTTCCAGGGTATTCCTCAACGATTATTTTTGTTGCGCGATGGGCTTGCAATGAGCTGTTCTCCTCCTCTTTCCAGCTCCGCCGAGCTCTGGTTACGATTACATCATCGACAAATAAAATTTCTGGAGTCGCAATGCGTTCATGGTTAGGTGAGGGAATCAGGGCGCAACAGTGGCTCAGTGTATGCGCGGGTCGGCAGGATATGGTTCTGGCGACGGTGTTATTAATCGCTATTGTGATGATGCTGTTACCTTTACCGACCTGGATGGTTGATATCCTGATTACTATCAACCTTATGTTTTCAGTGATCCTGCTCTTAATTGCTATTTATCTTAGTGACCCTCTCGATTTATCGGTATTTCCGTCTTTATTACTTATTACTACATTATATCGTTTGTCACTCACAATCAGCACATCACGGCTGGTACTGTTACAACATAATGCCGGTAATATTGTGGATGCTTTCGGTAAGTTTGTCGTAGGAGGAAATCTCACCGTTGGGTTGGTCGTATTTACCATCATTACTATCGTGCAGTTTATTGTCATTACAAAAGGTATCGAGAGGGTGGCGGAAGTTAGCGCGCGTTTCTCGCTTGATGGGATGCCAGGCAAACAAATGAGTATCGATGGCGATTTGCGTGCCGGAGTTATCGATGCAGACCATGCCCGTACATTAAGACAGCACGTCCAGCAGGAAAGCCGTTTTCTCGGTGCGATGGACGGTGCGATGAAATTTGTTAAAGGCGATACGATTGCCGGTATTATTGTTGTTCTGGTGAACATTATCGGCGGTATCATTATCGCTATCGTACAATATGATATGTCGATGAGTGAGGCTGTTCACACTTATAGCGTACTTTCAATCGGAGATGGTTTATGTGGGCAAATTCCATCGCTGCTGATTTCCCTTAGCGCGGGAATTATTGTCACCCGTGTTCCGGGTGAGAAACGCCAGAACCTGGCGACAGAGTTGAGTTCTCAAATTGCCAGACAACCTCAGTCGCTCATATTAACCGCTGTGGTTTTAATGCTCCTCGCTTTAATTCCTGGCTTTCCTTTTATCACTCTCGCTTTCTTTTCAGCGTTGTTAGCATTGCCAATTATCCTCATTCGCCGCAAAAAGTCTGTGGTTTCCGCAAATGGCGTCGAAGCACCGGAAAAAGATAGTATGGTTCCCGGCGCATGTCCTCTAATCTTACGTCTTACCCCGACGTTACATTCTGCCGACCTGATTCGTGATATTGACGCCATGCGATGGTTTTTATTTGAGGATACCGGCGTCCCTCTCCCTGAGGTGAATATTGAAGTTTTGCCTGAACCCACCGAAAAATTGACGGTACTGCTATATCAGGAACCCGTATTTAGTTTATCTATTCCCGCCCAGGCGGATTATTTATTGATAGGCGCGGACGCTAGTGTGGTGGGTGGCAGCCAGACGTTACCGAACGGGATGGGGCAGATCTGTTGGCTTACAAAAGACATGGCTCATAAGGCGCAAGGTTTTGGACTGGACGTTTTCGCGGGCAGCCAACGTATCTCCGCCTTATTAAAATGTGTCCTGCTTCGGCATATGGGAGAGTTTATTGGTGTTCAGGAAACGCGTTATCTAATGAATGCGATGGAAAAAAACTACTCTGAGCTGGTGAAAGAGCTTCAGCGCCAGCTACCCATTAATAAAATCGCTGAAACTTTGCAGCGGCTTGTATCAGAGCGGGTTTCTATTAGAGATTTACGTCTTATTTTCGGCACCTTAATTGACTGGGCACCACGCGAAAAAGATGTCCTGATGTTGACAGAATATGTCCGTATCGCGCTTCGCCGTCATATTCTGCGTCGTCTTAATCCGGAAGGAAAACCGCTGCCGATTTTGCGGATAGGCGAAGGTATTGAGAACCTCGTGCGTGAATCCATTCGCCAGACGGCAATGGGGACCTATACTGCGCTGTCGTCTCGTCATAAGACGCAGATTCTGCAACTTATCGAGCAGGCGCTGAAGCAGTCAACCAAATTATTCATTGTCACTTCTGTCGACACCCGACGTTTCTTGCGAAAAATTACAGAAGCCACCTTGTTCGACGTACCGATTTTGTCATGGCAGGAATTAGGAGAGGAGAGCCTTATACAAGTGGTAGAAAGTATTGACCTTAGCGAAGAGGAGTTGGCGGACAATGAAGAATGAATTGATGCAACGTCTGAGGATGAAATATCCGCCCCCCGATGGTTATTGTCGATGGGGCCGAATTCAGGATGTCAGCGCAACGTTGTTAAATGCGTGGTTGCCTGGGGTATTTATGGGCGAGTTGTGCTGTATAAAGCCTGGAGAAGAACTTGCTGAAGTCGTGGGGATTAATGGCAACAAAGCTTTGCTATCTCCTTTTACGAGTACTATCGGACTTCACTGCGGGCAGCAAGTGATGGCCTTAAGGCGACGCCATCAGGTTCCCGTGGGCGAAGCGTTATTAGGGCGAGTCATTGATGGCTTTGGTCGTCCCCTTGATGGCCGCGAACTGCCCGACGTCTGCTGGAAAGACTATGATGCAATGCCTCCTCCCGCAATGGTTCGACAGCCTATCACTCAACCATTAATGACGGGGATTCGCGCTATTGATAGCGTTGCGACCTGTGGCGAAGGACAACGAGTGGGGATTTTTTCTGCTCCTGGCGTGGGGAAAAGCACGCTTCTGGCGATGCTGTGTAATGCGCCAGACGCAGACTGCAATGTTCTGGTGTTAATTGGTGAACGTGGACGAGAAGTCCGCGAGTTCATCGATTTTACACTGTCTGAAGAGACCCGAAAACGTTGTGTCATTGTTGTCGCAACCTCTGACAGACCCGCCTTAGAGCGCGTGAGGGCGCTGTTTGTGGCCACCACGATAGCAGAATTTTTTCGCGATAATGGAAAGCGAGTCGTCTTGCTTGCCGACTCACTGACGCGTTATGCCAGGGCCGCACGGGAAATCGCTCTGGCCGCCGGAGAGACTGCGGTTTCTGGAGAATATCCGCCAGGCGTATTTAGTGCATTGCCACGACTTTTAGAACGTACAGGAATGGGAGAAAAAGGCAGTATTACCGCATTTTATACGGTACTGGTGGAAGGCGATGATATGAATGAGCCGTTGGCGGATGAAGTCCGTTCACTGCTTGACGGACATATTGTGCTATCCCGACGGCTTGCAGAGAGGGGGCATTATCCTGCCATTGACGTGTTGGCAACGCTCAGCCGCGTTTTTCCAGTCGTTACCAGCCATGAGCATCGTCAACTGGCGGCGATATTGCGACGGCGCCTGGCGCTTTACCAGGAGGTTGAACTGTTAATACGCATTGGGGAATACCAGCGAGGAGTTGATACTGATACTGACAAAGCCATTGATGCCTATCCGGATATTTGCACATTTTTGCGACAAAGTAAGGATGAAGTATGCGGACCCGAGCTACTTATAGAAAAATTACACCAAATACTCACCGAGTGATCATGGAAACTTTGCTGGAGATAATCGCGCGGCGTGAAAAGCAATTACGCGGCAAGCTTACCGTACTTGATCAGCAGCAACAGGCGATTATTACGGAACAGCAGATTTGCCAGACGCGCGCTTTAGCAGTGTCTACCAGACTGAAAGAATTAATGGGCTGGCAAGGTACGTTATCTTGTCATTTATTGTTGGATAAGAAACAACAAATGGCCGGGTTATTCACTCAGGCGCAGAGCTTTTTGACGCAACGGCAGCAGTTAGAAAATCAGTATCAGCAGCTTGTCTCCCGGCGAAGCGAATTACAGAAGAATTTTAATGCGCTTATGAAAAAGAAAGAAAAAATTACTATGGTATTAAGCGATGCGTATTACCAAAGTTGAGGGAAGTCTTGGGTTGCCATGCCAGTCTTATCAGGATGATAACGAGGCGGAGGCGGAACGTATGGACTTTGAACAACTCATGCACCAGGCATTACCCATTGGTGAGAATAATCCTCCTGCAGCATTGAATAAGAACGTGGTTTTCACGCAACGTTATCGTGTTAGTGGCGGTTATCTTGACGGTGTAGAGTGTGAGGTATGTGAATCAGGGGGGCTAATCCAGTTAAGAATCAATGTCCCTCATCATGAAATTTACCGTTCGATGAAAGCGCTAAAGCAGTGGCTGGAGTCTCAGTTGCTGCATATGGGGTATATAATTTCCCTGGAGATATTCTATGTTAAGAATAGCGAATGAAGAGCGTCCGTGGGTGGAGATACTTCCAACGCAAGGCGCTACCATTGGTGAGCTGACATTGAGTATGCAACAATATCCAGTACAGCAAGGGACATTATTTACCATAAATTATCATAATGAGCTGGGTAGGGTGTGGATTGCAGAACAATGCTGGCAGCGCTGGTGTGAAGGGTTAATTGGCACCGCTAATCGATCGGCTATCGATCCTGAATTGCTATATGGAATAGCTGAATGGGGGCTGGCGCCGTTATTGCAAGCCAGTGATGCAACCCTCTGTCAGAACGAACCGCCAACATCCTGCAGTAATCTACCACATCAGCTAGCGTTGCATATTAAATGGACAGTTGAAGAACATGAGTTCCATAGCATTATTTTTACATGGCCAACGGGTTTTCTGCGCAATATAGTCGGAGAGCTTTCTGCTGAGCGTCAACAGATTTATCCTGCCCCTCCTGTGGTAGTCCCTGTATATTCAGGCTGGTGCCAGCTTACATTAATTGAACTTGAGTCTATCGAAATCGGCATGGGCGTTCGGATTCATTGCTTCGGCGACATCAGACTCGGTTTTTTTGCTATTCAACTACCTGGGGGAATCTACGCAAGGGTGTTGCTGACAGAGGATAACACGATGAAATTTGACGAATTAGTCCAGGATATCGAAACGCTACTTGCGTCAGGGAGCCCAATGTCAAAGAGTGACGGAACGTCTTCAGTCGAACTTGAGCAGATACCACAACAGGTGCTCTTTGAGGTCGGACGTGCGAGTCTGGAAATTGGACAATTACGACAACTTAAAACGGGGGACGTTTTGCCTGTAGGGGGATGTTTTGCGCCAGAGGTGACGATAAGAGTAAATGACCGTATTATTGGGCAAGGTGAGTTGATTGCCTGTGGTAATGAATTTATGGTGCGTATTACACGTTGGTATCTTTCCAAAAATACAGCGTAAACCTGATAACAAAAATAATATGCGAACAATATAATAGCGTTCCAGGTCGTGTCATGAGAGATACAGTATGTCTTTACCCGATTCGCCTTTGCAACTGATTGGTATATTGTTTCTGCTTTCAATACTGCCTCTCATTATCGTCATGGGAACTTCTTTCCTTAAACTGGCGGTGGTATTTTCGATTTTACGAAATGCTCTGGGTATTCAACAAGTTCCCCCAAATATCGCACTGTATGGCCTTGCGCTTGTACTTTCCTTATTCATTATGGGGCCGACGCTATTAGCTGTAAAAGAGCGCTGGCATCCGGTTCAGGTCGCTGGCGCTCCTTTCTGGACGTCTGAGTGGGACAGTAAAGCATTAGCGCCTTATCGACAGTTTTTGCAAAAAAACTCTGAAGAAAAGGAAGCCAATTATTTTCGGAATTTGATAAAACGAACCTGGCCTGAAGACATAAAAAGAAAGATAAAACCTGATTCTTTGCTCATATTAATTCCGGCATTTACGGTGAGTCAGTTAACGCAGGCATTTCGGATTGGATTACTTATTTATCTTCCCTTTCTGGCTATTGACCTGCTTATTTCAAATATACTGCTGGCTATGGGGATGATGATGGTGTCGCCGATGACCATTTCATTACCGTTTAAGCTGCTAATATTTTTACTGGCAGGCGGTTGGGATCTGACACTGGCGCAATTGGTACAGAGCTTTTCATGAATGATTCTGAATTGACGCAATTTGTAACGCAACTTTTATGGATCGTCCTTTTTACGTCTATGCCGGTGGTGTTGGTGGCATCGGTAGTTGGTGTCATCGTAAGCCTTGTTCAGGCCTTGACTCAAATACAGGACCAAACGCTACAGTTCATGATTAAATTATTGGCAATTGCAATAACCTTAATGGTCAGCTACCCATGGCTTAGCGGTATCCTGTTGAATTATACCCGGCAGATAATGTTACGAATTGGAGAGCATGGTTGAATGGCACAACAGGTAAATGAGTGGCTTATTGCATTGGCTGTGGCTTTTATTCGACCATTGAGCCTTTCTTTATTACTTCCCTTATTAAAAAGTGGCAGTTTAGGGGCCGCACTTTTACGTAATGGCGTGCTTATGTCACTTACCTTTCCGATATTACCAATCATTTACCAGCAGAAGATTATGATGCATATTGGTAAAGATTACAGTTGGTTAGGGTTAGTCACTGGAGAGGTGATTATTGGTTTTTTAATTGGGTTTTGTGCGGCGGTTCCCTTTTGGGCCGTTGATATGGCGGGGTTTCTGCTTGATACTTTACGTGGCGCGACAATGGGTACGATATTCAATTCTACAATGGAAGCTGAAACCTCACTTTTTGGCTTGCTTTTCAGCCAGTTTTTGTGTGTTATTTTCTTTATAAGCGGCGGCATGGAGTTTATATTAAATATTCTGTATGAGTCATATCAATATTTACCACCAGGGCGTACTTTATTATTTGACCGGCAATTTTTAAAATATATCCAGGCAGAGTGGAGAACGCTTTATCAATTATGTGTCAGTTTCTCTGTTCCTGCCATAATATGTATGGTATTAGCCGATCTGGCTTTAGGTCTTTTAAATCGGTCGGCACAACAATTGAATGTGTTTTTCTTCTCAATGCCGCTCAAAAGTATATTAGTTCTACTGACGCTCCTGATCTCATTCCCTTATGCTCTTCATCACTATTTGGTTGAAAGTGATAAGTTTTATATTTATCTGAAAGACTGGTTCCCATCTGTATGAGCGAGAAAACAGAACAGCCTACAGAAAAGAAATTACGTGATGGTCGTAAGGAAGGGCAGGTCGTCAAAAGTATCGAAATAACATCATTATTTCAGCTGATTGCGCTTTATTTGTATTTTCATTTCTTTACTGAAAAGATGATTTTGATACTGATTGAGTCAATAACTTTCACATTACAATTAGTAAATAAACCATTTTCTTATGCATTAACGCAATTGAGTCATGCTTTAATAGAGTCATTGACTTCTGCACTGTTGTTTCTGGGCGCTGGGGTAATAGTTGCTACTGTGGGTAGCGTGTTTCTTCAGGTGGGGGTGGTTATTGCCAGCAAGGCCATTGGTTTTAAAAGCGAGCATATAAATCCGGTAAGCAATTTTAAGCAGATATTCTCTTTGCATAGCGTAGTAGAATTATGTAAATCCAGCCTAAAAGTTATCATGTTATCTCTTATCTTTGCCTTTTTCTTTTATTATTATGCCAGTACTTTTCGGGCGCTACCGTACTGTGGGTTAGTCTGTGGTCTGCTTGTGGTTTCTTCTTTAATAAAATGGTTATGGGTTGGGGTGATGGCTTTTTATATCGTCGTTGGCATACTGGACTATTCTTTTCAATATTATAAGATTAGAAAAGATCTAAAAATGAGTAAAGATGACGTAAAACAGGAGCATAAAGATCTGGAGGGCGATCCTCAAATGAAGACACGGCGTCGGGAAATGCAGAGTGAAATACAGAGTGGGAGTTTAGCTCAATCTGTTAAACAATCTGTTGCGGTAGTGCGTAATCCAACGCATATTGCGGTTTGTCTCGGCTATCACCCCACCGATATGCCAATACCACGCGTTCTGGAAAAAGGCAGTGATGCTCAAGCTAACTATATCGTTAACATCGCTGAACGCAACTGCATCCCCGTTGTTGAAAATGTTGAGCTGGCCCGCTCATTATTTTTTGAAGTGGAACGCGGAGATAAAATTCCTGAAACGTTATTTGAACCCGTTGCAGCCTTGTTACGTATGGTGATGAAGATAGATTATGCGCATTCTACCGAAACACCATAAATGCCTTTGGTATGCTTCTTCAGGCCACTGCGAAGGTTAAGAGGGGTAATACAGTATAGAGCAGCGCTTGACGATAAAGGTGAGAGACTGAAAATAATCGCTTTTAGCCTGGCACAAGCACCAGATAGCGTATTTTAAAATTAAACAAGATAATGGATTGGTGCGTCTGAATGGACTCGAACCATCGACCCCCACCATGTCAAGGTGGTGCTCTAACCAACTGAGCTACAGACGCATTAAAATGATGGTGCGTTCAATTGGACTCGAACCAACGACCCCCACCATGTCAAGGTGGTGCTCTAACCAACTGAGCTATGAACGCAACGTTGTAGGTGACAACGGGGACGAATATTAGCGTCACAACTGCAATGAGGCAAGAGGGAAATCGCAATTTTCTTCCTGAAATCACCTGATTGCGGTGGAAATATGCAACATGTCGAGAAAATAGCCGCCATGCGACGGCTATCGTCGTATTATCGCGCAGCGCGCTGCAAAATGATGGCGGACGGCTGACGTTGTAGATAGCGCATCCGTAGCATCATTAACACCGCCGCCGAGGTCAGGCCGATGATGAACCCCATCCAGAAGCCTGCCGGTCCCATACGATCCACCACCAGATCCGTTAACGCCAGTATATAACCGCTGGGTAAACCTAACACCCAGTAGGCGGTAAAGGTGATAAAAAAGATGGAACGCGTATCTTTATAACCGCGCAGAATACCGCTGCCGATAACCTGTATAGAGTCGGAAATCTGGTAAACCGCAGCGAGCAGCATTAATTGTGCGGCAAGCGCCACGACCTCGGGGTTATCATTGTAGAGCAAAGCAATATGCTTACGCAGAGTAACGGTAAAAATAGCGGTAACCACAGCCATACAAATGCCGACGCCTAAACCGGTACGCGCTGCGGTTTGCGCATCCAGCGTTGAGCCCTGGCCCAGACGATAACCCACTCGAATTGTTACCGCCGCAGCCAGCGACATCGGCAGCACGAACATCAGCGAGCTAAAGTTAAGCGCAATCTGATGACCCGCGACATCCACAATACCTAATGGTGAAACCAGCAGCGCAACGACCGCAAACAACGTCACTTCAAAGAACAGCGCCAGCGCAATCGGCAACCCCAGTTGAATCAGGCGCTTCATGACGACGCTATCGGGTTTGCCAAAGCCTGTTTCATTACGAATATCACGCATTGAACGCGCGTGTTTAATGTAAGAAAGCATGGCGATAAACATCACCCAATAGACCGCCGCGGTCGCAACGCCGCAGCCGATACCGCCGAGTTCAGGCATACCAAAATGGCCATAGATAAAAATATAGTTCACCGGAATATTCACCAGCAGGCCCAAAAATCCCATCACCATACCCGGTTTGGTTTTGGCCAGACCTTCGCACTGGTTTCGCGCTACCTGAAAGAAAAGGTATCCTGGCGCGCCCCACAGCAGCGCGCGAAGATAACCCACGGCTTTATCGGCCAGCGCCGGATCAATATTATGCATGGAGCGGATAATGTATCCGGCATTCCACAGGACGATCATCACCAGCACGGAGACAAAGCCTGCCAGCCAGAACCCTTGTCGAACCTGATGCGCGATACGCTCACGGCGGCCGGAGCCATTGAGTTGCGCAATCACCGGCGTCAAGGCCAGCAGTAAGCCGTGACCAAACAAAATGGCGGGAAGCCAGATAGAGGTGCCGATAGCGACGGCAGCCATGTCCGTAGCGCTATAGCCTCCTGCCATGACGGTATCGACGAATCCCATTGCGGTCTGTGCCACTTGCGCAAGGATCACCGGTATCGCTAACGCTAATAACTGACGCGCTTCACTGGTATACTTCTGCACGTATTCACCTTTTATTTTGTTGTTATATGAAAGACTAAAAAGCCGCCGTAGTGGCAGCCAAAAGAAATAGCAGGGGAAATTTCAGTCTATTGTAGCGGGGTATTACTATTTCTCCAGCGAAAAAACAGTTGTTAACGGCGCATTGCTGGCAAGCTGTTTTTCCACCTGCTATTGTGCTGAACAGTTCTGCTTTTATTTATTTCAGGAGTTGAAGATATGTTTACGGGGATCGTACAGGGTACCGCGAAACTGGTATCGATTGATGAAAAACCCAACTTTCGCACCCATGTGGTGACGTTACCGGACTACATGCTGGAGGGGCTGGAGACGGGGGCGTCGGTAGCGCATAACGGATGCTGTTTGACGGTGACTGAAATAAACGGCAACCAGATAAGCTTTGATCTGATGAAAGAAACGTTGCGCATCACCAATCTGGGCGCGTTGAGGGTAGGTGATGAGGTCAACGTAGAGCGCGCCGCCAAATTCAGCGATGAAATCGGTGGACATCTGATGTCGGGGCATATTATTACGACGGCGGAGATCGCGAAAATCCTGACCTCCGAAAATAACCATCAGGTGTGGTTTAAAGTGCAGGATGCGTCCCTGATGAAGTATATCCTGTACAAAGGCTTTATCGGCGTTGACGGTATCAGTTTGACCGTCGGCGAGGTAACGCCAACGCGCTTCTGCGTGCATCTCATTCCGGAAACGCTGGAACGTACTACGCTTGGCAGAAAAAAACTGGGTGAGCGTGTGAATATCGAGATCGATCCGCAAACGCAGGCGGTTGTCGATACCGTAGAACGCGTACTGGCTACACGAGAAAATGCGGTCAGAAATCAGGCCGACATTGGCTAACGGAAAATAAGATTCCCCCGCATGAAATGCGGGGGTGATGATTAGCGAGGAACGCGCAGACCGTTTTCAACGCCGCGCGTAAATACCACCTGCCAAAGCTGGATATCACGTGCGCGAAACGCACCCGCGCAGGCATTGAGATAATAGCTGAACATACGTTTAAAGCGCTCGTTATAATTGCCCGCAATCTCTGGCCAGGCATTGATAAAGCGCTCATGCCACGCCATCAGAGTCGTGTCATAGTCGGCGCCAAAGTTATGCCAGTCTTCCATTACAAAGTGTGATTCGCTGGCCTCGGCGATTTGACGAACAGACGGCAAACAACCGTTGGGGAAAATATACTTATTGATCCACGGATCGACATTATGATCGGTTTTTTTAGAACCAATAGTATGGAGCAGGAAAAGACCATCCGGTTTTAAATTCCTGTCAACGACCTCAAAATAGGTGTTGTAGTTTTTTGGCCCGACATGTTCGAACATACCGACGGAGACGATTCGGTCAAACTGATCGTTAAGGTCGCGATAATCTTCGAGGAGAATGGAGACATCCAGACCTTCGCAACGCGTCTGCGCCATTTTTTGTTGTTCAGCGGAGATCGTTACGCCCACCACGCTAACGCCATAATGGGTCGCCATATATTGCGACAGGCCGCCCCAGCCGCAGCCGATATCCAGCACACGCATCCCCGGTTGTAGCTGTAGCTTTTCGCAAATCAATTTCAGCTTGGCTTGCTGTGCCGCTTCCAGCGTATCGGCATCTTTCCAGTAGGCGCAAGAATATTGCATATAGGGATCGAGCATACGGGAAAAAAGGTCATTACCAAGATCGTAATGTTCCTTGCCGACAATCCAGGCGCGTTTTTTACTTTGTAGATTAATCAGACGCGCGCCGAGGATACGGAGCGTATCTTTAACATGGTGGGGGAGTTGATTTTCAAGACCGGCACGTAAGACTTTGCTGAAGAAAATATCCAGACGCTCGCATTCCCACCAGCCATCCATGTAACTCTCACCTAACCCCAACGATCCTTCCTGAAGGACGCGTTTAAAAAAATCGGGATTCTTAACACGAATGTCAGACGGGGCGGAACCATTAATTGTAATATCCGCGCGACTTAACAATTCGTTGGCGATTCGGTACCAGTTATCATCCGGTACGCTGACTTCTTCTATACACGATGAACTCATAGTTTCTCCATCACTGGACGGTGATCAGAACCTTAAAACAGCGTAGACGCTTTTTTGGCTTTGTGAGAAATCCCACGGGCAATTCCGTGAGCCAGTTATCCGACGTAGAACAGAGGAAGGGAGGAACCCTTGCCGAAAAGGCCATCCATGGTGAATCGGGAACGCTCCGGTTCCCGTTAATGCCTAATAATTATCGTAATATAAACAACCGTGAATCAGTATAGGCCGCAATTTTTGATGATTCAACCGAAAATTGTTAGCGTGCTAATTACCAGCGGTTAACAAGCTTTTAGTGAGACTTGTCGTGGGCGACATTGGCATGAGGAAACCCAGTCTCAGCGCACTCTGCATGAGACTGCATTTTATAGCCTAACGCCGCCAGAACAACGGTAGAGAGCATTACGCTGGTGGTGGTCAGCAGCGGCGTGCTGATGAGCCATGAAACCACCAGGCTTGCCAGGAAACATAACCCCAGTTGCAGCGTATTTTGTAGCGCCGCAGCGCGCCCCGTGGCTTGAGGGAAAGGGCGTAACGCTTGCGCGACGACGATAGGGTAGATGGCGCCATTAGCAATCGCCATTACGCAGAAAGGAATCAGGATCTCCACCAGTGAGGCATTATTCAGAAGGCCCGCTCCCCAGGTGGCGATAACGCTCAGCGCATACAGCCCTAACAGCCACGGAAGCAATTGGTAGCCCTGCCATTTTTGTAGCGCCGCGCGGCAACCATATCCGCCAATCAGAAAAGCGATGGTTTGCGGAACATAGCTCAGGCCAATCACTGCCGGGCTGTAACCCATCGCGCTGAGAATAAACGGCGACCCTGTTAGCCACGCAAAAAAGCTGGCGGAACAGGCGGCATAAATCAGCACATTACCGCGATAGGTTTTAGAGCGTAACAACGTCGCGAAAGTGAGTTTATCCTGTCCCTCGGTACGCGCTTTTACCGATGGTTTTAAGCGCAGCGCTGGCAACATCAGCAACAACGTAATCACGAACAGAGTGGCGAAAATCGCCTGCCATGAGAAATGCGTCAGTATCCAGCTTCCCAGTAAGGGCGCAAGCGCCGGGGATAATCCCACCAGTGGCATGATAGTGGCGAAGATACGGTTAATTTTTTGCGAAGGATAATAATCGGTCACCAGCGCTTGCCAGATTACCGTTGCCGCACAAACGCCGACGGCCTGCACAAAGCGCAGCGTCAGCAGTGCTGCCGCGCTTTCTACCCACAGCATCCCCAGACTTCCGAGCGCAAAGATAGATAACCCCAGCAGTAAAATCGGTTTACGGCCATAACGATCCGATAGCGGTCCCCAAAGTAGTTGCGCGACGGCAAAGCCAGCTAAAAACAGGCTGAGGCTGGCGCTGACAGCGGCGGCAGGCGTTTGTAAATCCGCCTGTATGGCGGCAAACGCGGGCAGGTACATGTCCGTAGCCAGAAATCCCAGCACGCTAAGACCGGCTAACCAGACTAAAAAACCTTTTCCAGGTTGCATATTTGTTTCTCTTTCTTATCAGACAGACATTGTCGCAGAGTGTAGGGAGTGAAATTACGGTTGTGAAACGTTAATATTTGTCCAGTGAATTCAAAATTTTTGTAGGCAAATTATGTG
The DNA here is from genome assembly GCF_046550535.1 of Salmonella sp. SAL04213. NCBI lineage: Bacteria > Pseudomonadati > Pseudomonadota > Gammaproteobacteria > Enterobacterales > Enterobacteriaceae > Salmonella > Salmonella sp. SAL04213. The sequence continues at coordinate 889,645 of NZ_JBGDXS010000002.1, read as the reverse complement.
GTCGGAATACTCGCTTGAAGTGGTTGACGCCGTGGCGCGCAATGGCAGTTTTAGCGCGGCGGCGCAGGAACTGCACCGTGTGCCTTCAGCAGTCAGTTATACCGTTCGTCAGCTAGAGGAGTGGCTGGCCGTACCGCTTTTTGTACGACGTCACCGTGATGTTGAACTGACGCCTGCTGGCGTCTGGTTTTTAAAAGAAGGGCGTTCTGTTATCAAAAAAATGCAGATCACTCGCCAGCAGTGTCAGCAAATTGCTAATGGCTGGCGCGGGCAGTTAGCTATTGCGGTGGACAATATCGTCAGACCAGAACGTACCCGGCAGATGATCGTCGATTTCTATCGCCATTTTGACGATGTTGAACTGCTGGTTTTTCAGGAGGTGTTTAACGGCGTCTGGGACGCGCTCTCCGACGGGCGTGTCGAACTGGCGATTGGGGCGACGCAGGCGATTCCGGTAGGGGGGCGTTACGCTTTTCGGGATATGGGGACCCTGAGCTGGAGCTGCGTAGTGGCAAGCGATCACCCGCTGGCGTCGATGCCTGGGCCGTTAAGCGATGATACCCTGCGCAACTGGCCGTCGCTGGTCAGGGAAGACACTTCGCGAACCTTACCGAAACGGATTACCTGGCTGCTGGATAACCAAAAAAGGGTCGTCGTACCGGACTGGGAGTCATCGGCAACCTGCCTGTCGGCAGGACTATGCGTGGGAATGGTGCCGACGCATTTTGCCCGACAGTGGATAGACAGCGGAAAATGGGTGGCGCTGACGTTAGAGAATCCGTTTCCCGATGCGGCCTGTTGCGTGACGTGGCAGCAAAACGAAGCCTCGCCCGCGCTGGCATGGCTGCTGGACTATTTGGGCGATAGCGAAACGTTGAATCGGGAGTGGCTGCGGGAGCCAGAAGAGGCTCCCGACAGTGGGGATTAACGCCGATAGTCGCGGAACGGGCCGTCAGCGACCGAGCGACGCTCAACCAGGCGTGGATGAACTTCAATAGACTGTGACTCTTCACGCTTATTGACGATGCGATCCAGTAGCATATTAAATGCGGTTTCGCCTAAAGAGTCTTTGGGCTGGTGAATCGTCGTCAGCGCCGGGGTAAAGAAACGGGCGTTACGCACATTGTCATAACCGATCACCGAAACGTCCTGCGGTACGCGAAGCCCCATTTCGTCAGCCGCGCAAAGCGCGCCCATCGCCATAATATCGCCGCCGCAGAAAACGGCGGTAGGGCGATGTGACTGCGATAAGATTTGCTGCATCGCGTGGTAACCGGATTCCGGCTCGAAGTCGCCCTGAACAATCCAGTTGTCCGGCACGTTGATCAGCGCCTCCTCCATAGCTTTCATAAAGCCTGCCAGCCGGCCCGCGCCGGTGTTGCGCTCCAGCGGGCCGGGAATAACGCCGATATCCCGGTGGCCGCGTTCAACCAGATAACGACCCGCCATATAGCCGCCTGCAAAGGCGTTATCAATCACCGTGTCGGTAAAATCGGCCTTCGCTTCACCCCAGTCCATCACCACCATCGGAATATGGCGATACTCTTCCAGCATGGAAAGCAGAGGTTCTGGATACTCAGAACACATCACCAGTAGGCCATCCACGCGCTTTTGCGCCATCATGGACAGGTAGGCGCGCTGTTTTTCCAGGTTATTCCAGGCGTTGCCTAAAATCAGCGTATAGCCTTTCTGGAAACAGTTTTTTTCAACTGCCTCGATAATTTCGGCAAAATAGGCCGCTTCGCTGCTGGTCGCCAGTAAGCCTATCGACTTGGTATGGTTAACCTTCAGGCTACGCGCGACGGCGCTGGGAGAGTAGTGCAGCTCTTTAATTGCCGCCCAGACCGCGTTACGCGTTTCTTCAGCGACAAAACGCGTTTTGTTAATTACGTGTGATACAGTTGTAGTGGAAACGTTTGCTCGTTTCGCTACATCTTTAATTGTTGCCATTACATTTCACTCCAGACCCTCGCTAAGCTCCTGAGAAACGCCAGGTAAACGTTTGCCTACACACACCCTAATCGCAACATCAGGGTTGCGGCACGCCGGAAAAACGACACGGAACGTCAGGAAGGGGTCAATGGCCGTTACGCTAATTCAGTAAGCCTGGAATTTTGTCTGATCTTGAGGAAAAGGGGAAGCGTTAAAAACAGTTATCAATATAAAACATGAGAGATTTTTGTGCGGGAATGTGCAAAAATGCGCTATATCACTTTTTGTGTGGGAATAAAAAGGAGAAAACTTGATGAGTACCGACCTGAAATTTTCGTTGATTACTACGCTGATTGTTCTGGGCGTGATTGTCGCAGGTGGATTAACGGCCGCTCTGCACTGATTTCCTCTCTTCTGAGGGTGGGCGTCTCCTCTATTCTATCCCTCTCTAAAACGCAGAAGGCGTACCTTCTGCGTACTCAGACTTATGCGGCGAGATTTTTCGCAACAAATTCCCAGTTAACCAGCGCCCAGAAATGCTCCAGATAGTTTGGACGGGCGTTGCGGTAGTCGATGTAATACGCGTGTTCCCACACATCAACCGTCAGCAACGGCGTTGCATCCGTAGTCAGCGGCGTACCGGCATTTGAGGTAGAAACGATAGCCAGTTTGCCATCAGCGCTTTTTACCAGCCATGTCCATCCGGAACCAAAGTTTTTGATAGCGGCATCGGTGAACTGCGCTTTAAATTCCGCGAAGCTGCCAAAAGATGCCGCGATAGCATCAGCCAGTTTCCCGGTCGGTTCGCCGCCAGCGTTTGGCGCCAGGCAGTTCCAGTAGAAGGTGTGGTTCCACACCTGAGCGGCGTTATTAAAGATACCGCCTTCGGAGGCGCGTACGATCTCTTCCAGCGATTTGCCTTCAAACGCCGTGCCTTTGATCAAATTGTTAAGATTGGTCACGTAAGTCTGATGATGTTTGCCATAGTGATATTCCAGCGTCTCAGCAGAAATATGCGGCGCCAGAGCATCTTTGGCATACGGTAATGCAGGTAATTCGAACGACATTGCTTCTCTCCTTATTATTAATATTGCGCACGCACAATAACCCTGGTGCGCGTAAGGATAGGGTAGCAAATTGAGAGGTGGCGCAAAAGAAGAAGTTATCCTGTCGTTAAACGACAGGATAAAATATTAGCGAATTGTTTTAGGCGTCATCACCCGACGAGCGCCGACATAATGACGTTGCCAGTACTCTTCGTTCAGTGAGGTGATCTTAATTTCCTGACCGCTGCGCGGGGACTGAATAAACTTACCGTTGCCGACATAGACGCCAACGTGATCGGCGGTGCCGCGCCCCTGCGTACGGAAGAACACCAGATCGCCGTTTTTCAACTCGCTACGCTCAATGGGCGCCGCGTCACGCAGGTGATACATCTCATTCGCCGTTCGGGGGATACGGATCTTCACTAAATCTTTATAGGCATAATAAACCAGACCGCTGCAATCAAAACCGGTGCGCGGCGACGCGCCTCCCCAGTGATACGGTTTACCAATCTGATTCATGAGTTTGGACATCGCGGTTTTCGTCGCTTTTTGTACTTTTGCACGATGCGCATCGGCAATAGAGACCGGCAATGTTCCTTTCCCCTTCACGCAGTGCGGCTTACGGCCTTTACGCGTCGTGCATTTTTCCGTTACGTCGAGGGCGGCGATTGACGTGGGCGCGGTTCTGTTACGACGATGCGTCGTATGACGAGATTTCGTGGAGGCGGTGGTACGTTTTGGCGTAGAAGCGGAAGAAGAACGGCTGGTTTTTGAGGTTTTTTTTACGTTTTTTTTGCTGTTTTTACTGATCTTTTTCGTTGTGCTTTTCTTTTTATCTGCCGTTTTCGTGACATGAGAAACAGCAGGCGTCGCTTTGGCTTGCCTGGAAGCATGGGCCATTGGCGTAAAGGGGAGAGTAGTAAAAAGTAAAGCACAGAGCGTGATCGAGATTTTGTTTATCCGCGCCACTGAGCAATCCTCTGTTAAAGGCAGGCGATTCATGCCTGCGTATGATTTACAAAACCTGATAATTCTAATCTACAAAAGCACAGATTGGTAATTGCTTTTGGTTTCTGAAGCTGTGTTTCGTTAACAGATGTAAAAAAATAGCAATTAATGCTAAACACAAACGCGTTATCTACAAATCACTGCTCGGCAACCCGCTTAAAAGATATTTTGTATACAACTTATTCCCGCAGACGGTAAAATAATAAGGCATGATGAAAATGTTATTTTCCGTTGCCAGCCTGACCCGTTACAATGACAGGCTTCGGTCGTAAAAGTAGTTTAAGGAAGCGAGACAATGAGCACCACTATCGAAAAAATTCAGCGCCAGATCGCTGAAAACCCGATTCTCCTGTATATGAAAGGTTCACCGAAACTGCCAAGCTGTGGTTTCTCTGCGCAGGCCGTTCAGGCGCTTTCAGCCTGCGGGGAACGTTTTGCCTATGTTGATATCCTGCAAAACCCGGATATTCGCGCTGAATTACCGAAATACGCCAACTGGCCGACATTCCCACAACTGTGGGTGGACGGCGAGCTGGTCGGCGGGTGTGATATTGTGATTGAAATGTATCAGCGTGGCGAGCTGCAGCAGCTTATTAAAGAAACTGCGGCAAAATATAAAACTCAGGAGCCGGACGCAGAGTAATCTGTGCAAGAGGAAAGCGACCTGTAAAGGTCGCTTTTTACCGCCATCGTGAGCAAGAGCGGCGTTGTTAGCCTCGTTATTTGTCCGTCGGCAAAGGTAACGGCCAGCCGCCCAGGCGCTTCCAGCGATTGACGATTTCACAAAACAGCACCGCTGTCCGCTCGGTATCATACAAAGCGGAATGGGCCTTTTCGCCGTCAAACTCCATACCTGCCGCCAGGCACGCTTTTGATAACACCGTTTGTCCCAGCGCCAGTCCGCTCAATGCCGCAGTATCAAAGGTGACGAACGGATGAAACGGGTTACGTTTCAGCGAGGCGCGCTCTGCGGCGGCCATCATAAAACTGTGATCAAAAGTGGCGTTATGCGCGACCATAATGGCGCGGCTACAACCGCTGTCTTTGATACCTTTACGCACCATTTTGAAAATAGCGTGTAGCGCCTCATATTCACTCACCGCGCCGCGTAGCGGGTTAGAGGGATCGATACCGTTAAACGCGAGCGCTTCCGGCTGTAAGTTGGCTCCAGCGAATGGCTCCACATGGAAATGCAGCGTCATGTCCGGCATCAGCCAGCCTTGTTCATCCATTTTCAGCGTGATGGCGGCGATTTCGAGCAGCGCATCGGTTTTAGCGTTAAATCCTGCAGTTTCAACGTCGATGACGACAGGATAAAAACCACGAAAACGGTCGCACAGACCGGAAAGTTGAGCGTTATCGGACATCTGAGTCTCTTAATACGAAAAAATGCAGCGCGTATTATGGCAAATTTTACGCCGGGATGCAGTAAAACAACGGGCGCAGTGACCTGCGCCCGGCGGGGGATCAGTTACCCAGACCGCGGCCTGCGTCTTTAGCTTCAATCAATTCGATTTTATAGCCATCCGGATCTTCAACGAAGGCGATGATGGTCGAACCGCCTTTTACCGGCCCCGCTTCACGGGTCACGTTGCCGCCGTTCTGACGAATGCGTTCACAGGCTTCAGCAGCATTGTCAACGCTCAGCGCGATATGCCCGTACGCATTGCCCATGTCGTAGCTCTCAACGCCCCAGTTATAGGTTAGTTCGATGACCGCTTCTTCCGTTTCCGGACCATATCCCACAAAGGCCAGCGAGTATTTGTATTCCGGATTCTCACTGGTACGCAGCAATTTCATGCCCAGAACGTTAGTGTAAAAAGCGATGGAACGCTGCAAATCGCCGACGCGCAGCATAGTATGCAATAAACGCATTTTCGTTGTCCTTAAAATAGTCAAGATATTCAAAGTATAGCGGCGATGTGAGGCCGCTATCAATGAAATTACAGAGTAGGGTAGTCAGTGTAGCCTTCCGCGCCGCCGCCATAAAAACTTTCGGGACGCTGTGGATTAAGTTCCGCTTTACGTTGCAGACGCGCCACCAGATCCGGGTTAGCGATGTAATCGCGACCAAACGCCACGGCGTCAATCAGCCCTTTTTCGATCAGATCTTCCGCTTTTTCTGGCGTATAGGCGCCAGCGCCGATGATGGGACCGTGGAAACGCGCGCGCACTTTTTCACGGAACGCGTCGCTGTACGGTTCGCCGCCCGCCCAGTCTGGTTCAGACATATGCAGATAAGCGATGCCGCGTTTGCCTAACGCTTCAATCAGATAAAGGGCGTCAGCTTCTTCATTCGGGCCGTTATCGACATTCTGGAAAGTGCCGACAGGAGAAAGGCGGATGCCGATACGGTCCGCGCCCCATTCCTTAATGCCGGCATCAACCACCTCCAGCACCAGACGGGCGCGATTCTCTACGCTGCCGCCGTACTGATCGGTACGGTGATTAGAAGACGGTGAGAGGAACTGGTGCAGCAGATAACCGTGCGCGGAGTGCAGCTCCACCAGATCGAAGCCTGCCTCTCGGGCATTGGCGATAGCCTGGCGGAAATCGTTGACGATCCCGGGGATCTCGTGAGTATCCAGCGCGCGCGGCGTGGAAGTCTCTACGCGGATGGCCTGACCGTTTTCGTCACGCAAAGAGGTGCGGGTTCCCGCATTGATAGCGGATGGCGCGACGGGCGCTTGTCCGCCTGGTTGCAGGCTGGCGTGTGAAATACGGCCCGTATGCCACAGTTGCACCGCCATATGGCCGCCCTGGGCATGGACTCCCTGAGTGATTTTTTTCCAGGCGGCGATCTGCTCATCGCTGTGTAATCCCGGTGCGCCGGCATAGCCTTTCGCCTGTGCGGAGATTTGTGTGGCTTCGCTGATGATCAATCCGGCGCTGGCGCGTTGACGGTAATATTCCGCCATTAACGGCGTAGGAATGTCGCCCGGTTCAATACTCCGCAAACGCGTCAAAGGCGCCATAAATACGCGATTTGTCGCCGTGATGGCACCCACCTTGAGGGGGGTAAACAGTTTTGCTGATGACATAGTGGCTCCTGATATAAGTAGACCGGTCGTCTTGTAATAAAGGAAATAAAAACGCCTGTTACTGCTCAGGCGTTGCAATGATGGTCTTAACATGCGCCAACGCATTTTCCAGCGGCGCGGCGCTACGGGATATTTTGGCCTGCAAATTGGCGCCCAGCCACAGGGCATAAAGTACCTGCGCCTGTGGCAACGGCTGGCCGGTGAAATGTAAACAGTGGCTATTACGGCCATCTTCCAGCGCGCGTGCAAGCAGTGCCATGATCTCCTGCGCTCCTTTATCCATCGTAGAGCGCATATCCTCCGACAGATCGCAGACCTCCGCTGACAGTTTCACCGTCAGGCAACCGCTAATGGCGCCTTGCTGGCAAAACTGCTTTAACGTTTCCTGATACCAGGCGAGAAGACGATCGCGATGATTACCGGGACCGGAGGTGAAGTGCGCCATAAGACGCTGATGATAGCAGGCGTAATGTCGCTCAAGCATGGCGACGCCGAAGGCTTCTTTCGAGCGAAAGTAGTGATAAAACGACCCTTTAGGCACCTGGGCGGTTTTGAGCAATTCGCTAAGCCCCATGCCGGTAAAACCCCGTTGCATACAAAGCTGCTCGCCGGTGGCCAGCAGATGTTTGCGGGTATCGTGTTCGGTTTGCTTATTCATGACAGGCAGTATAGTAGACCAGTCGGTCTACTACAAGCAGAGTTGCCATAATGTCAGTTAGCGTCTTCAATAGTCATAAGCGTCAAACGTTGAGGAGGGGATGTGGCCGAGCAGTTGGAGTTTTTTCCTGTAGCAAGCCCATGTCGCGGTATCTGCCAGTCTGATGAGCGTGGCTTTTGTCGGGGATGTATGCGCAGCCGCGACGAACGGTTTAACTGGCAAAAAATGAGCGATGCCGAGAAACAAAATGTACTGCGGCTTTGTCGCCAGCGTTTCTTGCGTAAAATACGCGCAAATAAGCCTCTCCCATCGGAAGATCCTCAACAACCTTCACTCTTTTAAACGCGGAATTGCGTATACTCAACCTCATTATTCTCTATGAGGAATCTGTTATGGTTCAGCGTGTCACCATCGCTCCACAAGGCCCGGAGTTTTCGCGTTTTGTCATGGGTTACTGGCGTTTGATGGACTGGAATATGTCCGCGCGTCAGTTAGTGAGTTTTATCGAAGAACATCTGGATTTGGGCGTCACCACCGTTGACCATGCGGACATTTATGGCGGTTATCAGTGCGAAGCGGCGTTTGGCGAGGCGCTAACGCTGGCGCCGCATTTGCGGGAAAAACTGCAAATCGTTACCAAATGCGGTATTGCGACCACCGCCAGAGCGGAAAATAGGCTCGGTCATTATATTACCGATCGCCGCCATATTATTCTGAGCGCCGAACAGTCATTAAAAAATCTGGCGACAGATTATCTGGATATGTTGTTAATTCACCGTCCCGATCCGTTAATGGATGCGGATGACGTCGCCGAGGCGTTTCAACATCTGCATCAAAGCGGCAAAGTGCGCCATTTTGGCGTTTCTAATTTTACGCCAGCGCAATTTACGTTGCTGCAATCGCGCCTGCCGTTCACCCTGGCGACCAACCAGGTGGAGATCTCGCCGGTTCACCAGCCTTTGTTGCTGGACGGCACATTAGATCAATTACAGCAACTGCGTATTCGTCCGATGGCCTGGTCATGTCTTGGCGGCGGTCGGCTGTTTAATGATGAGGCTTATCAGCCGTTGCGCCAGGAACTTTCCGTTATCGCGCAAGAACTCAACGCCAGTTCTATTGAACAGGTGGTCTATGCCTGGATTTTACGTTTGCCGTCGCAGCCGCTGCCGATTATTGGCTCGGGTAAAATCGAACGCGTACGCGCCGCACTAGAAGCGGAAACGCTGTCATTGTCGCGTCAACAGTGGTTCCGAATCCGCAAGGCGGCACTGGGTTATGACGTGCCGTAATCGCCAACTCGTTGACTTTCCGTTCATGTTTTCGCCAGTGGTTTACACTTAACAGGCGACCACATGTAACGGAGGTTTTATGAAGCGATTAAGTTTAGCGATGGTGACGCTGTTGGCCTGTGCGGGTGCGCAGGCCAACAGCGAGAAAGTAGAGATGAACCTGGTGACGGCGCAAGGCGTAGGACAGTCTATCGGCACCGTCGTCATCGATGAAACCGAAGGTGGCTTAAAATTTACCCCACACCTTAAAGCGTTGCCGCCGGGCGAGCATGGTTTTCACATTCATGCCAACGGTAGCTGCCAGCCCGCGATTAAAGACGGCAAAGCGGTTGCCGCAGAAGCCGCTGGTGGTCATCTGGACCCACAAAATACCGGCAAGCATGAAGGACCGGAAGGCCAGGGGCATCTGGGCGACCTCCCGGTGTTAGTCGTTAATAATGATGGTATCGCCACCGAACCGGTTACTGCGCCGCGTCTGAAGTCTCTTGATGAAGTGAAAGATAAAGCGCTCATGATCCATGTGGGCGGCGATAACATGTCCGATCAGCCGAAACCGCTCGGCGGCGGCGGAATGCGTTACGCCTGCGGCGTCATTAAATAACCTGGAGCCAGCGTTCCCTGCGCTGGAGCCTGTTCCAGCTGCGACAGCGAACAGTGTAAGCGCCAGATAATCGCCGCCAGCTCATGCGCGGCGGGTTGATGATGATGTGCGAGCGTGTCGCAGATACGCTGTAGTTCCTGTAGCGTGACGGCAAGCGGGCGTTGCTGCACGCCGCGCTCGCTCATCACATCGCGCAGCAGGGATATACAAATATCCCGCACCCGGGAAAGCGGATCGGAACGCGACTCCCAGGCGCGCAGCTGCCACACCACATGCGAGCAGTTCAGCAGTACCACTCCCCAACGTAATAACCACCGGCGCGCCAGCGCATCCTGGCTATTGCTGAGCTGACTGACGTGATGATAGGTCAGCGACTCAAACTCGCTTTCGCTATGGGAAGGGTGACGGCTAAGCTGATCGACGAAATCCCGGCGTAGCGCGCGGATATGGCGGCGGCTTTTTACGGCATCGGAACCGGGGCGCAAAATCGCAAACGCCAGCCAGGAAATCGCGACGCCGACGATCTTGGCGGTATTATCGTTAAGGAAGTCGGCGAAGTCGTACACCGGCGGATTGGTCACGGCGATGAATGAGCCCATAAAAACGATAAGCTGCCCCCACAGTCCCGCCAGCTTAGGCATCTGCAGTTTAAGCAGTTGCATCGTGACGAACAGCGGAAAAAGGAAAAGCAAGAATTGCCACAGATCGGTGATTTGCACCATCAGGCCAAATTTCACCACGAAGCTGAATAAGGACAGCAGCACTAAAGTACGCATCAATAAGGTGAGCGACTTAAACGGCGTGGCGACGATGGAGTAGAGGACGCAACTGATCGCCGCCAGGGTTAATGCGCCGGGCCCGGATTCCCATTGCGCGCCAATACTCCAGGCGCCAATTACCGTGAGCGTGCAAAAGGTACGCACGCCGCTCCAGATGGCCTCTGCGTTATCCGTATGCCGAGCAAGGCCGGGAGTGCGGCGGATATGGATTTGATCTACCGGCGCGCCGCTTTCGATCAGATATAACTGACGGCTGCTGCGCAGATATAAGTGGCAAAAATAGCGTAATCGCTGCCAGAACGCGAGGTGACGATAATCCTGTTCATCCTGCGGGCGTAGCGGCGCAATAATCCGCGCCACGGTGTAGCTGTCCGCGCGCGGTTTTGCCAACTCAGCTAAGAGTTGTTCAATGACTTCGCGGCTGTTTTCCGGCGGCGTCGGCCAGTTTAAAAGCATTCTACGCAGACTGGAGATCACGCTGGTTAGCCGTAATTGCTGGTGTAATAATGCATTTAGCAATGCATTCTGGCGGCGAAAACGGTAGTGACTCCAGAAGGCCTGAATACGCAGCAGGTTCATGGTCAGGATTTGCCCAATCACGCCCTCATGCGCGGAGCGGATAGCGTCGGTAGTCTCCGGCTGCCACAGTAGACTGGCATGTTCCAGCAAGCGCGCATGCATGTTTTTCAACGCGGTGAGCAGGGCAGTGCCATCCGATGTGCTGGGTAGGATCATCATCATCATGCCGCCACAGAGGATGCCGACGATAACTTCACATACACGTGCCTGGGCGATATCCCACAACTGCGTGATTTCTACAATATTAACCATCGGGAACGCGATGATCGCCGCCGTGTAGCCGGACAACTGGAAAGCATAAGCGACATTATTGGTAAAATGCGCGCAGGCCCAGGTACAAAAACCGATCCAGGCGGCCATGCTAAATAAGAACAACCAGGGTTCATTCAGCGTATGGCCGGCAATAATCAACGCGGCGGTCGCGCCGAGTAAACTCCCGGCAATACGCCCCAGACTTTTACTGATTACGCCGCCTACGGTCGGAAAGCTCACCACTGCGGCCGAAGTCATCGCCCAGTAGGGCTCATCCAGATTGAGATAATAAGCGAATGTCAGCGCGAGACACATGGCAATGGTATTGCGCAACGCGTAACGCCATTGGCCGGAGGTCGCTTTAAACCAGGGCGTATTTCGCAGGGCCGGCAGGGAGAGTTTCATTACCGCTGTCCAATGGCTACGCTGCAGGTAGTGCCGGAGACGAGCGTGATATCCTGCGGCAAAGCGTCAAATTCGATACGTACCGGTACGCGTTGCGCCAGACGTACCCACGGTACGTTGGGTTTGATATCGGGCACTAAACCGGAGTCACTTTCTACGCTTTGGTCGTAAATAGCGCGCCCGATACTGCCAACGTGACCCTGTAACTTAACATTGCCACTATACAGTGTTATTAATGCAGGCTCACCTTCGCGGATATGGCGTAGTTTGGTTTCTTCGAAATATCCCATTACATAAAATGAATGGCTATCTACCAGGGCGAAAAGTGGCTTACCGGTACTGGCATAATCACCGGTACGCGTGGAAAGGTTGGTCACCCAGCCGGATACCGGCGCTTTTACTTCCGTCTGGCTAAGCTGCCACTGCGCCTGTTTTAACGTCGCCAGTGCGACATCTACGCTGGCCTGCATCGCTTTAACATTCAGATTGGCGCTATCCAGATCTTCAGCAGAGATGTAGTTACGCGATAAATGTCGACGTCGATCGGCTTCATTATTCGCTTTCGCCAGATCGGACTGCGCTTTGGCCAACTGCGCCTGCGCGTTAAGTTCTGCAATATGGAAGGGCGTTTTATCAATGACAAAAAGAACGTCCCCGGCGTTGACGAACTGATTATCTTTGATATTGAGTTGGGTAATGCTGCCAGAAACCTGCGGCGTTACGCTGACCTGTTCCGCGCGGATTTTACCATCGCGCGTCCATGGCGATTGCATATAGTAATTCCATAACCACCACGCGGCCAGAACGGCGACAACGGCGACAATGAGAGTAGAAAAATATTTTATTGTTTTTAACGACATATTTACCACACGATCAGTAAAACGAGGCCCAGACATACGCAAAGCGTAAAGAGGGAGAGATCCATTAACAGGGGATGCCAGATTTCATCAGAGTATATCCGGTCACGCAGGAGTCGGTGAATAAACAACCAGATAACGAACCCAAGCGCAAAGGCTTTAAAGAATGGCGGAAAGTAAACAGATGCTCCCAACATGAGATCTTGTAAGGGCAATCCTGTGGCGTTGAGTATACACTTCACAAGCAATGTTCCTTTGCGTCAGACATCGATGCTTTAGTTTTAGCCAAAACCGAAGCTACAGGTGCCAGGTGCGCACTATGTCTGAAAAAATGTCTATTGGTAAGCAAATTTAGCAATACATTTGTTTTGAGAATACAAATACTGCACACTATTCTAAAATCAGCATAATAACTTAGCAAGCTAATTATAAGGAGATGAAATTGGAATCGCCACTAGGTTCTGATCTGGCACGGTTGGTGCGCATTTGGCGTGCTCTGATTGACCATCGCCTCAAGCCTCTGGAATTGACGCAGACACATTGGGTCACGTTGCACAATATTCATCAATTGCCGCCTGACCAGTCGCAGATTCAATTGGCTAAAGCGATAGGCATTGAGCAGCCATCGCTGGTACGCACGTTGGATCAACTTGAAGACAAGGGGCTAATTTCGCGGCAAACCTGCGCCAGCGATCGTCGCGCTAAGCGCATTAAACTGACCGAGAAAGCGGAGCCGCTGATCGCTGAGATGGAAGCGGTCATTCATAAAACGCGCGGTGAAATTTTGGCTGGGATTTCTTCAGAGGAGATTGAGCTTCTGATTAAACTTGTCGCTAAACTTGAACACAACATTATGGAATTGCACTCTCACGATTGAGGTGCAGGGGCATACGTGTGGCCATGTGACCACACGTAAAGCCTGGTTTAGCGTGGAGAGACAGTAACCTGGCTGCCGTTGCTGGCCAGCACGACACGCTGACCTGCCGAGAAACGCGTATTTCCTTGTTTCTGCACAACCATAATGGTGTTGCCATCGTCTTTACGAATTTCCAGTTCCACACCCTGGGTTTTATTCATTGCGCTCTGGACGCCCTGGCCCGCTACGCCACCAGCCACCGCGCCTGCCGCGGTCGCCAGTGAACGACCCGTACCGCCGCCGATAGTGTTGCCGAGGAATCCGCCCAACACCGCGCCGCCGATAGCGCCAATCACGTTAGAATCATCACCGCCCTGAATTTGAACCGGACGAACGTTAACGATAGTACCGTACGTTACATTCTGAACTTGTTTAGCCTCGGATGCGGTATAAACATCACCCGAAAGGCTATCATTGTTAACACACCCAGCTAAGGATAACCCCATCAGTGAAACGGCCAGTACACGTTTAATCATTTACCCATCTCCTGTTCTTCACGAAACGCTATTTCAGCATCCCTATAGCTAAATTATATGGCATTTATGCAGTTAAGGTCATATCTTCTGCCGAAAGAATGTAAAAATCATAATCAGAAGTTAATTAACTAATCTTAAACGAAGTGGGAAGCAAGAAAAGATAGGTTATTGATATCCGTGGACGGCACGGCAAAAAACGTGACGCGGGCATCGCATTGCAAAATACGTTATGCCGAGTGTTAAGGCTTAACCCAGCTTAATAAGGAAGAGGTATGAAATCGGGCCGTTTTATTGGCGTTATGTCCGGGACCAGCCTTGATGGTGTGGATGTTGTACTGGCGGCAATTGATGAAACCATGGTTGCGCAACAGGCAAGTCTCACCTGGCCCATTCCCGTTCATCTGAAAAAAGGCATTCTCGATATTTGCCAGGGACAACCGCTTACGCTCTCGCAACTCGGCCAGCTGGATACCCAGTTAGGCCGGCTTTTTGCACAGGCGGTTAATGCGCTGTTAGCGCAACAACGTTTGCAGCCGCGGGATATCGTCGCCATTGGTTGTCATGGGCAAACGGTCTGGCATGAGCCGACCGGCGAGGCCCCGCATACGCTGCAAATTGGCGATAATAATCACATCGTCGCCCATACGGGGATTACAGTGGTCGGCGATTTTCGGCGGCGGGATATTGCGCTGGGCGGACAAGGCGCGCCGCTGGTGCCCGCTTTCCATCACGCGCTGTTGGGACATCCGACGGAAAAACGTATGGTCCTGAATATCGGCGGCATCGCCAATTTATCTCTGCTTTTCCCCGGACAGGCGGTGCGCGGGTACGACACGGGGCCGGGTAATATGTTGATGGATGCGTGGATTTGGCGACAATGCGCGCAGCCCTACGACAAAGACGCGGCATGGGCGAAAGAAGGTCAGGTTATTCTTCCATTGCTGCAAAAGATGTTGCGCGATCCGTACTTTGCTGCGTCGGCGCCCAAAAGTACAGGACGCGAATATTTCAACTATGGCTGGTTAGAGCGTCATCTTACGGCTTTCCCTGGCGCAGACGCGCGCGATGTACAGGCCACGCTGGCGGAGCTGACGGCGGTCTCCATCGCCCAACAGGTGCTGCTCAATGGCGGCTGCGAGCGGCTGATGGTCTGTGGCGGCGGAAGCCGGAATCCGTTAGTGATGGCCCGTCTGGCGGCGCTGTTGCCCGGTATCGAGGTTTCGACCACCGATAAGGCGGGGATCAGCGGCGATGATATGGAAGCGCTGGCCTTTGCCTGGCTTGCCTGGCGAACGCTCGCGGGCCTGCCGGGAAATTTGCCTTCCGTGACGGGGGCTACAGAAGCCAGTGTTTTAGGCGCTATTTACCCGGCTAACCCAATAACTCAGAGTTAACTGAATTTTTCCCGGACCCTATATCGGTAAACTAGCAAGGTCAGGAAGGGGCGTTTGCCCTTCCAGAAGCAGGAGAGCTTTCGGGATATGCCTATGAAAAAGATCGCAATAATGTGTTTACCTGTGCTGCTGACCGGCTGTAGCGTTTATCAACAATTTGTTGAACGTATGCAAACGGATACGCTGGAATACCAGTGTGATGAGAAGCCGCTTACCGTTAAAGTCAATAACCCGCGTGAAGAGGTCAGTTTTGTTTATGACAATAAGCTGCTGACCCTGAAGCAAGGAATCTCGGCCTCGGGCGCGCGTTATACCGACGGGATTTATGTTTTCTGGTCGCAAGGCGAGAGCGCCACGGTCTATAAACGAGACAGAATTGTGCTTAATAACTGTCAGTTACAAAATCCGAAGCGTTGAGATTTTCAGTATGGGGGCGCACAATAGCGCCACCCACTGATTATTTCTGATCAACGCCATGTCTGATAACGACCAATTGCAGCAGATCGCGCATCTGCGCCGTGAATACACGAAAGGCGGCTTGCGTCGCCGCGATTTACCCGCTGAACCGTTAACCTTATTTGAGCGCTGGCTTGGGCAAGCGTGCGACGCCAGACTGGCCGATCCGACGGCAATGGTCGTGGCGACCGTAGATGACAAGGGGCAACCGTACCAGCGTATTGTATTGCTCAAGCATTATGATGAAAAAGGCCTGGTCTTTTATACCAACCTGGGAAGCCGCAAGGCGCATCAAATTGAGCACAATCCGCGTATCAGCCTGTTATTTCCCTGGCATATGCTTGAACGCCAGGTGATGGTGACAGGCAAAGCCGAGCGTCTCTCCACTCTTGAGGTGGTGAGGTATTTCCACAGCCGTCCGCGCGACAGCCAGATCGGCGCATGGGTCTCTAAACAATCCAGCCGCATTTCCGCGCGCGGTATCCTCGAAAGCAAATTCCTGGAGCTCAAGCAGAAATTTCAACAGGGCGAAGTGCCGTTACCCAGCTTCTGGGGCGGTTTTCGCGTGAGTATCGAACAGATGGAGTTCTGGCAGGGCGGCGAACATCGTCTGCACGATCGCTTTTTGTACCAACGCGACGACGGCGCATGGAAAATCGACCGTCTTGCGCCCTAAAGATGCAAAAATCTTGTTTTAAGCACTGGTGCGGATGAATCCGCCGTTTTATGCTATGTCTCTTTCGCGTCTGGCGAAAAGTCGTGTACCGGCAAAGGTGCAGTCGTTTTATACATGGAGATTTTGATGGCAAGCAGTAACTTGATTAAACAATTGCAAGAGCGGGGGCTGGTAGCCCAGGTGACGGACGAAGACGCGTTGGCAGAGCGACTGGCGCAAGGCCCGATCGCGCTCTATTGCGGCTTCGATCCTACCGCTGACAGCTTGCATTTGGGGCATCTGGTTCCATTGTTATGCCTGAAACGCTTCCAGCAGGCAGGGCACAAACCTGTTGCGCTGGTAGGCGGCGCGACCGGTCTGATTGGCGACCCGAGCTTCAAAGCCGCCGAGCGTAAACTGAACACTGAAGAGACCGTTCAGGAGTGGGTGGCGAAAATTCGTAAACAGGTTGCCCCATTCCTGGACTTTGATTGCGGCGAAAACTCCGCCATCGCGGCCAATAACTATGACTGGTTCGGCAGCATGAATGTGCTGACTTTCCTGCGCGATATCGGTAAACATTTTTCCGTTAATCAGATGATCAACAAAGAAGCGGTGAAGCAGCGTCTGAACCGTGACGATCAGGGTATCTCTTTCACGGAGTTCTCTTATAACCTGCTACAGGGGTACGACTTCGCTTGTCTGAATAAACTGCACGGCGTTGCCTTACAGATTGGCGGTTCTGACCAGTGGGGGAACATCACTTCCGGTATCGACCTGACCCGTCGCCTGCACCAGAATCAGGTATTTGGTTTGACCGTTCCGCTGATCACCAAAGCTGACGGCACGAAATTCGGTAAAACCGAAGGCGGCGCTGTCTGGCTGGATCCGAAGAAAACCAGTCCGTACAAATTCTACCAGTTCTGGATTAACACCGCAGATGCCGATGTTTATCGCTTCCTGAAATTCTTCACTTTTATGGACATTGAAGAGATCAATGCCCTGGAAGAAGAAGATAAAAACAGCGGTAAAGCGCCGCGCGCGCAGTATGTGCTGGCCGAGCAGGTGACGCGCCTGGTTCATGGTGAAGAGGGGCTGGTCGCGGCGAAACGGATCACTGAATGCCTGTTCAGCGGTTCACTGAGCGCGCTGAGCGAAGCTGACTTTGAGCAGTTGGCGCAGGACGGCGTACCGATGGTTGAAATGGAAAAAGGCGCCGACCTGATGCAGGCGCTGGTAGACGCCGAACTCCAGCCGTCGCGTGGTCAGGCGCGTAAGACTATCGCCTCCAACGCTGTCACTATCAATGGTGAAAAACAATCCGATCCTGAATACATCTTTAACGATGAGGACCGTCTGTTTGGCCGCTACACCTTATTACGTCGCGGCAAAAAGAACTATTGTCTGATTTGCTGGAAATAAGGCATTAAGTAACAGGGAGTGAGAAATCACTCCCTTATTTTTGATGTTCAGGTAAAAAAATGAAGAATATCCTCGCTATCCAGTCCCATGTTGTTTTCGGACATGCGGGCAACAGCGCCGCCGAATTTCCCATGCGCCGTCTTGGCGCGAATGTTTGGCCGCTGAATACCGTTCAGTTTTCTAACCACACGCAATATGGTAAATGGACCGGCTGTGTCATGCCGCCCAGCCATCTGACTGAGATTGTCCAGGGGATTGCGGACATTGGCCAGTTAGCGCACTGCGACGCCGTACTTAGCGGTTACCTGGGATCTGCCGAGCAGGGAGAACACATTCTCGGTATTGTGCGCCAGGTTAAAGCAGCAAATCCGCAGGCAAAATATTTCTGCGATCCCGTGATGGGGCATCCGGAAAAGGGCTGTATCGTGGCGCCTGGCGTCGCAGAGTTCCATATGCGTTATGCGCTACCCGCCAGCGATATTATCGCGCCTAACCTGATTGAACTGGAAATTCTCAGCAAACATAGCGTGAATAATGTGAATGACGCCGTGCAGGCGGCGCGTGAACTGATTGCTCAGGGGCCAGAAATTGTACTGGTAAAACATCTCGCCCGCGCCGGTTACAGTTCAGAACGCTTTGAAATGCTGCTGGTGACAGCGCAGGAAGCCTGGCATATTAGCCGTCCGCTGGTGGATTTCGGCTCACGTCAGCCGGTTGGCGTTGGCGATGTCACCAGTGGTTTATTGCTGGTCAAAATTTTGCAGGGCGCGACGTTGCAGCAGGCGCTGGAGCACGTTACGGCGGCAGTCTATGAGATTATGATCGCCACCAAAACGATGCAGGAGTACGAACTGCAGGTCGTGGCGGCCCAGGACAGGATCGCTAACCCTGAACATTACTTCAGCGCAACGCGGCTGTAATTATTGCTGCTAAAAAGAGGCCGGATGGCGGTACAGCGAGCTATCCGGCAACATGACATTAATTCAGTCCTTCCGCTTTAAGCGCTGCCGCAACGGTCGGTCTTTTTGCGACACGCTGCATATAACTTTCAATATGCGTCAACCCGTCCATATTCAGTTTTACGCCATAGGCCCAACGCAATACGGTAAACAGATAAGCGTCTGCGATGGTAAAACGCTGGCCGCAAATCCACTGGTCGTCTGAAAGCGACTCATCCACATACTGCAATTTCTTTTCCAGACCGGCGCGAACGGCGGGTTTAAGTGTTTCCGGCGTGTCAGGGCGGAACAGCGGGGTAAAGCCTTTATGCAGTTCCGTTGCAATATAGTTGAGCCATTCCAGCGTATGATAGCGAGCAAGACTACTTACCGGCGCCAGAAGCTGGCGGTCGGGAACGCTGTCGGCGAGGTACTGCATAATGGCGACGCCTTCAGTCAACAGTGTGCCGTCATCCAGCAGCAGAGCCGGAACCTGTCCTTTAGGGTTGACTGCCAGGTAATCATCACCGTTTTCCAGGCGTTTTTTTGCGAGATCGACGCCATCAAGCGTAAAGTCTTTGCCAATTTCGCGCAGGGTAATATGGGAAGCAAGAGAGCAGGCACCCGGTTTGTAGAACAGTTTCATCGGTAACTCCTTTTTGCTGAGGTTTAAAGTATGGTAGTGCGGGGACGAGCAAAAAAAAAGCCGCTAACGCACAGTTAGCGGCCTGAATGTTGTTTCCCGGAAAATTAAACTGTAGCGGCTTTAGAGCCTTTTTCAGCGGTATCATCGTCCTGGGTCATACGGTTCAGCTTAGGCGCTGTCAGCAGCATCAGGACGGCGATAACGGCGGTTGCTATGCCAATCTGCATAAATACGCGACCATAGACTTCCAGGGACATCAGTGGGTCAGTCACGTCGCTCGGCACAGCCATCAGGTTGGCGACATAACCGCCGATGATGTTAGCGCCTGCCGTTGTCAGGAACCAGCTACCCATGATGAAACCCATCAGACGCTGCGGAACCAACTGTGCGACCATTGCCAGTCCCAGACCGGAGATCATCAGCTCACCGATACTTTGCAGGCCGTAGCTTGCGATCAGCCAGTTTACGGATACGATGCCGGCATCGTTCGCAAATTTGGCGCCCAGCGGCAGAATCAGGAACGCGCCGGAACACAGCACCATACCAATGGCGAATTTCATCGGCATCGGCAGCGTATCGCCCATCCTGTTATAGATAGCGGCCAGAATCGGGCTGCCGATAATGATCCAGAATGGGTTCAGCGCCTGATACTGTTCCGGTTCGAACGCGATACCGAGAATAGAGTGCTCGACGTTACGAATGGCAAAGAAGTTCAGCGACGTCGGCATCTGGCTGTACAGTACGAAGAAGATAATCGCCTGCAGCATCAAAATAAAGGCGACGATCATTTTACGGCGAGCCGCGCCGTGCATGGAAAACGCTTCTTTACCGAAGATAATGACGATGCCAAGAGCGATTACGCCCAGCACCATACGCGCGATATCTTGGTTGTGCAGCAGCCAGGTGGCGACCGCAATCAGAACGACAATACCCACGATTGTCAGCAGCAGATTACGGAAGTTGATCGGTTCAAAGTCGGGTTTGGAACCGTAGCTTTTCACCCAGCGCTGGCAGAAAGCAAAGTTAACGACGGTTATCAGCATACCGACGACGCTAAGCGCAAACGCGGTGCTCCAGCCATAACGCGCCGCCAGCCACGGCGTCGCCAGCATAGAGAAGAAGGAGCCGATGTTGACGGACATATAATACATCGTAAATGCGCCGTCGAGACGCGGATCGTCCTTCGCGTAACAGGTAGACAGCAGGGAAGACGGGTTAGCTTTAAACAGACCGTTACCCACAGCGATAGCCGCCATGCCCATATAGACGATGCCAGCGTCATGACCAGACCATGCGACCAGCGCATAACCGATAGCCAGCACCACGGCACCCAGCATAATAACGCGTTTGGTGCCCAGAATTTTATCACCTAACCAACCGCCAATGGCGACCAGGCCGTACACCAGCGCACTGAAGGAAGAGAAAAGGGTGATGGAATCCGCTTCTGACATACCCAGTTGTTTTACCAGGTAGACGGCCATAATGCCTTGCAGGCCGTAATAACCAAAACGCTCCCATAACTCTATCGAGAAGATGAGATAGAACGCCTTCGGTTGTTTGAAAGCGTTCAAACTGACGCTTTCAGTTGGTTTTTTGTTTGCAGTAGACACTTTTACCTCTTTTTTACGCCCCGTATTAACAGGGATTGTCTGGCGCGTGATGAGTCAGACTCATCCGTCCGATTGTTATATTGGAGGGGAAACGGCAGGTAATGTTCACTATCTTTCCTCTCCAGACAAGAGCTTTGTAATAATCTGTTACATATAACTCTTCTGGTTGAATCGTCCGATGTCAGAAATGTTATCCAGCGTTAAATTTCTTCATTTGAAGAATGGCAGATTTTTACACTGCAAAAAGGCCATTAGTTTGGGTGAAAGGCGATATCTTCTGCTATTTAAGGTGAAAAGCAGTGATATAGGCCATTATCTGAAAAAATGGCAGAGTAATGTTTTGTAGTGAAAACGGGGCGTCAGTCTATCCGGTTGTAAATGTAACCTTAGATGTCATTAAATTTCACATGAAGTTATCAAAGTGATCCTGATCACGGATAGATAGAATTTTTTGCGATTAAAAAAATGATTAACCTGACGTGGAGTGAAAACGAAAGCACAATACATCAGAAAAAGGACAGAGACTGGAATGATTGATGGCTAAAATAGATCCAGGCCGAAGGTGGGAGCGCGCTGGCGTGACGGACGCACTCCGACCATATCAAATATCGACTTTTTCTTTGTATTCGCAAAGATCTTCAATGAGGCAGGAGCCGCAGCGGGGTTTTCGGGCGATACAGGTATAGCGGCCATGCAAAATTAACCAGTGATGGCAGTCCACTTTGAACTCATTCGGCACCACTTTCAGCAACTTCTCTTCTACCTGCTCGACATTTTTACCCGGCGCGAACTGTGTTCGGTTGCATACACGAAATATATGCGTATCAACGGCGATGGTCGGCCAGCCGAAGGCGGTATTTAGTACTACGTTAGCGGTTTTACGCCCCACGCCGGGAAGCGCTTCCAGCGCCGCCCGATCCTCCGGCACTTCGCCATTATGCTTGTCCAGTAAAATACGGCAGGTCTTAATCACGTTTTCCGCTTTACTGTTAAATAAACCGATGGTTTTGATATAGGATTTCACGCCTTCTACGCCCAGTTCCAGCATCGCGGCTGGCGTATTGGCGACCGGGTAAAGTTTGGCGGTAGCCTTGTTCACGCTGACGTCGGTTGCCTGCGCGGAAAGCAACACGGCAATCAGCAACTCAAACGGCGACGTGAAATTGAGTTCCGTTGTGGGGTGCGGATTGTTGTCGCGCAGGCGCGTCAGAATTTCCAGCCTTTTTGCTTTGTTCATCAGACTTTCCCTGTTTCACCTGCCGGAACTGCGGAAGGCGCGGTTTCGGCGCGGCGTTTCTTCATTTTTTCATCAATAAGATATTTTACCGCCAGCATGAGTCCCAGGCCGATAAACGCGCCTGGCGGCAGCATCGCCAGCAGGAAAGGCGAGTCGGTGTGAAATATCTCGACCCGTAATACTTTTGCCCAGCCTCCCAGCAGGCTATCCGCGCCATCGAAAAGCGTACCATTCCCGAGGATCTCGCGCAGCGAACCCAGCACGAACATCGCGCCTGTCGCGCCCATGCCGATGGAAAAACCGTCCAACGCGGAAAGCCACGGTCCTTTTTTCGCGGCAAACGCTTCGGCGCGACCGACAACAATGCAGTTCGTTACAATCAGCGGAATAAAAATCCCTAAAGACTGATACAAACCGAACGCATACGCATTGATCAGCATCTGTACTGCGCTTACCACCGAAGCAATGATCATAACGTAAATCGGGATACGGATTTCTGCCGGCGTCCAGCGACGTAGTGCGGACACCGTAAGGTTGGTCAGCGTTAATACCAGCGTTGTGGCCAGACCCAGCCCCAGAGCGTTGGTTGCCGTAGACGTCACCGCCAGTAAAGGGCACAGGCCAAGTAGCTGCACCAGAGCAGAGTTATTTTTCCATAACCCCTGAACAACAATGTCTCTTATTTCGCTCATGGTTATTCTCCACAGGCGGTTAAATGGGGGAGCTGAGCGGGCAGTGATTCGGCGTACAGCCCGGCGCGTTTAACCGCATTCACTACGGCACGCGGCGTTATTGTCGCCCCGGTAAATTGGTCAAAATCACCGCCATCTTTTTTCACCGCCCAGTGCGTATCATTTTCACCACTGATGGTTTTACCGCTAAAGTGGGTAATCCAGTCAGACAAACGGCGCTCAATTTTATCACCTAACCCTGGCGTCTCATGATGTTCCGTCACACGCGTCCCCAGGACGGTACCGTTGAAATCTGCGCCAACAATAAGCTGGATAGCGCCGGAATAGCCATCTGGCGCGGTGGCCTCAATGATGGCCGCTACGGGTTTATCATCCTTGCGAGCGATAAAAACACGGTGTGTGCCTTTGCCGAGGGCGGGCGCATCGACCAGATAACAGCTCTCTTGCAGATTATTATTGTAACGATCTGGCGGCAATACCTGATCGAACAGGGCATGCTGTTGTTGCAGCGCTTGTTCGTGGATGGTTGATTTTGTCATCTGATTAATCACCGCGGTCAATCCCGTAGAGCCTGCGGCAAAAAGCGCCAGCGTAATACCGTGTTTACGAATCGTTTTCAGCATGGTTTATCCTTTGCGATGTCCATAGACGCGGGGGCGCGTGTAGTAGTCGATCAGAGGAACCGTGATATTCGCCAACAGGACAGCAAAAGCAACGCCGTCCGGATAGCCGCCGAAGCTACGAATCAGCCACACTAATACCCCAGCCAGCGCGCCGAAAATTAAACGTCCACGGTTGGTCGTGGAGGCGGTAACCGGATCCGTTAAGATAAAAAATGCGCCCAGCATGGTGGCGCCTGACAGCAGATGAAGCTGCGGCGAGGCCAGCGTAGCGGGCGAGAAAAGCCAACCTAACGCGGCGCATAGCGCCAGCGTCAGCAGAAAACTGACCGGGATATGCCAGCGGATGGCTTTTTGCCACAGCAGGAATACGCCGCCGACAAGCCAGGCGAGGTTAACCCACTGCCAGCCCACGCCAGCCAGCGCGCCGCTGTATATCGGGTACTGCATGATTTGCTCAACGGAGTGCCCGGCGCGCAAGGACGTTTTAAACGTATCCAGCGGCGTTGCCTGGCTGATACCGTCAATACCGATACGTAGCAGCGTCATATCGCCGCCGCTGGCGGTATGCCCGGTAAAAATCATCCGCAACGTGTCCAGCATATCGGGCGTTGTTGCGGCTATTTCATAAGGCGGCAACCAGCTTGTCATTTGCACCGGAAAGGAAATTAATAGCACCACGTAACCGATCATGGCCGGATTAAAGGGGTTTTGTCCCAGCCCGCCATATAACTGTTTAGCGATAATAATGGCGAATCCGGTTCCCAGCACGACCATCCACCAGGGCGCAAGCGGAGGGATGCTGACCGCCAGCAAAAGCCCCGTCAATAACGCGGAATAATCCTGCAGGTGACTGGCGACCGATTGTTTGCGCAGCCTGAGGACAATGGCTTCTGCGACGAGCGCCGTGATAGCAGCCAGAACGATCTGGAAAAGCGTTCCCCAACCAAAAAACCACGTCTGCGCGGCAATCCCCGGCAGAGCGGCGATTACTACCAGCAACATGATTCGCGATGTCTGGCGCTGGTTATGGGTATAAGGCGAGCTTGCGATTCTGAATACCATTTAATCCTCGTTAACAACCTGCTGCTGTGCTGCTTTTTTTGCCTGAACGCGGGCGATAGCCGCAGCAACCGCGGCTTTACGCGGGTCGGCCGGTTCGGCAGGTTCGCTTCCGGCCTGCTGCTCCTGTTTACGAGCTTTGGCGCGGGCGATGGCCGCTTCCACCGCGGCTTTACGCGGATCGACCGGTTCGGCAGGTTCGCTTCCGGCCTGCTGCTCCTGCTTACGGGCTTTGGCGCGGGCGATAGCCGCTTCCACCGCGGCTTTGCGCGGATCGACCGCTTCGGCAGGTTCGCTTCCGGTCTGCTGCTCCTGCTTGCGGGCTTTGGCGCGGGCGATAGCCGCTTCCACTGCGGCTTTGCGCGGATCGACCGCTTCGGCAGGTTCGCTTCCGGCCTGCTGCTCCTGTTTGCGGGCTTTGGCGCGGGCGATAGCCGCCTCCACCGCGGCTTTACGTGGGTCGGCCGGTTCGGCAGGTTCGCTTCCGGCCTGCTGCTCCTGTTTGCGGGCTTTGGCGCGGGCGATGGCTGCCTCCACTGCGGCTTTACGCGGGTCGCCGCCGGATATCGCGCTGTCAGCCACCGGATGAGCGGCTTGTTTAGCGCGCGCTTGCGCTTTACGCGCTTCACGGGCCGCGATGACGGCGCTATTGTCTGGCAGACTACCCGCCTGAATAACCACCGGTTGCGTGGCCTGCGCCTGTTTCTCTTTTACCCGCGCCAGCGCAGCGGCAATGGCATCCTGATCTTTTGCCGCTGGTTGTACCGCTGCGCTCTTATGACGTGCAAGGCGGGCGGCTTTTTCGCGCTCCAGTCTTGCCTGACGAGCCTCAAAACGCGCTTTGGCTTCGGCGGCGCGTTTTTCTTCAAGCCTGATCGCATTAATCTCCGCTTTTTCCTGACGGAAATATTGGACGAGCGGAATATTACTGGGGCAGACCCAGGCGCAGGCGCCGCATTCTATACAATCAGCAATATGGTGAGCGGTAGCCTTGTCATGCTGCTGCCCTTTGCTGAACCAATAAAGCTGCTGCGGTAAAAGGTCGGCAGGGCAAGCGTCAGCGCAAGCGCTGCAACGAATACAGCTTTTCTCTTCCTGAGGCGCTCCCATTTCAGTCACGGATGGCGCCAGCAGGCAGTTGGTGATTTTTACGACCGGTACGTCAAGCCAGGGAAGGGTGAATCCCATCAACGGGCCGCCCATGATGACCATCTGGTCAGCAGAAGGGCAGAACCCGGCATCGTTAAGCAAATGACGAACGGGAGTGCCGAGCCGCGCCCAGACGTTACCCGGGCGGCTTACCGCTTCACCCGTTAAGGTGACGACGCGTTCTGTGATCGGTTCGCCGTCAATCACGGCGCGTTTAACGGCATAAGCCGTACCGACGTTTTGCATCAGCACGCCAATATCAGAGGAGCGCCCGCCGTGGGGAACCTGTTTTCCCGTCAGTATTTGGGTAAGCTGTTTTGCGCCGCCGGAAGGGTATTTGGTTGGGATCACACGTAACGAAATATCGTGAGCGTCAGCCAGTACGGCGCGCAGCATGGAAATAGCCTGCGGTTTGTTATCTTCAATGCCGATTAATACCTCACGCGGTTGCAGAATATGCGCCAGGATGCGAATACCTTCCACAATCTGCGCGGCGCAGTCCTGCATCAGACGATCGTCCGCCGTAATGTAAGGTTCGCACTCTGCGGCATTGATAATAAGCGTGGTGATTTTATCGCCGCCACCCTGCAATTTAACGCCGGTGGGAAACCCTGCGCCGCCAAGCCCGGCAACGCCATACTGATGAATGCGTTCAATGAGCGCTTCACGGCTGTGGGCGCGGTAATCAGACCAGCCATCACGCTCAATCCAGCGGTCCTCGCCGTCGGCATCAATGATGACGCTTAACTCCGCCAGCGCCGAAGGATGCGCCGTCGAGTGGGGGGCAATAGCGATAACCGTCCCGGAGGTGGGCGCGTGTACCGGCAGCATTCTCCCACGTCCACGGGTAAGCGCCTGGCCGCGTAGCACGCGATCGCCGACGCTAACGCACAGCTCGCCCTCAGCGCCAATGTGCTGTTTTAAAGGGATAACAAAGCGCGGCGCTAAAGGCACCTGGCGCAGCGGCGTGCCGTTTGACTGGGACTTCATTTCGGGCGGATGAATACCACCGTCGAAATCCCAGATTTTATCTTTTCTGAAAGCGGAAAATAGTTTAAGCATGTTGTTCCACGGGAATGATGCGAACGGGAATGGTGTTCAAATCCCATTTCCAACTGTCGGGCGTCTCATTCACCGGACGTAATTCGATGCAGTGCGTCGGACACGGATCGACGCACAGATTACAGCCAGTACAGAGATCGCTCATGACCGTGTGCATGGCGCGCGTTGCGCCAACGATGGCGTCAACCGGGCAGGCCTGAATGCATTTTGTGCAGCCAATGCAGTTATTTTCATCAATAACTGCCAGCATACGTACTGGCGCGGCCTGCTGTTCTTCACCATCGCATGGTTGCGGCTCTACGTTTAGCAACTCTGCCATTTTCAGCATGACGGCTTCGCCGCCGGGCGCGCAACGATTGATTTTCTCGCCCTGGAGACCCACGGCTTCGGCGTAGGGGCGACAGCCGGGATAGCCGCACTGACCACACTGACTCTGCGGCAAAATCGCATCGATTTTTTCAACAACCGGATCATCTTCAACCGCGAATCGGCGGGAGGCATAACCCAGAATGGCGCCGAACACCAGACCCAGAAGGGTCAGGGCGCCAACGGCAATCCAGATAGTATTCATTACAACTTCACCAAACCACTAAAGCCCATAAAGGCCAAAGACATTAATCCTGCGGTAATCAATGCTATCGCGTTACCACGAAAAGGGGCGGGCACATCCGCCACGGCAAGGCGTTCGCGGATAGCGGCAAACAGAACCATCACTAATGAAAAACCGACGGCGGCGGAAAATCCGTACAGCGCCGACTGAAGAAAGTGATGACCGAGATTAATATTCAGTAACGCTACGCCCAGAACCGCACAGTTAGTGGTAATCAGTGGTAAGAAGATGCCTAACAAGCGGTATAACGCCGGGCTGGTTTTCCGCACAACCATTTCGGTAAATTGCACGACCACAGCAATGACGAGGATAAAGGCTAGCGTCCGCAGATAAATCAGATCCAGCGGAATAAGTATCCAGGTGTCGATAAGCCAGGCGCATATCGACGCCAGCGTCATGACAAAGGTCGTCGCGAGGCCCATCCCCATGGCGGTTTCCAGTTTTTTGGATACGCCCATAAAGGGACAAAGGCCCAGGAATTTGACCAGTACAAAGTTATTGACCAGTACAGTTCCGACAAAGAGCAGCAGGTAATCAGTCATGTTTCGGCCTGAAATAAAAAAGCCGCCTATTATCTGTCAAACTACCACAGGCGACAACAGGTTAACTGTAGGGTTATTACGGATTAACAAACGTTGTTTTAACGCGCGCTGAACGTTTGAGATAAGGCACAATGAGCGCCGTTGCCAACAGTGGGAAGAGTAACTGACGCACGGCAAAGGCATCTGAGACGGGCGAAAAGGCAAATGCTTTAACCGCCAGTAACACCGACACCAGCAGCCAGATAATGTAATGCTTCGGCACGCAGCGTCTGCGCTTGAAGAATGCGATCGTCAACCACAGGGTATAGTACCACATGGCGATAGCGGTAATAAATGAAATGCCCCATAGCAGTAAATTACCGGTTTCCTGTCCGCTAAGCGTCTTGAACGTTTGCGGTGTGGCAAGCGCCATAACGTAGAGTAATAACGCCAGCGAGGCGCTCAACAACGCGACTAACAGCCAGGCTAACGGGCCAAGAAGCCAGCCTCCAATTCGTTGTGGCGGTGTTGTAGTCATATCTTCTCCGGGGTTACGCGCATTAACGGTCATGCCGCTCATTTTGGGGCAAATATTATAAGGTTTTTGATGTTAAACGCTACTTTCTTTATTGCACATAGCGCCAGACGGATTGCGGAACCTGACCTACATCAAACAGGCGTCCTCCGGAAACCAGTTCGGCACGGCGGTGATCTGCAGCGCGATACATATTAACAATGTCCATGTCATCAGTAAGGGTATAGTTAAGGTGGTCGAACAGTTTTTCCAGACTTTCGAGCGAACTAATTTTGCGGAATTTTAATAGATAATCCTGAACAGTCATATAAAGTTGATCCATATTAAATATAATGCCAACGGAGTAGTCACTGATAAAAAATAAACAAAACCGCACCAGTGAGAGGTCAGGGGTGCAGGTAAAAAGGGAATATTCTTACCGGTAAAGAGTCAGGCGCCACATGGCGCCTGGGGCGAAAGGTTAACGCGCTTTCCTACAACAGGCAATAAACGTCAGACCAGATAGGACATATTTCGTTTTTTTTGCCGGTTTTTGACTTTTCTTTGTACCCCCCGGGGCGCCGCTTACCGTACCACGCGAAAATGCCTTTACATTATCTGACGCTTACTTCTTCTGGACGGAAGCCGTGGGCTCTGGTGGTTGGTAATTGTCAATATGGTTGGCAATACCTAAAAGAATGACTGAGATAACGAGAACTATCCACCCAGTTAATTCAATAAGACGATTCATTATTGACGACATTTGCTTTGATTTATCCATAAACACAGGGGGTAAATGTTACTTTCCTGGCGAACGGTCGGCAAGAGGGAGGGAAACGTTTTCAGCCTCTGTTCTGTAACAAGTTAATCATTTGATGCTACGTTGATGGTCAGGACGCTATTGCGGCTAATCGCACGATGGTGTGGAATAGCGATATCTAAAACCGGAGGCAGTGAGATGAATGACAAAATCCGCGTTGGGTTAATCGGTTATGGCTACGCCAGTAAAACCTTTCATGCGCCCTTAATTATGGGAACGCCAGGGCTAGAGCTTGCGGCGGTATCCAGCAGCGATGAAACAAAAGTGAAAGCAGACTGGCCGGCGGTTTCCGTGGTCTCTGAGCCCCGACATTTATTTAACGATCCGCATATCGACCTGATCGTGATCCCGACGCCCAACGATACCCATTTCCCGCTGGCGAAAGCTGCGCTGGAAGCCGGTAAGCATGTGGTGGTTGATAAACCCTTTACCGTGACACTGTCACAGGCGCGAGAATTGGATGCGCTTGCGCGGAGCACTGGCCGGGTACTTTCCGTCTTCCACAACCGACGCTGGGACAGCGATTTTTTGACGCTTAAGGCCTTGCTGGCGGATGGCGTGCTCGGCGAGGTGTCCTTGTTTGAATCCCACTTTGATCGCTTCCGTCCCCAGGTGCGCGACCGCTGGCGCGAGCAAGGCGGGCCAGGAAGTGGTATCTGGTATGATCTGGCGCCGCACTTGTTGGATCAGGCCATTCAACTTTTTGGCCTGCCGGTCAGCATGACGGTGGATTTAGCGCAGCTGCGTCCGGGCGCGCAATCTACAGATTATTTCCACGCGATTTTATCCTACCCCCAGCGCCGCGTGATTTTGCACGGTACGATGCTGGCCGCGGCGGAATCCGCGCGATACATCGTTCATGGTTCGCGCGGTAGCTATGTAAAATATGGCCTCGATCCCCAGGAAGAACGGTTAAAAAACGGCGAGCGTTTACCGCAGGAAGACTGGGGATATGACATGCGTGACGGCGTATTGACCCTGGTTGAGGGAGAGACGCGCAAAGAAGAGAACTGGCTTACGTTGCCGGGTAACTATCCGGCATATTATGCCGCTATCCGCGATGCGTTAAACGGTAACGGTGAAAATCCCGTGCCGGCAAGCCAGGCGATTCAAATTATGGAGTTGATTGAACTGGGCATGGAATCGGCAAAACATCGCGCGACGCTGTGTCTTGCCTGAGATGTCGCATTTCTCCGCCTGGGATAGCATTAAACCGCAGGCGGAGAAGAGCGTTAGTGTCAATAAAGCAATCTTACGCCGCGGCCACTTTTTCGCGCAGCGCACGTTTTTCGCTATCGCTCAGAAAGGCGATTTCCAGACCGTTAATCTGCGCCTGGCGAATCTGTTCGCGGCTCAATCCTGCCGCTGGCGCGGCGACATGATATTCATGGATAATATCTACGCCCTGAACAGCCGGATCGTCCGTATTAAGACTGGCGAGAACGCCATGCTCAAGGAAGGTTTTGAGCGGATGATCCGCCAGCGATGCGACGGTACTGGTCTGAATATTCGAGGTCAGACAGGATTCAATACCGATACGCTGCTGTGCAAGAAAATCCATTAACGCGCGATCTTCGACAGCTTTTACTCCATGTCCGATACGTTCGGCCCCCAGTTCGCGAATCGCCTGCCAGATACTTTCCGGCCCTGCGGCTTCGCCAGCGTGAACGGTAATATGCCAGCCCGCATCGCGCGCCCGATTAAAGTGCGACAAAAACAGACTGCCGGGAAAGCCCAGCTCATCACCGGCTAAATCCAGCGCGGTGATTTTCTCTCTGTGCGCCAGCAGCGCATCAAGCTCCTGTAAACATGCCGCCTCGCCGAAGGTACGGCTCATAATGCCAATGAGTCGCGCCTCGACGCCAAACGTGTTACAGCCGTCGCGTACACCGTCGATAACGGCTTCAACCACGCCTGCGATCGGTAACTGATGCGCCATCGCCATATAGCCGGGCGAAAAGCGAAGCTCGACGTAATGCAGGCCGTTACGTGCGGCATCTTCAATATTTTCAAAGGCCACACGGCGGCAGGCGTCAAGCGATGCCAGGACTTTTACCCCCCAATCGAGCTTCGTGAGAAAGCTCACTAAATCGGGTTCGGTTGAGGTGACCTGGACATGCGGAATCAGCGTTTCCAGCGTTTGGGCGGGAAGGGCGATGTTGAACTGCCGACCAAGATCCAGAATTGTTTGGGCGCGAATGTTGCCATCAAGGTGGCGGTGGATGTCAGTCAAAGGAAGCGTAATATCAATCATGGGCGCACTCAATTTTTAATAAAAGTGCGCACCATTATACTACAGATTGATAATGCTCTGGAAATTTTGCAAAAACGGAGTCATTACGTTGCAACTTCGCGAGAGCGCGGGAGAAATTTTGTATCATTCTCTTTAACGCGCCCCCGGTCAGCTCACGGGGGCCGTCTCTGTTATCGCCTCTCAGGATAAAGGGGCAACCCCCCGCTTGTAGACAGTATCAGCGAACGGTGCGGATAGCGTTAATCAATCCGTTGACGCCTTTTTCAAGTTTCAGGCGAGGGCATCCGGCATTCAGACGCACAAATCCCCGGCCTTCTGCGCCATAGGTATCGCCGGGCATAATGGCGACTTTCTCCTGATGAATGAGCGTGTGCTGTAATTTTTGATCGTCAATGCCGAGTGGACGGAGATCAATCCAGGCCAGATAGGTCGATGGCGGCGCTTGCCAGTTCAACGTCGGAAAGGCGCCATTCAGCGCCTGCTCAATATAGCGCATATTAGCCGCCAGCGAGGCGCGTAACGCATCCAGCCACAGCGCGCCGTGCTGATACGCGGCAATATGCGCCGTGAGCGAGAGCACCGCTGGCGAAGAAGAGCGCAGGCCGACGCACAAGGAATTCCGGTGGTGTTTGCGTCACGCGCCAGCTATCTTGATGATGCGGATACCGTTCGGCCTGACAACATGCAGGCGGCGCAGCTCCTGACGGAGTACCTTATTCGTCAGGGCCATCAGCGCATCGCCAGGCTGGGAGGACAAAGCGCATCTTTAACCCGCGCGGAGCGCGTGGGCGGCTATTGCGCGACGTTGTTAAAATACGGTCTACCGTTTCACAGCGAGTGGGTCGTGGAATGCGCTTCCAGTCAGAAACAGGCAGCAGAAAGCATTACCGCGCTGTTGCGATACAATCCGACCATTAGCGCTGTCGTTTGTTACAACGAAACCATTGCGATGGGGGCGTGGTTTGGCCTACTGAGAGCCGGACGACAGAGTGGCGAGAGCGGTGTCGATCGTTATTTCGAGCAGCAGGTGTCGCTGGCGGCGTTTGCTGATGTGGCGGAGAACGCCCTCGACGACCTGCCGATTATCTGGGCCAGTACGCCGGCGCGAGAAATAGGCTATACCCTGGCCGAACGAATATTGCAGCGTATTGCTCACGACGAGCACCATGTGCGGAGTCAAACGATAGCCGCTCGCCTGGTAACGCAAAAGTAGAGGCTGCGCGTCGTTCGGCGCAGACCGGGTGCAGCGTCGCGACACCCGGCAAGGCGATTATTGTTGAGGCAGCGCCGGAACGTCCGGAACGGAAAGCGCCGGTATCCCAAACAGGCCGACAAAGTCTTCCAACGGCATTTTTTGTCCGTTGAGCGTGATCTGACCATTGGCGTACTGCAAACTGGAGGCGATAGTATTATCCTTCAGCGTTGTCAGTCGGAACATCTGACCCATTGCGGACAGCCCCTGCACCTGCTGTTTTGCCAGTTTTTCCGCATCATCCTGCTGATAGCCTTCCAGTTTTGCTATCTGCGTCATAAACTCGACCGCCATGTCCATTGGAATTGCCAGTTTCGCATCCAGCGATTTCACGGAGCGGTCGACTTCCTGCGCCAGCGTTTGCGGTTGTGCCGTTGTGGTTGCCGGATCTTTGAGGAACAGCGACAGATTCAGCGTGGTTTCCCCTTTGGCGTTTTTCCAGCTAAGCGGCGCCAGAGTCAGTACCGGATCGCCTTTTAACAGCACGGGGAGAGCGCTAAAGAACGCTTCAGTGACTTTTTGCTGATAAAGCTCAGGATTCTGCGCCACGTCCGGCTGATTCAACAGCGCCTGCGTTTGCGCATGATATTGCTGACTAAACTGGTGCCAGGCTTCGCCGTCGATTTGACCGACTTTCAGCGTTAATTTACCGCTGCCTAAATCCTGATTCTGCACTTTCAGGCTGTTAAGCGAGTAATCCAACTGGCTGTTAATGGTTTTTCCGTCGTTGACGAGATCGGACTTGCCGGCAATTTCCATCCCTTCCAGCACCGCCATCTCTTTACCCTCAATGGCGATGGACAGTTTATCCAGCGTTAACTTTTGGTCGCCCACACGTTCGCCAAAACTTGCCAGTTTACTGGTACCGTCGGTTTTCAAATTATTAAAGGTGAGTTGGACCTTCTGGTTATATTCGTTAACGGCATCGACCAGGCCGCTCTGCGCTTCGCCCGACAGCGAAACCACATTACCGTCTTTATCGGCGTTAAGCTGGAACTCGCCACCGCTAAAGGCGACCTTTTCACCGGCATTCTCGTAGTTTAACGGCTTGAGAGAGATATCGGAGCGGGTATCGCCGCCATAACCAATGCGGGTATTGATAACAAAGGGCGCGTCGCCTTTCGCGATATCAAAGAGGGGTTTTGCCGCATCGTTATTCACCAGGGTGGTTTTTACCGACGCCATAGAAGGGATCAGATTGAGCGTTTTGAGCTGGGCGAGCGGGAAGGGGCCATGTGAAACGGACTCGTCCAGCACAATGCTTTGCCCGGGTTTCAACCAGGTAGTGTCTGCGCCGGCAACCGGTTTGACAACCAGTTGCAGATGGCTACTGAACACGCCACGCTGGTAGTTTTGATAACTTAATTCGACACCGGCCTCCGGCGCAGTACGCTTGAGCTGTTCATTGGCCTGAGTCACCATTTCTGCAAGATGGTTCTCCAGCTTTTTCCCCGTATACCAGGCGCCGCCTGTCCAGACGATGCCAAGTGCAATTACTACACCTGCAG
Organism: Salmonella sp. SAL04213; assembly: GCF_046550535.1. Classification (NCBI taxonomy): domain Bacteria; kingdom Pseudomonadati; phylum Pseudomonadota; class Gammaproteobacteria; order Enterobacterales; family Enterobacteriaceae; genus Salmonella; species Salmonella sp. SAL04213. The sequence continues at coordinate 855,384 of NZ_JBGDXS010000002.1, read as the reverse complement.
CTACCAGTGTTTTTTTCATATCAATTGTCCATAAAAATGAAACCAGGCGGATTAAACCGCCTGGAGGAGTTTTACGTCTGTTATAAGCTTAGCAAGAGTTGTTAAAAAATTCAGTACGTTGCTACAGCTTGTTATAAACACGCGCTAAACGGCCCGTGCCGCTGGCGTTAACCGGAGACTCATCCGCGCCGATAAAGGCAGATTCACCCGGCTTCAGTACCAGACGCTGTTCATCTTTACGTAACACCGCCTCACCCTCAACGCAGAACAGAATCGCGGCGCTGTGTTGGCCGATGCTCGTCTCCTGAAGCGCCAGGTCGTGCAGTGAAAAAGCAAAATCGTCAACCGGAATTGGGAAGTCCAGCTCCGCGCCGCTTTTCACCGGGGCAGTCAGCAACTCGCTGGCAGGTTTAGGTTCGAACTTCACGTTCGCGACCAGCTCAGGGATGTCGATATATTTTGGCGTAAGGCCAGCGCGCAGAACGTTATCGGAGTTTGCCATGACTTCCAGCGCAACGCCCTGCAGATAAGCATGAGGCGTTTCGGCAAACAGGAACATCGCCTCGCCGGGATTCAGTTTGACCACATTCAGCAACAAAGGAGAGAAAAGCCCGCTGTCGTCAGGATAATACTCTGAAATCACGCGGATCGTTTGCCACGGTTCGCCTTGCTGGCTGTTAAGCGCCGCTTTGAGTACGGCTAACGCGCGGGATTTTTCTTCGCCTTGCATATTCAACAGGCTGGCGAAAAGCTGGCTCAGACGTTCAGCGTTTGGCGCCTGCAAAAAGTGGGCGATAGCGGAATGCGCGCCGGCGACAGGTTGCAGTAAAGAGACAATGTCAGAAAATTCGCGGAACGCGTTCATCGCCAGGAAAGGCGTCAGGGCAAAAACCAGCTCTGGTTTATGGTTAGGATCTTTATAGTTCCGCTCTGCGGCATCCATGGGGATACCCGCCGCATTTTCTTTCGCGAAACCGATTTCGGAATTGCGCTTATTCGGGTGCACCTGAATAGAGAGCGGCTGCGCGGCGCACAGTACTTTAAACAGAAACGGCAGTTCGCCGAAACGGTTGGCTACCGCTTCGCCCAGCATGGCGGTTTTATTCTTTTCGATGGCGTCACGCAGGGAGACGGTTTCGCCGTTGGCGGTGGTGATTCGCGAGCTGCTTTTGGGATGCGCGCCCATCCAGAGTTCAGCCATTGGCTGCTGCTGCGGATTGGCGATGCCATAAAGTTCCGTTAACGCAGTTTTACTTCCCCAGGCATAGTTTTGCACTGAGTTAATGAGTTTTTGCATTATCAAGCCCTGTTTCAATGTGGAGATCAATGGGAGGTATTAAACCAAGAAACCCGCATGAAGTAACCTCCGGGCGTAAAAAGTCGTACTTGTCTCAGTTTTTGTTAAAAAATTGTGTAGGATAGTGTTACTCGCTTTGAGTCGGGCAATGGAACACCTGCCCAGAGAATAACCATACCGAGCGGTAAGTGAGAGCACAATGTCAAACAAACCCTTCTTTTATCAAGACCCTTTTCCCCTCAAAAAGGACGATACCGAGTACTACTTGTTGACCAGCGAACATGTTTCCGTCGCCGAATTTGAAGGACAAGAGATCCTGAAAGTCGCGCCGGAAGCGCTAACGCTGTTGGCGCGTCAGGCCTTCCACGATGCGTCTTTTATGCTACGTCCCGCGCATCAGCAGCAGGTGGCGGATATTCTGCGCGATCCGCAGGCCAGTGAAAACGACAAATATGTCGCGCTGCAATTCCTGCGAAACTCCGATATCGCGGCCAAGGGCGTGTTGCCCACCTGCCAGGATACCGGTACGGCCATTATTGTCGGCAAAAAAGGCCAACGCGTCTGGACTGGCGGAGGTGATGAAGCGGCGCTGGCTCGCGGCGTATATAACACCTATATCGAAGATAACCTGCGCTATTCGCAAAACGCGGCGCTGGATATGTACAAAGAGGTCAATACCGGTACTAACCTGCCGGCGCAGATCGATCTCTACAGCGTCGATGGCGATGAATATAAATTCCTCTGTATCGCTAAAGGCGGCGGATCGGCGAATAAAACCTACCTCTATCAGGAGACAAAAGCGCTTCTGACGCCGGGTAAGCTCAAAAATTATCTCGTCGATAAGATGCGTACGCTGGGCACCGCCGCCTGTCCGCCGTATCACATCGCGTTTGTCATTGGCGGCACCTCGGCGGAAGCGAACCTGAAGACCGTTAAGCTGGCCTCGGCAAAATACTATGATGCGCTACCGACCGAAGGCAATGAACACGGGCAGGCCTTCCGCGATATTGAACTGGAAAAAGAATTGTTGCTTGAGGCGCAAAATCTTGGCTTAGGCGCGCAGTTCGGCGGCAAGTATTTCGCTCACGATATTCGTGTCATCCGATTGCCGCGCCACGGGGCATCGTGTCCGGTAGGTATGGGCGTGTCCTGCTCCGCGGATCGAAACATTAAAGCGAAGATCAACCGGGAAGGGATCTGGATCGAGAAGCTGGAGCGCAATCCCGGTAAATATATTCCTGAGGCGCTGCGCCAGGCGGGAGAGGGCGAGGCGGTGCGCGTTGATCTTAACCGTCCCATGAGCGAGATACTGCAACAACTGTCGCAGTATCCGGTATCAACGCGCCTGTCGCTGAACGGCACGATTATTGTGGGCCGCGACATCGCGCACGCTAAACTGAAAGAACGGATGGACAGAGGCGAAGGTTTGCCGCAGTACATCAAAGATCATCCTATCTATTATGCGGGGCCGGCAAAAACGCCGGAAGGGTACGCCTCCGGGTCGCTTGGGCCGACTACCGCAGGACGGATGGACTCTTATGTTGATCAGCTCCAGTCGCAGGGCGGCAGTATGATCATGCTGGCGAAAGGCAACCGCAGCCAGCAGGTGACCGATGCCTGTAAGAAACATGGCGGCTTCTACCTGGGCAGTATCGGCGGCCCGGCAGCCGTTCTGGCGCAGGGTAGTATCAAGCGCCTGGAGTGCGTGGAATATCCTGAACTGGGTATGGAGGCTATCTGGAAAATTGAAGTGGAGGATTTTCCGGCCTTTATTCTGGTGGATGATAAAGGTAACGATTTCTTCCAGCAGATTCAGTCATCGCAGTGCGCGCGCTGCGTTAAGTAATGTCGCCGCCCTGCGGGGCGGTAACATGATTCGCTATTTTGCCGGAGAACGGCGCAAGCGCCTTATCCGGTCTACACCGTTGTGTTGTTATCGTTAATACTCATAAGACCGCAAACATGTGAGCAATGTCGACACATGATCTCATCAACTTGAGTAAGGAGCAGGTAATGGTAACGGTACGCCGCGAGAAAGATTCAATGGGCGCGATTGAAGTCCCGGCAGATAAACTGTGGGGGGCGCAGACTCAACGTTCGCTGGAGCATTTTCGGATTTCCACGGAGAAAATGCCCGTTTCGCTCATTCACGCTCTGGCGTTGACCAAGCGCGCCGCTGCGAAGGTCAACCAGGACTTAGGGTTGTTGGCGGCGGAAAAAGCCAGCGCGATTATCCAGGCGGCTGATGAAGTGCTGGCGGGAAAACATGCTGATGAGTTTCCGCTGGCGATTTGGCAGACCGGGTCCGGTACGCAAAGCAACATGAATATGAATGAGGTGTTAGCGAACCGCGCCAGTGAAATTTTGGGCGGCGTTCGCGGTATGGAACGCAAGGTGCATCCCAATGATGACGTCAATAAGAGTCAAAGCTCAAACGATGTGTTCCCAACCGCCATGCACGTGGCGGCGTTACTGGCGTTACGCGAACACCTTATCCCGCAATTATCCGCATTAACGGATACGCTTCGCGATAAATCCCACGCTTTCGCCGATATTGTCAAAATTGGCCGTACTCACCTGCAGGACGCGACGCCGCTCACCTTAGGCCAGGAGATTTCCGGTTGGGTAGCCATGCTGGAACATAACCTCAGGCACATTGAGCACAGTTTACCGCACGTCGCAGAACTGGCGCTCGGCGGAACCGCAGTGGGGACAGGGCTTAATACCCATCCGGAATATGCCCGGCGCGTGGCCGAGGAACTGGCGACGATTACCGCGGCGCCGTTTGTTACCGCCCCGAATAAATTCGAAGCGCTGGCGACCTGTGACGCGTTGGTACAGGCGCATGGCGCATTAAAAGGACTGGCGGCCTCGCTGATGAAAATCGCCAACGATGTTCGCTGGCTGGCGTCCGGCCCGCGCTGCGGCATTGGCGAGATTGCTATCCCGGAGAATGAGCCAGGCAGTTCCATTATGCCTGGTAAAGTGAATCCGACCCAGTGTGAAGCGGTAACGATGCTATGTTGCCAGGTGATGGGTAACGATGTGGCCATCAATATGGGGGGCGCATCGGGCAACTTTGAGCTCAACGTCTATCGTCCGATGGTTATTCATAATTTTCTGCAAACGGTGCGCCTGCTGGCCGATGGCATGGAGAGTTTCAATCAACACTGTGCGTCAGGAATCGAGCCAAACCGCGAGCGTATTACGCAGTTGCTGAATGAGTCGCTGATGCTGGTCACTGCGCTCAATACGCACATCGGTTACGATAAAGCGGCGGAGATTGCGAAGAAGGCGCATAAAGAAGGGCTGACGCTCAAAGCCTCAGCCGTGGCATTAGGATACCTTAGCGACGAGGAGTTCGACGCCTGGGTACGTCCGGAGTTGATGGTTGGCAGTATGACGCCGGGACGTTAATCCGCCACATACAGGTGCAGTCGCGGAATAATCAGTCGCAGCGGCTGCGCCTGTGGTTTAAAACGGTGCTGAATATTGTCGGCGTCATAGTTTTCCAGCCCGCCAATATCCGGCACGCCAGCGCCGTTGTCCGTGTTGATTAACGCGATAATCGGCGTGGGACAGGCGTGTTGCACCTGTTTTTGCTGGCCTTTATACCAGATGCGGGCGATCGGCTGTACTTTAACCGGACGCTTAATCTTGAGTCGGGCCTGCTGCGGTAAGGCAGCGATATCCTGATATTCCCGTTCCAGCTTGAATTGCCATTGTTCGCGCGTCCACGGCGGGACGCTGCGCGGCGACGCGAGGCTTTTTTTCAACTGGCTCAGAACCTCATCCCGGCTTAAATTTTTAATAATATGTTTATTTGCCCAGCCGAAACGTATGGTAGCGGGGTTATTGATAAGCGTCAGCGTGCGGTAAGCGTTCAGCGTAATTAAGCCGGGTAGATGCCGATGCACCCACTCAAAGCGTGCCGCTGAGGGAAGACCGGACTCTACCGTAACCATCTGCTCGAAGGTGGTTTTCAACTGGTTAATGCGCTGTATCTGATTTTCCAGATCTAACTGTGTCGCATTATCCACTTGATAGCATAAGACGCCAGGCAGGCGGACGGCGGCTTTACTGCTGCGGTTTTCGGACTGCTGTTGAATAAACAAATGGCGATAGTGACGTAGCGCCAGCGTTTCGGCCTCTTTCCCCAGATGTTGCGTTACCTCGATAGTATCCAGCGGCGCATGTTCCGCCTCTTTGGTCACCTGCGGCAGTGAAAAGACACGGGCGATAAGTAGCGAATGCTGCTGTAGATTATCCGTCAGCGCCGCCAGGTGTTGTTCTATCTGGCGAAAAGTGCCATTCAGGCGTTCAACGAGATCGTAGCGGGACATGGTATCACTCACTTTAGTTACAACATGCTATCTGTATAGCACAGTTCCCGCCGCTCAACCAGCGTGCAAAATACGTCAGGCAGCGGTCATGTCGGGCATCGCGTGCCAGACCGGCCAGCGAAAGCTAAATTTTGCGCCGCCCAGTTCGCTCTCGTCACAGACGACGCTACCGCCCATCGCTAGGGCGATAGAGTGTACGATGGCGAGTCCAAGCCCGCAGCCGCCTGTCGCCCGGTCTCTACTGGGGTCGAGTCTGACAAAAGGTTCAAATATGCGCTCACGCGCATCCGCTTCAATGCCGGGGCCATCATCTTCGACTATCAGCGTTGCCTGACTGCCGTCGAGTAACAGACTGACCTGAACGGTGGTATGACTGTAGCGCAACGCATTATTCAGCAGGTTATCCAGCACTCGCGACATTAACCGCATATCAAGCGCGCCATAATCGCCGATTACACATGTGAGAAGGTTTACGGCGCGTTCCGGGGTCACGCTCTGCACATCCTGCAAATGCGCGAGCAACCAGGCGGGGAGGTCGGGTTCGGTCAACATCAGTTCATTTTGTGGTCGGTCAAGGCGCGCATAGGTGAGCAGTTCTTCAATCAGCGCTTCCAGTTGACCAATATCGCGATTGAGCGCCTGTGATTCCGGCGGTGTCAGATTTTCACTCATTTCAAGCCGATAGCGTAAGCGTACCAGCGGCGTGCGAAGCTCATGGGCGATACCGTCAATCAGCTGTTTTTTACTGGCGATCAGGGCATTAATGTTATCCGCCATCTGGTTGAACGCGACGCCCAGACGTTCGAAACTGGAGCCATTATCGAAGTGCAGGCGTTCAGTCAAATGACCCTCGCCAAAGCGCTGCGCGGCGGATTCGAGCCTGAGCATTTCTTGCCAGTGCGGGCGCATCCAGATAAACACAGGAAAGGCGAGAGAAAAGGCAATGAGCGCCATTAAGGCGATATCCAGCAGTCGCATTTGATGCAGGAAATAGAGATAGGGAACCGGGCCAACCGCCAGGACGTAATGGCTGCGTGGGATACGCTGAATAAAGGTGTATTGATCGTCAAGCGCGACGATATCGCCTTCACGCAGTCGCTGCGTGGTGGCGGCATCAAGCTTATAGTGATTTAACGGTTCAACGCGTAAATCGAAAGAGAGGTTCAGGTCCATCTCTTTTAACGTTTTCCCCCATTCACGCGGCGGAATTTCCCGCAGTTCGCTGCGCATCAGATAGAGCGAACTTTTCATCAGATCGTCGAGCGATTGCCTGCCCGCGCGTTCGGCGGTGAATTTGTACACCAGTCCGACCAATAAGGTCATGACCAGAAAACAGACGAACAGCAAAAGGTAAAACTGCACAAACAGCTTTTTCATCAACGCCCACCGGATCTTAATACATTAGCTCTATCGCGCGCTGGCGGAAAAGATTTCCCGTCAGCGCCGCTGGTGGGTTATAAAAGCAGGCTTTGCGTCAACTGACAACCTCATTGTCCGGCGTTAAGGTCCGGACTTTCGTGAACAATGCGTCCATCGACAAGCGTCAAAACAGCGCGAATGGTATCAATTCTGTCTTCCGGCATCGTCATAAATGGCTGATTGAGTACCGCCAGATCGGCCTGTTTTCCGACGCTAAGCTGGCCCCGGTGTTGTTCGGCAAAGGCGAGCCAGGCGGCATGACGTGTATATAACGCTAGCGCTTCCAGACGCGTGAGTCGCTCGCTGGCGGGTTTACGCACGGAACCGCCTGACGCTATACCGGTGATATGATATTCGATAGCGTGCCAGACACCGGCAATGCCAATACGCGTCGAATCGGTGCCGCCAGCTACGACAAGCCCTTTATCCAGCGCCAGTCGAACCGGCGGCGAATTGTCCGTCGCGCCGGGTGGATTGGCGTCACGGATGGCAAGCCCCTCAAAGTAAGGCCCCATTTGCACAGTGTATGCCAGGCCCAGCTTACGCATTCGCTCAAGCGTCTGTGGCGAACCGGTATTCAGGTGCGCAATAGACCAGCGCAGAGGGCGCAGATCGTACTGCTGCGCTACCTGCTCAAAAATCGTCAATATCGCGTCGGCGCTGTCATCGGTATAGGCGTGGATCTCAAGCGGTATTCCCCGTTTTGCCGCAAACGTCGCGACCTGGCGAAGCGCGGTTTTGTCTTGCTCTGAGGAAGAAAACCCTGGGGCCATCCGCACGCCGTCATTCATTCCGGCCACCAGGCTTTCCCCCAGACCTAGAAAAGCCAGTTGCCCGTCATCGGCACGCGCCGGGCGAAAGGCCATCAGGTTGCTGAACCACTGCGCTTCATGACCTTTCGCTTCTGGCTGTACCGGAATGCGATACCCCACGCGCAGCGGTAAATCCCCCTGGTTTCGCATTGTAAATAAAGGCTCATAAGCGGCGGCAGGCCCGGCAGAGGGGTCAATGATGCCGGTCACGCCGCGAGCGTTCATATCAGCGAAAAATTGCCGCAGACCGCCCTCGCGATCGGCGTTACGACTTATGCTGGCAAAAAGCTGGTTAAACGCGGCGATGTCACCAAATAATTTCCCCGTGGCGCTACCTTTTGCGTCGCGCTCTACGCGGATTCCCGCTAAATCAGGAGGAGGGGTGTTGTTAAGGCCAAGTACGTCTATACCGCGCTGATTCACTAACGCATAGTCGTAAAGATACTGAATATAAGCCGGATGATCGGGAAGGGCGTGGCTCAGTTCGGCTACCGTCGGCGCCCGGTTTTCTGCAAATTGCGCCGGTATCCACGATCCCACTACGGCTACCCATTGATCGTGGGGACGACGGTTAGCGTCGGCGCGTAATTTATCCAGCGCGTCTTTAAGCGAAGGGCTGTCGTACCAGTAGGTTTCGAATGTCCAGGTTTGTCCGCCGCGAATGGCGTGGATGTGGGTATCGGTCAGGCCGGGTATCACGGTTTTACCCTGTAAATCGATGGTACGGGTATGGTTGCCGCGCCATTCATTTGTCGCCGTATCATCGCCAATCGCCACAATCCGCGAGCCGGAAATCGCCAGCGCGCTGGCCTGCGGCTGGGCATCATTCAGAGTGATGATATTACCGTTATGCAAAATAATATCCGCTGCCGGGCGGGCGGCGGTGGCTGCGCCTGTGGCCGTGAGCAGAAAGAGAAGCGCGGTTCTGGAAAGCAGAGACGGGACGAGACTGATCATTAACATGTTCCTTTTGTCGGGCGATAAGCAAACCATAGAGAGCGAACAAGAATTGTTCAATCTGCGCCCAGGGAACAGTGCGTTCTGTTTTTAGAACGGTGGTGATAAAAAAAGAAAAGCCCGCCAAAACGGCGGGCTTGAGAAGAATTAATGAATAATTAGAACTGGTAAACCATACCCAGCGCGACGATATCATCAGTGCTGATACCGGCATCTTTATAGAACGGGTCGTCGTCATCCAGCAGGTTGATTTTATAATCAACATAGGTGGAGAAGTTTTTGTTGAAATAATAGGTAGCACCTACATCAGCATATTTAACCAGGTCTTTATCATCGCCATTAACGTTGTTATAGGTCAGATCTTTACCTTTAGACATCAGGAAAGAAACCGCCGGGCGCAGACCGAAATCAAATTGATATTGGGCTGTAACTTCGAAGTTTTGCGTTTTGTTTGCTACGCCGCCATCATAACCCTTGTCCGTTTTACCATAAGGCGTCATATTACGGGTTTCAGAATACATAGTCGCTAAATAGATGTTGTTGGCATCATATTTCAAGCCAGCTGTCCATGCATCCGCTTTGTCGCCGCCAGCAATCGTGCGGCCAGCAATCGTGCTGCTAGCATTGACTTGCTCATTAGTACGATCGGAAGTGGTATATGCAGCGCCTGCGCTGAAGCCCATACCAATATCATAGGTAGTAGAAATACCGAAGCCATCACCGTTATCGTAACGAATATCGTCGCTATCATTACGGTTATTGGTACCGATATTTACATCGTCAGCGCTTTGGCTTTCATTTTTACCCTGATATTGCAACGCGAAGTTCAGACCGTCTACCAGACCGAAGAAATCAGTGTTACGGTAGGTGGCCACGCCGTTAGCACGACCGGTCATGTAGTTGTCAGCGTAAGTATAGGAGTCGCCGCCGAACTCAGGCAGCATATCGGTCCAGCCTTCCACGTCGTACAGGACGCCGTAGTTACGACCATAGTCGAATGAGCCGTAGTCGCCGAATTTCAGGCCGGCGAATGCCAGACGAGTCCAGGAATTAGCGCCTTCGCCTTCGGTAGTGTTAGCCTGAACGTTATATTCCCACTGGCCGTAACCGGTCAGTTGGTCGTTAATCTGTGTTTCGCCTTTAAAGCCGACACGCATATAGGTCTGATCGCCATCTTTAGAAGAGTCATCAGAGAAATAGTGCAGGCCGTCTACTTTCCCGTAAAGGTCCAGTTTGTTGCCGTCTTTGTTATAAATTTCAGCGGCGTGTGCTGCGCCAGCAGCCAGCAGAGCCGGGATGACAAGTGCCAATACTTTTCTTTTCATTTTTTTATCCTTAAAAACTTAACTTATTTGCAAAAGATTGAACTTCTACAGATTCGTTGAATCAAAGGCATCCTAATCTGAATAATATTATTTCAGCAAATGCTAACTTTTCTTATATGTTATTAATTAATACAAAAGTTACTATCGGAAACGCATATACTTATGGTGAATATATTTGTTATTATATATTCATGGTTTTGATTTGTTTTATTTCACAATTTGCGAAAAAAGATGGCAATATAGCGGCGGGCAGACATTCTGTTATCAATTTTGTGAACTGGCTTCGAGTTTTTTTAATTTAATTTTCTTGAGCGAAAAAGACGTAATGATGAACCACAACGCAGAGAAAACGGTAATAAAGGGGCTGTTCCGACTAATAAAAATAGCATCCATGTATGCAATGCCTGTTTTTTGAACAGTGGCGGTGATGAGCATCGCCACTATGACTTAATAAAGGCAGGTAAAATCTGTCGGCTAACTTATCCCGTCGTTTCGTCCCAGGCATGAGGGGCAAAAAGATAGCCTTTATTGCGAATGGTCTTTATACGATAGGGCTCAGCAGCGCTATCCAGCAGTTTCTTACGCAGGCGGGAAATCGCCACATCCACGCTGCGATCCAGACCATCATAATTGACGCCGCGCAGCGTTTTTAGCAACGCGTCGCGATCCATAATTTGTCCGGCGTGTGTCGCCAGTTCCCAGAGCAATTCAAAATCGGCGGTGGAGAGCGATATGAAATCGCCATTGAGCTGGACCGCCCGGTTAAGGGGATCGATGGTTAACGCGCCAAAACGCAGCGCTTTATGCGGCGTAAGCGCGCTCTCCTGAAGACTTTTTGCCTGTTGCGTTTGTTCGCTTTGCCGCAGGTGTAAGCGCAGACGCGCCAGCAAAACGGCCGGAGGCGTGGTTTTGAGGATGTAGTCGCAAGCGCCCATCTCCAGCGCCAGAATATGATTCATATCACTGTCCAGCGAGGTGAGCAGGACAATCGGGCCTTGCCAGCGGTGGCGCAGATCGCGGCATATCGTCATGCCATCTTTACCTGGAAGCATAATATCCAGTAAAACCAGATCGGGCTGAGTGGTGAGGATAAGATCCTCCGCCCGGTCACCACGCGGCTCAACAATGACATCAATATCATGTTTCGCCAGATAAGCGGCAATGAGAGAACCCACTTCAGCGTCGTCTTCAACAAATACAATGCGGTTCATATTATAAATGGAGAATAGAAAACGCCAACATACACCGCCTCTGTTTTCCCTTCCATAAATCTTTTCTAAACGAGAGCGGTTCCGTTATGCTACACGCTGTTGTTATTAGCATGTTAAGGCAAGGTAATGGGACTCGTGATTAAAGCTGCCCTGGGGGCGCTGGTCGTCGTATTGATTGGTCTGCTGTCAAAAACGAAAAATTATTATATCGCCGGATTAATTCCTCTGTTTCCAACGTTTGCGCTTATCGCGCACTATATCGTGGCCAGCGAGCGGGGCATCGACGCGATGCGTACCACCATCGTCTTTAGCATGTGGTCGATCATTCCTTATTTCATTTATCTTGCAACGCTATGGTATTTCAGCGGCGTGATGCGCCTGCCCGTCGCGCTTGGCGGTGCGGTGGTCTGCTGGGGGCTAAGCGCGTGGCTGCTGATTTTTTGCTGGATTAAATGGCATTAATATTGGCAAAGACCGTGGTTTCCCCATCGTAATACAGACGGATATTACGATGGGGGGGGTTAACCCACCAGCATCCACGTAGCCGGAACCGCCGCGACCAGCAATAAACCAATCAGCACGACTTCCTGACGATTTAATACGTTGTCATGCTTGTGCGTCCGACGCGCATACAGGAAAACCAGTAATCCAGGCGCGTACAGCACGACGGACAGCAGCAGGTGCATGGGACCCGACGCGTATAACAACCATAAGCCATAAATACAGGCTCCGATACCGACCGCCCGATGGAGGGGACGCGTTGCAATCTTCAGCAGAAATGCGCCGACCAGAAAGTAGGGCACCAGAATCATTTCTGACGCAATCGTCAATAGTGTGTTGTAGTCCGAACCGGTCAGCCAGATCAGCACCAGACAGATTTGCACACAGATATTGGTGAGCCATAACGACGCAGAAGGCGCGCCTTGCGCATTTTGTCGCGCGAAGATGCCCGGGAAGGATTTATAGGCTGCCGCCAGAAACGGCACCTCCGCCGCCATGATAGTCCAGCTTAGATAAGCCCCGCAGACAGACACAATCAGTCCCGCTGCAATAATAATTTCTCCCCACGGCCCCATCATTTTCACCATCAGACCGGCCATCGACGGGTTGCGCATCTCCGCCAGTTCCGGACGCGCCAGAACGCCAAGAGAAAGCAGCGTGACCAGGAGATATATTCCCAGCGCTGCGAGTACCGCCAGTAGCGTGGCGCGGCCTACATCGCGTTTATTTTTCGCTCGGGCCGAGACGACGACGGCGCCTTCAACGCCAATAAACACCCACAGCGTAATAAGCATGGTGTTCTTGACCTGTTCCCATACGGGAATACCGAGTTCAACACCAGTGAAGTCCAGAGTGAAGGTATCCAGTTTGAACATCATGATAGCCAGCACAATAAACGCGCCGAGCGGCAACAGTTTCGCCAGAGTCGCAACCAGATTGATGCTGGCTGCCGTTTGTACGCCGCGCAGGATGAGGAAATGGACAATCCAGAGCAGGACTGAAGCGCCGACAATAGCCTGCCAGGTATTACCGTCGCCAAACAGACGCAGGGCAGGCGTATCGGTAAAGAAACTCAGCGCTGAAAAAACGATAACCAAATAGGATACGTTGGCGATGACCGCGCACAGCCAATAGCCCCAGGCAGAACAAAAGCCAATCAGTTCGCCGAAGCCTTCGCGGGCGTAAGTAAAGATGCCGCCGTCAAGCTCGGAGCGAATGCGTGTAAGGATTAACATGGCGAATGCCAGTAAGAGTATCCCCACGCCGGTAATGGCCCAGCCAATTAACAACGCAGCCGGACTGGCAACGGCGGCCATATTCTGGGGCAGACTGAAAACACCTGCGCCAAGCATTGAGCTTAAAACCAGCGCGGTCAGCGCGCTCAGTCCCAGTTTTTTTTCCATTGGTATCCAGCTATAAAAATGAAATTGGAAGAATAATTATTATGGCAAAACGCATAAAAATGGTGAAAGCCACTAAGGCGCGGGATTTTACGGAGAGAAGGGACCGCATGCAACGGCCTGGATAAGATTTATCGCCAAAAAAGCGAAAAGTGAGATTCATCGCGATATTTGACGGAACTGGCATCCCGCGAGAAAGTGCCGGATGGCGGCTTATCAGGCCTGCCGTTGAACGATCGTGTAGGCCTGATAAGGCAGGTATGCCGCCATCCGGCGAGAAAGCCTGATGGCGACGCGCGCCTTATTTATAGAGGTCGGCGCTGATGGTGATGTTATTGCCGCGCTCCTGCCACTGACGCGTAATATGATAATACTTAGCGCCTTTCTTCGCCGCGCGTTTGGCGACCTGATAGGAGATTTCTGTCATATTGCCGTAGTTGCCGGTGAACTTAACGCTGTCGAAAGGCACCATCATCGCAGCCGTCGCTTTATTCAGCTCCTCAACTTTTGTGCCATCCGGAAGTGTGACAGTGTAACGTCCGCCTTTGGAGGATTGCGTTTCGAAGAAACGGCCTACTTCGGCGCTCGGCGAGGCTGACGTGGCGACGCCTGGAATTTCGACTTTCTTCGCAGCTTCGCCGCCCTGAGCCAGCGCGGCGCGGCCAGCTTCAGAGTCTGCCGGAATAGCGTCCGGGCTCTGAACGATGCGTTTTTTCGCATCTTGTTTATAGATAAATGCAGTGATGCGCTGGTTTCCGCCCTGATTCGCATCTATCTGACGAACAATATAGAAAGCGTATGCGCCTTTTTGTTTCGCCGCTTTCGTAATGGCATCGTTAACTTCCGGCTGGCTACGGTAGAAGCCCTGAACGGTGACGGTGTCATACGGTTCTAATTGTACGGCCTGGTCTTTCGGTAATTCCACGATGCCATTAATGACACGATTTTTGGGCGCGTCGGCTTTCGGCGCGTCGGCTTTATACACGTCCGCCACAACACGCCAGTTACCACTGTTGCCGAACTCCGAGGTGTCGACAACATAGAAGGAGGCTGCGCCTTCTTTATCTGCGCGGCGGGACACGGCGGAGACCGCATCGCCAATAGCATTAAAACGACCGGTAATAACGATGCGGTCATAAGGTTTTAGTGCAGCCGCTTGCTCCGGCGTCAGTTCTGTTGCTGCATGGACAGAAAAAGCAGCCGCAGAAAGCAGAGCCGACGCCAGGAGAGTGTTCTTAAGCTTCATAAAAATAATCCTTCGCCTTGCGCAAACCAGGTACTGGTATTGTTATTGACTAGAAACGTGGCTGATTATTGCATTTAAACCATATGGATGTCTGCGGGATTTTTCACGCATCGTGTCATGTATCCTATCTTTGATGATAACATTTGCCGATATGTCGAAAAAAACGGCGTCCGGGCGGCTAAGCTAATGAAGCGCATAAATTTAATAAGTTAATTTAATGTTAATTTCTTGATCTCGCCAGGGGTTTAATGATGTTTTGCTGTCAAATTTGAGCGAATTATCAGCCCTCGCAGGCCATTTTCAAGGCATTATGGCTGCTTAGCGGCTGAATCGTTCATGTTTTGCAAATTTGATAAAAAATTCTGTTTTTTGGCGCTAGATCACAGGCGTTATTTTCAGTAGGTTATAGAGAGTTTGTAACGGTTTTATTCTGCTGGGGTAACATTTACCTCAAACGCGGGCAGGCGTACGCTTCTCGCGCTTACTGACAAACCATCATCAAAAATACCGATGGAAGGGAACATTTATGCGAATTGGCATACCAAAAGAGCGGTTACCCAATGAAACCCGTGTCGCTGCGACGCCGAAAACGGTAGAGCAGCTACTGAAGCTGGGGTTTAGCGTCGCTATCGAAAGCGGGGCGGGTCAACTGGCAAGTTTTGACGACAAAGCGTTTGCGCAGGCTGGCGCGGATATTGTAGACGGCAATGCTATCTGGCAGTCGGAAATTATTCTCAAGGTTAATGCGCCTGAAGAAGATGAAATCGCTTTACTGAACCCCGGGACTACGCTGGTCAGTTTTATCTGGCCTGCGCAAAATCCTGGGTTAATGGAGAAACTTGCCGAACGTAAGGTCACGGTGATGGCGATGGACTCCGTGCCGCGTATTTCCCGCGCGCAGTCGCTCGACGCGTTAAGCTCAATGGCGAATATCGCGGGTTATCGCGCCATTGTAGAGGCCGCGCATGAATTTGGGCGCTTCTTTACCGGCCAAATCACCGCCGCCGGGAAAGTGCCGCCGGCGAAGGTGATGGTGATTGGCGCGGGCGTTGCCGGTCTTGCGGCTATCGGCGCGGCAAACAGCCTGGGGGCGATTGTCCGCGCGTTTGACACTCGTCCTGAAGTCAAAGAGCAGGTCCAGAGTATGGGGGCTGAGTTCCTCGAACTGGATTTTAAAGAGGAAGCCGGTAGCGGCGATGGTTACGCCAAAGTGATGTCCGAGGCGTTTATCAAAGCGGAAATGGCGCTCTTTGCCGCCCAGGCCAAAGAGGTCGATATCATCGTTACCACCGCGTTGATTCCGGGCAAACCAGCGCCGAAGCTGATTACCCGCGATATGGTCGATTCTATGAAGGCCGGCAGCGTGATTGTCGACCTGGCCGCGCAGAATGGCGGTAACTGCGAATATACCGTCGCCAATCAGGTTGTGACGACGGACAATGGCGTAAAAGTGATTGGCTACACCGATCTACCGGGGCGTTTGCCGACGCAGTCATCCCAGCTTTATGGCACCAACCTGGTTAACCTGCTGAAGCTGCTGTGCAAAGAGAAAGACGGCAATATTGACGTGGATTTTGACGATGTCGTGATCCGTGGCGTGACGGTGATTCGCGACGGCGACATTACCTGGCCTGCGCCGCCAATCCAGGTTTCCGCGCAGCCACAGGCCGCGCCTAAAGCAGCACCTGCACCAAAAGAGCCGGAAAAGCCCGCTTCACCCTGGCGGAAGTATGCGTTAATGGCGCTGGCGATCATTCTTTTTGGCTGGCTGGCCGATGTCGCGCCAAAAGAGTTCCTCGGCCATTTTACCGTGTTTGCGCTCGCCTGCGTGGTTGGTTATTACGTGGTGTGGAACGTGTCTCATGCGCTTCATACGCCATTAATGTCGGTGACCAACGCAATTTCAGGGATTATTGTTGTCGGGGCATTATTGCAAATTGGTCAGGGCGGCTGGGTCAGCTTCCTGAGCTTTATCGCGGTGCTTATCGCCAGCATTAATATTTTCGGTGGCTTCACCGTGACTCAGCGTATGCTGAAAATGTTCCGGAAAAACTAAGGGGTAACACATGTCTGGAGGATTAGTTACAGCTGCATACATTGTTGCCGCGATCCTGTTTATTTTCAGTCTTGCCGGGCTTTCAAAGCATGAAACGTCCCGCCAGGGGAATAACTTCGGTATTGCCGGGATGGCGATCGCGTTGCT
The DNA here is from genome assembly GCF_046550535.1 of Salmonella sp. SAL04213. Lineage (NCBI taxonomy): Bacteria > Pseudomonadati > Pseudomonadota > Gammaproteobacteria > Enterobacterales > Enterobacteriaceae > Salmonella > Salmonella sp. SAL04213. The sequence continues at coordinate 838,670 of NZ_JBGDXS010000002.1, read as the reverse complement.
GGCGACCATTTTCGGGCCGGATACCGGCAACGTGGCATGGATTCTGGTCGCCATGATTATTGGCGGCGCGATTGGCATCCGCATGGCGAAAAAAGTTGAGATGACCGAGATGCCGGAGCTGGTCGCGATTCTGCACAGTTTCGTGGGCCTGGCGGCGGTACTGGTTGGCTTTAACAGCTATCTGTACCATGACGCCAGTCTGGCGCCGGTGCTGGTGAATATCCATCTGACCGAAGTCTTCCTCGGTATCTTTATTGGCGCAGTCACTTTCACTGGATCGATCGTAGCGTTTGGTAAACTGCGCGGCAAAATCTCTTCTAAGCCGTTGATGTTGCCTAACCGTCACAAAATGAACCTGGCGGCGCTGGTTGTTTCTTTCCTGTTGCTGCTGGTTTTTGTTCGTACCGAAAGCGTGGGTCTACAGGTTCTGGCGCTGCTGCTGATGACCATTATCGCGCTGGCGTTTGGTTGGCATCTGGTCGCTTCTATCGGCGGGGCGGACATGCCGGTGGTTGTTTCAATGCTGAACTCCTATTCCGGTTGGGCTGCCGCGGCGGCTGGCTTCATGTTGAGCAACGATTTGCTGATTGTGACCGGCGCGCTGGTCGGTTCGTCAGGCGCGATCCTGTCTTACATTATGTGTAAAGCGATGAACCGCTCTTTCATCAGCGTTATTGCTGGTGGGTTCGGTACTGACGGCTCCTCAACGGGCGACGATCAGGAAGCTGGCGAACATCGCGAAATCACGGCGGAAGAGACCGCTGAGATGCTGAAAAACTCCCACTCCGTCATTATTACGCCGGGGTACGGGATGGCGGTGGCGCAGGCGCAGTATCCGGTGGCGGAAATCACCGAAAAACTGCGTGCACGCGGTATCAACGTGCGTTTCGGCATTCATCCGGTGGCGGGTCGCCTGCCGGGGCATATGAACGTGCTGTTGGCGGAGGCGAAAGTGCCTTATGACATCGTGCTGGAAATGGACGAAATCAATGATGATTTCGCCGATACCGATACCGTGCTGGTGATTGGCGCGAACGATACGGTGAACCCGGCGGCGCAAGACGATCCCCGCAGCCCGATCGCCGGTATGCCGGTTCTCGAAGTGTGGAAAGCACAGAATGTCGTGGTCTTTAAGCGTTCAATGAATACTGGTTATGCTGGTGTGCAGAACCCGCTGTTCTTTAAAGAGAATACGCAAATGCTGTTTGGCGATGCAAAAGCCAGCGTGGATGCAATTCTGAAAGCGCTTTAATCTTTTAAACGTGCGACGGCCTCTTTGGAGGCCGTTTTTATACACTTCATCTTTTAAGCTGCCTCTTTGTTGGCTGCGCTCAGAAACCCCGGTCACATCGTTATCTATGCTCCCGGGGATTTCTTCCCTTGCCGCCGCGATGCATCTTGAATGATTTTGTGTATGTATTGCATTTTATCTTTTGTTTAAATCGCTAAGCAGAACGGCGATACTCTGCCCGCCGGTGGTCTGTTCGAGGGCGATTTTGACAATGATGGTTAACGGAACGGAGAGCAACATGCCCACCGGACCTAATAGCCAGCCCCAGAAAATTAACGACAAAAATACCACTAAGGTTGAAAGGCCTAAACCACGTCCCATGATTCGTGGCTCAAGGATATTGCCGAAGACCAGATTAATCAGCAGATAGCCTGCCAGCACCAGCAGCGCATCATAAAACCCGTTAAATACCAGCACCTGAATAATGGGTGGCAGGGCAGCGAGCACCGATCCAATATTAGGAATATAGTTCAGCGCGAAGGCCAGTAGACCCCAGACAAAGGCGAAGCGGACATCCAGCGCGGCCAGCATTCCCCATGCGACCAGCCCCGTCACGATACTGATCGCTGTTTTTAACACCAGATAATGGGAAACGCTATCAAGCGCGCGTTGAATTGCCGCCATGCCTTCCGCCGGACGGCTCATCATCTGCTGCAGTTTTTCAGGCAATTGTGGAACCTCCAGCAGCATAAATACCACGGTCAATAACAATAAAAAGATGGACGACATGGCATTGGACAGTTGGGTGAGCAGGTTCGTTACCAGAGTCATGGCGGCGTTTGGATCGATATATTTCGCCAGCTCATCAACCGACACGCCAATGCCTGCTCGCTGTAACCACGGTTCAATACGTTGCAACGGTATCACCAATGAGGAGCGATATTGCGGTAGGGTACGAGCCAGTTCATTTAATGATGTCCCCAAATAGGCCAGTAGCAGTACCATTAACATAACAATAATCACAATGAGCAATGATACGGCGATAACGCGCGGAATTCGGCATCGGGTCATCCGTTGCACAACGGGATTGAGAACGACTGCAATAAATAACGCCAAAATAAAGGGAACAATGATATCTGCGGCGAAGCGGATACCGCTCAGAATAACTACCAGCATTCCCAGCATAATGACGATTTTTAGACCATTGAGCGTGATGATCGGTTTTGCCATATCAGTCCCTGTTTTCTGATGCCGACACGAATAATAATGTGATGTCGGTCGACCTGTTCTGGTTAAAATCAAACACTTCAGGTAAAGAAGTGAAAATATTTTGAGTTAATTCCTGGCTTATGATACAAATCAGGCGTGTTCAACTACCGAGGACAATTATCATCCGCGATGACGAGAAGCAACACTGCGGATAATTGTAATATTATGGACAATATGTTCAGCGCTTTTTTCTCCACGCAAACGCATCTTCACTCTACCTCCTTTTTCCTGCTTATCGGCGAGCAGCACTGGCGTAACGCACTTTAGTCTCTCACTTCTGCCTGAGCTGGCGCAATGCGCTGTGCTAACTGATTTTATTTTTTAGTTTGCTGCGTGCAGCAGACTCGAAAGAGTATATTCTCATGCAGGAGAAGTGTCATGTTTTACTGGATTTTATTAGCTCTGGCTATCGCGACTGAAATTACCGGCACGCTCTCAATGAAATGGGCTAGCGTGGGTAATGGCAATGCGGGTTTTATTTTAATGCTGGTGATGATCACGCTGTCATATATATTTCTTTCTTTTGCGGTAAAAAAGATTGCCCTGGGTGTAGCGTATGCCTTATGGGAAGGGATCGGCATTTTATTTATTACCATTTTTAGCGTGCTGCTATTTGATGAAGCATTATCAACCATGAAGATAGCCGGCTTGCTGACGCTGGTCGCTGGCATCGTATTGATCAAATCAGGGACGCGTAAACCCGGCAAACCGGTGAAGGAGGCGACTCGTGCAACAATTTGAATGGATACACGGCGCCTGGCTTGGGCTGGCAATAATGCTGGAAATCGCGGCTAACGTACTGTTGAAATTTTCGGACGGCTTTCGCCGTAAATGCTATGGCATCTTATCGCTTGCCGCTGTTCTGGCCGCCTTCAGCGCGCTTTCCCAGGCGGTAAAAGGGATAGACCTGTCGGTGGCGTATGCGCTATGGGGCGGTTTTGGTATTGCCGCCACGCTGGCGGCGGGCTGGGTGCTCTTCGGCCAGCGCTTAAATCCCAAAGGCTGGGTTGGCGTGATATTGCTGCTCGCCGGAATGGTCATGATAAAATTTGCCTGAGACGATCGCTGCCGGTCAGGCAGCGATTCGCGTATTAGTCCTGCGCCAGGGCTTTCAGCTTATCGCGAAAGCCGGTGACGGATATAGCGCGGTTATCGGCGCGCCAGCGATCTTTAGCCGCAGGGGCGGAGCTTTGTACGCCAATGAGCTGCCATCCGCTATCCGTGTGCAATAATAACGGCGAGCCGCTGTCGCCAGGTAACGTGTCGCACTGGTGTGAGAGTACGGCATTCTGCGCCCAGCCGGTCACGACGCAATCCTGATGGGAATAGAGCGCATTCAGATGATCTTCCGGATAACCAGACTGCGTGACTTTTCGGTCTGCGGCTTTCAACGCCGCAGTGAGCGCCGCTTTATCGCCGGTAAATAAAGGCACTGGCGTGATACCGGAAGGTGGGTAGCGCAATATTACCAGACCAAAATCCCAGCTTGCCGCAGCAGGCGGCACAATCCAGCCATCGCCATCCGCTTTCAGACGTCGGCCCAGCGACGGTTCAACGCGGCCTTCAATGCCGTGGATTTCATAGCGCCATACTCCTTTTCGCGCCACAAAACGCAGCGCAACCGCCTTGTCTGGTTTTCCTTTCGGTGGCGTTAGCAGGCAGTGACCTGCTGTCAGGGCGATATGCGGGGAGATAAGTGTTGCCGTACACAAATTACCGCTGGCGGTCTCTAGTTGCCCGATGGCATCCCACGGCGATTGGGTAGGATAGGCGACGGGCACCCGATCGTCATGGTTAAAAAAAAGCGTTTTGACGTCGCTGGCATCCGTGGCGTCTGTTTCAGTCCCCCTGGCTTTCGCCATAACCGGTAAAAAACACACTATGCCCAGTAATACAGCAATGGTTTTATGCATATCACACTCTGGTGGGTAATTATGATTATTAACAACAAACCCTCAGTACTACTATAGACGTGACGGTAAGAAAGTGGGAGTAAAATCAGATAACTACACTCAGGAAAGATAGAAATGCGTGGCAATAGCGGCGCATAAAATAAGCACGATAAGAATGAGCTCAAAGCGGTAGCGAGACACTTTTTTGCCCTCCCGGAAGGCGGCGCTAAACCAGAACAATTTAGCGCCGTAAAAACGGGCGCGGGGGCGCGCCGCAGCATGTTACGACTTACGCAGCCGGCTGCGAAGTTGTTTTTGACGTAGATTTGGCTGGGGCTTTTTTGCCATCTTTTTTCTGGTGCTTTTTAGCCGCCTGCGCTTTTTGCTCAACGGTTTTTTTATGCTGTTTTTTGTGGTGCTGGGTGTTCTGGGTTGTTTTGGCAGGCGTTGCGGTTTTCGCAGGCGTTGCAGTCTCAGCCGCGAATGCTGCGGAAGAGAGACCCATTGCAGCGGCAACAACCAGAGCTAATACTTTTTTCATTTTGATACCCTCGATTTGGTTTTCATTCAACCCCACTGCGGGGCCGGTGAAATGACTATATCGCTGTTATCAAAAGGCTTCCGTGAGTGATTGGTTTCGGCATGTAACGCTATGTACAATCCCCCGGTAACGCGATGTCAGCCCCCACCATAATAGGTAGCTTTACGTTACCGGCCGTTATTTTTGGTCGCAGAGTCGGTAATATCCGCCCTCCAGAATAACAGGCACACCGTATATGAATCCGATAATCTGGGTGGTATTTACGCTTCTGGCGCTGGATGCAATCAGAGAAGTTATGGGCGTATCAAGCCTGACAGGTCTATGGTGAACAGTGAGTCGTGGCGTGAAACCAGCCCGGCGATAGCGCACGTTGCTATCGCCGGATTATTTCTTTTCAGGCATGAAGACGGTGATGTAACCGCGTCCCGACCAGGATGGCCAGCACCAGCATTAGCGCGATAAAACCGCCTACGCCGTTCCAGCCGTAACTATGCCAGAATACGCCGCCTAGCGTCCCGGCGATACTGGACCCCAGATAATAGCTGAAAAGATAAAGTGACGAGGCCTGTCCCTTCGCCCGGCGCGCACGCGGGCCAATCCAACTACTGGCCACGGAGTGCGCGGCGAAAAAGCCGGCGGAAAAAAGCAGCATCCCGGCAAAAATCAGCCAAAGCGAGGTAAAAAGCGTCAGTAAAAGCCCACCCAGCATTACTGCGGTAGAGAACAGCATCACCGGCCCCCGGCCATAGCGTGAGGTCATTGCGCCAGCTTTCGGCGAGCTCCATGTGCCGGTGAGATAGGCTACGGATAACAGTCCGACCACGGCCTGGCTTAATTCCCAGGGGGAGAGCATCAGGCGATAACCAATGTAGTTAAACAGGGTGACGAACGCGCCCATCAGTAAAAAACCTTCTGCAAACAGCAGAGGTAACCCCCGATCGCGCCAGTGGAGACGGAAATTAATAAATAGCGTTTTAGGCCGTAGCGACGTGGGACGGAAATGTTGCGAGGCGGGTAAAATCTTCCAGAACATCAGCGCGGACGCAAGCGCAAAGCATCCGATGGCCGCCAGCGCGATGCGCCAGTTAAAAAAGTCGGTCATGACGCCGCTTAATAAACGCCCGCTCATCCCGCCGATGGAATTACCGCTAATATAGAGCCCCATGGAGAAAGCGACAAAGCTGGGATGGATTTCTTCACTCAGGTAGGTCATTCCCACCGCGGCGACGCCGCTTAACGACAAACCGATCAGCGCACGCATAATCAGAATACCATGCCAGCTGGTCATCATGGTTGATAACAATGTGCAGCAGGAAGCTAATAACAACGCGGTGACCATCACCGGTTTACGGCCTATCGCATCAGAAAGCGGGCCGGTAAAAAGTAAGCCGATAGCCAGCATGGCGGTAGAAATAGAAAGTGAAACGCTGCTGCTGGCGGGGGAGACGCCAAACTCCTGGGAAAGTACCGGTAGTATAGGCTGAACGCAATAAAGGAGCGCGAAAGTCGCCAGGCCCGCGGAAAAAAGGGCCAGCGTGACGCGCATGAAAGGCGCTGTACCGCGTTTAATAAATTGAACCGGCTGAGAATGGCGTTGTTCATCGATATCGCTCGCCGTGGCGTCATCGAGAATAGTTGTACGACTCACGTTAAATCCTTGCTTTACATCTCCGTCAACAGGAGACGGGTATAACCGACATGTAAAGCATAGAAAAAGCAAAATATTCTGTCTAATATATTAATTGTCTCAAATAAGACGTTAAAAATATGAATATCGAATTACGTCATTTACGTTACTTTGTGGCGGTAGCAGAAGAGCTGCATTTTGGTCGTGCCGCCGCGCGCCTCAATATCTCGCAGCCGCCGCTCAGTCAGCAGATACAAATTCTGGAGCAGCAGGTCGGCGCGCGATTACTGGCGCGGACCAACCGCAGCGTAGCGTTAACGGCCGCCGGGCGACAGTTTCTGGTGGACAGCCGACACATCCTGAGTCTGGTAAACGACGCCGCCGCTCGCGCCGAGCGGTTGCATCAGGGCGAAGCGGGTGAAATCCGTATTGGCTTTACGTCTTCAGCGCCTTTTATTCGGGCGGTATCGCATACCTTTTCGCTGTTCCGCCAGTCCTATCCGGGAGTGCATATGCAAACGCGTGAAATGAATACGCGTGAGCAAATCGCGCCGCTCAACGAAGGCGTACTGGATATTGGCTTGCTGCGGAATACGCCGCTGCCCGACACACTTAATCGCGAGGTGATTTTGCATGAGCCGCTTATGGCCATGATCCCGCGCGAACATCGGCTGGCGCAAAAGCCGGTCGTCAGTCTGACAGAACTGGCGGAAGAACCTTTCGTCTTTTTCGATCCGCATGTCGGGACGGGCCTCTACGACGATATTCTCGGCCTGATGCGGCGCTATAACCTGTCGCCGACCATCACGCAGGAGGTTGGCGAGGCAATGACCATTATCGGTCTGGTGGCGGCGGGGCTGGGTGTCTCGATTCTGCCGGCATCCTTTAAGCGTGTACAGATGAGCGAGATGCGCTGGGTTCCCCTGGCGGAAGAGGACGCCGTATCTGAAATGTGGCTGGTATGGCCGAAGCATCATGAACAGAGTCATGCCGTACAGCGGTTTTGCCAACTGCTATTACTGGCTGCCCGACGGGATTAATTACGCTTAAAAAGGGTGAAAATGTGCAGTTAATCACACGGCTAAGCAAAAAGTTGACGGCGAGTATTGAAGTGTTTCACCATAGCACACAGATTATTTCGGAGCGCGAAAATAAAGGGAGTGAGCGGTGGTTGCTGATAGTCAGCCTGGGCATATCGATCAAATTAAGCAGACCAATGCTGGCGCAGTGTATCGCCTGATTGATCAGCTCGGACCGGTATCGCGAATTGACCTGTCTCGTCTGGCGCAGTTGGCGCCTGCCAGTATTACGAAAATTGTTCGCGAAATGCTGGAAGCGCATTTGGTTCAGGAACTTGAAATTAAAGAGGCGGGCAGTCGCGGACGTCCCGCCGTCGGGCTGATGGTGGAAACGGAAGCCTGGCACTATTTATCTATTCGTATTAGCCGTGGCGAAATTTTCCTTGCGCTGCGCGATCTTAGCAGCAAACTGGTGGTAGAAGAGTGTCTGCCGCTGCCGTTAAACGAAGCCACGCCGTTGCTTGAGCGAATTATTACGCACGTTGATCGGTTTTTTACCCGCCATCAGCAGAAACTGGAGCGTCTGACCTCTATTGCCATTACGTTACCGGGCATTATCGATACCGAAAACGGCGTTGTGCACCGGATGCCGTATTACGAAGATGTCAAAGAGATGCCTTTGGGAGATGCGCTGGAGCGGCACACCGGCGTACCGGTTTACATTCAGCATGATATTAGCGCCTGGACGATGGCAGAGGCGCTTTTTGGCGCCTCACGCGGCGCGCGCGACGTTATCCAGGTGGTGATTGATCATAATGTGGGGGCGGGCGTTATCACCGACGGTCATTTGCTTCATGCGGGCAGTAGCAGTCTGGTAGAGATTGGGCATACCCAGGTCGATCCTTATGGTAAGCGCTGTTATTGCGGTAATCATGGCTGTCTGGAGACCATCGCCAGCGTCGATAGTGTGCTGGAACTTACGCAGCTTCGGCTTAATCAATCGATGAGTTCAATGTTGCACGGCCAGCCGTTAACGGTAGATTCACTGTGTCAGGCGGCGATGCAGGGAGATCTATTAGCAAAAGATATTATTAGCGGCGTTGGCGCGCATGTCGGACGCATTCTGGCTATCATGGTGAATTTATTTAATCCGCAAAAAATTCTTATTGGTTCGCCGCTAAGTAAAGCAGCTGATATCCTTTTTCCGGCCATTGCTGACAGTATCCGTCAGCAGGCGCTGCCCGCCTACAGCAGGAATACGGTAGTGGAAAGCACGCAGTTTACCAACCAGGGCACGATGGCCGGGGCGGCGTTGGTAAAAGACGCGATGTATAACGGCTCTTTGTTGATTCGTCTATTACAGGGTTAACATTTTTTAACTGTTGTACAAAAATTTGCGCTAACTCAAGCTGATTGCCCTTGCCATATCTTAGACTTTCTCCACTGTATTATTTTCCTGGCTTATATTTTCGAAGCATAACGGTGGAGTTAGTGATGCTGAAGCGTTTCTTTATTACAGGTACAGACACTTCTGTTGGGAAGACGGTGGTTTCCCGCGCATTACTACAAGCGTTAGCGTCGAGTGGTAAGAGCGTTGCAGGGTATAAACCTGTCGCTAAAGGGAGCAAAGAGACTGCAGAAGGGATGCGCAACAAAGACGCGCTGGTATTGCAAAGCGTCTCTTCGCTGGAGTTGCCGTATGAGGCGATTAATCCGATCGCGTTAAGCGAAGAAGAAAGCAGCGTCGCGCATAGCTGTCCTATAAATTACACCTTGCTGTCCAACGGTCTGGCGAGCCTGAGCGATAAAGTGGACCACGTGGTTGTGGAGGGTACTGGCGGCTGGCGTAGTTTGATGAATGATTTACGTCCATTGTCCGAATGGGTGGTACAGGAACAGTTACCGGTATTGATGGTGGTAGGGATTCAGGAGGGGTGCATTAATCATGCGCTACTGACTGCGCAAGCTGTCGCTAATGATGGACTGCCATTAATTGGCTGGGTGGCGAATCGTATCAATCCTGGCCTGGCGCATTATGCTGAAATTATTGATGTGCTTGGGAAAAAACTGCCAGCGCCACTGATTGGCGAGCTACCGTACCTGCCGCGCGCCGAGCAGCGTGAGCTGGGGCAGTATATTCGTTTGTCAATGCTCGGCAGCGTGCTGGCGGTAGATAGAATCATGGCGTAACGTTCGCGAGAGCACTGACGCGACTACACAGGCAATCAGCAGACCGGGGAGTAACTGATACTCGCCGGTCATTTCACAAATCATCAGGGTGGACATTATCGGCGCATGGGTTGTCGCCGCCAGTAGCGTCGCCATACCCGCCAGCCCCAATAAAATCGCTATTTCATCCGAGCCTGGCATCCAGAATCCCCATATCCGACCCAGAAACATTCCAATTGATAATCCGACAAATAATGTTGGCGTAAAGACGCCGCCCGGCGCGCCAGATCCGCTACTGGCGAGCACCGCCAGGATTTTGCACACAAAAATTCCGCCAATCAGCGAGAATAGCGGCGGGGAGAGCAAAAATGATTGTACGACGCTATAGCCGTTTCCCCATACCGTGGGCGTGAGTAACGACAGTAATCCGACAATAAGCCCGCCCAACGCCAGTTGCCAGGGCGGGGACAGTTTTAAGCGTAAGAAACTATTATGGCTGGCCGTCATCAGCCACATCAGCAATGGGCCGCACAGACCGGCGACCAGGCCAGTACTGACTATCATGACGTACTCCCGCGCGTGGAGATCAACGGTCAGATGTACGGTATAGAGTAGTGAATCGCTACCGTTTAATACATGGGTGGTTAGCAGGGCGACGACGGCGGAAACGACAACCGGGCCGAGGGAAGCCAGCATTAAGGTACCGAACAGGATCTCCGCGATAAACAGGCTGCCCGCCAGCGGCGCATGGTAAGCGCCCGCCATGCCCGCAGCGGCGCCGCTGGCGATCCATAATTTCCATTCCTCACGCGGCGTGAAGCGTCGGGCAAAGCTGGATGCCGCCAGCGCGGCGAGGAGGATCATTGCGCCTTCGCGACCAATTGCGCTGCCGCTGACCACGACCAGCAGCGAGGCCAGCGATTTCACCAGACTGGCGCCAACGTCAAATTGCCCGTCGGTTTGCAATGCTTCCATATAGTCAGTGGGCGCATGGGGGCGCTGTTGGTTCATTTTTTGCCACCCCCACAGCAACAGACCAGCGGCCAGGCCGCCAAGCGCCGGCGTAATCAGCCGTCGCCAGGGCGAAAGCCCCTCAGCCGCATTCACCAGACTGCCGGTGTCATTACTCAGGAAAATCCACTCCAGCAATTGCATCGCATGACGGAAAGCGGCGACAGCCAGCGCCGCGAGAATACCGATGAGCGTAGCGATCAGCAGGCGACGAAACATCGCGCGCAGATCCGGGTAAGCGTGTAAACGATGCATGAGCGGGTAAACAGGGAGTTTCAGGATAGCCTATTCTGCGGGGAAATGGCGTCAGACGCAAAAGCACTATGTGCGATATAATATTGCGTACAATAATGATATTGCCGGATAGCGAGAGGCCATCCGGCGGTAACGTTAGCTGCTTTCGTGAATATTTAGCGCCCGACGCGTGCGGCCTGAGCTGAGATAATCGGCGATGTAATCCTGAGAGATTTCACCGTTATAGCGTCCGTCTTCATCAACGATCGGCATCCAGCTGGTATTACTTTCGTACAATCTGGACAGCACAATACGCAGGTTATCTTCCGCTTTGCCCGTAATACGGAAAGGATGGGTGATATCGGCGCAGATTCCGCTGGCGTTCCGCGCTTCCCGGCGCTTCACAAATCCCAGTGGCTTACCGTCGTTGTCAATGACGGTAATGGCGCGAATATCGTGATCATCCATAATGCCGAACGCCTCGCTTAACGGCGTGGAAGGCCGCGCGGTAATGGTTGGCTGTTGGTCGGTAACATCGCCTGCGGAGACCAGTAGCAAACGCTTTAACGTTCTGTCCTGACCGACAAACGACCCGACAAACTCGTTAGCCGGTTTGGCCAGCAGTTCATCAGGACTGGCGCACTGTACAATTCGCCCCTGACGGAACACGGCGATACGGTCGCCGAGTTTTAGCGCTTCGTCGATATCATGGCTGACCAGCATAACGGTCTTTTTTAGCTTACGCTGCATATCCAGAAACTGGTTCTGGATCACTTCGCGGTTAATGGGGTCCACCGCGCCGAAGGGCTCATCCATCAGCAGTACCGGCGGATCGGCGGCCAGAGCGCGGATCACGCCAATACGCTGTTGCTGTCCCCCGGACATCTCCTTTGGATAGCGATGCAGAAATTTTCTGGCATCCAGCGCCACCATGTCCATCAACTCTTCGGCGCGTTGCTTGCAGCGCGCTTTGTCCCAACCCAACATGCGCGGCACAACGGTAATATTTTCTTCAATCGTCATATTAGGAAACAGGCCGATCTGTTGGATAACATACCCAATATTGCGGCGTAGCGTTACCGTATCCATATCGTTGGTATTCTCGCCGTTGATAAGAATATTACCGCTGCTGGGCGCGATCAGCCGGTTGATCATCTTTAACGTGGTGGTTTTGCCGCAGCCGGAGGGACCGAGTAAGACGCACATTTCGCCTTCCGGCACGTTCAGGTTGACGTTGTCGACGGCTTTTAGCGGCTGACCCTTTTTCTGTACAAATTGTTTGGTGAGATTTTCCAGTTTTATCATTATCGTATCCCCTTAGGTGTCAGTACGACTTGCAGACGATGCAACAGCCAGTCAAGTACAATTGCCAGTAGACAGATCATCAGCGCGCCGGCAATTAACATGCGAATATCGCTGCCGCTAATGCCGTTTAACAGTAGCAGTCCCAGACCGCCGGCGCCGATCACCGCGGCAATCGCCATCACGCCGATATTCATCACTACCGCGGTGCGGATACCCCCGAAAATAACCGGTAGGGCCATTGGGATTTCGACCCAGCGCAGCCGTTGCCAGAAAGTCATACCGATGCCGCGTCCCGCTTCACGCAGACCGGGCGGCAAACTATCAAGCGCAGTATGGGTATTACGGACAATCGGCAGTAAAGAGTAGAGAAAAACGGCCGTCACGGCGGGCAGAACGCCAATACCGTGTCCGATCAGCGAAAAAAGCGGGATCATTAATCCAAACAGCGCGATAGACGGAATGGTAAGAAGTAGCGTGGCGGCGCCCAATACCGGCGTTGCCAGCCATTTGTGGCGTACAATCAAAACGCCTAACGGTACGCCGATGATAATCGCCAGACCGACGGCCAGCGCGACCAGCCAGAGATGCTGAAAAGTAAGGCTGGCGAGATAGCCTGCATTATCCAGCATATAATGTATCGTATCCATAGGCGCTCCTTACAGCAGACCTTTGTCCTGTAAAAATTGATGGGCTACCTGTTGCGGCGTGCGATGCTCGATATCGACCTGGGCGTTTAGGGTCGATATCACATCGTTATTGAGCAGGCCGGAAAGGGTGTTTAAGGCGTCATCAAGGCCAGGATTGGCTTCCAGCACCTCTTTACGCACCACGGGCGTGACAGCGTAACTTGGGAAGAAGCCTTTATCATCTTCCAGCACTTTCAGATCAAACCCTTTCACCCGTCCGTCGGTGGTATAGACCAGCCCGGCGTCAACCAGCCCATCCCGAACGGCGTTATAGACCAGCCCTGGGTCCATCTGTCGTATTTGCGGGCGATCGAGCTGCATCTGATAGGCTTGCTGAAGGGGCTTCATCCCGTCGCTGCGCCCGGCGAATTCCAGATCGAGGCCGAGCATCCAGTTGTGGTCAGGATCGTTCTGCCGGACCTGTTCGATTTTTGCCACCATTTGCGATATGGTGGTGATATTTTCCGACTCGGCGCGTTTACGCTGCATCGCGAACGCGTAAGTATTGTTCATGTCAGCCGGTTTGAGCCATACCAGGCCCAGCTTCGCATCCAGGCGTTTTACCGTGTCGTAGGTTTCCTGTGGACTCATGCGCTTATCGATACGGTTGAAAATAATCAGCGATGTACCGGTGTATTCCCAGGTAATATCAATTTGTTTATTCACCATCGCATTACGTGAAATCACCGCGGCGATATTGGTTTGCGGCTGAACCTGAAAGCCTTTCTTCTGCAAATACTGAACGGTCATAGCGGAAAGAATATGCTGCTCGGTAAAGCTTTTGGTGGCGAGAACCAGCGGCGCGGCCTGCGTCTGGCTACTGAACAACAGCGTTGCGGCAAGCCATCCCAACAGGTGTTTTTTGAATCTCATTTAACGCTCCTTATTGTTATTTATGCGTTCAGACGGTATGAGGGCTAAGGCGTCGCCCAAACCAGGCAAGCAGAGTGTCAAGAATCAGCGCGAATAACGCCGTGGCCGTTGCGCCGAGGATCAACGTCGGAAAATCGTTGAGATAAATTCCCGGGAAAATCAGCTCGCCGTAGCTGCTGGCGCCAATCAGAAAGGCCAGCGGCGCGGTGCCGACATTGATGGCGGTCGCGATGCGAATACCGGACAGCATCACTGGCCACGCATTAGGTAGCTCTACCTGGCGAAGCCGCTGCCATTTTGTCATCCCAATCCCGTTCGCCGCTTCAATCAGTGAGGCGGGAACGGAACAGAGGCCCGCATAGGTATTGCGGACGATAGGCAGAAGGGAGGCCAGAAATAGCGCGACAATGGCGGGCGTATCGCCGATCCCGATAATCACCATCGCTAAGGCCAGGACGGCCAGCGGCGGCAAGGTATTACCAACATTAAAGATTTGCATGACATATTCAGCAAATCCCTTTGCCGCAGGACGGCTGAGTAAAATCCCACTCGGGATACCGACCAGTAAAGCAAAAAACATGGACGTAAATACCAGCATCAAATGCCGTTGTCCGAGATACAGCAGATCGACCTGACGCGCTTTCAGCGTCTCCAGACCGATTCCCCAGATAAACAGCGCCAGTAACAGCAGAATGACGATAGTGAACCCAAGTACGCGTTTTAGGGTGAGGGTGTGCATTGCGGTGTGTCTCCCTGTTTGCATGTGTTATGGCGACGTTAAGAGTCGCGTGTTGTTATGCCATGTTCCGGCAGGGTGCTTTGAGCTATAGCAACAGGTTGGGAAGGATTCCAGCGAAGCGTGATGTTTAACACTATTAAACATCTATTAACAATTATGTTTTGCCCTTATGCGGCTTAGCGTGAACATTCACGATAAAGAATTATCTTAAAAATAGAAGCGTAGTGTGACGTTGTCACTTTTTGTAGATAAAAATAGGCCGCAATGGGAGAAAAGGCAGGTAAAATCCTGCCTTTTGTGGGGATTAACGGAATAACGGTTTTACAGCGACGGGAATAATAAGTTGAGCTTGCCATTGCGCCAGCGTCAGACGCGCCAGTTGCCCCAACGCCTGATAAAACGGATGCCCGGCATGATCGATAAATACGTCCAGAAAGCGGGACGACCACGGAAACAGATGCCAGGCCAGGAGTTGTTCGCATTCATGATGACGATCATTCTCGGCAAGCCAGGCCGCCAGCAGCAACAGCGACCCAAAATGATCTTCTGGCTCGTTTTGCTGCATTTCAAACTGAATTCCGTTTTCGCGCATCCACTGACGTAGCGCCAGCGTAGAATCGCCAAATAATACGCTCTCACGATCCAGCCAGACGGAACCCCACGGCGGAGACGGCAGAGCGTAAGGGCCGATAAACAGACGCTGCCAGGCCTGTGGCAACGACTCTTCGCTATGGGTCTTAAACATAGCCGCCACAGGCGCAAGCGCCTCGGCATCAAGCGGCCACTGCGCCTGCCAGTCGTCGGTTAATAGCGCCTGAACCAGAGGAGCGGTTTCGTGGCTTTCCGGCGAATAATAAAACAACGCGCCGAGAACACGCGCCGTTACTGCAAAATCATCACGTTGTAAAAAAGTGGTCATTCAAACAATCCCGAAAGGTGCGGGTCGCCCCGCACGCATAAATTAACCTGCGACGGCCATACCTACGGTCATATGCAGGCCATAAAAAAGTCCGCGGCCAATAATTTCGCCTGCCAGCACCAGCACGACACCGAGCAGCAAACCAACGGTATGCGGTTCGCGGCGACGGATTAGCGGACATAGCCAGCAGCCTAATCCGGCAGCAAGCAAGACAATGCGCCAGACCTGTAGCATACCGTAATCCGGTGCGAGATGGCTGGCCTGTTGCACGGAACTGTGAATGGTTGAGAGAGACAGTCCTTGTAGTACAATGACCGCCACGCACACCACCAATGCCAGGCCGCTAATACTGGCAAACGTCACGCTG
This sequence comes from Salmonella sp. SAL04213, assembly GCF_046550535.1. Classification (NCBI taxonomy): domain Bacteria; kingdom Pseudomonadati; phylum Pseudomonadota; class Gammaproteobacteria; order Enterobacterales; family Enterobacteriaceae; genus Salmonella; species Salmonella sp. SAL04213. Next base: position 822,788 of record NZ_JBGDXS010000002.1, on the reverse strand, counting down.
CAAAATGGGACGCGCGCGATGCGTAGCAGTAACGCCGCAAACACCGGGCCGCACAGGAATGCCGTGAGGAAAAAGGCCAGCGTGGTGTAGCCATTATACCAGGTTGGCACGGTATCTATCTGATAAACGAGCGTCATTGCCCAGATGAATGCAACGCCGAGCGCCATACTGACCAGCAGCCACACTTTACCCAGCACCGGGGGCATTTTACCGAGTACCGCCACCAGCCACCAGATGCTGCCTACGGCAAAGAACACCGATCCTGCGGCGATTTCATTACTCAGTGCGGAAGCGCCTACGCGGTTAAGCGAGTTAAACGCGCGCATCGGCGAGCCGAGATGCATAATCGACGCGAGGAATCCCAGTCCCATCACCAGCCACAGAAAAAACATGCTGCGCACGATGCGCTGACGGGCGATGGTATCGTCTTTTGCCGTCAGCCAGCCCAGTCCGCTAACGATTAACGCGCCGACCACGCACTGACCAAAGACCGTGAAGATCATCAACGGCCATTCATGCCATCCACTTCCCATCTTATACCTCCTTCGGATTGGCCAGATAACCGGTAGTGTCCCCGGTCGGGCGGCTGTTGGCGTTGGGTTTAATCACAATATTCGGCTTCGTGAAATGCGCGCGCGGCAACGGCGCGACGGCAGCCAGCTCACCGTGTTTTTTGCGCAGTTCGTCTATCGGGCCGAAATCCAGCGCCCGCAGCGGACAGGATTCGACGCAGATCGGTTTCTTGCCTTCCGCCACCCGGTCATAACAGCCGTCGCACTTGGTCATATGACCTTTGGCGGCGTTGTACTGCGGCGCGCCGTACGGGCAGGCCATGTGGCAGTAGCGGCAGCCGATACAGACCTCTTCGTTCACCACCACAAAACCGTCATCGCGCTTGTGCATCGCGCCGCTCGGGCAGACTTTGGTACAGGCCGGGTCTTCGCAGTGGTTGCACGAAATGGAGAGGTAATAGGCAAAGACGTTCTGGTGCCAGACGCCGTTATCTTCCTGCCAGTCGCCGCCCGCATACTCATAAATGCGGCGGAAGCTGACATCCGGGGTCAAATCTTTGTAGTCCTTGCAGGCCAGTTCGCAGGTTTTGCAACCGGTGCAACGACTGGAATCAATAAAAAATCCATACTGGGTTGTCATCGGTTACTCCTTACGCCTTTTCAACCTGAACAAGATTACTGTGTGACGGATTACCTTTCGCCAGTGGGGAAGGCCGGTGCGACGTCAGAATGTTAATGGAGCCGCCGCGATCGACTTTGTCGCCAAACATGTCGGCATTTAACCAGGCGCCCTGGCCGATAGCGGTGACGCCAGGCAATATGCGCGGCGTGACTTTTGCCGGAATGAGCATCTCTCCGTTCTGGTTAAAGACCCGCACGGTGTCGCCGTGCTGAATGCCGCGCGCTTGCGCATCAATCGGGTTGATCCAGATCTCCTGCGGACACGCCTGTTGCAGGACGTCGATATTGCCGTAGCTGGAGTGGGTACGCGCTTTATAGTGGAAGCCGGTTAGCTGTAGCGGGTAGCGCTGACGAAGCGGATCGTCCCAACCGTCAAAGCCTGGCGTATAGGCGGGTAAAGGATGGATAATCTCATCTTTCTTCAGCTCCCACGTGTTGGCGAGGGTTGCCAGACGCTCGGAATAGATTTCGATTTTACCGGACGGCGTTTTCAGTGGGTTGGCGGCAGGGTCTTCGCGGAAGGCGCGGAAAGCGACGTAGTGCTCCTCCGGGCATTTTTTCTTGAAAATCCCTGTCTGTTTCATCTCTTCGTAATCCGGCATTTCCGGGTTACGCGCTTTGGTTTTTGCGTGCAGGTATTTGACCCACTCATGCTGCGTGCGGCCTTCTGTGAAGGTCTGGTATACGTCCGGACCAAGCCGTTTAGCCACTTCACTGAGCATCCAGTAAATGGGCTTTCTTTCAAATTTCGGCGAGGTGGCGGGCTGACCAAGAATGACATAGCCCATATTGCCTGCGGATTCGTGGGAAATCAGATCTTCCTGCTCGGTCGGCATTAAATCAGGCAGCAGAATGTCGCAATATTTTGCCGACGCGGTCATAAAGTGCTCGATGCCGACGATCATTTCACATTTACTGTCGTCCTGAAGCACCTCGTGGGTGTGGGCGATATCGCCATGCTGATTGATCAGCGTATTACTGGCGTAGCACCACAAAAATTTGATCGGCACGTCGAGCTTGTCTTTTCCCCGCACGCCGTCGCGTGTGGCGGTCATTTCCGCGCCATGATCGATAGCGTCGGTCCAGGTAAAGACCGAAATCTGGGTTTTTACCGGGTTCTCCAGCATAGAAAACCATTCGACGCCCAGATCCCAGGTGCCTTCGCGCACGCCGGAATTACCGCCATTTATGCCGACGTTACCGGTGAGTACAGACAACATGGCGATTGCGCGTGCGGTCTGCTCCCCGTTAGAGTGGCGTTGCGGTCCCCAGCCCTGGCAAATGTAAGCCGGTTTCGCCGAGCCGATTTCCCGCGCCAGTTGAATGATTTTTTCCGCCGGAATACTGGTAATCTGCGCGGCCCATTGCGGCGTTTTGGCGATACCGTCGTCGCCCTGACCCAAAATATAGGCTTTATAGTGCGCGTTACGCGGGGCCGAGGCGGGCAGAGTGGTTTCGTCGTAGCCGATGCAGTATTTATCCAGAAACGGTTTATCAATAAGATCTTCGGTAATCAGCACCCAGGCGATTGCCGCCGCCAGCGCGCCATCGGTACCCGGGCGAATCGGCAGCCACTCGTCTTCGCGGCCGGCAGCAGTGTCGTTATAACGCGGGTCAATGACGATCATCCGGGCGTTGGAGCGTTCGCGCGCCTGTTCGACATAGTATGTCACGCCGCCGCCGCTCATACGTGTTTCCGCGGGGTTATTGCCAAACATCACCACCAGTTTTGTATTGGCGATATCATCCGGACTGTTGCCGTCGTTGCCGCCGAACATATAGCTCATGGCCGCGCTGATTTGGGCGGTGCTGTAGCTACCGTAACGGCTGAGATAGCCGCCGCAGGCGTTCATCAGGCGATACGGTACGTTAGAATTGGTAATATTGCCGCCGTCCACGCCGGTACCGTAAAGCACATGTACCGCTTCGTTGCCGTAGTCCTTGAGGATACGTTTCAGGTTATCGCCGATGGTATCCAACGCTTCATCCCAACTGATACGTTCGAATTTGCCTTCTCCTCGTTTACCAACGCGTTTCATCGGATATTTCAGGCGATCGGGATGATTCATCCGGCGACGAATAGAACGACCGCGCAGGCAGGCGCGTACCTGATGGTTGCCATATTCATCGTTGCCCGTGGTATCTGATTCAACCCAATATACGGTGTCATCTTTTACGTGCAGGCGCAGCAGGCAGCGGCTGCCGCAGTTAACGGTACATGAACTCCAGACCGCTTTTTCTGCCACATTGCCAGATGCGAGATCTGCTGCGGCGTGGGCGATGCGGGAGAACGGAAGGGTGAAAGCGCTACTGGCAAGCGCAAGGCTACCGATAGCGGAGGTTTTCACCAGGCTTCGTCGGCTGATACTGGCCGCCATTAATGCCTCAGGGTTGGTGATTTTCATAACAGCTCACTATGCTCATCCAAAAAAGAGTTTTAAATGTCGTTGTGTTCGCAAAACGGGGAGCTCCGGGCGCGTAAAAACGTCCCGGAGCAGGCGGCTTAGATTTTTTCGATTTCCACCAGATTTGTATGTTGAGGATTCCCTTTTGCCAGGGGGGAAGGACGCAGCGTCGTGAGCGTATTGATGCAGGCGCCGTGGTCAATTTTATCGCCAGCCATATCCGCATTATGCCATGCGCCCTGACCCATCGCGCTGACGCCCGGCAGAATACGCGGCGTGACTTTGGCGGGTAGACGCACCTCTCCACGATCGTTAAAGACGCGAACCTTATCGCCATTCGCGATACCGCGTTTTTGCGCATCGAGCGGATTTATCCACACCTCCTGGCGACAGGCGGCCTGCAGAACATCAATATTGCCGTAGCTTGAATGGGTACGGGATTTATAGTGAAAGCCAAACAGCTGTAGCGGGAAGGTGCTCCGTTTCGGATCGTCCCATCCTTCAAAAGTAGGGGTATAAATCGGCAGTGGGCTTATCACGTCGCCTTCCGCCAGCTCCCAGGTACTGGCGATGCGAGCGAGTTTGCTTGAGTAGATTTCGATTTTACCGGACGGCGTTTTTAACGGATTGGCCTGCGGATCTTCACGAAATTTTTTATAGGCGACAAAATGGCCGTTGGGATCTTTGCGTTTATAGATGCCCATTTTTTTCAGCTCGTCATACGCGGGCAATGCCGGATCTCTTGCCTGCATTTTGGCGTACAGATATTGCAGCCATTGCGCCTGGGTACGGCCTTCGGTAAACCGCTGATACACATCGTCGCCGAGGCGTCTGGCGATTTCGCTGAGTACCCAGTAGATGGGCTTGCGCTCGAACTTAGGCGTCGTCGCCGGTTGGATAAAAATCAGATATCCCATATTGCCGGCGTAATCATTGGGGATGATATCTTCCTGTTCGACGGTCATGAGATCCGGCAGTAAAATATCGGCGTACTTCGCGGAAGAGGTCATAAAGTTGTCGATGACCACAATCATTTCGCATTTCGCTTCATCCTGAAGAATTTCATGGGTTTTATTAATATCCGAATGCTGATTAATCAGGGTGTTGCCAGCGTAGTTCCATAGAAATTTGATCGGGACATCCAGCTTATCTTTGCCGCGTACGCCGTCGCGCAGGGCGGTCATTTCCGGGCCGCGCGCAATGGCGTCCGTCCAGCTAAAGCAGGAGATGGCGGTTTTAACGGGATTCTCCAGGACCGGCAGACGTTCAATGGTAATGGTGTAAGTGGATTCGCGTGCGCCGCTATTACCGCCATGAATGCCGACGTTGCCGGTCAGAATCGGTAACATGGCGATGGCGCGAGCGGTTTGTTCGCCGTTCGCCTGACGCTGCGGTCCCCAACCCTGACAGATGTAGGCCGGCTTGACGCTACCTATCTCGCGCGCCAGTTTGATAATCCGATCGGCGGGGATGCCGGTAATGTGTGACGCCCACTGCGGCGTTTTGGCGATACCGTCCTCGCTCTGGCCCAAAATATAAGCCTTATAATGGCCATTGGGGGGCGCGTCAGCCGGAAGGGTCTTTTCATCGTAGCCGATGCAATAGTTGTCGAGAAAAGGCTGGTCAACGAGATTTTCGTTAATCAATACCCAGGCAATTCCCGCCACCAGCGCGGCGTCGGTGCCGGGGCGAATCGGTATCCACTCGTCTTCACGTCCGGCAGCGGTATCGGTATAGCGCGGATCTATCACGATCATGCGCGCATTTGAGCGTTCACGCGCTTGCTCCAGAAACCAGGTAATGCCGCCGCCGCTCATGCGTGTTTCAGCCGGATTATTGCCGAACATGACCACCAGTTTACTGTTTTCGATATCAGACGTGCTGTTGCCGTCGTTGGAGCCATAGGTGTAGGGCATGGCGCAAGAAATTTGCGCGGTACTGTATGAGCCGTATTGATTCAACGAACCGCCGTAGCAGTTCATCAAACGCTTCACCGGCGAGGCGGCAGGCGACGAGCGGGTTATGTTGCCGCCTACGATGCCGGATGAATAGTGGATATAAACGGCTTCATTGCCGTAGGTCTCTACGGTCTTTTTCAGGCTGGCGCTAATGGTGTCCAGCGCTTCCTGCCAGCTAATGCGTTCAAATTTGCCTTCGCCGCGGCGGCCAACGCGTTTCATGGGATAGTTAAGGCGATCCGGATGGTTAATGCGCCGACGGATTGAACGGCCCCGCAGACAGGCGCGAACCTGATGATTGCCGTAGACATCGTCGCCAGTATTATCAGTTTCAACCCACCAGACTTCATTATCTTTTACATGCAGACGCAGGGCGCAGCGACTGCCGCAGTTGACCGAACAGGCGCCCCAGACGATTTTATCTTCTTCGTTGCGCATGGCCTGCTGCACCGCCGCGGCCGCGGTACGCATCCCAAACGGTAAAGATACGCCTCCGGCAGCCAGCGCCAGTGAGCCAAGCGCCGCTGATTTCACTAACGTCCTGCGGCTAACGCCTGTTTGTTGCTTTTCTCCGGGCATCACTCACTCCATTGTCGTTATTATTTCGCTATATATTGATAACTATAACGAAATTATTAACATGCTAATGATGTAATGAGTTTACCCCTTTGGGAGTAAGGATTATTAATCCATGTCAAAGAGCGTTACCCTCCGGACCCGGAGGGCAGGAGGAGGTTATTGCGGTTCGGCGGATGAACCGTCCTGAGCGGGAGAGGTATTGGCTGGCGCATTGCCGCTGCTGGTGCGGGTATAAAGAATTTTATGCGTGTCGTTCGCGCAATGGCCCACCACCTGTGAGTCCGGCTGATCGGCCTGGTCGTTAGGAACGATAGTGAGCGTAAAATTATCCGCCGGCACGCCGTTATTGATGATACGTTGTTCGATATCGCTTTTTACTCTCTCGCACGATCCCGGTGCCGCCATCACCAGCGAGGGGGTGCTAACTAACGCCAGAGCGGCTATTGCAGTTGCGATTTTCATCATGAACTCCTGTGATTAATGACGATGTTCTAAGCTTAGCATTTTTCGTGTAAATAACTGTATTTGCTAATATGATGATAAATATCTTTTCATCCTGGTGATACGTGTGAAGAAACCCCTTTTACTGACGTTATTGTGCATGATACTGGCAGGTTGTGATAACCCGAAATCCCTTGAGTCTTTTACGCCGGAAATGGCCAGTTTTTCGAACGAATTTGATTTTGATCCATTACGTGGTCCGGTAAAGGATTTCAGCCAGACATTGATGAGTGAGAATGGCGAAGTGGCGAAGCAGGTCACCGGTACGCTTTCACAGGAAGGCTGTTTTGATACGCTTGAGTTACACGATCTGGAGAATAATACGGGGCTGGCGCTCGTGCTGGATGCCAATTATTACCGGGATGCTCAGACGCTGGAAAAAAAGGTGCAGTTACAGGGTAAGTGCCAGCTGGCGGCGTTGCCTTCGGCGGGCGTGACCTGGGAAACGGACGACAACGGTTTTGTGGTATCGGCGACGGGCAAAGAGATGAAAGTCGAGTATCGCTATGATAGCGAAGGTTATCCGCTAGGTAAGACAACCATAAACTCGCAGAATACGCTCTCTGTGACGGCAAAACCCTCCGCGGACCCGCGTAAAAAGCTGGATTACACGGCAGTCAGCCGGGTGGATGATCGACAGGTCGGCAACGTCACACAGAGCTGCGAATATGATGCGTACGCGAACCCTGTTGACTGCCGACTTGTTATCGTCGATGAGAGCGTTAAGCCGGCAGTGTCCCACCATTACACCATTAAAAATCGTATCGATTACTACTAAACCGGGCGCGGTGCGATTCTCCGTGACTACCGCGCCGCGTTTACTGCGCGGTGGGTTTCAGGAGCGTAGAACCGGACGTTTTATGTTCATCCAGATACTGCTGCTGGAAGATACACATGCGGATGGTGTTACGGTATTCGCCGTTAATGAAGAACTCATGAATCAGCTCGCCTTCTACTCTAAACCCGAGTTTACGGTAGATGTGAATCGCTTTTTCATTCTCTTTATCGACGATCAAATACAATTTATAGAGATTGAGTACGGTAAATCCGTAATCCATCGCCAGTTTGGCCGCGCGTGACGCCAGGCCTTTTCCCTGGTACTCCGGCGAAATAATAATCTGAAATTCCGCCCGCCGATGCACATGGTTAATTTCCACCAGTTCTACCAGCCCGGCGTTTTCACCATCGCATTCGACGACAAAGCGCCGTTCGCTTTGGTCGTGGATGTGTTTGTCGTAGAGATCCGACAGTTCGACAAAAGCCTCATACGGCTCCTCAAACCAGTAACGCATAACGCTGGCATTATTATCAAGCTGGTGGACAAATCGTAAATCTTCACGCTCAAGCGGGCGCAGTCTGACCTTGTAGTCACTTGTCATACTGTATCCTTACACTTCCTTTTAGTTATCCTGCATCAGGGCGTAATAACGCGACCTGTACGACGATCCAGACACCGCAGCGTATTGGGTTCCCAATAGGCGTTGATGTTGGCGCTTTGCTCGCATTTATCGCGGTTATCAAAGGCGGCATCGGCTTTGTCCCACTCTTTTTCTGCGCGGGTATTCACTTTCTGACGCAGACTGCGAGTGTCGTTCCATTGTTCCTTTTCCATCGCCGCTTCCTGACGACTTTGTGCGTTATCTCCCGATTCAATCACCAGTTTACTGGTTTCAGCGAATGCGGAAGTAGTATATACAACGGCCGCCAACGTAAGCATTGCCGTCAGGCACAGGCGTTTGCTCAGCGTATTGTTCATCACAACATCCTTTCATTAGAGGGGAAAAAGCGGTAAACCACCTGTAAATTCTACACCAATCCTTATGCCTGGCATATACACAAGAATGGCCGGATAACCGTAACGATATTCTGTTGTATTATCACTTATCATTTCGTAACCAAATGAATCTCATGCTAAAGACGACTCTGCTTTTCTTTGTCACCGCCCTCTGTGAAATCATTGGATGTTTTCTTCCCTGGCTATGGCTTAAGCGCGGCGCCAGCGTGTGGTGGCTTCTGCCCGCCGCCGCGTCACTTGCGTTATTCGTCTGGCTTTTGACCTTGCATCCGGCGGCGAGTGGGCGGGTTTATGCGGCTTACGGTGGGGTATATGTCTGTACTGCGCTCCTGTGGTTACGTGTTGTCGATGGCGTCCGGCTCACGGTTTATGACTGGTGCGGCGCGCTGATCGCGCTGTGTGGAATGCTGATTATCGTCGTCGGATGGGGACGTACGTAACATTGCCGCGCGACCAGAACATTTTGTGATCTGGCAGCGCTTTTTACATCAATATACTTGTATGGTAGTAGCTCAGTTGGGTAAATTTCCTGCATCCCATAATGCGATGTAAGGAATAAAAATGAAGATTGTAGGGGCTGAAGTTTTTGTTACGTGTCCAGGGCGTAACTTCGTCACCTTAAAGATAACCACGGAAGACGGGATCACCGGTCTGGGGGATGCCACCCTGAACGGACGCGAGCTCCCGGTGGCCTCGTACCTTACCGATCACCTGTGCCCACAGCTCATCGGGCGGGATGCTCGCCGCATCGAAGATATCTGGCAGTTCTTCTACAAAGGCGCGTACTGGCGCCGTGGCCCTGTCACCATGTCCGCCATTTCCGCGGTTGATATGGCGCTATGGGATATTAAAGCCAAAGCCGCCAATATGCCGTTGTATCAGTTACTCGGCGGCGCTTCGCGTGAAGGCGTCATGGTGTATTGCCATACCACAGGCCACACCATCGACGATGTGCTGGAAGACTACGCGCGTCATAAAGAGCAAGGGTTCAAAGCAATCCGCGTGCAGTGCGGCGTTCCGGGGATGAAAACCACCTACGGCATGGCGAAAGGCAAGGGGCTGGCCTATGAGCCCGCGACAAAAGGCCAGTGGCCGGAAGAACAGTTGTGGTCAACGGAAAAGTATCTCGATTTTACGCCAAAGCTGTTTGACGCCGTGCGCAATACGTTCGGGTTTAATGAACATCTTCTGCACGATATGCATCACCGACTGACGCCTATTGAGGCTGCCCGCTTTGGCAAAAGTATTGAAGACTATCGTTTGTTCTGGATGGAAGACCCGACGCCGGCTGAAAATCAGGCGTGCTTCCGCCTCATCCGCCAGCATACGGTCACGCCGATTGCGGTAGGCGAAGTCTTTAACAGTATCTGGGATTGCAAACAGCTCATTGAAGAGCAATTGATTGACTATATCCGCACCACGCTTACCCATGCCGGTGGTATTACCGGGATGCGCCGCATTGCCGATTTTGCCTCGCTCTACCAGGTGCGTACCGGTTCGCATGGGCCGTCCGATCTGTCGCCGGTTTGTATGGCCGCTGCATTACATTTCGACCTGTGGGTGCCTAACTTTGGTGTGCAGGAGTATATGGGCTACTCCGAACAGATGCTGGAGGTTTTCCCGCATAACTGGACGTTCGAGGGCGGCTATATGCATCCGGGCGACAAGCCAGGACTGGGCATTGAGTTCGATGAAAAACTGGCGGCGAAATATCCGTACGATCCAGCCTATTTGCCGGTGGCCCGCCTGGAAGATGGCACACTGTGGAACTGGTAAGGAGCGAAAAATGAAAAGCATCGTAATCGAAAAACCGAATACATTAACTATCGAAACGCGCGCGCTTCCGCAGCCTGCGCCGGGCGAAGTTCGTATTAAAGTGAAACTGGCGGGTATCTGCGGTTCCGACAGTCATATTTATCGGGGACATAATCCCTTTGCAAAATATCCCCGTGTCATAGGCCATGAATTTTTCGGTGTCATCGACGCGGTAGGCGACAACGTCAATCGCGACCGGATAGGAGAACGGGTATCCGTCGATCCGGTGATCAGTTGCGGGCATTGTTACCCTTGTTCAGTCGGTAAACCCAATGTGTGTACCTCGCTGGTGGTGCTGGGCGTGCATCGTGACGGCGGTTTCAGCGAGTATGCGGTGGCGCCGGCCCGTAATGCTCATCGCATACCGGACAACATCGCAGATCATCATGCCGTCATGGTTGAGCCGTTTACCATTGCGGCAAATGTGACGGGGCAGGTGAATCCGACCGAGCAGGACGTGGCGCTTATCTATGGCGCAGGCCCGATGGGACTGACGACCGTACAGGCGCTGAAGGGGGTTTATCAGGTCAAAACGGTCATAGTCGTTGATCGCATTGAAGAGCGTTTAGCGATGGCGAAGCAGAGCGGCGCTGACTGGACCCTCAATAATGGTCAACATTCACTGGCGGAATTTCTACAGCAGAAGGCGCTAAAGCCGACCTTGATTGTCGATGCCGCCTGTCATCCCGCTATCCTGCAAGAGGCGATTACACTTGCATCGCCTGCGGCACGCATTGTCCTGATGGGATTTTCCAGTGACCCGTGTGAGATTGTACAGCAGGGTATTACCGGAAAAGAGCTGGCTATTTATTCATCGCGTCTTAATGCCAATAAATTCCCGGTCGTGATTGACTGGCTGAATAAAGGGCTTATTGATCCGGATAAGCTGATAACGCATACATTTGATTATCAACATGTCACCGACGCGATTGAGCTTTTCGAGAAAGACCAGCGTCAATGCTGCAAAGTCTTACTCACGTTTGCGAAATAATATAAATAATTGCGAGTAAGTGGTACGCATCTTACCTCTTAGAGATTGCCTATATGACACAAATAAAGCATGAACGATCGACTCAGGATTTAGTGCGCGCTGCCGTATCTGGCTGGTTAGGCACCGCGCTTGAATTTATGGATTTTCAGTTATATTCACTAGGCGCGGCTCTGGTCTTCCATGAGATATTTTTCCCGGAACAGTCTGCCGCGATGGCGCTTATTCTGGCAATGGGCACCTATGGTGCAGGTTATATAGCCAGAATTATCGGCGCCTTTGTTTTTGGTAAAATGGGCGACCGCATCGGACGAAAAAAAGTATTGTTTATTACCATCACCATGATGGGGATCTGCACCACGCTGATTGGCGTACTGCCGACGTATGCGCAAATCGGCATTTTTGCGCCAGTATTACTGGTAACATTGCGAATTATACAGGGGCTGGGCGCCGGGGCGGAAATTTCCGGCGCGGGTACCATGCTGGCCGAGTATGCGCCGAAAGGAAAGCGTGGCATCATTTCCTCGCTGGTCGCGATGGGCACCAACTGCGGTACGTTGAGCGCGACGGCGATCTGGGCGGTGATGTTCTTTGCGCTTGAACGCGAACAACTGATCGCCTGGGGATGGCGTATTCCTTTCCTGGCGAGCGTCGTTGTTATGATATTCGCGATCTGGCTGCGAATGAATCTGAAAGAAAGCCCGGTATTCGAAAAAGTAAGCGAAGGCGAAAAATCGCCAGCGTTAACGCCTGCGTCAGAAAATACATTGGGCGCGATGTTTACCAGCAAATCTTTCTGGCTGGCCACCGGTTTACGTTTTGGGCAGGCGGGGAATTCGGGGCTTATTCAAACCTTCCTTGCCGGATATTTAGTTCAGACGTTATTATTTAACAAATCTATCCCAACCGATGCGTTAATGATAAGTTCCGTAATTGGTTTTATCACTATCCCACTCTTGGGGTGGTTGTCCGATAAATACGGTCGTCGGCTGCCGTATATAATATTGAATATCTCCGCGATTATTCTCGCCTGGCCGATGCTGTCTATTGTGGTAGATAAAACGTATAGCCCTGGCGTAATTATGGCGGCGCTCATTGTTATTCATAACTTTGCCGTGCTGGGATTATTTGCGCTGGAAAACATCACCATGGCGGAAATTTTCGGATCGCGTAATCGCTTCACCCGGATGGCGATTTCAAAAGAGGCAGGAGGCCTGGTGGCGGTTGGCTTTGGCCCTGTTCTTGCGGGGATCTTTTGTAACATGACCGATTCCTGGCTGCCCATCTTAATTATGCTGGTGCTCTACTCGTGTATTGGTCTGATTTCTGCGCTGTTGATGCCGGAGGTCAGAGATCGCGACCTGAGTTTGCCTGAGGATGCGGCGGAAGCGACAGCGGCAGAGAAGTTACGCCACTCCGCAACCCAGACGAGTTAAATCGTGTCGACGGTATGGCCGGAACGCTAATGCGGTTTCGGCCATGCTGTCCGGTCACTTTTGTTTAATTAGCGTAAATCCAAATGCACCAGGGCAGGCGTTACTCTGCGACTGTTCCGCTTTCAGAATATAGAGGTTATAAAATGCAAAACAGGCTTTTATCGGCAAAGGCGACGCTTCCTGATTACGATCGCGCGGCGCTGGCGGCGCGGATGGTCCATCTCGGTTTTGGCGCGTTTCATCGCGCGCATCAGGGGGTTTATACAGATATTCTGGCTGCGGAGCAGCATAGCGACTGGGGCTATTATGAGGTTAATCTTATTGGCGGCGAACAGCAGATTGCCGATCTAAAGCAGCAGGATAACCTCTATACCGTGGCGGAGATGTCGGCGGAAGCCTGGACGGCGCGTGTGGTGGGCGTCGTCAAAGCGGCGTTGCATGTCCAGGTTGATGGTCTGGAACGTGTGCTGGCGGCGATGTGCGAACCGCAAATAGCGATTGTGTCTCTGACTATTACCGAGAAAGGGTATTGTCATTCGCCAGCCACGGGCCAACTTCTGCTGGAACATCCCATGATTGCCGCCGACCTGCAAAATCCGCATCAACCGCTAACGGCACCGGGTATTATTGTCGAAGCGTTAGCGCGTCGTAAAGCCGCAGGCTTACCGGCATTTACCGTGATGTCCTGCGATAACATGCCGGAAAATGGGCATGTGACGCGTCAGGTTGTGACGGCTTACGCCCGGGAGGTGGATGCGGAACTGGCGATATGGATCGAGCAAAACGTGACATTTCCGTCAACCATGGTTGATCGGATTGTCCCTGCGGTCACGCCGGAGACGCTGGATAAAATCGAACAACTGACCGGCGTGCGCGATCCGGCGGGCGTCGCCTGCGAACCGTTTCGTCAGTGGGTGATAGAAGATACGTTTGTGGCGGGGCGTCCGCAGTGGGAAAACGCGGGCGCGACGTTGGTCGCCGACGTGGTTCCGTTTGAAGAGATGAAACTGCGAATGCTTAACGGCAGTCATTCATTCCTGGCTTATCTGGGGTATCTTGCCGGCTATCAGCATATTAATGACTGCATGGCTGACGACAACTATCGTCTGACCGCGCAGGCGTTAATGTTACGCGAGCAGGCGCCAACGCTGAAAGTCCAGGGGGTAGATTTACAGCGTTATGCCGATCAGTTGATTGCGCGTTACTGTAATCCGGCGCTGCGTCATCGTACCTGGCAGATTGCGATGGATGGTAGCCAGAAACTTCCGCAGCGTATGCTGGACTCCGTTCGCTGGCATCTTGCTAATCATAGCGATTTTGATTTGCTGGCGCTGGGCGTGGCGGGGTGGATGCGTTACGTTGGCGGCGTGGATGAACAGGGCAAGGCCATCGACATTAGCGATCCGCTATTGCCTGTTATTCAGCGCGCCGTGGCAAACAGTGAAGAAGGCGCCAGTCGTGTTAAGGCGCTGCTGGGAATGGCTGAAATTTTCGGCAACGATTTGCCGCAGGTGGCGCGGTTTACGCAAAAAGTGCAAGAAGCCTATGACAGTTTACTGACATATGGCGCGAAAGCGAGCGTGGCGAAATATGCCGAGCGGTTGAAGTAGCGCAACAGAGACCCGGTAGCATTATGCTACCGGGAAGGCCGGAGCGGTTCTTAGCGGCCAGTGGTATCAGTTCATGCCAAGACGAATCAGTTCGACCGGCGCGAATTTACCTTCACAACCTTCGACAATCACCGTTTTGCCGCGGCGAATTTGACCTGCATCCAGACCTTCGCTCTCAATGGCTTTGATAATCCCGGTATGACCCGTGCCGCTTATCATGACCCGGCTACCGGTAGTGATTGCGTTACGGTTACGATCGTATGTCATCATGGTGTTTTCTCCTTTCAAACTTACAGCCAAAGCCCGCAGGTTTCCCCGCATGACGGGCGACATATAAATACGCTTATCGTTGCGAATTTTTTTTGTTTTTGATCAAGCTCACGGCTTTTTAGGCAGGAATGTGCAGGGTGAGAAAGCGAAGAAGGCGTCTCACCCCGACGTTAAAGGGAGTTACTCTTCGCTAAACCAGCCGCTGTTTTCCTGACGGATAAGCTGGACGGATTCGCTAATTTCCTGCAAATGCTGGGTCATTGCGCTCTCAACCGCATTGCCGTCACGATTTTCCAGCGCGGAGAAAATATCATGGTGCTGGCGCAACAACATCTCCGGCGGAGAAACATGATCCAGACTCATATAGCGAACCCGGTCGATTGTCGCTTTGATATTTTCAATGGTATCCCACGCTAACTGGCAATCGGCGATCTGCGCCAGTTTTTGGTGGAAATCGTCATCAAGCTGGAAAAAATCATCAATCTGTTTGCGCTCGATGGCAATATGTTGCAGGTGCAGGTTTTGCGCCAGTTGATAGCACTGGTTGTCGGTGATCATCGCCGCCGCACGGCGGACCACCGCGCATTCGATAGCCTGCCGAACAAAGCAGCCATTCTGTACCTGAGAGAGCGAAATCTTATTTACATAACTACCGCGCTGAGGGCGGATCTGAATCAACCCATTTTCCGCCAGCTTTATAAAAGCCTCGCGCACCGGTTGACGCGAAACGTTAAAACGGGTTGAGACCTCTTTTTCTGATAGCGGCGTGCCAGGCGGGATCAGGCAATGCACGATATCACGCCGAAGAATACGGTAAATTTGCTGGTTGACAGGCTGTGTAGGGTTAAGCTGCGTTTCGACGGTCATTCATTCTTACTTTTTAGGCGGTTGACCCGGATACTCTACCACTTTTCCGTGGCGGTCTATACCGATCATGTTCTTGGTTGCAGATACGTTTGCCAGGGATTACCCGGCCCGCAGACCGGGTATAACCTCTTAGCTACGGTGGACGCTGAGCCCTGCGAAAGATTGGGTAACAGGCATCATTTCAACGGTATTAATATTCACATGCGCGGGGAGTGTGGCCACCCACCATACCGCTTCGGTAATGTCTTCTGGCGTGAGCGCGGTGGTATTTTCGTAGGTTTTACCCGCTTTCTCATCGTCGCCTTTGAAACGGACGCTGGAAAACTCGGTACCGCCAACCAGACCCGGTTCAATGTCGGTCACGCGAACCGCCGTGCCGTGTAAATCCGTGCGCAAATTCAGGCTAAACTGGCGCACAAAGGCTTTCGTCGCGCCATAGACATTGCCACCAGCATAAGGCCAACTGCCGGCGGTCGAACCGATGTTAATGATATGACCGCGATTACGTTCGACCATTCCTGGCAGCACGGCGCGGGTCATATAAATTAAGCCTTTATTATTAGTATCGATCATAGTTTCCCAGTCTTCTACGCTGGCTTTATGCGCCGGTTCAAGACCCAGCGCCAGACCGGCGTTATTGACCAGCACATCAATATCGCGCCACTGCGCAGGCAGAGAGGCCATCATCTCTTCGATGGCCGCGCGGTTGCGCACGTCCAGTTGGGCGGTCAATACGTTCTCGCCAAGCTCATCTTTTAACGCTTGCAGGCGTTCATGACGACGTCCCGTGGCAATGACTTTATGTCCATTCTCAACAAAACGGCGTGCAATGCACTCGCCAAACCCTGCGGTTGCTCCAGTTACTAAAACGATCATCACACAGTTCCTCAACGCTTTTTGTGTTGTATTACCATAGCACGCGGCGTTTATGAAAGGGTAATCCTGGTTAACACGGTTGCGGTCAGCATAGGGGGAAGCTTACTCTTATGATCAACCTATTTTCAGGAGTGAAAAATGTCGACGAATCCTTTGTTAGACCAGAGTATGTTGCCCTATCAGGCACCGCGTTTTGATCGGATCAAAGATTGCCATTATCGTCCTGCTTTTGATGAGGGCGTGCGGCAAAAACGAGTGGAAATCGAGGCCATCGTCAATCATCCGGCGGCCCCTGATTTTACGAATACGCTTCTGGCGCTGGAGCAAAGCGGGGCGCTTCTGTCACGCGTCACCAGCGTTTTTTTCGCGATGACGGCCGCGCACACTAACGATGAACTCCAGCGGTTGGATGAGGCCTTTTCTGCCGAGCTGGCGGCGCTCTCCAACGATATTTATCTGAATAGCGCGTTATTCGCTCGCGTGGACGCCGTCTGGCAACAGCGTCACTCACTGGGGCTGGATGATGAGTCGCTACGGTTGGTCGATGTTATCCATCAGCGTTTTGTGTTGGCAGGCGCGCAGCTTGCCGAAGAGGATAAAGCGCGACTGAAAGTATTGAATACTGAATCCGCGACCCTAATGAGTCAGTTTAATCAGCGTCTGCTGGCGGCAAGTAAAGCGGGCGGGCTGGCGGTAGATGACGCGCATTGCCTGGCAGGATTAAGCCCGGAAGAAATGACCGTCGCTGCCGAAGCGGCGCGTGAAAAAGGCCTGGAGGAGCGCTGGTTCATTCCGCTCCTTAATACGACGCAACAGCCTGCGCTTGCTACACTGCGCGATCGCCAGACTCGCGAAAATTTATTCGCAGCGTCATGGACTCGGGCGGAAAAAGGAGATGCCCACGATACCCGCGCTATCGTTCAGCGTCTGGTAGAGATTCGTCGCTGTCAGGCAAAACTGCTGGGTTTCCCCAATTATGCCGCATGGAAAATGGCCGATCAGATGGCGAAAACGCCGCAAGCCGCACTGAGCTTTATGCGTGGCATTGTGCCGCCAGCGCGTCAGCGTGTACTCAATGAACAGGCGGAAATTCAGAACGTCATTGATGGTGAGCAGGGCGGCTACACCGTTCAGGCCTGGGACTGGATGTTCTATGCCGAACAGGTACGGCGGGAAAAATATGCGTTAGATGAAGCGCAACTGAAGCCCTATTTTGCCTTAAATACGGTGTTGCAAGAGGGGGTTTTCTGGACCGCCAACCAGCTATTCGGCATCACCTTCGTCGAGCGTTTTGACATTCCGGTGTATCACCCTGATGTTCGGGTATGGGAGATTTTCGACTCCGATGGTGTCGGCATGGCGTTATTTTATGGCGACTTCTTCGCGCGGGACTCGAAAAGCGGCGGCGCGTGGATGGGGAATTTTGTCGAGCAATCCACACTCAATGAAACCCGGCCCGTTATATACAATGTATGTAACTATCAGAAACCGGTTGATGGGCAGCCTGCATTACTGCTTTGGGACGACGTTATTACGCTCTTCCATGAGTTTGGTCATACGTTACATGGTTTGTTTGCCGTTCAGCGCTATGCCACGCTTTCAGGTACCAATACGCCCCGCGACTTTGTCGAGTTTCCCTCCCAGATTAATGAGCATTGGGCGAGCCATCCACGCGTGTTCGAACGCTACGCGCGTCATGTCGACAGCGGTGAAAAAATGCCCGCTGATTTACAGGAAAAAATGCGCAAGGCGAGTTTATTTAATAAAGGTTACGATATGACTGAATTGCTCGGCGCCGCATTGCTGGATATGCGCTGGCATATGCTGGAGGAGAGCGTAGCAGAGCAGTCTGTCGCTGAGTTCGAGCAGCAGGCGCTGGCCGCCGAGCATCTTGATTTACCGGCAGTGCCGCCCCGCTATCGCAGCAGTTATTTTGCCCATATCTTCGGCGGCGGCTACGCAGCGGGATACTACGCCTACCTGTGGACGCAAATGTTAGCGGATGACGGTTATCAATGGTTTGTAGAGCAGGGCGGCCTGACGCGTGAAAACGGGCAGCGTTTTCGTGATGCTATCCTTTCCCGGGGGAATAGTACTGATTTAGAAACGCTTTATTCAGCCTGGCGTGGACATGAACCGCATATTGACCCCATGTTGCAATATCGTGGGCTCGATCGCTAAGCTGATACGGTTGTTCGGCACTGTCGAACAACCACCTGAAAATGAATCCTGCACTTCTGATGACAGCCAGTTAAATTTATGGGGTTAAATTGTCTGAATATAAAGAGGGCGTGCATTCGGATTTTTCTACTTATTTTCCCGTGGTGGCTTGATTGCCAAAGATTTATTACCGCTTCGCTGTTGATGTTTTCAAAAAATATATTTTCCGCTATGTGGTGGTATTATGTAAATAATGCAGAAATGAATTTGACACTGCGCACAGGGCGACTAGATTTAGAACTGTATCACATGATATGAGAAGACATATCATATTTAAAACGCAACATCATCATGAGGATTATATTATGGCAGAACATCGCGGCGGTTCCGGTAATTTTGCAGAAGATAAAGAGAAAGCCTCAGAAGCAGGTCGTAAAGGCGGCCAGCATAGCGGTGGGAACTTTAAAAACGACCCACAGCGTGCATCTGAAGCGGGTAAAAAAGGTGGCCAGAATAGCCACAGTGGCGGACGGAAATCCGGCAATTAATTTTACTGCTGATATTTCATAAATATATTCTGAAATATTGCACATACGATGCGGGCCATAGGCTCGCATTTTTTTATTCTGACCGGGAGTTATTCTGACCGGTCAGATGAAATTATTGTTTATGCTTTCTTCGTTAACAGAAAAAGCAATTCAGCGAGGGCGAAGCGTACGCATTTTTCCAATACTTCCTGACAATCTCCGTTGAAATGTTGTCGGCTTGTAAAAGTTGTATTGTTAATATTCCAGGCAAACCAAACTGTGCCCGCCGGCGTGCCATCTTCGCCGCCTTCCGGACCGCCATAGCCGCTGATCGCTATGCTGATATTGACCTCAGCCTGATCCTTAGCGCCCTGTGCCATTTCAGTAACGACCGCTTCGCTGACGGCGGTATGTTCGGCAAGACTGTGGCGTTGTACGCGTAAGATTTTTGCTTTGGCTTCATCAGTAAAGGTGACATAACCCACACCGTAAAATGAGGGCGTATCTTCTGCTGCGCACAATGCTGAAGCCAGTTTCCCGCCAGTGCAGGATTCTGCAGTGGTCAGACGGAGTTTCTGGTTAACCAGTAAATCACCAAGTTTTTTTGTCAGGCTATCGACGGATTCGGCTTCATCAAGGGTGACAATATCGTGCTGTTCTAATCTCATCGTTTATTTTTCCGTTACAGAGACAAATGAAATCTGTTCGTTCTTCTCAAGTATGGCATATTTATTTTATGACATTGTCAGTGAATGATTATTTTATCCAGTTACCAACAAACCCGCTGTTGCATAACTTGCTTACTTTTCTGCGGCGATGACTGTCATTGATTATGCGTAAGGCCATTATCCTCAAAAAATAAAGCCGATTATTCTGAATTGCTATCAAAACGTTGATGCATATGACTTCAGCTATGTGGCAAGTTCTCTATTACGCCGTTACGCTTTCGCGCTCACCGGCGCTGATATCGGTTGCATATTAATCCGGATGGGTTGATTTTATTGCTTAATATTCTGCGGGTAAATTCATGTTTGTAAAAACTAAAAATAGCGGCCAGACTTAATACGTCTAATAGACGTTATTAAGGAGAGAGCATGAAACTACAGGTGGCTGCATTTTTAAGTTTTCTGATAATGCCTTACGCGCTAGCGGATGATCAAGGGGGATTAAAAAAAGACGTGGCACCGCCGCCGCCTCATGCTATTGAGGATGGTTATCGCGGTACGGATGATGCAGAAAAAATGACCATCGAACAGGCAAAAACCCTGCATGATGGCGCGACCGTTTCGCTGCGCGGCAACCTTATTGATCATAAAGGCGACGATCGCTATGTATTTCGTGATAAATCCGGCGAGATTAACGTGATAATTCCTTCCGCCGTATTTGATGGGCGGGAAGTTCAGCCGGATCAAATGATCAACATTAACGGTAGTCTGGACAAGAAAGCGAAGGAACCGCTTGTTCGCGTGAACCGACTGCAAAAATAACGCGCGCTAACCGGCAATCTCCAGGTCAGCCATACGGGGCATGCGGCTGGCCTGATACCATGGGTCTTGTAAAAGCGCCTGGGGGACAAAAGGTCCCATAATGTCTTATTCAGGTCTGGTTGCGTATCGTTTAAGCTTCATTGATATTGACGGTGCTACAGTCGTTAGCGATCCGTTATCCTCGCAAGAATTTGCCCGGTAGCGTATAAGCAAAACACAAATCTATCCATGCAAGCATTTACCGCTGGTGAACCGGCGGTTTTTTTTTGCCTGCCATCCAGACAAAAGCGGCCCCTTGCGCAACGATGCAGCAAGGGGCCGGCTCTGCGAGGGATTATCTCCGTTCATTAATCATCCCATTTGTGACTGAACCAGGCGGCCAGAAATCCGGAAAATAAAATAATTCCTAATACAACGATAAAAAGGTTAATACTGCCTAACATCTCGTTTCTCCTTATTTTAGTGTGCATCCTCTTTTTTAAAAAACCTCGTACAGACTATAGTACTAATTTATACTTAAGCAAAGTCTGAATTGCGTATTTATTTTACTGGAAGGGTAAAGCATTAGAGTATTTTCGTCAGCGCCCAGGAATATTCCTGAATTACCGCAGTGACAGCAGATAATTAGCCTGCAATATATAGGGTTAACCCGGTGCGCCAGAAACTGCGCACATCACTGGCTGCAGATAATTAACAGGTAATAGCCTGTTGCGTAGGGGTAATCCGCATTCCTTTTAACATCAGTGCCCAGGCGAACACAATGGCGATTATCAGGACAACGAAAAGCGACCAGGCTGGAAGCGTCGTCAGGATGACGCCGCTGGCCAGCGGGTTTACCGCCGCACCCAGCCAGCCCAGCGATTGCGCTGAAAAATAGCTGGCTTTCATCCCGGCAGGCGCAATGTTGTCAATTAACATATATTCGCCGGGGGCATAAATAATTTCGCCAATCGTGAATACTGCCGCTGAAAGCCCCCAAAAAAACAGATTGTCGCCTGAAAAAATAAATCCGATGAGCCCGGCGATAAAAAAGACGGTGCCGGTCGTCATCATTGGTCGAATATTGACGGCGGTAAGTCGACGGCCCACGGCGTATTGCAAACTGACCACAATAACCGCATTAACCGGCAGGACGACGGCTACCACTTTTTCCGCGAAGCCGCTATCGGCAACGACCATAACGTACTGTGAAATACAGGACGCAAAGGCGCCCCCCACAAAGGAGGCCAGAAATGCCGAAAGCGTAAACCACAATAATGCTTTGTCGCGCAGCAGAACGGAGGGAGACCAGATAGCGGCATTTTTCCCCTCGCTGGCGGCAACCGAACGTGTCACCCATACCTGAATAAAGACCAGCGGAAATGCGGAGCAGATGGCGGCAAGCCAGAAGGGTAAATTGATGCTTTGCATCACCAGCAGCGTGCCGAGCGGCGGGCCAACCGTCCAGCCGATATTGAGTACGGTATAGTTGAGCGAAAAAATCCGTGTTTTTGTTGTCGCGGTGAGATTATCGGCGAACCAGGCCTTCAGGACGGTAGAAAAAACCGAATAGGCACAGTTAATAAGCGCAAAAAGCAGGACAACCAGTACGACATTATGCACCATTGGGATGGCGATAAATCCGCAGGCGAAGGCGATAATCGCGAGTAACATGTAGCGCTTTTTATCAAACTTGTCCGCCAGAATCCCAAAGCCAAGACTAAAGACGACGCCAATCGTTAACGCGCTGGTCAGCGCGTAGCCAATCAGATCCACACCTAAACCGTACTGACGGTTAAGATAGATGGTCATAAAGGGGAGCGTGGCCCCGCGTCCAATTGTCAATAACAGCGATGAGGCGAGTAGAGCCAACGTCGAACGTCTCAATCCTGGATTCATTTTTCCTGCCTGAAATGGAGGTTACGTATCGGGACGTTTTAATCTACCGTGCCCGCAAAAGCATGATGTCTATACGCTATAGCGTAGTCTTAACATACCATAACGCAGGATTTTGCCCATCGTGTGTTGTTCAATGCCATGCTCACGGTAAAAAGAAAAGTCCTGTTATGGCGCACTGATTTCCGATAACTTACCTTTTTACAAAATTTTAATAATGACAGGGGCCGATGATGTCGCGTAAAGACGGTTTTTTGGCGTTACTGGTGGTTGTCGTATGGGGGCTCAATTTTGTTGTCATCAAAGTCGGCCTGCACCATATGCCGCCATTATTGCTGGCAGGATTACGATTTTTACTGGTGGCGTTTCCGGCAATTTTCTTTGTCGCCCGGCCTAAAGTCCCGCTTACGCTGTTGCTGGGCTATGGCCTGACGATAAGCTTTGGGCAGTTCGCCTTTCTCTTTTGCGCGATAAAGTTTGGTATGCCCGCAGGACTGGCGTCGTTGGTATTACAGGCGCAGGCCTTTTTTACCATGGCATTGGGGGCGTTTGTTTTTAGCGAGCGGTTACAACGTAAGCAGTTAGCGGGGATCGCCCTGGCGATTATAGGTGTACTGGTATTGATTGAAGCCAGTCTCAACGGACAGCATATAGCGATGTCGGGATTTATGCTGACTCTGGCGGCGGCCTTTAGCTGGGCCTGCGGCAATATCTTTAATAAAAAAATTATGCAACATAGTCCGCGCCCGGCGGTGATGTCGCTGGTGGTCTGGAGCGCGCTGATCCCGATCCTGCCGTTCCTGCTGTCATCGCTGCTACTGGAGGGGGCGGATCACATTACGCAAAGCCTTATTACCATCGATATGACGACGATATTGTCGCTGCTGTATCTGGCTTTTGTCGCCACTATACTTGGCTACGGCATCTGGGGCGCGTTACTGGGGCGCTATGAGACCTGGCGCGTGGCGCCGTTATCATTGCTGGTGCCGGTAGTCGGGCTGGCGAGTGCCGCGGTGTTACTCGGGGAAACGTTGACCGGGATGCAGCTTGCGGGCGCAGTACTGATTATGGCTGGACTTTATATCAATGTGTTTGGATTTCGTGTGCGCCGTACTGCGCGCGTCAGGGGATGAGGCATTATGTTACTAAGAAGACAAACGCTAATTTCAGACCATGCCGCGAGGTAATAGCGGCGGACTTGTCATCGCCAGACGGTACTAAAAAAATGCCCCGCAAAACGGGGCAAAGAGGTTAAAGGTGTTGGTCGTTATAATAGGGCACGCCTAATTCATCTGACTTATCGCTGTTCACGCTCACGGGGTGAAGGTCATTTGGCGGATCGCCCACACAGGGCAGAAGCATCACATCGCGGCTATTTTGCGCCACAGGTAACAAAGTTTGTTCTGCAATGCCATATCCGGAGGCGATAAGTAACAGACCCGGCAGGGCGGGAAACAGCATTTTCATGGTGCTCTTCGCGTGGCGCATAAACAAACTAGTAGTTGCCATGGTTCAGCGGCAGCATATACCGTGATTCGCCATGCATATTGGTGATCCGGTATTTGTGTGGCGGCACATCAAAATAGTTTTTGAACGTCCGGGTCAATGTTTGCTGTGACTCAAAGCCATAGCGTTCCGCCAGATAGAGAATGGGCTCGTTGCTCTCTTTTAATTTTTGCGCGATTTCCGTCATTTTACGGCTGCGGATGTATTGACCTAATGAATGACCGGTCTCTTTTTTAAACATCCGTTGCAGGTGCCATTTGGAATATCCTGAACGCTCAGACACTTTTTCCAGTGAGAGCGGCGACTCCAGGTTATCCTCGATCCAGTCCAAAATGCTATGAATAGTAATAGCGTCAGTGTTGCGTCTGGACATCGTCATACCTCTTTTTTGTCTACGGCAGAATTTTCTTGAGCAAATACTCAAGCGTTGCCACTTCGTCCGCCGTTAAGTTTTTTGTTAATTCCTGATGCAGGTCTTGCCCTGGTCGTTGATGACATTGCTCACAAATTGCCGCGCCGTCCGGCGTTAGCTTCACCAGTACGCCGCGTTTGTCATTAGGATTCGGCAGTCTTTCGATCCAGCCTTTGCACAGCAGGCGGTCGAGCATCCGCGTCAATGCGCCGAGATCGACAGACAGCACTTTTTTAAGTTCAACCGGGGTAATACATCCCGCGCAGCGTATCGAGCACAGCACTTTAAACTGTGTTGCGGTGATATCCAGCGGGGATAAATAGTTATTTAACAGGCGATCTTTTTTTTGATTTACCATGTAGATCAAGCGACCCAGCGGAATGATTTCATTGAACAGATCACTGGTGCTTTTCAAAATGGTTGCCCCGGCAAGTAATTAATTTCGTCAGATACTATTGCCCAGGCAAGTATAAGTCAACTAAATGAATTGACCGATGCCACGATTTGCTAAAAGGCGTCCGGAGTATTGTGTTGTGATAACTTGTAACTAATTGATAATTACAGGTTATATGTTGTAGAGGATATTAATTTGCACACTGGCGAAATGGCGCGCCTGGGCAATTTCACTTTATACTTCCGGTTCATGAAACGCTGATGGGTAAGAGATAGTATTATGATGGATTTGTTTAAAGCGATTGGATTGGGGCTGGTCGTACTGCTCCCGTTAGCCAATCCGCTAACCACCGTGGCGCTGTTTCTTGGCCTTGCGGGCAATATGAATAGTGCGGAACGCAACCGGCAGTCCTATATGGCTTCGGTTTATGTCTTCGCTATTATGATGGTGGCGTACTATGCCGGGCAGTTAGTCATGAACACCTTCGGTATTTCGATTCCAGGGCTACGGATCGCCGGGGGGTTAATCGTGGCGTTTATCGGCTTCAGAATGCTTTTCCCGCAGCAGAAGGCGCATGAGTCGCCGGAAGCGAAAAGCAAATCGGAGGAGCTGGCAGACGAACCGACGGCCAATATTGCGTTTGTTCCACTGGCTATGCCAAGCACCGCAGGACCGGGGACCATCGCAATGATCATCAGTTCCGCTTCCACGGTGCGTCATGGCGGCGAGTTTCCCGACTGGGTCATTATGGTCGCGCCGCCGATTATTTTTCTTGCCGTGGCGGTGATCCTGTGGGGATGCTTACGCAGTTCTGGCGCTATTATGCGGCTGGTGGGGAAAGGGGGGATTGAAGCGATCTCCCGCTTAATGGGATTCCTGCTGGTGTGTATGGGCGTGCAATTTATTATCAACGGCGTGTTGGAAATTATTAAAACGTACCACTAAGGCGCATTTTCGTCTGCCGGAAACCTGTTCCCGGCAGACGAATGTCTTAATGCGGTTGTTCTTCCAGCGTCACTGGCCATTTGCGGAATATGAGCACAGCCCATACCAGCGCGGCACAGGCGGGTATAGCGCCAATATAGCCGATGGCCGACATTGACCAGTGCAAACTCACCTGATTGCCTACCAGCGCGCCAGCGCCAATACCAATATTAAAGATGCCTGAAAATAGCGCCATTGCGACATCGGTCGCGTCCGGGGCCAGCGCCAGTACTTTCACCTGCATACCGAGCCCTATCACCATAATCGCGATGCCCCAGAAAATGCTCAGTATGGCCAGATGCGCTTCGCTCTCCGCCGCAGGCAGCAGCAGAAGCAGACAGACAACCAGCAGGGCAATAGCGATACTGACGAGCGACGAGGCATGGCGATTACCCAGTTTACCAAACACGAGGCTGCCGATGATCCCGGCGCCGCCGAGGATCAGTAACAGGACGGTAGCAAAATTCGCACTGAGCCCGGCGACATTCTGAACGAACGGTTCAATATAGCTATAAGCGGTGTAATGCGCAGTCACCACAACGACGGTCAGTACATAGAGGCTCATCAGCGCCGGACGCCGGAATAGCAAAGGTAAACTTTTTAGTGAGCCGGAATGCTCGCTCGGCAATTTCGGTAGAAGCTTAATCAGACATAGCAGCGTAATTAATGCGCCCATGCCGATGGCAAAAAAGGTGGTGCGCCAGCCAAAATACTGACCAACAACGCGACCTATCGGCAGCCCAAGCACCATGGCCAACGCGGTGCCGGTCGCTATCAGACTTAATGCCTGAGCGCGTTTCCCGGCAGGGGCCAGGCGGATCGCCAGCGAGGCGGTTATCGACCAGAAAATAGCGTGGGCGAAAGCGATGCCAATACGGCTAATGACCAGCACGGTAAAGTTCCATGCCAGAAAGGAGAGCACATGGCTGGCAATAAACAAAACAAACAGACAAATGAGTAGCTTACGGCGCTCCATTTGACTGGTAAGAAGCATAAAAGGCAGCGACATGACGGCAACTACCCAGGCGTAAATGGTTAGCATGATGCCGACCTGCGCGGTTTGCATATGAAAGCTTTCAGCAATGTCTGATAGCAAACCAACCGGCACAAATTCTGTGGTATTGAAAATAAAAGCGGCAATAGCAAGCGTAACTACCCGTAGCCACGCGACCTTGCGGGAAACTGGATTGATTGTCATAAAAATATTTCGGGTTAGTTGCGAGAAGGTGAGACCGCGATCTTAAAACGTTTACTGGCGAAAAGACAATCATTTTGTGACCTGCTTCTCATTTACTTCGCAGGCCGTTTCGTCTTCAGTCGACGCTCGCCAGTTGGGCGTTAAGTAACTCGATAAAGGCCTCAAGCTGACGCGTCATCGCCCCGCGCCGCCACATTAGCCAGGTGTTAAGCCAGCGCCACTTCTCCGCCAACGGCCAGGCTTCCACCTGATGATGTCCTGGCATACTGTTGAGCATACTTGCTGGCATCAGCGCAATACCTGCGCCGGCAATTACGCACGCCAACATTCCATGATATGACTCCATTTCGTGAATCGTACCGGGGGTCGCGCCATCGGCATGAAACCAGCTTTCGAAATGCCGTCGGTAAGAACAGTTGGCGCGAAAAGCATAGATGTTATAACCATTCACCTCGCTGGCCCGCGAAACGACGGAATGGCCGTGTGGCGCGACGATCATCATCTCTTCCTGGTAAGCCGGTATACCTTCCAGCCCCGGATGCATTAGCGGGCCATCAATAAAGGCGGCGTTCAGCTTTCCTTCGAGCACGCCATCCAGCATGGCGCCGGAAGGACCGGTCGTTAACGCGAACTGAATTTTAGGGTAACGCTGGTTATAACCCGCCAGCAGCGCGGGGATACGTACGGCGGCAGTACTTTCTAACGCGCCGAGTGAAAACAGTCCTTGCGGTTCCTCTCCGGCAACCACCATGCGGGCTTCATCAACCAGCGCCAGGATCTGCTGGCTGTAACGTAAAAAGTTATGCCCGGCTGGTGACAGCCTGAGTCGCTGGTTTTCGCGAATAAACAGAGAGACGCCCAGGTCGGCTTCAAGCTGACGGATACGCGTGGTCAGGTTGGACGGAACGCGGTGCACTTTTGCCGCCGCCTGCGTAATGCTGCCCGTCAGAGCGACAGCGTTAAACATTTCCAGTTGCGTCAGGTCCATGGTTTTCTCAATTCGTGAATAGTCTGGTTAATATTATTCATTTTTCAGAAAGGGTAAAGGGCGTCATGATGGTACAACTCCCCTGATAACGAGAGAAAGAACATGACCATGATGACTGCAACACAGGCGTTATCCGTGAATCCTGCGACCGGCCAGACGCTGGCGGCAATGCCCTGGGCTAACGCGCAAGAGATTGAACATGCGCTGAGTCTGGCGGCGAGCGGTTTCAAAAAGTGGAAAATGACATCGGTAGCGCAACGGGCGCAAACATTACGCGATATTGGTCAGGCGCTTCGCGCTCATGCAGAAGAGATGGCGCAATGTATTACGCGTGAAATGGGTAAACCCATAAAGCAGGCGCGTGCGGAAGTGACGAAATCCGCCGCGTTATGCGACTGGTATGCGGAACATGGCCCGGCAATGCTGAATCCTGAGCCTACGCTGGTAGAAAATCAGCAGGCGGTGATTGAATACCGTCCGCTGGGCGTCATCCTGGCGATAATGCCGTGGAATTTTCCTTTATGGCAGGTGTTACGCGGGGCAGTGCCGATACTGTTGGCGGGGAATAGCTACTTGTTAAAACATGCGCCCAATGTCACGGGGTGCGCGCAGATGATAGCCCGAATCTTGACGGAAGCCGGTACTCCCGCTGGCGTCTATGGATGGGTGAACGCCAATAATGAGGGCGTGAGTCAGATGATTAACGATCCGCGAATCGCGGCGGTGACGGTGACCGGTAGCGTGCGCGCCGGCGCGGCGATTGGCGCTCAGGCTGGGGCGGCGCTGAAAAAGTGCGTACTGGAACTGGGTGGCTCGGATCCGTTTATTGTACTCAATGATGCCGATCTCGAACTGGCGGTAAAAGCCGCAGTTGCCGGACGCTATCAAAACACCGGACAAGTCTGCGCCGCCGCCAAACGTTTTATTGTCGAAGAGGGCATTGCGCAGGCGTTTACCGATCGTTTTGTGGCGGCTGCCGCAGCATTAAAGATGGGTGATCCTCTGGTTGAAGAGAATGACCTGGGGCCGATGGCGCGCTTTGATTTGCGTGATGAACTCCATCAACAGGTGCAGGCTTCCGTCGCCGAAGGCGCACGGCTACTGTTGGGCGGGGAGAAAATCGCCGGGGAGGGCAACTATTATGCCGCGACCGTTTTGGCGGATGTCACACCTGACATGACGGCATTTCGTCAGGAACTTTTTGGGCCTGTTGCCGCCATTACCGTTGCAAGAGATGCGGCGCACGCCCTCGCGCTGGCGAATGACAGTGAGTTTGGCCTGTCGGCGACGATCTTTACCGCCGACGATACGCTGGCCGCGGAGATGGCGGCGCGTCTTGAGTGCGGCGGGGTATTCATTAATGGGTACAGCGCCAGCGATGCGCGTGTGGCATTCGGCGGGGTGAAGAAAAGCGGCTTCGGTCGCGAGCTTTCGC
The DNA here is from genome assembly GCF_046550535.1 of Salmonella sp. SAL04213. Lineage (NCBI taxonomy): Bacteria > Pseudomonadati > Pseudomonadota > Gammaproteobacteria > Enterobacterales > Enterobacteriaceae > Salmonella > Salmonella sp. SAL04213. Next base: position 793,529 of record NZ_JBGDXS010000002.1, on the reverse strand, counting down.
ACTTTGGTTTACACGAATTTTGTAATGTGCAGACCGTCTGGAAGAACCGCGTCTAATCGCCCTGACGTCGCGTGGCGCCCTCTGCTATACTCGCAGGCCTTTTCAGACCTGCGAGCAAGGAGCATGTTGTGGCCAGGGCCATGGATAATGCAATTTTAGAGACGATTTTACAGCGCGTTCGCCCCCTCATTGGCCAGGGCAAAGTCGCTGACTATATTCCGGCATTAGCGTCCGTCGAAGGTTCAAAGCTGGGGATAGCGATTTGTACCGTGGACGGGCAGCATTATCAGGCGGGCGATGCGCACGAACGCTTCTCTATTCAGTCTATTTCGAAAGTGCTCAGTCTGGTGGTGGCGATGCGTCATTATCCGGAAGAGGAGATCTGGCAGCGCGTCGGAAAAGATCCTTCCGGCTCGCCGTTCAATTCGTTGGTTCAGTTAGAGATGGAACAAGGCATCCCACGTAATCCATTTATTAATGCGGGCGCGCTGGTGGTATGCGACATGTTGCAAGGGCGGCTTAGCGCGCCGCGTCAGCGGATGCTGGAAGTTGTGCGCGCGCTTTGCGGCGTATCGGATATTACGTATGACGCTACGGTCGCGCGCTCTGAATTTGAGCATTCCGCCCGTAACGCCGCGATTGCCTGGCTGATGAAATCATTCGGTAATTTTCATCATGATGTGCCTACCGTGTTGCAAAATTACTTTCACTACTGTGCGTTGAAAATGAGCTGCATGGAACTGGCGAGGACGTTTGTCTTTCTGGCGAATCAGGGCGAGGCGTTTCATCTCGACGAGCCGGTAGTTACCCCCATGCAGGCCCGACAGATTAATGCGCTAATGGCGACCAGCGGTATGTATCAGAATGCCGGAGAGTTTGCCTGGCGGGTGGGATTGCCCGCTAAATCCGGCGTGGGCGGCGGTATTGTCGCCATAGTGCCGCATGAAATGGCGATTGCCGTCTGGAGTCCGGAGCTGGATCCTGCGGGAAACTCTCTGGCAGGTATCGCCGCGCTTGAGCAATTAACACAAACGTTAGGACGTTCGGTATACTGATGAATGCGCTTGAACCGCTCTTTGCCCGCCTGGCGCGATCGACATTTCGTTCGCGTTTTCGTCTCGGGATAAAAGAAAGACAATATTGCTGGGATAAAGGCGCGGAGGTGATTGATAAACACGCCGCCGATTTTATCGCCCAGCGACTGGCGCCAGCTCACCCGGCGAATGATGGTAAGCAAACGCCGATGCGGGGCCATCCGGTATTTATCGCGCAACATGCGACGGCAACCTGCTGTCGCGGGTGCCTGGCGAAGTGGCACCAGATACCTCAGGGAGAACCGCTGAGCGAAGCGCAGCAACAGTATATTGTCAGCGTTATCCATTACTGGCTGGTCATACAAATGAATCAGCGGTAGAGCAGCGCGTCGTTGCTGACGCTTTCCCCGATAAATCACCCTATACCACTGATAGCAGCCGTTGACCGTCATATATCTCATGTGCTGAAGTGTCTTTTTAGTTACAACATACATTTGGTTGTTTTTTTTCAACGCCTGTCAGCACTGTGCAAAAAAATGCTCTACAGGGCAGGGGAGCCGTGTATCACCAGAAGCTTGCAACCTTGATCTGGATCACGTTTAATGACAGTGCTTTTTTACCTGCTGAAGATAATCATGATCGTTAGACCACAACAGCACTGGATTCGCCTGATATTTGTCTGGCATGGTTCCGTGTTATCTAAAATCTTTTCACGACTGCTCCTTAACTTTCTTCTTTCTATCGCCGTTATTATCATGCTGCCCTGGTACACAATGCTGGGTATTAAGTTTACCCTTGCGCCGTTTAGCATACTGGGCGTCGCTATCGCCATTTTTCTTGGGTTTCGCAATAATGCCTGTTATGCGCGTTACGTCGAAGCGCGACATTTGTGGGGGCAGTTGATGATCGCTTCACGCTCAATACTGCGTGAGGTGAAAACAACCTTACCTGATGAACGCGGTATCGAGGATTTTGTTCGGTTACAAATCGCTTTTGCCCACTGTTTGCGTATGACATTGCGTCGACAGCTTCAAACGCAAGTTTTGGGCAACTATCTTGACCAGGGCGCGTTACAGAAAGTTGTCGCTTCCCATTCCCCCGCTAACCGTATCTTATTGCTGATGGGAGAGTGGCTGGCGATTCGCCGCCGCAGCGGAAAGCTTTCCGATATTTTATTTCATAGCCTCAACAACCGTTTAAATGATATGTCGTCAGTGTTGGCCGGCTGTGAACGCATCGCCAACACGCCGGTGCCTTTTGCCTATACGTTAATTTTGCATCGTACGGTTTATCTTTTCTGCATTATGTTGCCATTTGCACTGGTGGTTGATCTGCACTATATGACACCGTTTATTTCGGTGCTTATTTCTTATACGTTTATAGCGCTGGATGCGTTGGCGGAAGAGTTGGAAGATCCGTTCGGTACTGAAAATAATGATTTACCGCTGGATGCGATATGCAATGCGATAGAAATCGATTTACTGCAAATGAATGATGAAAGGGATATTCCGGCAAAACGGATACCGGATAAGCACTATCAACTGACCTGAGATCGTCTTAACTGGCGCAGAATGTTCATCTGCGCCATAACCTGAAGAGCAAAGCTTAATAGCCTTCTCCAACGCCGGTTTTGGCTGGACCGGAGTAGTGGACATGAACGATTCGCCATCCTGTGTTTGGTATCTTCGCCCACACCTGGCTTTCGCGGCCTGTCGTGTGTTGAGTCTGCCCATTATCACGGCGTACCGCGGTAAAATGCCAGTCGAACTCTGCAACGGCGGCATTGCCATACACATGAATAGCAGGGGGAGCGTCCAGTTTTAATGTGCGTTTACTGAAAGTTTTACCCATAGTGGTGCCATAAAAATTTTCAGCGATCTGCGACCATCCGCGTTCGTGACCGCGTGGATGAATAAAACTGGTTTCCGGTGAAACATAAAAAAGCTGTTTGCCTAACGTTGGGTCTGCCTTATCTATTGAATAAAGGTAACGGTTAATGCCTTCTGTAATTTCTTGTTTAACGGTCGACGTAGCTTCATTTTGTGCGGCGGTTGGCGTTGCCGCTGATGCCGATGACGCCATCAGAGTTAACGTTATCGCGGCGGCCGAAAACAATAGTGACGTTTTTTGCATAATAGTTATACCCATATGGTCTGTTTTTGAGACGCTTTATCTTTCCTGTTACGTTCACTTTTATACTAAAGGAGCATGGCTCACGAACAATAAAAAACATCCTTCTATAAAACTACCCCGAAAAGGGAGTAGTGCAATTAAGAATATCGTATTTGTTTGTAACGACATGACTCAAAATATCAACATTTAGAGTTTCAGTATTGTTGTTGTCCATTGACTTAATTTTATGTTTATTACCGCTGGTAAATAGTTAATCTTATGAATAGTGATATGCAAATGACCGTTTGCGCTATGTGATAATTAACCATAGTAAAAATACACGAAGCGAAGAAGTGCTATTTCAGTAGTACTGATATTTTCATAACGCTAATTTAGAAATAAATGTAAACGTAACAAATTATACACAAAAATAAGAAGGACAGTGGCCTCAACTGACTTGATTATGATTCCGTCTTAACGAATGTCAGCCGAGTGTTCAGTGCCATTCTCGCCCTGGCATCCCCGACCGTAAGCCAGTTCTCTACTGGTAACCCCCTTGTTATTACAGCAGAAAACAGGGCATATCATTTATGTAGTCATGCTTAACTTGCATTTTAACATCACTAATATATAGCAAGCTAATATTACACTTTGAAACTTAACGCGCGGTAATTGTTAGTGATATTGTCCTGGACAGTTCCGCGAGCAGGTTTTGCGGAAAGTCCAAAAATAAGACAAATAAGGCATATAAAATGAAAAAAGTAGTGGTGTTATCTGCGGTAGCCGCAGCCGTAATGATGGCTGGAGCCGCCAACGCAGCAGAAATCTATAACAAGGATGGCAATAAACTGGATTTGTATGGCAAGGTCGACGGCCTACATTATTTTTCCAGTAATCATAGTACGGATGGCGATCAATCTTATATCCGTATGGGTATTAAAGGCGAGACTCAAATTACCGATCAACTAACCGGTTTTGGACAGTGGGAGTATCAGGTCAACGCCAATCGTCCGGAAGATGGTGACTCCAGCGGTTCCCCGCAAAGCTGGACGCGTCTCGGTTTTGCTGGTTTGGCATTTGCCGATATGGGGTCTGTTGATTATGGTCGTAACTATGGCGTGTTATACGACATTGGTTCATGGACTGACGTACTGCCTGAATTTGGTAATGATTCGTATGAAGCTTCCGATAATTTTATGACCGGACGCGCGAATGGCGTTCTGACTTATCGCAATAATGATTTCTTTGGTCTGGTTGATGGTCTGAATATTGCGTTGCAGTATCAGGGTAAAAATGACGGCCTGTCGAAAGAAGGCGATCCTTTAAGTAATAATGCCAGAAAAAGTATCGCATACCAGAATGGCGATGGTTTCGGGGCATCAGCGACATATGATTTGGGCATGGGGGTGAGCCTGGGGGCAGCCTATACCAGTTCCAAACGCACGCTTGATCAGATGACGCAAGATAAATACGACAATGGCGACCGCGCTGAAGCCTGGACTGGCGGCGTGAAGTATGATGCCAATAATATTTACCTGGCGGCAAACTACACCCGTACTTATGATATGACCTATATGGGCGATACATTGGGCGGCTTTGCACATAAAACCGATAACTGGGAAATGGTAGGACAATATCAATTTGATAATGGCTTACGCCCATCACTGGCGTTCCTGCAATCCAGAGCCAATGATGTTGATGGACTGGGTTCGTTCGACCTTGTGAAATATATTGATGTGGGTTCCTACTACTACTTCAATAAAAATATGTCCGCGTATGTTGACTACAAAATCAATCTGCTAAAAGATGGTAACCCATCGAATCCTAATACAGACAACACCGTGGCGCTCGGCTTAGTCTACGAGTTTTGATAAAACTTGCTGATTAAGACAGTTTAGGGATACCCTCCTTTTCCCAAAACTGTGTCACTGCTTAACCTTTATTATTGTTAATTTATTCTTTTATTATTTCAGGACGCTTCTGGCGTCCTTTTTTATTGACTATTCGTTGACTATTCGACTTCGATCTCGCGAATGCGCATTCTGCTACTGTCATCTATCTGCACTTTGCCTGAATGACAAAATGGACAACAGAGTGTGGATGTTTGAGAGGTGAAGGGTTGATTACAGGACAGACACCAACCTTGCGCCGGTGCGATAGTAATGTGGAAACGCGCATTGTCAGCAAGGGTATGACGAGCGGCGACGTCCAGGCCAAAATGCAGCGCCGGCACCTCAACACAGGCCATAACGCCAATCTCCAGCCAGACTTGCTTTACCTTGCTGAACTGGTGATTTACTGCCTGTTCCTCCAGCAATTCGATAATATTTTGCGCCAGGGCTAATTCATGCATGGGCCAGCTCCTTCATTCAACAATATTTACGGCGACACAAGGATCAATTACCTGTAACTGTTGCGACCACAATGAGAGTGGAATAGTGGCCAGTTCGCGAGCAATGACGCCGTCAGATTGGGCGTGACGTGTGGTAGGCGAGATAATACGGTAATCAAGAATATTGCCTGACGTCGTCAGTCTGGCCTGATGAACTAACCATCCTCGCGCGGTTTCCACTACCGCTATTTTCCATTCGCCATCATCAAAACGATTCCAGCGCAGGGTAGGAAGGGCGCTCAAACTTCGGGCGAGCGTAATGCAGCGGGCCAGCAGACGTAGCGCAGTCGTTTTTCCGCTAAGACAACAGGCTGACAGTAGCGGATATTCGATAGCCAGAGGCGAGACATCCAGGGGACCAGGGGTTATTAACGTATGGTCCGGGGACGACGCCATCGGTAGTGTTGGTGTAATGATATTCTGTACTGCCGCCAGCCAGCGGGCGGTTTCAGAACGCTCTTGCAAAAACCAGGCTTCCCAGCCCTTTACGCCACCGGCAAGCCAAGTCTGAGGATCATCGTCAAAAAAGATTGTGCTTGCCAGCGGGGATAACTCTCCGCGACGTAACAACGCCCATTCTTCAGCGGTTGCCTGTCGGTGGCTAAACAGGGGGAGCCAGTCGGTCAACGCACGACGGAGCGTTTCTCGCGCCAGCTCTTGTTGTGCGGCCTGCATATCTGGCTTCTCTTCAGGAAACAACAGTAAAGCCGCCGCTACGCTGTGCGCCTGAGCGCACAACGTAAACAAACGTGAAATAAGCGTTTTTGCGTACACCGGTGTTGCGCCCTGTAACAAACGACCGATCGGCGCCTCCTGCCAGATAATCCGTAGCGGGTGAGAATAGACGGTCAATCTTTGCACGAATTATTACCTTCATCGATCACCATAAACCCGGACTTACTGGTTTCGCAAACCGGACAGCACCAGTAATCAGGTAACTGGCTGAAGGGCACGCCGGGTGGAATTTGCCATACATCATCGCCCAGCGCAGGGTCGTAAACCCACCAACATACTTTGCACTCCATGCGCACCACTGGCTCATTTTCTGTGACCGGGTATTCTTTCAACCATTCCAACGTATTTTTTAGCCCCGCGTAGGCATCTTCGATATCGTCGATGCCTGCAACGGCGATATCAGGAATGTCCGCTATCTCAATCATATCTTGCAGTAATGTGTTCATATCATTGAAATAATTGACCCGCCATACGCCGGGAAAATGCGTGCTTACAATCCGGCATTTACCATATCCGCGTGAAAAAATAGCGCTACAGCCTTCGCCTAAAAAATGATCCAGATACTCGCGATCGGCATCGTTTACTGGCAACAGCGTTAAGTTAATGATATGCGGCTCTTTTACCGGCTGTTTTACGCGCTCGGCTATTTCATGCGCGATAAAGGCGCCATTCATCAATCCCGCCGGTTGTGGCGGCAATTCTGGTGTAATCGGCGGCTGCGGATGCGTCTGCCAGATGCTCTCCGGGATCGGGCCAATGATAATTTCATCGGCAACCCGTTGCTGGTCAGCGTTATATTCACGCACACGCCAGACGCCCGTAAAAACCGTCTCCTGAATACGCTGTTCTTTTCCATCGGGTAATAGTACCCGGGCGGATATTTCACCTTCGCCGAGCAGTTGATCCAACAAACCGCTATTCTGTTGCTCAGTGGCACTCAGCTTATAGCTCAGGGGAAAGGGGAGCGTTGCCACCGGGTTATCCATATCGCGAATAAGCGTAGTCAGGATGTGTCTGGCAACACGAAGCTCAGCGGGCAGCGCCTGTTCCGGTAAAACCGGCGTCAGTGGGAGATTAATGCCGGCGGGGATAGGAAGAAAGTTAAAGTCTTCCTCTTCTGGCTGCGAGCCTGGCCCGGCAATATTAACGACTGGAATAGTTCTGGAATGATTCACGTGTGTTACCTTTCATTCTATTGCGTGATAACGGGAATATCCTGACGATAGCCCGGTGTGGTCAGCAATGCGGCCACCCGCTGAGAGTATTCTTGCCAGCTATATAATCCCGCCAGACTGCCGACAAAACGGTGCTGGCGAAAGAAAAGCAGCGCCGGATATTTCAGAATGCGATACTCCCGGGCGATCAGTTCACTCTGTTCGCTATCCGCAAATGCCGCGGTATAAGACGTCGCCGGAAATTGCTTGAGGAGCTCCGGGATGATGACCCAACTGTCGGCGACTTCCGGATGTTTGTTGGGGTCGCTTTGCAGCAAAACCAGCACAGTCGGATGCGCATTAATCAACGACGGGAGCGTTTGTGCATCGGTAACCAGAAAGCCTTTATCCGCCAGTGGACAAACAGAATTTTGGGGTGAGATAGTCATTTTTTTAAATGCTCCGGTAATTCAGGCGTGCGAGACAATAAATCGGCAAAACCGGTCAGCGGATCGCTTTGCGTGAGCATGGCCTGTTCCAGCGAGTCCAGCGCCGCCAGTACCTCAACGGCTTCCGTTTCGTCCATTTCTCGTCGTGCTGCGCCGCCAAATGTCAGCAGCCATGCGCCTGCTAAGGGGGGAGCCACAAGCCGAATATCAACGTCGATAAGCTCGCCGTGTCGGTCGCGGCATTTGGCGAACCACTGACCGGGTGAAATAACCTGCACAGGAACGCCGATACACATTATGATTTCTCTCTCTGTAGCACCCGAATATCGCCGACCCGGCAAGCGCTTTGCGCATCTGGCCGTTCATCTTCGTAGCGTTCCATACACAGGCTGTAATGATTGAGTCTTTCAGTGGGCAAGGCCGCTGAAGAGGCGGTGATACCCCATTGCGCCAGCACTTCCTGCGCGAGACAGACCGCAGGCATCAGTTGCGCCTTTACCTGCGGCGTAAGACTCCCGCCATAGTCATCCAGACATTCCGGCTGCACGCCAATCAGCACAATCTCCGATAACTGGCCGCCGGTTAATTGCAGCAATGCCAGCACTTCAGAAAAACTGGTCTGATGTAAACTGAGTTTTTTCGCCGTCAGATAGGCGGGAACCTGTTCATCACGAAACATCGCCAGCGAACCTGGCGCCATACCAAAATCGATAGCATCCATGATTAACAGTTTTTCGGTTTGTTGCAGCCAGGGCAGCAGCGCCAGCCCCTGCGTACCGCCATCAACAACGTCAACTTTCTCGTTATCGGCATACTGTTCAAACAGCTTTTCCGCCGCTCTGACGCCGAACCCTTCATCTGCCCAAAGCAGGTTGCCAAGCCCTAAGATTGTTACTTCTGCCATTGTTATCACCTGAACCAGCGCCAGCCGCTTATCATGACTGAAATCACGCTTTGTCGGCTCATAATGTCTTCGCGGATAGCGGTATAAACATGCGCAATGACGAAGGCGATAATGAACCACATGCCCAGCCGGTGCCAGAAATGCAGCGCGAGGCTATCATTGCCAGTCAGGCGAATCATCCAGCCAAACCATTGATACGCCCAACTGTCTGTTCCAAGCCCTTCGCCATAGAGCGCAAAGCCGCTACACACCATCAGTACGGACATCCAGAAATAGAACATTACCGCCAGTCCCGCTACCGGATTATGTCCATAGTAACGATGGGCCTCTTTTTCGAGGAAAAAATACCAGCGGATTTCGCTGATGACGCCTTTGCGCCAGGCGCGGCGCCAGAACGGAACCAGAAACATCTCCCTGGCGTACTCATTGCCGACACATGCCCAGTAAATACGAAACAGCAGCGCGACAGTAAAAATATACGCCGTGGTAAAATGGATCAGTCGTATCCAGCCCATCCAAAACATAAAGGTCGCTTCACCTTGAATCGATGGCAGGGGGCGGCCAATGAAATATCCTGTAACAGCCAGGACGACAATGGATAACGCCGTGATCCAGTGCCATAAACGGACCGGCGCTTCATAGATATAGTACCCCTGGCTGGTTATTTCTTTGAGATGCATTGAGACCTCCGAATCGTCGTCATCGTACCTGAACCCTGACCAGCTCCCCTCCATGATTATCAATAACATGGGTGGAGCAGGCCAGGCAGGGATCGAAGCTGTGCAGAGTACGTAAAATCTCCAATGGTTGATCGGGAACGGCGAGTTTAGTCCCCATTAACGCCGCTTCGTACGCGCCAATTTGACCTTTATCGTCACGTGGCCCGGCATTCCAGGTTGTCGGTACCACACATTGATAGCTGTCGATTTTCTGATTTTCAATTTTTATCCAGTGCCCCAGCGCGCCACGCGGCGCCTCGCTGAAACCAACGCCTTTTGCCGATGTAGGCCAGGTATCGGGTTCCCAGAGCGTGACGTTTGCCGTCGCCGTATCGCCGGACTTGAGGTTACGCATCAGACGATCGAAGAAATATTGCAGCGTATTGCCTGCCCATACGGATTCCAGCGCACGCGCGGCAGTACGTCCTAATGTAGAAAAGAGCGCTTCTTTAGGCAGCTTTAATACACTCAGCAGTTGATCCACGGGCTCTTTAAATTCCGGTTTATTTTGATGATATCCAATCAGATAACGCGCCAGCGGACCTACCTCCATCGCATGTCCCTTCCAGCGCGGCGATTTAATCCATGAATATTTAGCGGACTCATCCACCTGTTCGATAAAGGTTTTTGTGCCTTTATAGTGTTCGCCCATGACCAGTTGCGGTTCGGTCAGACCATCCCACGGATGCAGGCCCTTATCGTTATTGCCGTTACCATAGGTATACCAGGAGTGAGTGACAAACTCCTGAATCTCATCGGGGGCGGTTAAATCGACAGGATGAATTTCGTCGAAACGACCGTTAATGATAGCCCCACGCGGAAGCAGAAGATTACTGGCGGAATAATCGTTAGGGTTATCCGGAAACTCGCCATAAGCCAGCAGGTTCATGCTCGATAACCCGCCGCCGATTTTTGCCCAGTCTTTGTAATAACTGGCAATCAGCAAGACGTCCGGAAGATAAACCTGTTCGCAGAACTGGCGAGCTTTTTGGATGATGGAACTGACAAGGTTCAGGCGTTCCATATTCACTGCGCCGACCGCGCCCGTTTCGTCAAGGTTGATGGCGCAAGGAACGCCGCCCACCAGCCAGTTAGGATGCGGGTTTTTACCACCGAAAACGGTGTGAATTTTTACGATCTCTTTTTGAAAATCGAGCGCTTCAAGATAGTGGGCGACCGCCAGCAAATTGGCTTCCGGCGGAAGTTTCATCGCCGGGTGTCCCCAGTAGCCATTACGGAAAGGGCCAAGTTGACCGGACTCGATAAACCGCTTCAGTCGATTTTGCAAATCGCGGAAATATCCCGGCGAGGATAGCGGCCATGCGGAAAGGCTTTGCGCGATGGCGGAGGTCTGATGCGGGTCGGCTTTCAGGGCCGCAACCACATCAACCCAGTCCAGCGCGTGCAGATGATAAAAATGCACCAGGTGATCGTGAACGTGTAGCGTAGCCTGCATCATATTACGGATACAGTTTGCGTTGTCCGGAATCGCGATTCCCAGCGCATTTTCTACGGCACGGATTGAGGTCAGAGCGTGTGTACCGGTGCAGACGCCGCAAATGCGTTCAACGAATGCCCAGGCGTCTCGCGGATCGCGACCTTTCAGGATAACCTCCAGGCCGCGCCACATGGTGCCGGTCGACACGGCGTTAGTAATGACATTATTACTGTCGATATTCACTTCGCAGCGCATATGCCCTTCGATGCGAGTAACCGGATCGACCACAATTCGCCGTCCGCTATTGTCCAGCGTAAAACCCTGAGTCTGATAAGGATATGCCATAATTATTTTTTCTCTTCCGGAGCGTTTTCTGATGACGTGTTGTTTTTATTGCGGGCATGTTTTATGGCGCTCACCGTGGCGTGAGCGATGGCGGCAGCGCCCGCGACGCCAGCAACGCCCAGTCCGATTTTATCGGCGGTAGCCTCAATGCCGGTTTGCGGAATGCCCGTTGCCCGGCTGTAAAAAGAACCGTAATCCCAGAATCCATCTTCCGAACATCCGAGGCATCCATGACCCGACTGGATAGGAAAAGACACGCCATCATTCCAGCGAACGGTTGAACAGGCGTTATAGGTGGTCGGGCCTTTACAGCCCATCTTGTACAGGCAATACCCTTTTCTGGCGCCTTCGTCATCCCACGCTTCCACAAACTGACCGGCATCGAAATGCGCGCGTCGGTAGCATTTGTCATGAATTCGCTGGCCATAAAACATTTTTGGTCGTCCAAGACGATCAAGGGGAGGGATGCGATCAAATGCCAGCATATAGGTGATAACGGCGGACATCACTTCAGGTATAGGCGGGCAGCCAGGCACTTTAATAATGGGTTTATCGGTAATTAATTTGTGAACCGGCGTGGCTTTAGTTGGGTTGGGACGGGCTGCCTGCACGCAGCCCCATGATGCGCAGGACCCCCAGGCGATAATCGCTTTAGCATCCGCGCTGACGCGTTTTAACTTCTCCAGGAACGGCTCGCCAGCCAGTATGCAAAACATCCCATCTTCATTCAGCGGCGCGTTACCTTCCACAGCAACGATATAATTTCCTTTGTACTCACGCATCACATCCGCCAACGCCTGCTCGGCTTGTTGCCCTGCGGCGGCCATAATGGTGTCGTCATAATCCAGGGAAATGAGCGACAAAATGGCATCTTTTGCCAACGGGTGCGCAGAGCGAATGAAAGATTCGGTACAGCAGGTACATTCAAGACCATGCAGCCATATCACTGGCGTACGCGGTTTATTCTCCAGGGCATAAGCTATTTGAGGAATCATCGAACTGCTCAGGCCTAAAGACGTTGCGGTAAGGCTGCAAAACTTGAGGAAGCTACGCCTTGTCACGCCGTGTCTACGCATAACTTGATAAAATGTATCTTGTGTTTGCATAACGTTTATCCCAAACCACTATAGTTAGTGTGGGCATCATATGTTGCATTTCTTGTCTTTCTCAACGTCTTTTAGTAGCAATTATGTTTCTAATTCGTAACAACTGATTACATGTGTGCTACTCACATTACTCAAAAACATAAATTAATTTAATGTTATTGGTGATGTGGAGTAAATATAGCGTTGTGATGGCATCTCTTAATGTTGATAAGAAACCGTGTTTTTTATTTATAACATGATGGGATTTTTTAAAATGGTCACACGGATAACGCGTTTTCATGTTAGTTCGCTGTGTTTAACTCTCCTTTAAACCCGTCAGTTAAATTTATTAGCTTGTAAAATAAGATCACAATTAATTACGTGCTGCATAACCATTGATAGGTTTAATTTAATATATTCGTCCAATCCATTTTACAAACAAGGAGAGCATGATGAAAAAAAGTAAAGCAATGTTATTTATCGCTCCGGCGCTGTTTTCATACGCCCTGGCTGCACAGGCCTGCACAACCCTTGCTATTCAGGATAAACAAGGCGATATTTTTCATGGGCGTACGCTGGAATATATGCAGGATTTAGCCTCATGGTTAACGTATTACCCGGCGGGAACACAGTTTGATAAAAAAACGCCGGATGGCAGCCAGGGGATAAGCTATCAGGCGAAGTATCCGATACTGGCCATTACTTCCACCATTACTGATGGCGATAGCAGAGACATACTTGAAGGCATGAATAGCGCGGGATTGTCATTTAGTGAAAACATGATCATGAATGCGCAGTTGCCGCCATTGCCCGCGAGTGAATATAAACAGGCAATTCCTGTCACCTCGTTGGGAGAATGGGCGCTGGCCCGTTTTGCTACTGTCGGCGAGGTAAAACAGGCAATAAAAGAGGGCAAATTCTGGTCACCAGAACTGCATCGGTTTGGCGATCTGAAATCGCCATTTCATTATGCGTTTTACGACAAGAAAGGAGGAAGCATTGTCGTTGAAGTGGAAAATGGCAAATTCCATGTCTATGACAATCCCACTCGCGTGATGACAAATGGTCCCGCATTCCCCTGGCATCTGACAAATCTGAATAATTATACGCAATTAACCAATGTGGACCGCTCTTCAGGCACACTGGGCGGGATAAAAGTGATGCAGCCTGATAGCGGGATTGCTATTGCAGACTTGCCATCGTCCGATACGTCGGTTTCCCGTTTTATACGCGGCGTTTATTACACCACATATGCACCGCAAGCGACATCCGCCCACGATGCAATGAATACGCTTGCGCATATTATGAGCCGTTTCGATCGTCCGAAAAATATTACGGTTGATTATATGGGGAGTGAAGGGGAAGGCAACGCCACCCGCAAACCGGTCTCAGAATATACGGTCTGGACAACGCTGTCTGACTTAACGCACGGTGAGATGATGGTGCGCGGCTACAATGATATCAACTATAAAACCTGGTCTCTTTCTCAGTTTAAGAACGCGACTGCGCCCGTGTTCGAGAAAATCAACGTCAAAGGATAAATAGCTCGTCTCTGTTTAGTTTCCCCGGTAGTCTCGGCGAAGGTAATGGAGGCTACCGGCGGTTGCTTCTCTTTATCATGCACGGTAATTAATTATCACGATCACCAGCGCCAGGATGGTATGCTAAATCCATTCAAAATCCCCTGGATATGGATTGGAGGGCGCATGGTTATACCTGAGGTCAGGCAGGAGAGGCTCTATCAGAAGATAGCCAACCTCATCATTAAGCTGATCAATGATAATATTTTTCCACCGGGAACTTTTTTACCGCCAGAACGCGAACTGGCAAAACAGCTTGGCGTGAGCCGCGCCTCCTTGCGAGAAGCCCTTATTGTACTGGAGATCTCGGGATGGATCGTGATTCAGTCCGGTAATGGGGTTATCGTTTCAGATAAAAAACACCTTGCCAGCGACTATACCATCGAAGAAATTCTCTCTACTCGCGAGCTGGTCGATAGCCATTGTGCGCGCTTAGCCGCACAAAACGATAACGTTGACGTCATCAACCAAATAGAGGCGATTTATCATCGTATGGATCAAGCCATTAACGATAATAACGTCCACGGCTTTTACTCGCTGGATAAAGAGTTTCACCTTGCGATCTCTGAGGCCAGCCGTAACCGGGTGTTGTTCGATATGTCCCGTATGTTATGGGAACAACGGATTAATATCCCTTATGCCGGGCTTGATGAGCAGTCTGGAGACAGAAATGTTTTACTTAATCTCAACAAACAACATAAAGCGATAGTGGATGCAATGCGCCAGTCTGATGCTGACAGCGCCTATGAGGGATCTCTGGAACATTTACGCTATGTGAGAAAGATTGTCGGCGGCTAAGTTTGTCGGTAAATAACACCGCATGGCGGATATGCCATGCGGTAGAACTCGCCGTAAATCAATGGAAAACAGCATTAATCTTTAAGTAGCGCTCCGGATAGCGATCAAGTTCTTTAACTGCATCAGGGATCTCATCAAGATTGACGACCTTACTGACAACATCTTGCGGATTAATCTCCAGCGTTGACAGCATGCGTAATGCCTCATCAAATTCACCGGCACTGGTGCGGGAGCCGCGTAAATCCAGTTCTTTGTAGGTGATCAGGTTCGTCGGCAGCGACGTTTCCTGTTTTGGCCATCCGGTAAACGAAATACGACCAGCAAACGATGCTAAATCAAGCGTATTTCGAATAGCGCTATTTGCGCCGGAGGCTTCTATCACGACCTGCGCCATGGTGCCGTGGGTGATATTTTTAATAGCGTCGATAACCTGATCGTCAGCGGCGTTCAGTACATAAGGAACGCCAAGCTTTTGCGCATAGCGTAACCTTTCTTCCACAATATCGATCAGAATAGGCGTTGCCTTGTAATGTCGCGCGCTTAATGCCGCCATAAGACCAATGGCCCCCGCGCCGATGATGGCAACATATTCCCCGGCCTTAACGTTTGCCCGGTGCAGCGCGTGCAGAGCGATGGTCAGCGGTTCTGCCAGCGGCGCCATTTCAGAAGGCACATTATCTGGTATTTTATGAATTAAATGTGCGGGATGAGTAACCACCTCCTGCATTGCGCCATCGACATGCACGCCAATGACGTTTAAATTTTCACAACAATTAGTTCTGCCGACAGAGCAAGGGTAGCAGTGACCACAATAAATATAGGGGTCAACAATCACGCGGTCGCCTTTTTTAATATTGCCCGGCATTCCGGCGCCTTCCTGAAGAACAATTCCGGTCACTTCATGCCCAATAATTCTTGGGTAAGTAACCAGTGGGTTCGTTCCACGAAAAGCCCCGATATCCGATCCGCAAATGCCTGCAGCATCAACCTTAATTAATACTTCATTTTCTTTCTTATGGGGATAATCCACCCAGCGGGTTTCAACTTCACCAGGCTTATTAATGAACACAGCTTTGACTTTCATTGGCTTTGAATCCTTTACTTTTTACAAACACGAAGACCAACAGGCTTGAAACGATAGCGATAGCACCAGCCAGATAGAACGCATAGTCATATTTACCGCTAAATTGAACGATAAAACCGGTGACAAGCGGACCGATAATACCGGATATATTAGCCAGACCATGCATGGCTCCGCCGACGCTCCCTACCTTATCTTTATGAACAACATCCTGAATAACCGCCCAATAAATTGGGCCCGTTAAATAGAGCAGGAAGAGTGAAACTGACATGAGCGTAATTGCGCTACCAATAGTGCTAACAGTACCGGAAACGGCAACACATACCGCTGCGCCTGCCAGACATACGCCCAGAATAAGTCGACGTGAGAGCAGAGCATTACCGGTAATCCGATAAATTACATCAGAACAGACACCGCCGAGCACCATACCAATGGCGCCGATGACCCAGGGAATTACCGTAGCGATACTAATTTCTTTAATATCGAGATGTAACGAATGGTTCAGGTAACTTGGGAACCAGGTCAGGAAGAAAAAAAGAATATAGTTGTAGCTGAAAAAAGCCAGAGTTGTCGCCCATACCATTGGTTGTTTCATGTAATAGCCGAGTGAAGGCGTAGCCCGGCCATCATCAGATAAAATAACGTCCTCATGATTTTCAAAATCAATGCGTTCTTCCGGCGCCAGGCGTTTACTCATTGTTGGCTTATCGCTAACGATAAAGTACCACAGCAATACCCAGACCAGGCCAAATAAGAAAATAATGCCAAATGCGGGGCGCCAGCCTAAGGATAACGCCAACAGGCCCACTATCGGCCCGGACACCGCGCCGCCGAGCGGGGAACCAGCGCTAAAAATTCCGATCGCCGTGGCAGACTCCTTTCGGGAAATCCAGTTATTGATGATTTTATTTCCGGCAGCGCTGACCGGTCCTTCAGCCATACCGAAAAGAACGCGCACGATAAGCATTGTCCACAATCCGGTGACTAAACCAGTTAAGCCACAAAATACAGACCATAGTAACGCTGCGATGAGAAAAACCGTTTTTGGCCCAACTTTATCGCTGGCCCAGCCACCAATAAAATTAAACAGGGCGTATCCGATAAAAAATGCGCTGAAGATCATTCCCATCTCCGCGGCGTTAAATCCTAACTCCTTTTCGATCAAGGGGGCAGTTATCGACAATGCTGAACGATCCATATAGTTGAGCATGTAAACTATAAATAGAAGAAAAACGATAAGCCATCCCATTGTTTTTCTTTTCATGATTAATCCTCTTATTGTGGTCTAGCGGCCTGACCACAATATTTTAAGGTTATTTTCAAATCACCTCTCTTGTAGTTAGAACGTGATCAATATAACAAAAATTTATCGCAGAGGATTTTTATCCATCGCAAGCGTGATGGATAAAATTATTTAAAATCAGACAATTACTTGAAAATTCAATCGGGGCTATCGTTTTCCCCTAATCCACGCCCCGGTAACGTTTGACATGCGGCGTTAACGGAAGGTGGTGCTGTCTGTGGGTATTTTTCATCGGGCGTAATATAAACCTGACTCGTGGCGACATAGCCATCATTAAAAGTGGCTTCGATATAGGTAGCTTCCCAACCTGTCTTCGGTTCATTTAACGTAATACTGATCTTATTGTTGGCGGGAATATCTATTGTAAGCGGCTGATAGCGGATGCCACAGGCATAACGGAAATCACGCGCATTTGGATTGTTGGCTGTCCAGCGAACGACTTTTACCGGCGCTTCTGAGAAATAGACCGTAAAAAGATGGTGGTGAATAAGGCCGATCAACTGTGGTAATGTTTTTTTACTTTGAAACCTATTAATAAAAGGAACGAGGCTTTCTTCAGCGAACTGGTTAATTGAGTAGTGGTTCATATTAGGCACTATACGTAATGATTTTACGCCAGGAAGTTTGCTATAATAAAAGCGAGTATTGTCTGGTACGAAAAAATCATCGCCGCTTGCATTAATAATATATTTCGGTATTGCAAGGCGGGGTTGATAAATAGTGTTGAGATATCTTAGCGGATCTATTATTTGCCTTAGCTGGGTAAATGTGGGGGATTTTATTTTCTCATCTATGCCTTGCTGGTAGTAGGGGTAGAATGTAATGGGCCAATTTCCACCGTATGATTGATAAATATGCTCAAGTGAAGCATCAATATCAAGTAGATCAATGGCGAAGGGAACAATTGCTTCAACATCAGGATCGGCAATAGCTGACAACCAGGTGGTCCACCCACGCTTTGAAATACCTGTAATGATAAAGGAATTTATATTCCATTGCGTTAACTCCTTTTTTGCTAATCTCATCGCTTGCGATAGGGCAGTGACCATAGGAATATTTAAAGGCATTAACTCACGTTTCTCCGGCGCTTCCATAAATAATGCCCAGCTTCGGGAAACGCTCTCGTCCTCTTTCAGTGGTTTTTTATCATCCTGAAAGGTTAAATATTGGTTAGGTATATCACTCACTGATATTACGATGGTATTCGTATCACGGGCGATGCTTGCCAGTGTTTCCTGGGGGAAATCACCAGGTTTACCAGTGATTTGTACGCCTTTTTCATAATTAATTCCGTTGTTTACAACCACCAAAGCATGGTGCTCTTTTGCCGTTTCAGGGATATAAATATCAACGTTATGTCGCCATTGTGCAGGGGTTACCATGTCATCTGGCGACCAGTGTTGCGATAGTAATTCATAGTGTCTGACTACCACCTGTGCTAATGGAGCTGTATTAATCAAGGTATATTTTAGCGGTGTGCCTGAAATCTGCTCCCGGTAGTCGGGGAGAACATGAGACAAATCACACTCCGGGCTGTTTCGACAAAAGAAGATGTTGTTATGAAGTAGTGTATAAACTTTTGTAGAAATGAAAAAAAGTACGATAACAACGAGATATATTTTTTTCATGCTTTCCCCGCGCGTTACAAGGGCAAATGCCAGCCAGCATAATTTCCATAAATACCTCCTAAACATTCAATATAAGTACAATACTTTTGATAAATAACGGAAGAAGGGAACAATAATATTTGTGACGTTGTCACATTATTCTGTTTCTGGTTTCACTATTAGCACTGAACTTTTTGAAAGGTAAATCATTGCCGTCACCAGACCAATAATGGCGACAGAGATAGCTATACCGATCCAGACGCCGTACAGGGCATACCCCAGGACCAATCCGCCCAATACGGGGGATATAAAATCAGCGATTGCGATTAATGCCTGTGCCGTTCCGATGACGATACCTTGTCGGGCAGGCGATACATGGACGGACAAGGCGGCAAGATAAGTGGGTTTGGCTAGCGCATCAGCGATGCTAATACAAACAATAGCAAAAATAAGCACTGGTATGGTCGTGGCGATACCCGCAGTGAGAAATCCAGTACAAAGAAGGGCGAAGATGAGGATAATTAGCTTTCGCTCCGAAAAATATTGGCTCACCCAACCTAACAGAAATAGCTGAACGAAAATATTAATAACCCCGTCCGCCATTAACAGGTAGCTTAACGCTTTTGGCCCAAAGGGAAGCCCATTCCAGATGAAGGTGTCAGAAAGAAAAACAGGTAATTGTGAAGAGTACATGCCATAGGCGAAGAAATGACAAAGCATTACGATGATTAAGACGCGAAGGACAGGCATCTTTAAAATAGCGCGGGCAGAGAACGCCGCTATTTTATCTGTGGTACGTGATGTTGTGGAAGGGTCTTTTAACCCCCAAATCGCGACCAGGGCAGACCCAAGGACAAGTATAAAGGCGGCGTAGATCGGCGCGCTCAGACTGATACGCGATAACCACCCGGAAACGCCTGCCCCGACAATACCGCCTAAACCAATGCAGCCTGTGAGGATACCGATTGCCTGACGCCGATTTCTGACGTGCGTACAATCGGCAATATAGGCTGCGGCGGCTGACAAATTCCCGGCGCTAATGCCAAAAAGCGTGCGGGCGAGCAGGATAAACAGGATACATTGCGCGTTGGCGAGTAATAGTAAACTTATCGCCGCAATAGCCAGCGTGACAATCAATATTCGCTTGCGGCCAACGCGATCGGAAAGGTGGCCAATCAGGGGCGCCGCACAAAATTGGCTAAAAGCTTCAGTGGCGATGATGATTCCAATGATAAGCGGCGAACCGCCCATCTCGCGGATATAAAAAGGCAGTACCGACATTACAGCCGCTGTACTGGCGGCGTAAAGGCCGACAAGCAGGAAAACAGGCAAAATACGCCGCTTGTTGAGCGGGGTGATAGTTTCGCTGTCGGTGTTCTCATAGACATTAGTATTCATCTTTAATCCCTATGGCAAAACGAGAGAGATAATTTTCAATATCGTTGCTCTGTTTGCCGTGAAAGAATGCGCCGACATAGCCATCGGGTCGAATCACCACGCATTGACCCGGCGCCAGTTGATAGGACTCCCGGAAGTGCCCCAGGGTATCGATGAGCTCGTCCTGCTCGCCAATGTGATGAATACGCAGACCTCGCCGCGCATCGATGACCTTACCGTGGGTTTCGTAGGCCAACAGATTCCAGTCCGGACCTTGTAGTAACTGAAATAATCGTAATGATTGGCCGCCGGCGCCCAAAAGAGGAGCATCCGGAGCTCTTTCTCCCGCTTGTAACCCATGCTGACGTTCGGGCAACGTGTGGGCTAAGGGGGAGTCGGTATACTGGATGTCAAGTTGTTGAACGTCGCGTTCTCGTTTGATGCCACCCTGTTTTTGAGAGTCAAGTAATCGGGTAGAAAGGTGGAGCAGTGATTCGGCTACCGGGCGGCGTTCCTGTTCATAGCTATCGAGAAGTTCTTCTCCTGCGCCCCGCAGCGAGGCTGCCATTTTCCATCCCAGGTTATAGGCATCCTGGATGCTGGTATTTAACCCTTGCCCACCCGTCGGCGGATGCACATGAGCGGCATCACCGGCTAAAAATACCTTACCCACACGGTAATGTTCCGCTATGCGCGCATTCATCTGGTACTTCGATACCCAGGGAATCGAATGGATGCGAACATCCGTCCGCCCGATTCGTTCAGTAAGAAAAGCCGTGAGCGCGTCGGCTGAGAAATTCTGCGAGTCGTCCGGGGCCAACAACGCCTGGATTTGAAAGAGCTGCGTGCCGGCGAGAGGGCAAATCGTTATCATCCGCGCCATATCGCCATCGTTAAAATGGTGCCATACATCCCGGTTCAGACCGGAAAGCGAAGCGTCAGCCACAAGCGCATGGATTCCCAACGTACGGCCGGGGAAGCTGACGCCTAATTTCTTTCTGACAAAGCTTCCGCCGCCATCCGCGCCTATCAAATAATGAGCGATGATGACCTCTTCTCCAGCCGGCCCGGCAACATACGCGGTGACCGTGCGTGGGGTTTGCGCAAAATGCCGTAACTCGCAGCCGAACTCCACCCGATGTCCCCATGCTTTTAATTGCTCCCGCATAATCGTTTCTGTCACGTTCTGTGGAACCATCAATGGCAGATGGTAGGGTTCGGCGTGGGTCGGTTTTGTATTATGCGCAATATCTGAATCTACATAGCTTCCGTCGTGACGGTAGGTTCGTAATCGGGGATAGAGCCCGCCGGCGGCGACCACTTTATTGAGTATTCCAAGATCCTCGAAGATTTCTTGCGTTCGCGGCTGAATACCTTTACCGCGGGAGCCGATAAAAGGCGTCGTTCTTTTCTCAATCAGGCGAAATGAGACCCCGTGACGCGCCAGTTCGATGGCTAAAGTAAGCCCGGTAACGCCAGCGCCGCAGATCAGTACATCTGTAGTGGTGTATCTTGTCATCGTCTCTCCGATATGTGTATTATGCACATAAGAGGAGACATGCTATGTCAGAAAATAAAAATGTGCAAGATACACATATTTCCGAGCAAATGAAGGCGCTTCACGGTGCGTTGATTCGCGTGGTGAGCGCGCTTAACCGGCCTCGTAATGATGAGAAATTAATTGCAGAGGCGGGGATTCAACTCGATCGCGCGCTATTTTCGATCCTTATTAGTATCGAACGTTTAGGGCCGATTGGCGTTGTTGAGTTAGCCGAACGTGCCGGTCGTGATTATACGACGGTAAGCCGACAGGTCGCCAAACTGGAGAAGCTGGGATTGATAATACGGCAACATAATGCCATCGATCGTCGTATACGCGAGGCCGTTATTTCCCGGACAGGAAAGGCGATGACGGAGCGTATAGACGCTGCGCGAGAGCAAATGGGCAAAGTTGTTTTTAAAGACTGGCCTCAGGATGAACTTGATGTCTTTGTTCGGTTAATGCAAAAGTTTGCCGATGCAATGGATAGCGATGCTTCAATGCCGGAATAAGCAAAAGAAAAGGGCGGTCAAATCCGATCGTCCAGCTTAATATCGGTATCTGACATTGATTAAATAGCCAGCAAAGTAAATATAATAACAACATTTATCGAGTTAATTTTCACCCTTTGAAAGGCCAACGTATACTGCAGAATACGGCTATATAACAATCGCCGTATCAATGGTTTTTCAAAGGGTAAATATATGCTTACCGAAAAATATGATTTTCGCATTACCGATCAGATGACTATCCCACTCAGACCTCATTGGATAGCCAATGATTCATACAGGGAAAAGTGTAAAATGCTTGTCCTCAACCGGAGTAAAGGGGAAATTCATAAGGTAGACTTTAGTAAATTAACAGATTATATCAAAGAAGGTGATGTAATCTGTTTTAACGACAGTACTATAATAAACCATATGTTTATCTGTAAAACAAGACAGAATAGGTTAATTAAAATTGTTTTAGAGGGATTTTTACCAAATAATAGAGTAATTATTTCCGGACTTTTAAAAGAAAGGCTTAACGCGAATGATGTTTTCTATTTGGTTGATAACCCTGAAATTTCCATTAAGATAGAGCAAAGGTTTAGCGAGGAGAGCCAGTACCGGGCCGTCGTGGAAAATCATGAGGCCTTAATTTGCTATTTAGCCAGTCATGGTGAGCGTCTTGATGAGTATGTGGATTCCAGCCTATTTTATAAATATCCAGATGCTTACCGTTCCGTTTTTTCTAAAAAGTATGGTTCTTTGGAAATACCTTCTGCCGGCATTCATTTTACCTGGGATCTTATCCAAAAAATCAAAGATAAAGGTGGGTTAATATCCTTCATCACTTTACATGTTGCATCAACAGAAATGTTGTCCAACAGAAAAATACAAACAAAATGTGTAGAGGAAGTGACTATCAACGAAGAATACTACGAGGTTCCGCAAGCAACAGCGGATATCATTAATACTGCGAAGCAAAATGGCGGACGTATTTTTGCCGTAGGAACTACCGTTACACGATGCCTGGAGTCCGCGTATTCGAGGGAACACAATTGCCTCAAAGCAAGTTCTGGCTGGACTGCGCTTTATATACATCCAGGCTATCAACTGAAAGTGGTTGACTGCCTGCTAACGAACTTACATCAGCCAAAAACGACGCATATGGTGTTAACTGGTCAGTTTGCTGGGGTTGATCTACTCATGAAGGCCTATGCCTCAGAACATATCCAGTCATGTCAGTTCGATATGTTTGGTGATTGCATGTTAATCATACAGGATGAAGGGCAGGGATGAATAAAATAAAACCGGTACACATAATGCTACCGGTTTTACCGAGAATAAGCATCAGGGGATTCGGGCAATAACCTTTATTTCGAAATCAAAGCCGGCCAGCCAGGTAACGCCAACAGCGGTCCAGTTAGGATAAGGGGGATGGGCAAATATCTCCTGTTTCACCGCCATCACGTCGTTAAGTTGTTGCTCTGGATCGGTATGGAAGGTAGTGACATCCACTATGTCATCGAATGTGCATCCTGCTGCAGTCAGTGTTGCTTTCAGGTTTTCAAAAGCAAGCCTCACTTGTTTTTGAAAATCAGGCTCCGGCGTTCCGTCTGTGTGACTGCCTACCTGGCCTGAAACAAACAGTAAATCACCAGAACGGATGGCTGCGGAATACCCATGTTCCTCATACAGAGAATGGCGGTCGGCAGGAAAAACCGCGATACGTTGCGTCATAATGTTATCCTCAGATAGCGTAAACACTCCGGGCGGGAATAAAATGAATGTCACATACACAACGTAGGCCATAGTTTCATATACGTGGCATATGTCAAGGTGCCGTCACATAAAAGAACTGGGCCTGTTTGTCGTATCGCTTGACGGGAAAGAGAGCATTTCCTGAGTGATTAGCTTCTGTGTCGTGTCATTTTGTAGACGGCATCATTTTCACGCTTTCCAACACCAATGACAGTTACCGTGATAATTTCATCTTCGACGCTGTACACCAGTCTGTATCCTGCACCACGCAGCTTAATTTTGTACTGATCCTTTCTTCCATGTAATTGAGAAGCCGGAACCCGAGGGTTTTCAAGCCGTTCCCTTAGCTTTTTTTTAAACTGTTCCTGTATGGTATGACCCAGTTTTTTCCACTCTTTTAGTGCTGATTCGTTAAATGCCAGCTTATAAGTCATCAATGTTGACCTCAATGACGCGTTCATTCGCACGCTCATCGATAATACGACCGAGTTCTTCATCCTCAAGAATATCCATAAGATGAGCATAAAGTGCCGGAGGCACACAGTAGAAAGCCGGTTCATTACGGTTAAGAATGGCAACTGGAGCGCCCTCTCCGGCATTGAAAGTTCCCATTGGATCACGTTTCAGTTCTGTAATGCTTGCTGCAGTAGTCGTTAAAATTTGAAATGCCATAATTTACCTCCTGGTTGATGACTAAATATAGCACCTTTAATAGTACTAATAAAAGCATCCTTCACGAAGGGGATTCAGCTCCAGCCCGGTCAGTGATGCGGGCAGCTGACGGTTTTTTCAAGGCTAAGTTCAGATGTCCAGAACCTCGCTTAGAGCGTCCACATTATGTGAGTAAGATCACACTCGGAAGTGACGGACAGAGATACCCAGGCGCAGCGCGGCCATCTGGGTGCTCAGGACACTGGTCGACAAACCTGGACAAAAATGGCTACAAATAGGCATTAGCATTGGGCCTCTACAATTTAAATGCGCATAATGTACGGCTGTTGAAAAGGCCGCTGCGAAAATCGGATCCCGCAACGGCCTTTTTAGCATAACGTCATTGGGCGAACCAATTGCTATTTTCCAATACCTAATCACCCCTGGAATGATAATAATAAAGATATGCCAATCCAACTGGAGCGATAAATATTGAAAATATCCAACATAAGCACATTGTGATGACCTTAGCCATTAACATCACTATCGCATTGATGAAGAAGACATTTTCACCCATTATGAACGAAACAACCTGCTCATATACGAATCTTGCATATGGATAAAGTAACGCATTGATAACAAAGAATATTACATTACCCACCTTCATCCCAGAAGGATTCTGCATAGAGATGTAAATAAAGAATGTTGAAATTATCGCGCCAAAAATGAAATGGCGAATATAATAACTTGCTTTTAAACCCCCTAAAGTTTTTCGGAATAACTCCATATTTAATAAGCTCCCTTTTCCTTTGCGAGGATTAAAACACCTTCGGTATAAGAGTAACCATATCCGTAACCATATCCACCTCTGCCGGTTCCATTGTTGATAGACCCTGAGTCATATTTAAATCCCCAGTTTCCGGACGTTACTGGCGTTATGCTAATAACTTCAAATCCGTCTTGGTTGAGCTTATCTACTGTGCGTGTAATATCTTCATTCAATCTTTCACCATCAACCTGGCAATCTGACCATCCTTCCTGTACTACCTCTTTTTTGCGGATTTTTTCCTCAATATCAATAAATCCAAGAAATCGTTTTGTATTTCCGGTGGGAACTTTGACCGTTACCTCTTTGTAGATAGGTTGGAAGTAGCTTGGTACATACACGGTTTTGTTCATAATTTACCCTTTCCTTGTGTTTAAAAATCACCCAACCAAGAACATTCAGTGTTGGTAATACTGCACGTTTGTCTCATTCCTGAGGCTGTTAATTTTTTTACACCTCTCCAGACATCGCTTTTTTCATAAATCTTTTGTACTAGTGGTGTATGATCCTCGTGTATCAGGTGCAGATTTACCAATAGCAGCAGGATGATATAGTGAAGTGGCGAATATAATAACTTGTTTTTAAACACCCTAAGATTTTTCGGAAAAACTCCATGTTTAATAGTTATCTACTGCGCGTGTAATATCTTCATTCAATCTTTCGCCATCAACCTGGCAATCTGACCATTCATCCTCAATATCAATAAATCCAGGAAATCATTTCGTTGCCATCAAAACAGTTGAGCAGCAGGATATGAAGGCTCTTCGAAGCACTCGTCAGTTGATGGTGGAGCAGCGGACTGCACTGGCAAACTTCAGAGGGATAGGTAACACATATCCATATGTCCTGCATCTGCTACATATATAATCTGCATATACTGACCCTATGCGGAAACGTATTGGCTGCAGAAAATAGCCGGCATCGGCACGGTGTCGGAAACACATCCGGAAGGGGTAACTATGCGAACTCCGCTGTTCGCTCAACGATTTCCTGGAGCCGATCACAGGTGGAGTAGGGAAGAACAGCGTCATTAAGGCGGAGTTCTTTATGACCATCCGGGTAGTGCCAGACCTCGATATACTTCCCGATAGCCCTGCGGCTTAACTCATCATACCAAAGGCTGATTCAGTCTCACCAAAGCGGAGGTGCATCAGGTGACCGATAGCATCATCAATAAAAACAAGCAGGCAGCATTTCGGCGCTCGTCCTTCAAACGCATTGCCAGGGGAAGCGATAAAATATGGTAAGTGATACTCTTGAACAGCGGATTTATGAACTGGTAAGAAGCCATGATGGAATTTACCTTTTTAAGAAAAAAGAACTGACACCGTCAACAGATTTGGATTCAGATCTACGGTTGGAAGATGATGAAGCACTGGCATTGATGGATGATTTTTTTACGACATTCAATGTAGATAAAGGGAATTTCTCGATCACAACATACTATCCGCCAGAACCACCGCTAAAGCATTTGCTTAATCTGTTTCGCAAAAACGATATTCCTCAGGTGCCGGAGTTCACGATAGGTATGCTCATTGCGTCTGCCAGGGCTGGTCGCTGGTTGTATGACTGATTCACGCTTGGGGGCTGCTTTTCGCCTTTCGCCTTTCGCCTTTCGCTATTATAGTGCGCATAATGTATTGGATTGTGAAATGGCGTGGAACACGCTATTTCCCCTCAAGACTCATAACCAGATGGCTGCACCAATAAGCGACAAGCTGGAAGCTTGAGCGATAAAGAGCGGAGCGACTGGCGACAGAATTGCTTTGCAATTATGGTGACAGATGCGACAGCATCATGTGTCAATATGCGAAGCAAACAGACTTATCCCATAAGTTGTATTTTGAATCTTTATTATTAATCGTTTGTGACTCAATCAAGGCCACCATATTGCAGATGGCCTTTGTTCAATCACACTTCATAGCAATCAATAAATGGATTTCTTTCTGTCCATTGACATTGCAACCACTGGACATACTGGATGAAGACATGAACGTCACCATCAATAATGGAACAATGACGCATTATCTTCTTTGTTAATGGGAAGAATATTGTTGTTCCATAGGGTGTATCAGTGATAATGGTGTGAGTGTTTCCATTCATCACTACTGAGAATTGCATCTCTGAATCTTCCAGTATGACTAACGCATCATCGACAATGACCTTTCGGTTTTTATTGATGGAGTAATAATCTGATTTGGCTATCTTCATCGCCTGATTTCTCAACCCAGCTTCTTTTGCATTATCACTGGTTGGAATGAAACACATTGTATCTGGTGAATAATAACGACGATGGGAATAGTCTTTATCAAACTCATACTTCACTGGATTATCTTTCCAGTTGTTATATCCGGGAATTGCCGGAAGGTCTGAACAGAAGTTCTGAAAGCAATGCCAGTGTTCACACACAACCACACCTTTGTACCCTTTATGAACCTGCTTGCCGTTTCTGGTGTAGTAGCAACGAGCAATCATATTTTGCCAGAGCACATACTCTTTGGTTCGTTGCCCGTATGTCTCAGGAGTGTAGGGGACATATGTCCGATACTGTCCAATTCCGATATAGCCAACACCATGAATAACAGGACGCATTAACGCTTCTCGTCTTTCATCCTCATTGCCGAAGTCATATGAGCGGTCGGCAACTTTTCCAGATTTGATTGCTGAACAATAGGCTTTGGTTGTGTGTCCAGTCTCTTCAAACTGAATGACATAATAACCACGACGATTATGATTGAGAAGCTTGCCAAGAATGCGATAACGACCATAACGATTAGAAGTGAAGACGTTGCCTGAATAATAATGAGGATGATTGTAATCTGTGGTGTAATTGTATTTCATCGGATACTCCATAGAATGAATGAGAATCAACAGAAGGAAGGATGAAGTTGGAATGGGGTCCTACTTTCATCAACACCTTCAATTCAGGCACTCACTTCATGGAGCTAAAAAAAAATTCATAAATAATAACTTGTGGCAATAATGATCAAATAACAATCAGCCATTATTAAACGCTCTGTATGCCATTTTGAGAGCCTTTAATAATGGACAATGAATGACAGGGCTTAACGTCTCACGACGTGCTGTAGCCCTTTCTGTGGTGCTTATTTCTTAGGACGAATGCCCTCTAAACGGTCAGCCTCTGCATGACGGCCACAAGCTCGCAGAGACATAATCTGTAGCTTTAATGGGTCATTGAATACAGCTTTATCAATAGCTGAATTTGCAGCAGTATGACGAACACCTGTTACTACATCAGTGGAACGAGCAGAACGAGCTAATGCAGGAGGAACACGATTCCCATGACGGTCAATGTGATACGCACCATTAGCTTTGTTTGCTTCATGCTGCGCTCTGGATAATGCCATTGTCAGCCTCCTTATATTCTGCTTCGCAGATATGGGATAGTTGTTTTGTTTTCAGGTTGGCTTTACGACTCACGACAGCCTGAGTTTTGGTTTTATTAACCATCTTTCTGAGTTTGCTTTTCATCGTGCAACCAATACTCCATTACTTGTATATTGCATATATGGGATATCACTCTGTGGAGTTGGAGTTTCACGAGGAAGTTTATTTGTAGCCATTGGCTGAACACACTTGCCTGTAGGCAATGGAACCGCGCAAGAGGTAGTTTTCGCATTAAACGTTGGTTTTGTCTGAGACATTGTATTTTTTCCTTATGCGCACAAATTTGAATGAAAAACTTGTGCTGGAAGTGGTTGGGTGAAAGAGATGGATTTGTTTTCTTGTAAAGATAAAGAAAGCAGTTGCCTTGCTCGTTCCATCCGTTTAGTTCCAACTTTGGATTGTAGTTTGTTGCCCTTTGATTCACGAATCCAGACAGGATGAACGCCTGCTTTTATCCATAGATAACGTGGTGCTGTGATATGCCAGCCACAATGCTTGTCACCACTAAAGCTTTTGCTGATAACCAGACGGTCTTCATCTTTTAAAAGACGGGCAATGATTTCATCATTCAGCGCTTTTGCTGAAAAGTAGTGAGGTGAGTTCATTGCATACAACCTCTGGACATATCCTGGTATTGTTCCAGTTGCATTTCTTTCCACGATTTGATTCGATGGTTGCAACGAAACTTCCCATTCCCATCAACGATGGCGTAGTGAACTGAACGGTCTGACATTAAGCGTCTGCGTTGCATTTCATTAAGACGAAGGGAAATCTCTTTCGCATTCATCCAGAAAGAATAGTCATTAGTGATTACTTCAATTTGAAGCTTTCCATCTTTCTCCCGATGACATGGCATATATCCATTCTTACTCATAAATCCACCATCACTTGTCAGGTAGAATAATGAAACAAGAGTGCTATTGATTAGGTCATCAAGATATGAAGTCTGAGAAGTTGAACAGCTTGCATGAGAAGTAGGTGAAGAAATAGAATTCATTTATTTCAGTCCTTGTTTAAAAATAGTATTTTTGGTATTACCAAAGAAATGTGACATTATTAGTGGTTAGACCAGATAAGTAAGCCTCTCAATGTCACGGAGAGAGGTTCTGGAATGAGTTAAGGTGATAATGAGGGTAGGGAAGAGAAAGCCCTGAGAACGCTGTAGAGGCGTGCCAGATGGGGCATTAGTTGGATGTGAAAGGGATTGTATTCTGTATTATCCACCGCACCCGACTTTGACTAAATACTGCACGTACTATCTAACTGGTACAATGAGATCAATAAATGATCATTATTAGGTATTTGTGCGCATTTATATAATTGTTCACAATTTGAGCTAAATTAGCACTTCCGGCTACTGACAGGATTTTTAGCCATTTGTATAATGCCTTTAGCCCTCTGCAAGAGAGCCATGCGGCTTGAGCTGATAATTAAAGATTAAGAAATAAGAATAAAGAAAAAGAAATCACTTCCAACTAATCTTCCAGAACTGCTCTAAAGTTAAGTATTTGCACTATCCCATTCTCACTTCCATTTCTTTTATATATTCCATAATTAATTCTAAGGAAAACAAATGAAACTTTCTAAATGGAAGTTAATGGCTTTGATTATTCCTGCTGCATGGACTTCAATTTCTTACGCTTATGACTGGAATGATGATGTCACCCAAAGAGTTCAGACTCTGATAGAAAATGCCGCTAATAAGTATGTGCAGGGTGATTACGATAGCTACAATTCAGATACTGAAACGGCTATTAATTTGCTATTAACGGTAGAACCTCAACCCCAATCACCAGAACAGATAGATGCAAGAAAGATACTGGCAGCACAACTTGTTGATGAAACGGTAAAGAAAGAAATTATTTCTCTGGAGCAATCTCTCGAGGAAAATCAAGCTAAAGCTGACGCTGAATATCAGAAAATGCAAAGTATGAGCAAAGAAGAAAAAGAACAGGCCGCAGCGGAAGCAGCGAAAGAGAAGGCTTTAGCAGCAAAGGAAGCAGCAGAGAAGAAGGCTGCCGCCGCAGCAATGAAGGCAAATGCAGCGCGAGAAAAAGCAGAAGCCACCTCAGATGTAGATGAAATGCTTGGTGAGCTTGGCTCAGGTAAGAGTGCACCTAAAACACACACCAGTACCAGTTCTGGCGGCGCCTCTATGGAAGAAATATCCGCATATACCGCCCAGGTGTCAGGTATGATTCGCAGTAAACTTCCGGCATGGGATACCTATAAAGGTAAGCAGTGTTCTGTAGTTATTCATACAGGAACAGATGGAACGCTACTTGGGACTGATTCGTACAATGGCGATAATGATTTCTGTAATTACCTTAAGGAAGGTCTAAATTCAATAGACGGATTTCCAAAAGCGCCCAGCCAATCTGTATACAGTATTATTAAAGACGCACCTTTTAATTTCAGACCTTAATTCAAAAGTGAAAGTTGTTGAGTGTGTGTACAATGGAAGCTGGGAACACTCTCCGCTTTTTGGCAGTCATGAATCCACGATACACACACGCACTACTTTCGATACATTTCAAAATACAGGCGCATAACAATTCCTCATAACAAAGAAATGTCATGATAATTGCTTTGGAGCCATGAAAGAGTAGGGTAGCTAGTCCTGAATCTTCCATCCCATTTGCTTTAAGCGAAGCAAGCCAACAGCTTGTATCCAGTGCACCGGAAAGCCGTTAACACTCATCGTCCATCAGCTTGCTTAAGGCTGACAGATTCTGAATCAATGGGTACAGTTAAAACAACAGCTTCGTAGAAGCAATTACTAATGACATTTCACCATCCGTCTAAGTTGTCTTCTTAGTATTCCTACACTACTGGTATGGGAGCCAGCCTGCGACAGATGGTTTTGCTCTCCAGAGAATGCAGCTTGTTAGCTACAGACGTATTTCTACCTTACTAATATGGGAGTTAGCCTAGAATGGAGTGGCCGTTGTCATTACAACAACACGGACAGATTTAGCGTCTGGTCTAAGACAGCCAAAATTGTATAACAATTGTAAGTGTCTAGAATCTTCAAATTGTAAACAAGATTGGCGTGCTTACTGGAATCTCACCAGTGCTACGAAGTTTAACGTTGGGCAGTACAACGAATCTCTGCGCATCAGTTTTTGCGTGGTCATCATTTCCCCCAAATAATGAAACCACAACTGACACATCAGAAGAATTCCAAAATCAACTAATGCCGAAGTGGGCACATAGCCGAAGCAAAGAAGAAGCGTTCCAGTTTGCAATAACCAGAATCACATCCAGCTAATGTCGAGGCTTGCACAAGCTAAAAGACAAAACAGATTTTGATGATGTCGGTCAGGTGAATGAAGAAATCACAACGAGCACAAACTCTCGAACGCAGTGAGAGCTTAGCCATAGGAAGTCCTCAATCTGAATCAGAGGGCGCAAGACAATCCAACTGTTATGCGAACTAACTACTGCACCAATCTAGCTACAATTCTCGTTACCTGACGTTAGTGCGCATAATGTATATTATGTTAAATGCACCAGAACATTTAAAAGACATGTTAAGGCGGCTGGATTCGTGCATGCCAAAAAACTTCTGGCCCATAAGTTTGATCCCTTCCCTGCCGTGACGCTGCGCGAATTCTGTTGATTTGCACCCGCTATCCTGCACACGATTTCACGCAGCACACACCGCGCAGGCATAAAAAAACCGGCCATTGTGACCGATTCGTCAATGTCAGTGTGTCAGTCCGGGATGAAATCGTCGCGCAGCGCATCAGCGAGCGCCCACGGCATTTCAGACGGAAAACTCTTTTCACGCGCTGCAGATAACATGGCATCGCCGTAGGACTCAACAGCCATTTCCGACAGTTCCCGTTTTAATAACGGGCTTTTTTCCAGACGACGGGCAATTTTCCTGCGCTGCGCTGACATGGACTAAAAAATCAATGGGAACCTCATTTCATGAGGTTTGATTATTCACTGTCTGCCAATGTCTTGCATTCACACTCGCCACCTACACTGGCGGCGGTCAAACATAATCGGTTCGTATTTTAGCGTCACGCCTGGCATGACCTGCACATGCGTAACCGTATCGCCTGGCCTGTTTGTTTTTGTATACGACGCCGCCGAACATCCAAAAAAGTTGCGAAGAATTGGTAGCGATTCTACAAATGACATGTCTTACCTCAACCACCCGGTAAAAGTCATATATCGATAGCAGTATGTTACTCCAGATGAAACAATCGGTTCAGAAAGGGATATGTTCCAGCAGACAGGAATGTTATAAGGAGCTTCCCCCTTCGACACAAATAATGGTTGAGGACTGAGAACAGATGCAGCTGAATATGCTGGAAGCCATGAATATTTATGTCAATGTGGTAGAGCAAGGGAGCTTTATCCGCGCGGCGGAAGTGCTTGAGCTGCACCGCCCTGCTGTTACCCGCGCCGTTCAGAATCTGGAACATGATCTGGGCGTTAAGCTCCTGCACCGTACAACACGACAGGTCAGTATGACGGATGAAGGGGAAGAGTTTTACCAGCGTTGCCTGTCGCTCTTAAGCGAGCTGGACGACGTCCGGCGATTATTTTCCAGCACGCAACCGCCGAAAGGCCGCCTGCGCCTTGACGTCCCTATTACGCTCGCCCGGGCAGTCATCATTCCGGCTCTTGGAGATTTTCAGAACCGATACCCGGATATTGAGATTGTACTTGGCACGTCCGATCGCAAGATTGATTTGATTGCCGAGCGTGTGGACTGCGTCATCCGACTTGGTGAGCTTAATGACTCCAGTTTTGTTGCCAGACGTCTGGGAACGGCAGCCATGGTGACCTGTGCTGCGCCATCTTATCTTGCGAAGCATGGCACGCCGCACTCTATCGATGAGCTGATGAAGTCCCACCGGGCTGTAAATTTTTTCAGTAATCATAGCCTGCAGATAATGGAGTGGAAATTCACGGTTGATGGCAGTATCGCGTCAATAAAAATTCCCTCCAGCATCCTGGTAGACAATTCAGAAGCGTTTCTTTCATGCGGGCTGGCGGGGTTGGGGGTTCTACACGGATTGCGTCCGTCTCTTGCACCCTTTATTGCCAGTGGAGAGCTGACAGAGATCCTCACTGATTTCCCGCCCCCGCCAAAACCGGTTTCACTGCTTTACCCGGATCGTCGGTATCTGGCACCTAAAGTTCGCGTATTCATCGACTGGCTGTGCGAGGTTTTTGGTCCGGATGCACATCTCTGATAACGCTCTTTCGTGCATACCCGACCTGAAGATTGTTACTTTATCAGTAATTCTGTTTTAAAGATTGGATGGTTTTTCGTAACAATAAAGAGGTTTAAGATCTTCTTCAGATTAATTAACTACCACAGTCGCCTAAAAGGCTGGCTGAAAATTTGTTCGAAGGAGATCACGTCATGAAGTACAACCGTATCTGCCAGATCCTGGGTATCGAAAAACCTGTTATACAAGGCCCACTGTCCTGGCTTACCGATGCAAGACTGGTTGCAGCCGTAAGCAACGCCGGTGGTTTGGGTGTGCTTGGCCCAAATGCGGGCTTAACAGCGGAAACTGCTGTATCAACGCCTGAAGAAACAGCAGAAAAAATGCGTGAAGAAATTCGTAAAACCAAAAAACTTACCGAAAAACCATTCGGGGTGAACCTTATTCCAACCCCTGAAAACGACATCTGGACTCCGCCTATCCTACAGGTAATAAAGGAAGAGGGAGTAAAAGCTGTTGTTTATACCGGTTACGGAGAAGGAGCTATTATCACTTCGCTGTTTAATGAACTAAAAGAGTCGGGTATTGCAATTATTTACCGCGATATTAATCCGACACCTGAAAATACACGTTTAGCGGAAAAAGCCGGCGCCGACATTATTGTTGCAACTGGTTTTGATGAAGGTGGCACATTGCCTGGCACCGCGCTTGGCACCTTTTCGATCGTGCCGCTGATTGCGGACTCGGTGCAAAGTGTTCCCGTCATGGCTGCAGGCGGGATTGCCGATAGCCGTACCGCCCGTGCTGCCCATGCGCTGGGAGCAGAGGGTGTCTTTGCTGGTTCGGTGTTTATTGGGACAGAAGAAAGCCGTGTGCCGCAGTCAGTAAAGGATAAAATCATTAATGCTAACGGCCTGGATTTGCTGCTTTTCCGTACCCTGCCAGATTACTACCGCTCACTGCCTGGCAAGCTGGCTGACAAGCTCGTGTCGATGGATAAAGCTGGTGCAAGCAATGAAGAACTGGCCCAGACGATGGGAGGTTTACGCGGGTTGCGTATCGGCATGCTGGAAGGTAATACAGATGAAGGATACATTGCGCTGGGCACGGGCATTGGAAATATCCGCAGCATCAAGAGCGTAGCTGAGGTCGTGAACGAGCTGGCCATTTGTTAAGGGCAGTACTGACTGCAAAAGCAATCGAACTTTGCGAAACGGCCTGGCGCGCAGCGGCCCTCTGACACAAGATGTGGTAGTGTTTTCAGACATTGAAACGCCATAGGCTGTATTCCTCCCCTATCCTGTGACTACCGGTTCACCACCGGACAAGCCGCTGTGCTTATCAGCAAAGCCGAAATGATTGTTTGAGTAACTTTACGACAATTGCTTCAAAAACTATCAAATGCCAGACTTCCGCTACCAGACGGTATACACAGTATTACTATTTCTTTTTATATGCCCCATACAAAAGCGATACGGGTGTTTTTTCTAATATCTGGATTTCATTTTTATGTGCTTTATGTTCACTAAAAATATCTGCCAGACTTTTACCTCCAAAGGCCAGGCCAATTCCCGTTGCTGCTGCTGA
This sequence comes from Salmonella sp. SAL04213, assembly GCF_046550535.1. NCBI lineage: Bacteria > Pseudomonadati > Pseudomonadota > Gammaproteobacteria > Enterobacterales > Enterobacteriaceae > Salmonella > Salmonella sp. SAL04213. The sequence continues at coordinate 757,963 of NZ_JBGDXS010000002.1, read as the reverse complement.
AAGTAATGTCAATTGCGGCATGGCAAGTGAAGCTATACCTAACGTGGCTGTTCCTGCAAAAATTAATCCAGATGAGATCTTTTTTTTCTTTGAATTCTTAATGGCTGATTCATGCGACTTTCCATACTCTTCGACCACATTGATTAAATGTTTTGAAAAATTATCTGCCGCATCTTGCATTTGATCTGGTGTTTTTCCTTGCAAGTCATGCCTTGAGATTCTTAGTTCATGCCTTAAGGATTCCAGTTGACCTCTTTCTCTAATCTTTTTTAATTCCAGATCGGAAAGCGCAGTAAGGAATTTTACTTCCGCGGCTGAAAGGCCCATTGTAATCGCTTGCTCTTCAGAAGAAAGAGGATTTAATTTACCATAATCCTTGACCAACTGCTCCGTAGTCCATTCATGTAAAAACATATGGTTACTATAAATAACCGGATCAATGCCTAATAGTGTTGCCGATAATTGAGTTGATCGTTGTGCATAAATTGCACCTTCAACCTTACCCAGTAAGGTTGCTATAGCTGACGGCAGATCGTAATCCAGAAGATCTACCTCTCTTGTTGTAAAACTCTTTAAATCTGTATCGTAAACCCAGACTTCTTTTTCGATGTTATTGAAATTATTAAGCAATGTTTTTAATAATTCTTTATTTGTTAGGATCTTCTGGAATGTTTCTTCATTTCTCCCAAAGTGCTCAAGAAACGCTAAATAAGTAGCGTAATCCATTTTTCTATCTTTAAAAAAGAGCTGGCTTAGAAAAGCGGCAGATTGTTCATGATTGCGTTCTTTATCAAAATCCAGTAATTCAGGAACGATTAGAAAAATTGGATAATCATCATCAATAGTCATAAACGGGATGGCGCGAAATAGATTAGAAACATGTTCAAGTAATACCAACCTGCGCATGCGGACATAACTATTATCTGGTGGCAATGACAAAAATGAATGCAGAGAGCTAAGAGAAGGAAAATGTAATGGATCAACCATTATGATGCTATCAAAATAAATCCCCAGAGATCTAAGGTGATTAGATATGTTATAACCAAAGCGTTGAATCGGAAGTAATAATCGATAACTTTTAGACGCCCGCACTTCTGTTATAAGCGCCGCGGCGTGAGTATCCCAAAATTTATTTAGCAACACGATTAGGTTTGTAAGTTGATTATCTAACTCGGGAGAGCTAATTAGCTCTTTCAGGATGAATCTACGTAATTTTTTTAGTTCTAAATTTCTGAATGCATATTTATATTTTTCAGAAAAAGCGTTTTCCATCAATAAAACATATTCATTCTGTATGCTTTTTGTAATACTACTCATCATCTATCTCCGAACCACCACGCAACGATTTCCCAGTGTAGTGGTTCTTATCATGTGTATATTGTTAGTCATGTTATCGTAGAAAATTCAGTGGTCAATAACTCATTGAGGTAGCTACTAAAATTTGCAGTTACCAGGATTTAGGATGATTTTAAAAATGTTTATAAATTCAGGCTGCGCCGCAGTGATTGCACTGATTTCCACGTAACATGATAATCAATGGCTTTGATACCCTTTAAACGAACAAATATGAGCTTAACATGGCGACAATAAAGGATGTTGCATCTTTGGCCGGTGTATCAACCGCGACTGTATCACGTGTCATTAACCAGACCGCGTGGGTTGAACCCGTCACGCGCGAACGTGTAGAGAAAGCCATGCGCGATCTCAATTATCGCCGGAATGCCGCCGCTATCGCGCTGGCGAAACGTAGCGGCGATATGCTCGGATTGTTAACCGGCAATCTGGCTGATCCTTTTTTTGCCCACCTTGCTCGCGGCGTAGAAGATGTTTCTCGTAAGCAGCAGTATCGCTTGATGGTATGTAGCGGCGGCCACGACGAAGAAATGGAAAAAGCGGGACTGGATTTTCTGGTTAATCAAGGCTGTGAGGCTATTGTTGTACACGCCAGCCGATTACCGGATAAAGAGCTGCTGCGCTACGCAGCCCACTTTCCAGCGCTGGTTGTTGTTAATCGTTATATCGCCGGTATGGCCAACCGGTGTATCTGGCTGGAAAATCGCAGCGCCGCCAGGGAAGCGACCCGATATCTCCTGGCGAACGGGCATCGGCGCATTGCCTGTGTGACATCTGACTTGCCAATTATCGATCGTCAGGAACGCCTTGATGGTTACCGTGAGGCGCTGGAAGAATATGGTATTTCTCCAGACCCTCGCTGGGTGATTAGCGTTCCGTTTAACGAAGAAGGCGGCGAGCGGGCCGCGCATCAACTTATTAATAGCGGGCTTCCCCTTACGGCAGCGGTCACGTTTAACGATGTGATGGCCGCTGGCATTATGCGTATTCTTCATCAACGCGGCGTTCAGCTTCCGCAACAGCTCTCTATTGTCGGCTTTGATGATGTGGTGCTGGCCCGGTATCTTTATCCGGCGTTAACAACAATGCATTATCCGGTCGAACAAATGGCGCGTTGTGCCGCGCAACTGGCGATACAGTTATACCAGGGCATTACGCCGCCGCCCAGCAGCAATCATTTCAATGCCGAACTGGTGATCCGCGATTCTGTCGCGCCCTATTTTTCACGATGAATGCGTCGTCAACAGTAAAAACTGTGATGACTATCAAATTAACCCTTCTCATGTAATCGGTTACATGGACGAAAGTAATGGATCACAGTAGTGGGAAGCGTATCCCCCTACCCTTGAGCTACCTTACTGACCGGAGCTCCATTATGAGTGCATCACAAAACAAGAAGAAAACGCTGTCATTGGGTTTAGCGCTAATCCCAGTCATCTCCATGTTGTTATTGTTGATTATCGGTTACGGCATCATGGGGCTACGTATCGAACCGCTCCTTCTGTGCTCTGCGGCGGTAGCGGCAGGCATTGCATGGTGGCAAGGATACTGTTGGGAAGACATCATCAACTCAGTGGTGGATAAGCTGGCTAAAGCAATGCCGGTTATCATGATCCTGATCTGCGTGGGCGGTTTGATTGGCACCTGGATGTTTAGCGGCACCATTCCCTACATGGTGTACTGGGGGCTAAAACTCATAAGCCCGGAATATATTTTGATTGCAGCCTTCTTTTTAACCAGCGTGGTCTCCGTCTGTACCGGTACATCGTGGGGGTCCGCCGGGACGGTTGGCGTTGCGTTAATGGGGGTTGCCGCCGGGCTGGACGTGTCTCTTGCAGCAGCAGCTGGCGCCGTCGTTTCTGGCGCTTATTTCGGCGACAAAATCTCACCGTTGTCCGACTCGACTAACTTTGCCGCGATTGTCGCAGACACTACTCTGTTTGAGCATATTCAGCATTTACTTTGGACGACCCTGCCAAGTTTCCTGCTTGCCGCCGTGGTTTATCTTATCGCCGGACACAGTAATATGCTGGGCGAGGTGGCCACGCCGCAGCGCGTTACGGACATCATCCACTCGCTGGAGTCGCTATACCATTTTAATATTGTTCTTATTTTGCCGCCGGTGATCGTACTGTGGGGCGCAATTCGCAAGAAGCCTGTCATCCCATTAATGTTAAGCGCCTGCGTACTTGCCTTGTTCCTCGGCGTCATCATGCAGGGACTGAGCATCAAACAGGGACTGGACGCTTTCATTGATGGATTTGATATCGCCATGTTCCCACAAGGCGCAGAAGGTGTCGTGGCCGATGTTCCGCGCCTGCTAAACCGGGGCGGAATGTTCTCGATGATGGGAACAATACTGTTAGTTTTCTGCGCTTTTTCATTTGCCGGAGCGCTAACGTTAACCGGCGCGTTAACGATCATCATTAACCGGCTGCTGACTATTATTCATAGCGTTGGTCAGCTCATTGCCGCCACTATCGGCACCACAATTTTGGTCACAGGAGCGACCAGCGACGGTAAACTGGCATTGTTAGTTCCCGCCGAACTGTTTAAAGATGCCTATCGTCGTATGGGGCTGGATACTAAAAACCTTTCACGGACGATAGAAGATGCCGGTACCGTTATCGAACCTCTCCTGCCGTGGACCTCGGCTGGCGTCTACATGGCAACCACGCTGGGCGTTAGCACGCTTGATCTTCTGCCCTGGGCTATCCAGTGCTATGCGGCAATCTTCTTCGCATTAATTTATGGTTTTAGCGGAATTGGTATTGCCAGAACCGCCCCCGCCTCAGAAAAGTCGCCGCAATCGTCAGTGACGGAATAATAAGGAAACAAGATGGATTTTAACCAGATTATCAATCGCAACAATACTGGTTCGGTAAAGTGGGATTTTATTGAGCGCCACTTTGGCGACGGCGCTGGAAAACTGCTGCCGATGTGGGTTTCTGATTTCGATTTTGCCTGCCCGCCTGAGGTTCAGGCGGCATTACATCAGCGAATCGAGCACGGCGTATTTGGCTATAGCGAACGCGATGAGGCCTATTTTAACGCCCTGCTTCACTGGTTTTCGTCACGCCACCAGCTCACGTTAAAACAGGAATGGGTATGCAGCGTGGAAGGCGTCGTACCAGGGTTGGCGCTCTTGGTGCAAATGTTGACGCATCCAGGCGACGGCGTAGTGGTACAGGGACCATACTATGGCTCCTTCGCCAAAATAATCACGCTTAATGGTAGAAAACTGCTGGAGAATCCCCTTAGCGAGTCGCCGGACGACGGCTACCAGATGGATTTTTGCCAACTGGAAAGGCTGTTTCGCCATGAGCGCCCTCCGCTGATGATTTTGTGTAATCCACATAATCCAACCGGGCGTTGCTGGTCGGCCAACGAGCTGGAGCAACTGCTTTTATTATGTGAAGCTTATGATGTCACTCTCATCTCGGATGAAATATGGGCCGATCTATTGCTGCCCGGCGAAACCTTTACCTCGGTACTGCATTTAGGGGAGCGCTGGCATAAACGGGTCATCTCCGCCACTGCGGCCAGCAAAACGTTTGGCTTATCGTCGTTGCGAATTTCTAATTTTCTCATTCCCGATCCTACGCTTCGCCAGCGATTCCTGTCTCGTCTGGACGCTCATGGGCTGGACGTCTTTAACGCCCTCTCCGTTCAGGCGGCGACTACCGCATGGAATGAAAGCAGACAGTGGCTGGATTCGCTACTGGATTACCTGGCGGAAAACCGCCGCTGGTTTGTTGAACAGGCGACAGAGCACCTTCCCTGGGCAAGAATTGTCCCGGCGCAGGGAACCTATTTATTATGGATGGATTGTAAAAAACTGGGACTGGATGACGAACAGCTAAAATGGGTAATGGCGGATGTCGCGGGTATTGCTCCTTCAATGGGCAGCGGCTTTGGCCCGGCGGGCAGCGGATTTATCCGTTTAAATCTGGGATGTCCACGTACCTACCTTGAAATGGCAATAGACGGCCTGAAGCGAATATCGGTGAAGACAATCAAAGGAATACCAACAGGCGGATGAATTTTTCGGGCGGTAAACTAACACCGGTGTTATTTCTGCGGCATGATATCGCCTGAGCGCCAGTAAAAAACCGGCCATCAAGGCCGGTTGGGTCCGGAGCGCGGTTTTACTATCAGGGGCGTCTGAATAACACGATACTGCGCCCGGCCAGATCGAAATCCATTTCTTCGGTAATCCGCATTCCCTGCTGCGCGTTATCGGCAGTCGTCAGTTCAAGTACCCAGCCGCCTTCTCCCCACATCGGAATACGGAACGGTACGCTGCCTTCAAACGGATTGAAAAGCAGTAAGGCGTCATGCCAGATCCCCGCTTCCGGCTGTAGATCGGGTCGACTAATGCATACGCCTATCGTCGATCCCTCATCCCATTGTTCGGATTGCTGCGCCCCTCCGCCGGCGTTAAACCAGCGGATCTCCAGACCGTCACGCCAGCTCTCCCGGCGCAGCAACGGTTGCGTGGCGCGCAGTTGAATCAGATGACGGGTAAACTCTCGTAGCGCATTGGCGGTTTCCGGCAAATTATCCCAGTGGACCCACGATATTTCACTGTCCTGACAGTAGCCATTATTATTGCCCATCTGACTGCGGCCAAACTCATCGCCCGCTAATAACATCGGCGTGCCGTGCGAGAAAAGCAAGGTGGTCAGGAAATTGCGTTTCTGTTGCTCGCGTATCGCATTGATGCCTTCGTCGTCGGTTGGCCCTTCTGCGCCATAGTTACAGGAGCGGTTATCATTATGCCCGTCATTATTATCTTCGCCATTGGCTTCATTATGTTTGTCGTTATAAGACACCAGATCGTTCAGCGTGAAGCCGTCATGGGCAGTAATAAAGTTAACGCTTGACCAGGGGCGACGGCCGCGCAAATCATAGAGATCGCCGGAACCCAGCAGGCGTGCGGCGAAATCATTTGTGACGTTGTCACCTTTCCAGTATTCGCGTACCGTATCTCGGTATTTATCATTCCATTCGCCCCACCCTGGTGGAAAGCCGCCAACCTGATAGCCGCCCGGTCCGATATCCCAGGGTTCGCCAATCAGTTTCAGTTTTGCCAGCACCGGGTCTTGCGTTACCGCATCAAAAAAGCCGCCTCTCTGATCAAAGCCTTCCGGCTCACGACCAAGAATGGTGCCCAAATCAAAACGAAAGCCGTCGACATGCATTGACTCCGCCCAATAGCGAAGGGAATCCATCACCATTTGCAGTACCCGTGGATGAGAGGTATTGACGGTATTACCTGTCCCTGTATCGTTAATGTAATAGCGATGCTGATCGGGCATCGTGCGATAGTAAGAGAAGTTATCGATACCTTTAAATGACAGCGTGGGGCCAAGTTCATTCCCTTCTGCCGTATGGTTATAGACCACGTCCAGTATCACTTCGATGCCGGCATCATGGAAAGCGCGCACCATATCGCGGAATCCCTGAATACCTTTTGGACCATAGTAGCGCGTCGCTGGCGCAAAAAAGCCCAGCGAGTTGTATCCCCAGAAATTTTTCAGCCCTTTATCGAGCAGATGCTGATCGTCCGGGAACCAGTGAACGGGTAAAAGCTCGACGGAGGTAATCCCCAGACTTTTAATGTAATCCACGCTGGCTTTATGCCCCATGCCCTCAAACGTACCGCGTAGAGGCTCAGGGATCGCGGAATTAAGCTGGGTAAAGCCTTTTACATGCGTTTCATAAATAATGGCGTTCGACCACGGTATGGAAGGCCGTTGTCTATCCTCCCAATTCGCCTCAGCCGGATCAATCACCCGGCATTTAGGCGTAAATGGCGCGCTATCCTGGTCATCAAAGGTCAAATCTTTATCGTCATGAAGTAATTGATACGCGAAATGCGCATCGTTCCACTGAATATCGCCCACCAGCTCACGGGCATAAGGGTCAATAAGCAGCTTGTTGGGGTTAAAACGATGACCATTTTCCGGGTCATAAGGACCGTAAACGCGGTACCCATACAGCGCGCCGGGCTGCAACTTCGGGACATAGCCGTGCCATATTTCGTCGGTATATTCCGGTAACTCCAGACGAGCGATTTCATGCTCCCCGCTCGGATCGTAAAGGCAAAGCTCGACGCGTTCCGCATGGGCGGAAAAAATAGCGAAATTCACGCCTTCGCCGTCATAATTTGCGCCAAGCGTATGGCTGTATCCTGATCTGATTTCAAAAGCCCTGTTTGTTGTCATTCTCTTTCTCCACCCACGGTAAACGTTGTCCTGTCACGGCACATCAACACATAAACTCAGTCGCTCATTAAAACCAGTACGCCGCCCTGATGTGAGGCCAACGACAGGCGTTCACCAGGCATTAACCTCTCCTGGGTAAGCACATTGCGATAATGATGCTGATTAAGCTGTCCGGGTATAATAATGTCGGTTCCTGCCCAGAAACCGCTATGCGATTGTGACAATAAGCCGTCACATTCGGCGAACACTAGTCGGGGCGCAACAACAATCAGCGCATCATCATGATTGACTCTGGCGTAAGCGATGACCTTGTCGGCACGCTGACCAACAGCCCGCAGCGGTATATAGTCGCCAAAACGGAAGAGCTCATGATTCTGCTGACGCAAACGCAGTAATGCAGCTGTGACATACTGATTCACCTGCCCGTTCAGCCAACTCTCTTCGCGCGAGAAAACTCCCGGCGTTAGTTGGTCTAACTGCTGCGCCAGCATGGCGAAATCCGGTTCGCGGCGGTTGTCGGGATCGACAAGACTAAAATTCAACGCCTCGCTCCCCTGATAGATATCAGGTACCCCCGGCGCGGTTAATTTGATAACGGTCTGCGTCAGGCTGTTAACCAGCCCTGCGCGGATGAAGGGTTGCAAGGAACGATAAAAATCCTGCAAAAATGTCTGATTATCCGGTGCCAGTAAATAACGGGCGTAATCAAGCATTGCCGTTTCGTAAGCCTCATTACTGTCCACCCAATCGGTACGTAGCTTCGCTTCGCGTAGCGCTTTCTCCACAAAGGCTTCAAAGCGTATTTTCAGCGCGTTTAAACCTGTTTCGTCCTGTGGTTGTAGCATCGGGGGCCAGACGCCGGTCAGCGCCTGATATAACATCCACGTATCCGCCGATTTTGGCGCAGTGCCATCATTTAAAAATTTGACATGGGTCTGGTTCATCTGCCGCCAGCGGGCAAGGCATTCGCTCCACTGTTCCGGCGCTTCGGTAAGCGTATACAGGCGTGCTCGCGCATCCTCGCCTCGCTTGGTATCGTGGGTCGACGTACCGGATAGCGCATCAGGCTGTCGCGCCTGTCGGGTTTTCATCTCATGGTGAAAGCGTTCGATGGAGAAGTGATGCGTAACGGGCTCGGCGCCGACTTCATTTAACGCCAGTCCCATGTTTTGACGAAAGAAAAGCGTATCCTCTACCGATTTCGCCATCAGCGGACCGGTGAGTTGTTGGAACCGAACGCGAAACTGTGTCGCCTCCTCCTGGCTGGAGGCGGGAACATCGCCGGTAAGAAGACGGCTCAGAAATGTAAGCGCTTCTGGCTGCGGAGGATTTTCAAGCGTCTTTACCCGTTCCACAATACGGTGTAACAGGCAAATATCGGTCGGCGGTAGCCCTTCTGCCGTGCCGTAAGTGCGATATACGGGAAAGGCAATTAATAACTCGCGTAACGCCTGCCGAACGACGCTCTCTTCCTGTGCGATCTGTAGCTCGCTGGCAATCGACAGCGCAAGCGCGAGCAGCCGGGTAAATTCCCCCTCGAAATTGCGATCGACCATCAGCAATTTAGCCGCCCGTAATTCCGCCCGCATATCCACTGGCGCGCCTTTAACGGTCTCGTAAGCCTGGCGCAGATTGTCTATCTGCTCATCGTCAACCAGCACCTCCGCCAGCGAGGCGATAAATTCATAGCCTGTGGTGCCGGAAACCGGCCAGTCATCAGGAAGTTGCTCGCCTTTAGCGAGAATTTTTTCCACGGTGATATAGCACGCCGGCCCCACTTCCTGACGTAAACGCGCAAGATAGGCTTTCGGATCGGCAAGGCCGTCGATATGATCGATACGTAAACCGTCAACCGCCCCCGTTCTGACCAGCTCCAGAATCAGCCGATGTGTATCGTCGAAGACGGTTTTATCTTCCACCCGCATTCCTACCAGCCCTGTGACCTCAAAGAAACGCCGATATGAAAGCGAGCGAGCGGCCTCGCGCCAGGACATTAATTTCCACGGCTGGCGCTCATGCAAATCAGCAATAGCGGCTTTATCGGTAAGCGCTAGTATTTCGGCCTCGCGCCCCTGCCACGTCGCCGGCGCAAGCGGATAATAGTTATCATAATAGGCGAACGTGGGTTTACCCGTAGCGGGATCGGGCTTGATCGCAATTTCTCCGTTTTCCAGCACGGCGTCAAACGTGTCGCCTAAAAAAGGCAGCGTCAGTCGGCGCGACCAGTCAATATCGAAATGGCGCGCGTAACGGCTCTCCTTGCCATATTCAAGCACGTCGCGCCACCAGGCGTTTTCCAGCGAGCTGGCCATGTGATTAGGCACAATATCGATGATCAATCCCAGCCCTTGCGCTTTAAGTTCGGCCACCAGTCTTTCAAATCCTTCGCGCCCGCCAATAGAGGGCTCAATCTCATTCGCATCGGTGACATCATAACCATGCGTTGACGCTTTGGTGGCGGTAAAGATGGGTGAGGCATAAAGATGGCTGATACCCAGATTTTTAAGGTAAGGCACCAGCGCCGCAGCGCGATCGAAGGTCATGCCATTGCGAAACTGAAGACGATACGTTGCAGTTGGGATCATGATGCAGACTCTCCCTGGGCTAAGCGGACAATAAGAGAATGTTGGGAAAGCGACCCGGTGGATTCATTCGGCCAGGCGAAGAGAGTCTTACCCGGTAAATCGGGCAGCAATACCGTCGTGGCGCTAATATTCAGCGCCAGTGACAGTGTTCCTCCCGGAAAACGCCAGCTAACGGCAATAAACCCGGGCGCGGTTTGCAATACCGTTCCTGAGCTCTCACGGGCAGCGGACAACAGCGGCACGATATGCTTCTGGCGCAAAAGCAGTAGTTCGCGGGTAAACGCCAGCCACGCTTTACCCTCTTCACTGTGCTGTTGCTTCCAGTTAAGTTTTGAGCGTTGAAAGGTCTCTGGCGCATTCGGGTCCGGAACATTTTCCCCTGCATGATCGGCAAACTCTTTTGCGCGACCTTCACGAACGGCGCGGGCTAAATCCCCATGGAAATCGGTAAAAAAAAGAAAAGGACGGCTTTCGCCATACTCTTCGCCCATAAAAAGCAGCGGAATATGCGGTGAAAGCAGCAACGTGGCGAGCAATACTTTTGTTCGTTCAGCACCCGCCAGGGTTATCAGTCTGTCGCCCTGGGCGCGGTTACCGACCTGATCGTGATTCTGAATAAAATCCACAAAAGCGACCGGGGGTTGTCCGGTACTTTTTACGCCGCGAGGTTCGCCGGTTTGTGGTGAAATTTCTCCCTGATAAGCGAATCCTTCGGCCAGCGCTCTTGCGAGGTGTTTTTCCGGGGCATCAGCAAAATCGTTGTAGTAGGCCTGGGTCTCTCCGGTCGCAAAAACGTGGACGGCATTATGAAAATCGTCATTCCATTCGGCGGTAAACAGAGGCGCATTGCCATCCTGATCTCGGGGATGCAGAGAAATAATATTGCGGCTATCTTCGGTGGTCAGATGAATGGATCTGTCGGTAATGTCTTCCCGAATACGTTGTGCGATTTCAACCAGCACATGCCTGGCGCTACTGTCCTCAATCTGATCGATAGCGTCAAAGCGTAAGCCGTCGAGATGGTATTCTGTCAGCCAGTATAACGGCGCCTCGATGATATAGCGCCGCACGGCGTCGACATCATAGGCGATACCATTTCCCCACGGCGTCATGCGCTCTTTGTGGAAAAACGCTGGCGCCAATAGCGGTAAATAATTTCCCTCCGGGCCGAAATGGTTCAGCACAATATCCAGGACGACGGAAAGACCATACCCATGCGCGGCGTCAATAAACGCCTTGAAATCATCCGGCGTCCCATAGGCAGAATGCGGCGCGTAAAGCAGTACGCCGTCATAGCCCCAGCCACGCTCGCCGCCAAATTGCGCAACGGGCATCACTTCAATAACGGTAACGCCGAGTTCAGCGAGATAAGGCAGCTTCGCTATTGCGGCGCGGAAGGTGCCTTCCGGAGTGAACGTGCCTGTATGCATCTCATACACCACGGCCTGCTCCCAACGGCTACCTTTCCACCCGGTGTTGCGCCACGTGTAGCTGCCTGGATCAACCACATATGACGGACCGTTGACGTCAGTTTTTTGAGCGCGGGAAGCCGGATCGGGGACCACCATGCCATCGCTGAGTACAAAGTTATACTCCGTACCTGGCCTCACCCCGGAGACGTCCAGCGTAAACCAGCCGTCACCGCTCGCCTGCATTTCCTGGTCTTTACCCGCAAGCCTGAGCATAACCTTTTGCTGACCGGTGGCCCAAAGACGAAAGCGGACAACATCAGCGGCGATATATTCAGCTCCCCAGCTTTTGCAAAAAATTTTTGAACTCATTTGTCGCTCCGTTTAACCCATAACCTCTACAGCATCCGAAAAACAAGCATAGACTATGGGGCTAATTTTTACGTGACACTGTCACTTAACAGGCATTCTTTTTCCTATCTGCGTGTAAAACCGTGGAATTATTGTCGGGATTGCTCAGATGTACCGAAGTGCGCGGTATCGCCTCGCCCGTGTTCGCCAGAGCCCTGAACACGCTGTAGCTGGATAACCTCCCCCTGCTCCCAGGCGTTAGCCCCCTTAACAACGGGATGTTCAGGCAGATCCTGCCGCTCGCGTTTAATGGCCTGGGTATCAATTCCCAGACGGCGATCCCGATCGGCCAGCAGCACGGGGTCAAGCTGCCCGTCGCCAGTAAAGCCCATCATCAGCGCAGGGATACCCATTGGCAGGGTTTTATCCCGGTCGGTATGCCAGGTGTGCCAAGTCTTGCCATAAGTATTAACAATCTTACTCATCAACGCCTTATCAGCGACCTGCGGTAAGCCAGGCGCCACCAGGCTACCGGATTTCACCTCGTACTGGTGGCTGTGCCACAGTTTTTTCTCCTCGGGAGGAAGCGTTTTAAATAAACGTTCGTTGATAATGTACTCCACCCCCATCAGGCGCGCGTTTTTCGTATTGCCGTCGTAAATCACCGCCTGCATGACATCTTCGTTCAGGACGGTAACGTAATGGTGCGCTTCCATCTGTCCGTTTTTATCACCGCTATAAAAATGGAACCCGTCAAGGTAGGTACTGATGGCATCGACAGGTGGTCTGGATTGAATAGCCGCCGCGCCTGTTTCCAGGGTACGTAATTTGGCAGAGGTTTTTTCCCCGGGAATAGGCGTTTGCGGCGGCGTATTATTGGCGCCGCATCCGGCCAGAAAAGGAATGATAAAGAGTGCCAGCGGTAAAATTTTCATTAGGTCTCCATATAGTGAAAGGGCTCTAATGAAAATAGTGCAATACCACGTGATTGGTAGGAGAAATGGAAGATGTTATTTGTGACGGCGTCACAAATAGTAAAACCCGACACACAGGCCGGGTTTTGATATCAGTTTACTCTTATTTTGAGAGTTCTTTCTTGATTTCGTCTTTTATTTTGCTTAATTCACTCTGCGGGTTTTTCTTACAAAGCTCAACGGCCAGCGGCACTGCTGTCGTCTCAGTTTCCTGGAAATCAACGTAGTCCCCGCCTTTAAAATCTTCATCTTCATTCAGCACCCAGAAAGCGACTGGCGCCATCGTCTGCGGATTGAGGTCAACAAACTCCTGGCAGCTCATACCTTTAGGCGTAACGTTTGTTTTAGTAGTATCTGTTGCCGCATTCACGCTAACACTGGTTACCAGCGCTGCCACGATAATACCTGCTGTAGCAAGGGAGAATTTATTCATTGTTGTTGCTCCAATAATTATATAAATAACCTCTACATCTGCGCGTTAACCCGTTAATGTAGAACGCAGAAAATAATACCCCTCCTCTCTCAGGAATAAAGATCACCCTCCGCGATATGGCTATTATTGATATTTACGTTGACTGATTTTGATGTTTGATGAATAAAGCAACATGGCGAGCAGATTTTAAGGCGAAAAAGTAGACCACGACAATAGCCACAGACGTGGTCTACGGCGCGTTGAGGTGATAAAAATACGGCAGGATCTCAGATAGACCGGGAGCGAGCCCTCCGCCTGAAGGTATATTCATCAGCCCGATAAACAAGAGTCGTTACCGGGCTGGAGAGGTTATCAGGCGTTAAGCTGGTAGTCGAGGGTGATTTCCGCATTCAGAACCTGCGATACCGGGCACCCGGCTTTTGCTTTCTGGATGATTTGATCGAAAGTTGAAGCATCAATATCTGCTACCGCAACTTTGCTTTGTAGCGCAATTTTGGTAATGGCGAAGCCCGCCTCCACCTTATCAAGCGATACGTCAGCGGTGGTGTCAATGGATGTCGGCGTAAATCCAGCCTCTCCCAGCATAAGTGATAGCGCCATGGAGAAACAGGCCGCATGTGCGGCGCCGATTAACTCTTCCGGGTTGGTTCCCTGCGCGCCTTCGAACCGGGTATTGAATCCATACGGTTGTTGATTAAGCACGCCGCTTTCTGTTGATACAGTACCTTTACCCCGTTTGATGTCGCCTTCCCAGTGTGCCTGACCTTTCTTATGGATTGTCATTTTTGCTCTCCTGTTGGCTCAAAAAATAAAGTATAGACCATGCTGCAAATCTGCGTTGTCCATGCCGATGGAGGTAGCATGTTGTCGATTACCCGCACTTCAGATATAGAAAATAGTTGTATGCTTTTTCAGTGATGAATATTAAACCAACAGGCCTCCCTTTCTTTAAAGAATATATCCCTCCTTTTATCCTTACTTTTTCTTCCGGAAGCGTATTCCATTATGTATATTTTCATTCAAATTAAGATTTGTCTTATCTCGTTGTAATAAAGGATAAAAATCGCAATAAGTAGCCTTTTAAATGTATATTTATTGTCCACTACTCGTATGAGGATATGTAATTGGCAAACGTAATATATTTTCTTCTGGGGTAAACAATTAGAGTTCCGCCTTGCGTTAAAATAACTCCAGGACTAATCTTAACCACAGCCGCAAAAATATTTGCCATGCTGAATACGAATTAATTTTCTGCGAGCCGTACTAAATAAATACATGTTCACGGAGGCATTATATGTTTACTTATCACTCAGCAAATACCTCAGCAGCACAACCGGCCCTGGTCAACGCGATTGAACAAGGATTACGCGCGGAGTTAGGCGTTGTCACCGAAGATGATATTTTAATGGAGCTGACCAAATGGGTTGAGGCTTCCGACAATGACATCCTCAGTGACATCTACCAGCAGACCATCAACTATGTGGTAAGCGGGCAGCACCCGACTCTGTAAAACCTGCTATGCTGTATCGGCAACCTTAGGGGTTACGTTTCTTTCGCGTAAGCGAATTTGTCCTTAAAACTAGCAACAGGATTGAGGAGTTAACATGAAATCGAACCGTCAGGCTCGTCATATACTTGGACTGGATTACAGAATTTCCAACCAGCGTAAGGTTGTTACTGAAGGCGACACCAGCAGCGTGGTGAATAACCCAACCGGCAGAAAGCGCCGCGCCGATAGCCAAAAGTAATCGTACAGTCCTGAAATGACGTTAAACACCATTGCATCTGCAATGGTGTTTTTGTTTATAGGAATGACCTTAACGTCTCACAATGCTTTATACTCAGGGTCGGTTCCCTGGTGGAAGGCAATATATGATGATAAACGACGGTGCCAGGGACAGTTATTCGAAAAAGAGTGAGTAACATGGAAACTACAACCAAGAAAGCACGTTCCCTTTATATCCCTTACGCTGGCCCTGTATTGCTGGAATTCCCCCTGTTAAACAAAGGCAGCGCTTTTAGCGTAGAAGAGCGCCGCAACTTCAATTTGTCAGGGCTGCTGCCAGAGGTCGTCGAGTCGATTGAAGAACAGGCCGAACGCGCCTGGCTCCAGTATCAGGGGTTTAAAACAGAAATCGATAAGCATATTTACCTGCGTAACATCCAGGATACCAACGAAACGCTCTTTTATCGACTGGTGCAAAACCATCTTGAAGAGATGATGCCGGTTATCTATACCCCGACCGTGGGCGCTGCCTGTGAGCGCTTCTCTGAGATTTATCGCCGGGCACGCGGCGTGTTTATCTCTTATCCGAATCGTCACAACATGGACGACATTTTGCAGAATGTGCCTAACCACAACATTAAAGTTATTGTGGTGACGGATGGCGAGCGAATTCTGGGGCTTGGCGATCAGGGCATCGGCGGGATGGGGATCCCTATCGGTAAGCTGTCATTATACACCGCCTGCGGCGGCATTAGTCCGGCCTATACCCTTCCCGTTGTGCTGGATGTCGGCACCAACAATCAACAGTTACTCAACGATCCGCTTTACATGGGCTGGCGTCATCCGCGCATTACCGACGATGAGTATTATGCGTTTGTCGATGAGTTTATTCAGGCCGTTAAGCAGCGCTGGCCAGATATCCTGCTACAGTTTGAAGATTTCGCGCAGAAAAACGCAATGCCGCTGCTGACGCGCTATCGTGATGAGATTTGCTCCTTTAACGATGATATTCAGGGCACCGCAGCCGTGACCGTCGGTACGTTGATCGCCGCCAGCCGCGCTGCCGGCAGTCAGCTTAGCGAGCAGAAAATCGTTTTCCTCGGCGCGGGTTCCGCCGGATGTGGGATTGCTGAACAGATCATCGCACAGACTCAGCGTGAAGGTTTAAGCGAAGATGCCGCCCGACAGAACGTTTTTATGGTCGATCGCTTCGGCCTGCTGACGGACCGGATGCCAAATTTATTGCCGTTCCAGGCAAAACTGGTGCAGAAATGCGACAATCTCCAGCACTGGGATACCGAAAATGACGTGCTGTCGCTGCTGGATGTGGTGCGTAACGTGAAGCCGGATATTCTGATCGGGGTTTCCGGCCAGACCGGGCTCTTTACTGAAGAGATCATCCGCGAGATGCATAAGCATTGCCCTCGCCCGATCGTCATGCCGCTCTCTAATCCCACCTCTCGCGTGGAGGCCACGCCACAGGACATTATCGCCTGGACGGAAGGCAACGCGCTGGTGGCAACCGGCAGTCCATTCTCGCCGGTCATCTGGAAAGATAAGGTTTATCCGATCGCACAATGTAATAACGCCTATATTTTCCCCGGCATCGGTCTGGGGGTTATCGCTTCCGGTGCATCGCGCATTACTGATGAAATGCTGATGTCAGCCAGTGAGACGCTGGCGAAACATTCTCCGCTGGTGAATAACGGCGAAGGGTTAGTGTTACCAGCGCTTAAAGACATCCAGGTCGTGTCGCGCGCTATCGCTTTTGCCGTAGGTAAAATGGCGCAGCAACAAGGCGTAGCGGTGAAAACCTCAGCGGAAGCGCTGCAACAGGCGATTGACGATAACTTCTGGAAACCGGAATACCGCGACTACCGTCGGACTTCCATTTAATACGTACCCGGCGGTGAATGCCGCCGGATATCACTTTCTTCTTTAGTTTTGGCGAGTCTGTCGACACACCTGAATTCCTTTTCCTGCTTATTTGTCAAGCTACTAATATTAGCCACCTTTATGTATTGAACGGGGATTTATCAGGATAATCCTGGCTAAACTATTACATTGTATTTCTGCCGCCTTGCATAACTCATCAGAAATATTAATCCTAAAGAGGTAATAGCGCCTTACCTGCTATTACTTACCTGCTATGCAGTTCACTATTAATAAAAGGAGAAGGTTATGAAAGCTGCTGTTGTCACACAAGATCATCAGGTTGATGTTACTGAGAAAACGCTGCGTCCCCTTCGCCACGGTGAAGCTTTGCTAAAAATGGAGTGCTGCGGCGTATGCCATACCGATCTACACGTGAAAAACGGCGATTTCGGTGACAAAACCGGCGTCATTCTGGGACACGAAGGCATTGGCGTCGTGGCGGAAGTCGGTCCCGGTGTCACCTCGCTGAAACCCGGCGATCGCGCGAGTGTCGCGTGGTTTTATGAAGGATGCGGACACTGTGAGTATTGCAATACGGGCAATGAAACCTTATGCCGCAACGTGAAAAATGCCGGTTACACGGTAGATGGCGGCATGGCCGAAGAGTGTATTGTCGTCGCGGATTATGCGGTGAAAGTACCGGAAGGTCTGGACTCTGCGGCGGCAAGTAGTATTACCTGCGCGGGCGTTACCACCTATAAAGCGGTGAAGATTTCTCATATTAAACCTGGCCAGTGGATTGCCATCTACGGTCTGGGCGGTCTGGGTAATCTGGCCTTGCAGTACGCGAAAAACGTTTTCAATGCGAAAGTGATCGCCATTGATGTCAATGATGGACAACTGAAACTGGCCGAGGAAATGGGCGCAGATCTGACCATTAATTCACGTACGGAAGATGCGGCTAAAATTGTGCAGGAAAAAACCGGTGGCGCGCACGCAGCGGTGGTTACCGCGGTCGCTAAGGCGGCGTTTAATTCCGCAGTAGATGCCGTTCGCGCCGGAGGCCGCGTGGTGGCAGTCGGGCTGCCGCCAGAAGCCATGAACCTTGATATCCCTCGCCTGGTGCTGGATGGCATTCAGGTTGTCGGTTCGTTGGTGGGGACACGCCAGGATCTGACCGAAGCCTTCCAGTTCGCGGCGGAAGGAAAAGTCGTGCCAAAAGTCGCTTTACGTCCGCTTGAAGATATCAACGTTATTTTTAAAGAGATGGAACAAGGGCAAATTCGTGGCCGTATGGTCATCGATTTCCGTCGTTAAACGATTTGCTGCGGTTTGATAACAGGCCGCAGATGAAAACAAGGCGCTACGAGGATAGCGCCTTGTTTATCAGATCGCGAAAGAATTACTGCATACCTTTTTCGCTCTCTTTTTTTGCTTCCGCCTTCTCGATTTCACGATACCAGCGTGGATGATGTTTCTTCGCCCAGCGACGGCTGACCTTCCCTTCGATCATGCCTTTAATCGAGCCTTTCACCCAAAACGCCATATACATATGGATGAGGATCGCGTGCATTAAAATAATGCCCGCCGCCGCATGAATTAACAGGCTATAACGCACCACCTGCATGGGGAAATACTGCGCGAAATACGGACGCCAGATAATCACGCCAGTCACCAGCAGCACAAAAATCATGCTCATAATGGACCAGAACATCATCTTCTGTCCGGCATTGTATTTGCCGACATCCGCCACCTTATGCTCATTGCCTTTCAATACTTCGACAATATTTTTCAGCCACGGAATATCTTTTTTATCCGGGATGTTGTGGTGGACGAAACGCACGAACATAAACATCAGCGCGATAAAGATGGCAATACCGAAGAACGGGTGCAAAATACGTCCCATCTGCGGCGTGCCGAAAGTTTGCGTCAGCCATTGTAGCGTCGGGAAGAAAAACGAAATCCCCGACAGCGCTACCAGGAAGAAGCAGATCACCACCGTCCAGTGACAGGCGCGGTCGACAAATTTCGTGCGCACAATCATTTTCGACTTACTCATGATGATCCTCCTCATCGTCGTCCGTTTCTTTATTCGGGCCAATACCGATGTAGTGGTAAATCAGACCGGCGAAAGTGGCGATAAAGCCCGCTGCGGCCAGCGGTTTTAGCGCCCCTTTCCACAGATTGATTGAGGTATCGATCTGCGGATCTTTCGGCAAGCCGTGGTACAACTCCGGCTGATTGGCATGGTGCAGCACATACATGACGTGCGTGCCGCCAACGCCCTGCGGGTTGTAGATACCGGCATGTTCAAAGCCGCGCGCTTTTAACTTCTCCACGCGTTGCTCGCCCAGTTCCAGCATCTCTTTTTTGGTGCCGAAATGAATAGCCCCGGTCGGACAAGTTTTGACGCAGGCCGGTTCCTGGCCCACGCTGACGCGATCGACGCAGAGCGTACATTTATAAACGCGGTTGTCCTCTTTGTTGAGGCGCGGAATATTAAACGGACACCCGGCGATACAGTAACCACAGCCGATACAGTGTTCAGATTGAAAATCAACAATCCCGTTCGCGTACTGGATGATAGCCCCGGCAGATGGACAGGCTTTAAGACAGCCTGGATCTTCACAGTGCATACAACCATCTTTACGAATCAGCCACTCCAGCTTGCCGTTCTGCTCGGTTTCGGTAAAGCGCATCACCGTCCAGGACTTGGCGCTGAGATCTGCAGGGTTATCGTACACCCCGACACAATGACCAACGTTATCGCGAATATCGTTCCATTCAGAACAGGCTACCTGGCAGGCTTTACAGCCGACACAGGAGGAGACGTCGATCAGTTTCGCGACTTCGGCTTTGTAATCACGCGCCTGCGGAGGCGGCGTGATGGCGTTTGTTGCGGACCGTTTAATAATGTCCTGCGTTTCCATAGACATATGTTCGCCTCCCTTACGCCTTCTCGATGTTAACTAAAAACGCTTTGTATTCCGGCGTTTGCGAGTTGGCATCACCGACATTTGGCGTCAGAGTATTGGCGATATAGCCTTTGCGCGCGACACCCTCAAAGCCCCAGTGAATCGGGATCCCCACCGTTTCAACCTGCTGACCGTTGACATGCAGGGTGCGAAGACGACGAGTTACCACCGCGACCGCGCGAATAAACCCGCGTTTACTGCTCACCTTCACATAGTCGCCGTTAGCGATACCTTTCGCTGCCGCCAGCGTCTCACTGATCTCCACAAACTGTTCCGGCTGAGCGATAGCGTTAAGTAGCGCATGTTTGGTCCAGGTATGGAAATGCTCTGTGAGACGGTAAGTCGTGCCCACGTACGGAAACTGCTCCTTCTTACCCATGCGCAGCGCATCTTCTTCATACAGACGCGCCGCCGGATTCGAGACCACATTCGGGTGCAGCGGGTTAGTGCCCAGCGGCGTTTCCATCGGCTCGTAGTGCTCAGGGAACGGTCCTTCCGCCATCTTATCAATAGCAAACAGACGTCCCAGCCCTTCCGGCTGCATGATAAACGGATTGGTCCCGCTCCCCGGCGCCGCGTTGTTAAAGTCCGGAATATCGTTCCCTGTCCACTTCGCGCCGTTCCACTGGATCAGCATCCGTTTTGGATCCCACGGTTTACCCTGCGGGTCCGCCGAAGCGCGGTTATACAATACGCGACGGTTTAGCGGCCACGCCCACGCCCAACCCAGTGTATTGCCAAGCCCTGACGGGTCGGCGTTATCACGTCTGGACATCTGGTTGCCCTGCTCCGTCCAGCTACCGGTATAAATCCAGCAGGAGGAGGATGTCGTACCGTCATCGCGCAGTAATGCAAAACTGCTCAACAACTGGCCTTTCCTGGCAAGCAGTGTCCCGTTGGCGTCATAGAGATCTTCCAGCGCATAGCCGTTGTTCTCTTTCGCCACTTCTTCCGAATGCGGTTCATCCGGCTGCTTGTAGTTCCAGCTCATCTTCAATAGTGGTTCGGCGCCTTTACCGCCTTCTGCGCGATACATTTCACGCAGACGATGGTAAATACCGGCCAGAATCTCGCCGTCGTTACGCGCTTCGCCCGGCGCGTCCTGACCTTTCCAGTGCCACTGTAACCAGCGACCGGAGTTAGCGATAGAGCCATCCTCTTCCGCAAAACAGGTAGACGGCAGACGGAAGACTTCGGTCTGAATCGTTGTCGGATCAACATCATTAGATTCGCCGTGGTTCTGCCAGAACGTTGACGTTTCAGTCACCAGCGGATCGATAACGACCAGATACTTCAGTTTGCTTAAGCTTTGCACCACTTTGTTTTTGTCCGGGAAGGACGCCACCGGGTTAAAGCCCTGACAGAAATAGCCGGTGACTTTCCCGCTATCCATCATGTTGAAATATTTGATCACGTCATAGGACTGATCCCACTTAGGCAGCCAGGCAAAGCCCCAGTCATTCTCTTTCTGCGCCGCATCGCCATAGAAAGATTTCATCAGGCTGACGAAGAACTTAGGATAATTACCCCAGTAGTTGACCTGATCGGCCAGCGTCGCTTTGGGGGTATTCGCGGCCAGATAAGTTTGCAGATCGGCCTGTTTTTCTGACGGTAGCGTCAGGTAGCCCGGCAGGCTGGTGGAGAGCAGTCCTAAATCCGTTAAGCCCTGAATATTAGAGTGGCCGCGCAAGGCGTTCACACCGCCGCCAGCCATCCCCATATTGCCGAGCAGCAACTGGATCATCGCCATAGTACGGATGTTCTGCGCCCCGACAGTATGTTGCGTCCAGCCCAGCGCATACAGGAAGGTGGTAGTGCGATCCGGAACGCTGGTAGAGGCCAACACCTCACACACCTTCAGGAAGTCTGCTTTCGGCGTACCGCAGATGTTTTCCACGACGTCCGGCGTATAGCGCGAAACGTGCTGCTTCAGCAGATTCCACACACAGCGTGGGTGCGTCAACGTTTCATCACGTTTGGCATAGCCGTTTTCATCGAACTGGTAGTTCCAGGAGGATTTATCGTACTGACGCTTTTGGGCGTCATAGCCGCTGAAAAGACCGTCATCAAAGGCAAAATCATCCCGCACCAGCAGGCTGGCGTTGGTGTAATGCTTAACGTATTCAGCGTTGATTTTGTTATTTTCGATCAGGTACAGCAAAACGCCGGACAGAAAGGTAATGTCTGTACCGGAACGTATTGGCGCATAGATATCCGCCACCGACGCCGTACGCGTAAAGCGTGGATCAACGACAATCAGCGTCGCATCGTTATTGTTTTTCGCTTCCATCGCCCAGCGGAAACCCACCGGATGCGCTTCTGCGGCATTGCCGCCCATCACCATCACGACGTTGGCGTTTTTAATATCCACCCAGTGGTTGGTCATCGCACCGCGACCAAATGTTGGAGCAAGACTTGCTACCGTTGGTCCGTGTCAGACGCGCGCCTGGTTATCTACCGCCAGCATACCGAGAGAACGCGCAAACTTCTGCGTCAGCATCCCCGTTTCATTGCTGGCCGCCGAGGCGCACAGCATTCCGGTAGAGAGCCAGCGGTTAACCGTGACGCCCTGCTCGTTCTTTTCAATAAAGTTGGCGTCGCGGTCGGCTTTCATTAATTTAGCAATACGAGTGAAAGCGTCATCCCAGCTAATGCGCTGCCACTTGTCGGAACCCGGCGCGCGGTATTCCGGATAGCGTAGGCGATCTTCACTGTGAACATAGTCCAGCAAACCGGCCCCTTTCGGGCACAGCGCGCCACGGCTTACCGGATGATCCGGGTCGCCTTCAATATGGTAAATCGCTTCTTTCGCGTTTTTTGCCCCATCTCCCAGGCTATACATTAATAGCCCGCAACCTACGGAACAGTATGTGCAGGAGTTACGGATCTCTTTTGCGCGCAACAGCTTATAGTTTCGCGCCTGAGCCAGGGCCATTTTAGGGGTAAAACCCAGTGCGGCCACCGTTGTTCCCGCCATACCGCCCGCGCAGATTTTAAAAAATTGTCTGCGGCTGACGTCCATTGCTTTCCTCTTTTTTCCACGGATGCACGCCTCCTTCGAACTGCAGCAAAACCTCAGCCCAGGATGCGTGTATAACTTCGCGAGGAAACTAACAGCAAAATCGATAACTTTTTTGCGTCAAATCAATATTGAAACGGTTCCGCTACTAAATAGCCCTATTTTTAAACTGCAATAACTCCAGGGAGGTACTTAAAAATGACACTGCATGGCATCGCCCCCGGAAAAAGTGCTATAAGTGGCAGTTTATTTTGCGCGGTATTCAGGACAGTCACAAAGCATGACATCACAAAAAGCAACGCTAATAGGGCTTGTTGCCATCGTTCTGTGGAGCACGATGGTTGGGTTAATTCGCGGCGTCAGCGAAGGTCTCGGACCGGTAGGCGGCGCAGCCATGATCTATTCATTAAGCGGCCTGCTGCTGATTTTTACCGTCGGATTACCTGATATCCGTCGTTTCCCGGGGCGATACCTCATCGCAGGCAGTGTACTGTTTGTCAGTTATGAAATATGCCTGGCGCTTTCTCTCGGTTATGCCGCCACTCGCCATCAGGCTATCGAAGTCGGCATGGTTAACTATTTATGGCCCAGCCTGACCATTCTGTTTGCCATTCTTTTTAACGGGCAAAAAACTAACTGGCTTATTGTTCCTGGATTGCTTATTGCACTTACTGGCGTTTGCTGGGTTCTGGGGGGCGAGAATGGTCTTAATGCCGGAGAAATTATCAACAATGTCGCCACCAGTCCGCTAAGTTATTTCTTGGCATTTCTTGGGGCGTTTATATGGGCGACGTACTGCACTGTCACAAATAAATATGCGCGTGGTTTTAACGGTATCACCGTCTTTGTGTTACTCACCGCCGTGGCGCTGTGGTTCCACTATTTTCTTACACCGCAACCTGCCATGATATTTAGCCTACCGGTGATTGCTAAACTTTTTACCGCGGCATTAACGTTGGGGTTTGCCTACGCCGCATGGAATGTGGGCATACTTCATGGCAATGTGACTATCATGGCCGTAGGGTCTTATTTTACACCCGTCATGTCCTCTGCTCTGGCAGCGCTGTTACTCAGCTCGCCACTGTCATTCTCCTTCTGGCAAGGCGCAGTCATGGTTTGCGTAGGCTCGCTACTTTGTTGGCTGGCAACGCGGCGGCGCTAATAGCGACGGGCGGGCCGATATTGATATTAAATCGACCCGCTGTACCTTGACACTCTTCATAACACAACTACGCTTTTATCTATTGCCTGTGCGTATTTGACGATTTTCCATTTTCACGTGCTCCTCCTGCGCCATACCAGGATTGCGCTGGTAAAAATGAATTTTATAAAATCGTTAAATATGTTAATGTAATGATATAATTATATTAACAAATATATAATTAACGTTAGCTCGCAACTGTTATTAGTGCATATAATAATCAGTAGTTACTACCAAAAATAAAACCATAAACAGCCCAATAGTCCCCTCCGAAAATATATCTTATTAGACAGTCCCTATTTGAATTAATACTCTCAAATGTATTAAGGAGATCTCGATCACACAAATTAAAATAATTTGTAATCTTATGAAACTTATTATTGAACTTATGCCACTCCGTCATTTAAAAATAGTCTGCCATTGACAAACGCCTCGTTTAACAATGGTTGAGGAAACACGCTAAGAAAATTATAAGGATTATTAAAATGAAACTTAAGTTAGTGGCAGTGGCAGTGACTTCCCTGTTGGCAGCAGGCGTTGTAAATGCAGCCGAGGTATATAACAAAGACGGCAATAAACTGGATCTGTACGGTAAAGTTCACGCTCAGCATTATTTCTCTGATGATAACGGAAGTGATGGTGACAAAACTTACGCGCGTCTGGGCTTTAAAGGCGAAACGCAGATCAATGACCAACTGGTTGGTTTTGGCCAGTGGGAATATGAATTCAAAGGCAACCGTACTGAATCTGAAGGTTCCGACAAAGACAAAACCCGTCTGGCATTCGCTGGTCTGAAATTCGCTGAATACGGTTCTTTCGACTACGGTCGTAACTACGGCGTTGCTTACGACATCGGCGCATGGACCGACGTTCTGCCAGAGTTCGGTGGCGATACCTGGACCCAGACTGACGTATTCATGACCCAGCGTGCTACCGGCGTTGCCACCTACCGTAACACCGATTTCTTCGGTCTGGTTGAAGGTCTGAACTTTGCCGCGCAGTATCAGGGCAAAAACGATCGTGACAATGAAGTAGAAGCAAACGGCGACGGTTTCGGTCTGTCCGCAACGTATGAGTACGAAGGTTTTGGCGTGGGTGCGGCCTATGCGAAGTCTGACCGTACTGACCGTCAGGTGCGCAACGGCACCAATGGCCTGTATGCTTCTGGCCAGAATGCGGAAGTGTGGGCTGCTGGTCTGAAATATGATGCGAACAATATCTATCTGGCGACCACCTACTCCGAAACGCTGAATATGACCACATTCGGTAAAATCGACGGTATTGCTAACAAAACTCAGAACTTTGAAGCTGTTGCTCAGTACCAGTTCGACTTCGGTCTGCGTCCGTCCATTGCTTACCTGAAATCCAAAGGTAAAGATCTGGGTGCTTACGGCGACCAGGATCTGGTTGAGTACATCGATGTCGGTGCTACCTACTACTTCAACAAAAACATGTCCACCTTCGTTGATTACAAAATCAACCTGCTGGATGACACCAACTTCACTAAAAATGTTGCGCAGATCAGCACTGACAACATCGTTGCTGTTGGTCTGAACTACCAGTTCTAATTTTGTTGTAGTCTGAATACAAAGCCAGTCCTTTCAGGGCTGGCTTTTTCTCTTGATGTAGACTCGGTCATAAGGAGTATGCCGTGCAGACGTTCACTGGTCGTTGTCTTTGCGGACAGAGCCATTTTACCGTTGACGTCGAAATGCTGGATGTCTATGCCTGCCATTGTACGCTGTGTCAAAAATGGTCGGGTGGAATAGCCATGTATCTGGAAGCCTGCGGGCAACCACAGCTAGCCCCCCTTTCCCCGGAACCGCCATACTTTTCATCCTCTTCGCGCGGCGAACGCTACTTCTGTTCCGGCTGCGGGTGTCCGCTGTGGTTTCGGCTTACCGATACCGATCGCTATTTTATTCCCTGGACCTTACTGGAACTGAACGAAGTTGATCGCCGTCGGCTGATTCTGGCTGCGGAAATTTATACCGAAACCCAGCCTGCCTTCTGGCGACTGACGGGGCAATACGCACGCCTCAGCGGTAAAGAGGTTGAGGAAATGGACTCCCCCTGCCAGCTAGCGCATTAAGCGCTTATCTCATCAGGCGTTATGTTATCGGCGTTGGGCTTTTGCCAGGCTGAACCACATCCCTACCGCCAGCAAAAGAAGCATACTCCCGGCGCTGCTTAACGCCACGCTATGCGACCAGATAAAGGCATGTCTGGCGGCGTCCAGTATTGCCTGCCCCTGCGTGGGCGGTAGGCTATTCGCCAACTGCACGGCTTCTCCCATTGAAGATGACGCTCTGGCAATCTCTTGCGCCTCAAGCCCGGCAGGCAGACGGATAGACGCGGAGAAGCTACGGCTTAACAACAGACCGAAAATGGCAATGCCCAGTCCCGCGCCCAGTTCATAAGCCATCGTTTCTATCGCGCCGGCCGCCGCCGCTTTTTCTGCCGGCGCAGCGGCCATAATTGCCGACGTGGAAGCCAGCAATGCGCTGGCGGCGCTAAATCCCAGCAGCGCCATCAGCCCCCAGGCCTGCCATTGCTGGGTGCTGAAATCCGTCATCGCCAGGCCATAAAAACTCAGCGCGCTTAACGCCATGCCGCCCGTCGCGACCAGCCGTAGTCCCAGACGCGAGACCAGCACGCCCGCAATCGGCCCGCTGAATCCACTGGCGACCATCACCGGCAGCATAAATACCCCGGCCTCATAAGGCGATAGCCCGTGAACAAACTGTAGCTCTTGCGCCATCAGCAGCTCAAAGCCCACCAGAGTGATCATCGCGGTCATCGCCATCACGACGCCGCTCAGGATAATGCGATGGGTAAATAGTCGCATATCAATCATCGGACGCGATGTCGCAAGCTGTGTGCGGATAAAGAGTCCCAGGAGCAGCGCGCCGGTAAGCAGGGTAAGCGAGATGACCCACAGCGACAGATGTCCTTTCAGCGCGGTTTTAGCGCTATAGACCAACAGCAAAATGGCAATAATCAGCATCACCGCATGGCCAAGATTGAGCGGTTGATCGCGACGGCCCGCCTGGCGAGGAACATAGCGGGCGGTTAAGCCCATGACGACCAGCACAATCGGCACGTTGATCAGGAAAACCGATCCCCAGTAAAAATGCTCTAATAATATGCCGCCGATGAGCGGCCCAAACGCCGCTCCGCCCGAACCTACCGCTGCCCAGACGCCCAGCGCCATGTTGCGATGCTTCTCTTCACAAAAGGTGGCGCGTATCCCGGCCAGCGTCGCCGGTACAATCATCGCCGCGCCAATAGCCAGTAATACCCTGGTGGCGATAAGCCAACTGGCGGTATGCGAAAACGCCGCCGCCAGTGACGCCAGGCCAAAGAGCGTCCCGCCCAGCATCAGCAGGCGTTTAAAACCGATACGATCGCCAAGCGCGCCCATCGGCAACACCATGCCAGCCATGACCAAAGAATAAATATCAATGATCCACAGCAGCTCGTTGCCGCTGGCCCCCAGTGTCATACTCAGTGTCGGGGCGGCGACATGCAAGACCGTGGCATCAATGGCGACAGGAATATAGACCAGCACAATAATGACTAACGTTAACCACTGACGAAACATAACTCTCCCTTCAAAAACTCAAATTTGGACACCTGTCCAGTTTCAGGATCCTACGGTAAGTTGAACGAATGTCCAGCTTTTTGTTACACTGCGCGTATTGGCTAATGTGGGGAAAATATGAGTTACCTTAACCGGGATGAACGCCGCGAAGTGATCCTGCAAGCGGCGATGCGCGTGGCGCTGGCAGAGGGGTTTGCCGCCATGACGGTGCGACGAATCGCATCAGAAGCCGATGTCGCCGCCGGCCAGGTGCATCACCACTTCAGCTCGGCGGGCGAGCTCAAAGCGCTGGCCTTTGTCCATTTGATCCGCACCCTGCTTGATGCCGGGCAAGTTCCGCCGCCCGCCACCTGGCGTGCACGGCTTCACGCTATGTTGGGTAGCGAAGACGGCGGCTTTGAGCCTTACATAAAATTGTGGCGAGAGGCGCAAATTCTGGCCGATCGGGATCCGCACATCAGAGATGCTTATCTCCTCACGATGCAGATGTGGCATGAGGAAACGGTCACAATTATCGAGCAGGGCAAACAGGCAGGAGAATTTACGTTTACTGCTAACGCCACGGATATCGCCTGGCGGCTTATCGCACTGGTGTGCGGGCTGGACGGTATGTATGTGCTGGGTATTCCGGAAATGGCCGATCCCGCGTTTAAATACCATCTGGATCGTATGATTACGCTTGAACTCTTTGCGTAAAGTTACAAATAATTTAATAAAAATCACTTTTAGTTTACAAATAGTAACAATTAAGAAACATCATATCTCCTCTTCGCGCCGCGCTGGCCTGGTTTTTTATCTATTCTTTCACTCAATATTCTAAAAAAACTTCAATAAGTTCTCAAAAGAGCGCGTGACGCTCTGTCTCTTTTTTGTGTTTTTTCTCAAATGATATGCGCATGTGAGGGGTAAAATGACACGACAAAACGAGAATTATAACCGTTATCTCTTGAGTGACTGGCGACCCGAAAATCCAGCCTTCTGGGAGAATAAAGGGAAAGGCATCGCCAGAAGAAACTTATGGATTTCAGTAAGTTGTTTGCTCCTGGCATTTTGCGTCTGGATGTTGTTTAGCGCTGTTGCCGTCAACCTCAATAAAATTGGATTTAATTTTACCACCGACCAACTCTTTTTATTAACCGCATTACCTTCTCTTTCCGGCGCAATATTACGCGTTCCCTACTCCTTTATGGTGCCACTGTTTGGTGGCCGTAAATGGACCGTATTAAGTACCGTAATATTGATTATTCCCTGCGCCTGGCTGGGATTCGCCGTGCAAAATCCCGCCACCCCTTTCGGGGTATTTATGCTCATCGCTCTGTTGTGCGGTTTTGCGGGGGCAAACTTCGCGTCCAGTATGGGCAACATCAGTTTTTTCTTTCCAAAAGCCAGACAAGGTAGCGCGTTGGGTATTAACGGCGGACTGGGAAATCTTGGCGTCAGTGTGATGCAGTTGCTTGCGCCGCTGGTTATTTTTCTGCCGATATTTACTTTTTTAGGCGTCCAGGGCGTGCCGCAACCTGATGGCTCCCTGCTCGCCCTCACTAACGCCGCCTGGATCTGGGTGCCGTTACTGGCTGTCGCGACGCTTGCCGCCTGGTTTGGTATGAACGATATCGGCAGTTCAAAAGCGTCTGTCGCCTCGCAATTGCCGGTGCTAAAACGTCTGCACCTGTGGCTGCTTAGCCTGCTGTACCTGGCGACATTCGGGTCATTCATCGGCTTTTCCGCAGGTTTCGCCATGCTCGCCAAAACGCAATTTCCCGACGTAAACATTCTGCAACTGGCGTTCTTTGGCCCCTTTATCGGCGCGCTGGCGCGATCGGCAGGCGGCGTGATCTCCGATAAATTCGGCGGCGTTCGCGTCACGCTCATTAATTTTATCTTTATGGCGCTGTTTACCGCCTTGCTATTCCTCACGCTGCCAGGCTCCGGCGCAGGCAGCTTTAGCGCGTTCTATCTTGTTTTTATGGGCCTGTTTTTGACAGCGGGTCTCGGCAGCGGTTCTACCTTCCAGATGATTGCGGTGATCTTCCGTCAGATCACGCTCTACAACGTCAAACTGCGCGGCGGGAGCGATGAGCAGGCGCAGCGCGAAGCGGTGACGGATACCGCCGCCGCGCTCGGTTTTATCTCCGCTATTGGCGCTGTGGGCGGCTTCTTTATTCCAAAAGCGTTTGGCACCTCTTTGGCCTTGACCGGCTCGCCGGTGGGCGCCATGAAAATCTTTTTGCTGTTTTACATCGCTTGCGTCCTGCTGACCTGGCTGGTCTACGGGCGTCGTAAGCCTAAACAACAATAACAACATACGCACCTGTAGGACGGCCATCCGGTAATGGTTTAACGCCAAATCGACAGGATGGCGGAAAATTTATCGAAGCAGGAGAAATGTCATGAGTAAACTGTTGGATCGCTTTCGTTACTTTAAACAAAAAGGCGATACCTTTGCCGACGGCCATGGTCAGGTGATGCATACCAACCGCGACTGGGAAGACAGTTATCGCCAGCGCTGGCAGTTTGATAAGATCGTGCGCTCAACCCACGGCGTCAACTGCACGGGCTCCTGTAGCTGGAAAATTTATGTCAAAAACGGTCTGGTGACGTGGGAAACCCAGCAAACCGACTACCCGCGCACGCGTCCCGATTTACCGAACCATGAACCGCGCGGCTGCCCGCGCGGCGCCAGCTACTCCTGGTATCTCTATAGCGCCAATCGTCTGAAATACCCTCTGGTGCGTAAGCGGCTGATAGAACTGTGGCGCGAGGCCCTTTCCCGGCACAGCGATCCGGTACTGGCATGGGAATCTATAATGAACGACCCGCAAAAATGCCAAAGTTACAAACAGGTGCGCGGACATGGCGGCTTTATTCGTTCGAACTGGAAAGAGCTGAATCAGCTCATTGCCGCCGCTAACGTCTGGACAATCAAAACCTATGGTCCGGATCGTGTGGCGGGGTTTTCACCTATTCCGGCGATGTCGATGGTTTCTTACGCCGCCGGAACACGTTATCTGTCATTGCTTGGCGGTACTTGTCTGAGCTTCTATGACTGGTATTGCGATCTTCCACCCGCGTCGCCAATGACCTGGGGCGAGCAGACTGATGTGCCGGAGTCCGCCGACTGGTATAACTCAGCCTACATTATTGCCTGGGGCTCTAACGTGCCGCAGACGCGTACCCCGGACGCCCACTTCTTTACTGAAGTGCGCTACAAAGGCACTAAGACGATCGCCATCACCCCGGACTATTCCGAAGTCGCTAAACTGTGCGATCAGTGGCTGGCGCCAAAGCAAGGTACCGACAGCGCGCTGGCGATGGCCATGGGTCACGTTATTTTAAAAGAGTTTCATCTCGATAATCCCAGCGACTATTTTCTTAACTATTGCCGCCGTTATACCGACATGCCAATGCTGGTCCTGTTGGATGAGCGCGCAGACGGCAGTTATGTGCCGGGGCGTATGATGCGCGCATCGGATCTGGTGGATGGACTGGGAGAAGCCAATAATCCGGAATGGAAAACCGTCGCGCTCAACAGTACGGGCGAACTGGTCGCGCCCAACGGTTCTATCGGTTTTCGCTGGGGCGAAAAGGGAAAATGGAACCTGGAACCGGTGGCGGCGGGCGTCGAAACTGAACTGTCGCTCTCTTTACTCGGTCAGCATGATGACGTGGCGGGTGTCGCTTTCCCCTATTTTGGCGGCAACGAAAACCCACATTTTCGCAGCGTGCGGCAGGAACCGGTACTGGTACGTCAGTTACCGGTGAAACGCCTGGATCTGGCGGACGGTAGCGAGCGGATGGTCGTCAGCGTTTACGATCTGGTGCTGGCTAATTATGGGCTGGATCGTGGTCTGGATGACTGCCATAGCGCCAATAATTATAACGACGTAAAAGCCTACACGCCGGCCTGGGGCGAACAGATTACCGGCGTGCCGCGTCGACATATCGAAACTATTGCGCGTGAATTTGCCGAGACCGCCCATAAAACTCATGGTCGTTCGATGATCATCCTCGGCGCGGGAGTGAATCACTGGTATCACATGGATATGAATTACCGTGGGATGATTAACATGCTGGTGTTCTGCGGCTGTGTTGGACAAACCGGCGGCGGCTGGGCGCACTATGTCGGCCAGGAGAAGCTGCGGCCGCAAACCGGCTGGCTGCCGCTGGCCTTCGCGCTGGACTGGAATCGCCCACCGCGTCAGATGAACAGTACCTCGTTTTTCTACAACCATGCCAGCCAGTGGCGCTATGAAAAACTGACTGCGCAAGAGTTGCTGTCGCCGTTGGCCGATCCGGCTAAATTTTCCGGACACCTGATCGATTTCAACGTGCGCGCGGAACGTATGGGCTGGCTACCCTCGGCGCCGCAGCTTAATCTTAACCCGCTCAGCGTGAAAGCGAGCGCCGCTAAAGCCGGGCTGTCTGCGGCGGATTATACCGTGCAGGCGTTGAAATCAGGCGCTATCCGTTTTGCCTGCGAACAGCCCGACAGTGGTCATAATCACCCGCGAAATTTATTTGTCTGGCGCTCTAACCTGCTCGGCTCCTCCGGGAAAGGTCATGAGTATATGCTCAAATATCTGCTGGGCACCGACAGCGGTATCCAGGGCGAAGCGCTGGGTTCCAGCGAAGGAATTAAGCCTGAAGAGGTGGAATGGCAGTCTGCCGCGATTGAGGGCAAGCTCGATCTGTTGGTCACGCTTGATTTCCGTATGTCCAGTACCTGTCTGTTTTCCGATATCGTTTTGCCGACCGCCACCTGGTATGAAAAAGACGATATGAATACCTCGGATATGCATCCGTTTATCCACCCCCTTTCCGCCGCGGTCGATCCTGCCTGGGAATCCAAAAGCGACTGGGAGATCTACAAAGGTATCGCCAGCGTCTTTTCTGAGGTGTGTGTCGGACATCTCGGACAGGAAACCGATGTGGTGTTACACCCGCTCCAGCATGATTCCCCGGCGGAACTGGCGCAGCCATTTGATATTCTCGACTGGCGTAAAGGCGAGTGCGAACTTATTCCGGGCAAAACCGCCCCCAATATCGTCGTGGTTGAACGCGATTATCCGGCCACCTATGAACGTTTTACCTCGCTGGGTCCCCTGCTGGATAAATTAGGCAACGGCGGTAAGGGTATTGCCTGGAATACGCAAGATGAAGTCGATTTCCTCGGTAAGCTCAATTACACCAAACACGATGGCCCGGCGAAAGGACGTCCGCGCATCGACACTGCGCTGGATGCCTCGGAAGTGATTCTTGCCTTAGCGCCGGAAACTAACGGCCAGGTGGCGGTGAAAGCCTGGCAGGCGTTGGGCGAGATGACCGGGCGCGAGCACACCCATCTGGCCATCAATAAAGAAGATGAGAAAATTCGCTTTCGTGATATCCAGGCGCAACCGCGCAAAATTATCTCCAGCCCGACCTGGTCAGGGCTGGAAAGCGAGCATGTCTCTTATAACGCTGGCTATACCAACGTACATGAACTGATCCCGTGGCGCACGTTGTCGGGGCGGCAACAACTCTATCAGGATCATGCGTGGATGCGCGCTTTTGGCGAAAGCCTGGTGGCATATCGCCCGCCGATTGATACCCGCAGCGTCAGCGAAATGCGAGAAATTCCGCCCAACGGTTTCCCGGAAAAAGCGCTTAACTTCCTGACGCCGCACCAGAAATGGGGAATTCACTCCACCTACAGCGAAAACCTGCTGATGCTGACCTTGTCGCGCGGCGGGCCGATTGTCTGGATCAGCGAAGCCGATGCCCGTGAACTGGGTATTGAAGATAACGACTGGATTGAAGCCTTCAACGCTAATGGCGCCCTTACCGCTCGTGCGGTGGTCAGCCAGCGCGTCCCGCCGGGTATGACCATGATGTACCACGCCCAGGAGCGGATTATGAACATTCCAGGTTCGGAAGTCACCGGGATGCGCGGCGGGATCCATAACTCCGTGACCCGGGTCTGTCCAAAACCGACGCATATGATCGGCGGCTATGCGCAACTGGCTTACGGCTTCAACTATTACGGAACCGTGGGTTCGAATCGCGATGAATTCATCATGATCAGGAAGATGAAAAACATTAACTGGCTGGATGATGAGGGCCGGGATCAGGTACAGGAGGCGAAAAAATGAAAATACGCTCACAGGTTGGGATGGTACTGAATCTCGATAAATGTATTGGCTGTCACACCTGCTCCGTCACCTGTAAAAACGTCTGGACCGGACGTGAAGGGATGGAATACGCATGGTTCAATAACGTCGAAACTAAACCGGGTATCGGCTATCCCAAAAACTGGGAAGACCAGCAGGAGTGGCAAGGCGGTTGGGTTCGTGATGTTAATGGCAAGATAAGGCCCCGTCTGGGCGGCAAAATGGGGGTAATTAGCAAAATTTTCGCCAACCCGGTGATTCCGCAAATCGATGATTACTATGAACCCTTTACCTTCGATTATCAGCATTTACATACAGCGCCGGAGAGTAAGCATCAGCCCACTGCCCGTCCGCGTTCACTGATCGACGGAAAACGGATGGACAAGGTGATCTGGGGGCCAAACTGGGAAGAGCTGCTCGGCGGCGAATTTGAAAAACGCGCCCGCGACCGCAACTTCGACAACATACAAAAGGAGATGTACGGTCAGTTCGAAAACACCTTCATGATGTACCTGCCGCGCCTGTGCGAACACTGCCTGAACCCCAGTTGTGTCGCCACCTGCCCAAGTGGCGCTATTTATAAGCGTGAAGAAGACGGCATCGTGCTAATCGACCAGGATAAATGCCGGGGCTGGCGTTTGTGTATCAGCGGCTGCCCGTACAAAAAAATCTACTTTAACTGGAAGAGCGGCAAGTCTGAGAAGTGCATATTTTGCTATCCGCGTATTGAATCCGGCCAGCCGACCGTTTGCTCGGAAACCTGCGTCGGGCGCATCCGTTATCTTGGCGTTCTGCTCTACGACGCCGACAGGATTGAAGACGCGGCCAGTACCGAACACGAGACGGATTTGTATGAACGTCAGTGTGATGTGTTTCTCGATCCGCACGATCCGGCGGTCATCGAAGAGGCGCTTAAACAAGGCATCCCGCAAAACGTCATCGACGCCGCCCAACGGTCGCCGGTGTACAAAATGGCGATGGACTGGAAGCTGGCGCTTCCGCTGCACCCGGAATACCGTACCCTGCCGATGGTCTGGTACGTACCGCCGCTGTCGCCCATCCAGTCATACGCCGACGCGGGCGGGTTGCCGCACAATGGCAATATTCTGCCGGCGGTGGAGACGCTGCGTATTCCGGTCCAGTACCTGGCCAATATGCTCAGCGCGGGCGATACCGGTCCGGTCATTCGGGCGCTAAAGCGGATGATGGCGATGCGCCACTACATGCGCTCGCAGACGGTTGAAGGCGTGACGGATACCCGCGCGATTGACGAAGTGGGTCTGAGCGTACAACAGGTTGAAGAGATGTATCGCTACCTGGCGATTGCCAATTATGAAGATCGTTTTGTCATTCCCACCAGCCACCGGGAAATGGCGCGCGACGCCTTTCCGGAGCGCAACGGCTGCGGCTTTACTTTTGGCGACGGTTGTCACGGCTCGGATACTAAATTCAACCTGTTCAACAGTAGTCGTATTGATGCCATCAATATCACCGAAGTGCGTGATAAAGCGGAGGGGGAATAATGCAAATCCTCAAAGCGATTGGCCTGTTGATGGAGTATCCGGACGACGAGTTGTGGGAATGTCGGGATGAAGCGCTTGCCCTTATCCAGCACGATGCGCCAATGCTGGCCGACTTCACTCGCGAGCTGCTTTATGCGCCGTTACTGGATAAACAAGCAGAATGGTGTGAAGTGTTTGACCGCGGGCGCGCCACTTCATTGCTGTTATTCGAGCATGTTCATGCGGAGTCCCGCGATCGCGGCCAGGCGATGGTCGGTTTGTTAAGCCAGTATGAAACCGTGGGCCTGCAGCTCAACTGCTGCGAACTGCCGGATCACCTGCCGCTCTATCTGGAGTACTTAAGCGTGTTGCCGGAAGCGGAAGCGCGCGAGGGATTACAGAATATTGCCCCTATTCTGGCGCTGCTGGGCGGTCGTCTGAAACAGCGAGGAGCGCCGTGGTATCAACTGTTTGACGCCCTGCTGACGCTGGCGGGCAGTACGCTTACAAGTGACAGTGTCACCAAACAGATTGTTCAGGAATCGCGGGATGATACCCGTCAGGCACTGGATGCCGTCTGGGAAGAAGAACAGGTGAAGTTTATCGAAGATAACGCCACGACCTGTGACAGTTCACCGTTACACCATTATCAACGACGCTTTAGCCAGGACGCGGCGCCGCAGTACGTCGACGTCAGCGCGGGAGGCCCGAAATGATACAGTACCTGAACGTCTTTTTTTACGACATCTACCCCTATATTTGCGCCACGGTATTCTTCCTCGGCAGTTGGCTGCGCTATGACTACGGACAATATACCTGGCGCGCGTCGTCCAGCCAGATGCTGGATAAGCGTGGGATGGTGATATGGTCGAATCTGTTCCATATTGGCATTCTGGGGATCTTTTTTGGCCATCTGTTCGGGATGCTGACGCCACACTGGATGTATGCCTGGTTCCTGCCGATTGCGGTAAAACAGCAGATGGCGATGATCCTCGGCGGCGTGTGCGGCGTATTAACGTTGATCGGCGGCGCGGGATTACTGTGGCGTCGTCTGACCAATCAGCGTGTTCGGGCGACATCCACTACACCAGATATTATCATCATGAGCATTTTGCTGATTCAGTGCCTGCTTGGCCTGAGCACCATTCCGTTTTCGGCGCAATATCCGGATGGCAGCGAAATGATGAAGTTGGTGGGCTGGGCGCAAAGTATTGTCACCTTCCGCGGCGGGTCTTCGGAAATGCTGAACGGTGTGGCGTTTGTTTTCCGCGTTCATCTGGTGCTGGGAATGACTATTTTCCTGCTCTTCCCGTTCACCCGTCTGGTTCATGTCTGGAGCGCGCCGTTTGAGTATTTCACCCGTCGCTACCAGATTGTTCGTACCCGCCGCTAATTCTCTTTGCCCGGAGCGTACGCTTACCGGGCAAAGAAAACACATGGGCGTCGTCATTCGGCAACGCACAGGCTATGATGATTCTTCAGCCAAAGGAGAACATCAATGAAACCGCAGATTTACCATGTTGACGCCTTCACCAGCGAACCCTTTCGCGGCAACTCTGCTGGCGTTGTCTTACATGCGGATACGCTAAGCGACGCGCAGATGCAGCTGATTGCCCGTGAACTTCGTCACTCGGAAACCGCCTTTTTGCTAAAAAGCGAAGAAAGTGATGTGCGCATACGCTATTTTACACCGACAGTAGAAGTCCCCATCTGTGGTCATGCCACCGTGGCCGCGCATTATGTTCGGGCAACGGTACTGGGGTTGGGAAACACCACCGTCTGGCAAACCTCGTTAGCGGGCCGTCATCGCGTTGAAATTCATGCCGAACACAACGACTATCGCATCATGCTGGAACAAGGTCAGCCCTCTTTTGAACCACCGCTAGTCGGAGAGATTCGGGCTGCCATCATCACCGCACTAAACCTGACTGAAGATGATATCGTGCCGGGAGCGCCTATTCAGGTGGCTTCAACAGGACATGCAAAAGTGATGATCCTGCTCAAACCAGACGTTGATATTGATGCCCTTTCTCCGAATCTGGCAGCCCTGACGGCAATCAGCCAGCAAATTGGCTGTAACGGCTTTTTTCCTTTCCAGATTCGTCCGGGAGAAAACGAAACCGATGGGCGAATGTTTTCCCCGGCGATAGGGATTGTGGAAGATCCGGTAACGGGAAACGCCAATGGCCCGATGGGGGCATGGCTCGTCCATCATGGCCTGATGGCGCATGACGGTAAAACGCTGCAGATTCAAGGCCATCAGGGGCGCGCTTTAGGCAAAGAGGGTACTGTTGATGTTACCGTCACCATTCGCGATAACCAGCCGGACAACGTCACCATCTCCGGCCAGGCGGTCATTCTGTTTCATGCCGAATGGGCCATTACTTTTTAATCTTTGTCAGGCCCGCAAATCCTCGCGGCAAAAAACTATTTTCCCGCCTCCGGATGGGTATCAAATGCAGCCATTACCGCGGCCAGCTCCGCCTCGGTAAAACCGTGCTTTACATCATTTACGCCGAGACCAAACTGCTGCTGAAGTAACTGATACAACGACGGTACATCCGGTACATTGACCTGGTCAACGGCATGTCCCTGGTGGTAACGTGTGAAGTGGAAATTCGTTAATGTCAGCTTGCCGCCATCAGGCAAATGGCGGCACATCAACAAATGATGACGAAAATGGGATTGCGGCCAGTGAGCCGACCAGAAATTGCCCATCACATGATCGCTCTGCTGCTGCACCCCCAGATCAAAACAATACATCGACTGCCAGTGCTCATGGTGGCGGAATTGTAAAATCCATGTGCTCCCCTCCTGCATCAGGCGGTATTCGCCATGCGGCGTTTGCTGAGCAATTTCAGCCTGCAGACGAAGCGGCGCGGTTAGCGTTTGGCCGCCAAACCCCACGTCCGCGATCCACTGCTCATTCTCAACATCAACCAGCAGCAAACGGTGCGTGCGTGGCGGTAAACTGGCGGGATGAGACAGAATGACCCGCCCCAATAAGCTTCGGACGTTAAAACCGATGTCGCGTAACGCGCGTTCAAACAGGCCATTCAGTTCAAAACAGTATCCACCGCGTCGGGCATAAAGCAGTTTCTCCTCTAATGCCGTCTCATCGAGCTGTATTTCACGAGGCAGTAGCACATCCAGATTTTCAAAAGGAATCGCGCAGTTGTGCGCTAAGTGAAGCGTTCTGAGCGCTTCAACCGTAGGAACCCCCAACGGCTGACAATGTAATCGCGTAAAATAAGCATGTAAAAAAGAGGTCATCTGAGGCTTCCATTAACATTAATGCTTGCGTTCGGCACACAGG
Organism: Salmonella sp. SAL04213; assembly: GCF_046550535.1. Classification (NCBI taxonomy): domain Bacteria; kingdom Pseudomonadati; phylum Pseudomonadota; class Gammaproteobacteria; order Enterobacterales; family Enterobacteriaceae; genus Salmonella; species Salmonella sp. SAL04213. The sequence goes on along the minus strand of NZ_JBGDXS010000002.1, from coordinate 719,261 downwards.
CTGAGGCGGATATCGCTGCGCAACAGGATACCCTATCCGTGGAATAGCGTTGGATACTTTTGAAAAAAATAAGACAGGCCGGCTACAGCCGCCGGAGGTACGTGGGATTTTGGCGTACAAACGGAAATCGGGTTCTGAGAATCTCTTTGCGACACGCCGCCAAAATAGCGGCGTGTTAAAATTTTTAACGCCAGCTCAGCGAGTCTGATTTCTAACAAAACTGGCTAAACATAAGCGCTTTTTAATACTTGTCTAAATAGTTATGGTAACGATCTTTTATGTCGGCCGCCCATTGCACTTTCGCCTCGCCCATGCTGTTGGCCCGAGCGATATAATGTTCTAAACTCGGAATGGCGCCTAATGCCTGAGGTAAGGCATTATATTCTGCTATTCGCTCTCTGACGGTTTTATATTTTTCATCAATATCATAATTATAGTACGCTGGCGCCTCAAAAAAGCCCTCTTCCAGTCTCATACAGATATCTTCAAAGGACCCCTTAACCTCAACGGTATGTTCGCCATCCGATATCCTGACGATTGGCTCACGTCCAGCCATCAGCGAGAGTTGTTCGAATGTTAACATCCGACCATCAGAAAGCTCGACATCTATAATAAATTGTTCATCACGTACAGCATCTGCAAGGTGATTATGGATATTCCCTGCATTGGCACAGAACTCCTCAACTTTAGGCGTAACATTGCAATAATGTTCAATTACTCGCGTAAATCCGTAGGCCAGTCCTGCGGTAAGCACATACAAGATGCCTTTCATGATTTTTGTTGATAATTTATTTTCATAATCTCCTGCAGCAACATGAGGTAGCTTATTTCCTGATAAAGCTCTGGCATAGGTAGAAACTGATGTATGTGGCATATCCTGCTCCTTCAAATTTTGCTCAATAGCTTTATATGTCCTACTCCTCTCTCATTATGACGAGATGTCAATCAACAAAATTGCTCAAAGGCATACATTTTCAGGAGAAAATGAGAATAACAGGCGCAACGGCCTTATCTTATGCTGCTTCAATATCGTCAGGTGGTTTATCGTTCGAGGTCATATCTATGACCATAAATCCCACCAGGGATTAACGCTGGTTAATTATTGCGCAACGCAATCACTGCCGATTTGTGCTGGCGTCTTATCTGGCTGAATCGTGACCACACCGCACCACATCTGACCACACAAATAAACTCGACATTCTCATTTTGTCCTTTCCGTATGTTTTGCGTCATTTAACAATTGCAGGTAGGATGCTCCGCCGGCGGTTTTATCCCTGTCACAGAATCAGGGAAAAGCGGCATTCGCCATTGCAGGCAATCGATTGGTGAGCGCCCGTCGCGGCATAAGGAATTTTTCTGTCAGGACAGGCTATAACAGGTAACGTAATGAAAACACAGACTACGCACGCCGCAGAACAACATGCGGCGAAACGACGCTGGCTGAACGCCCATGAAGAGGGGTATCACAAAGCGATGGGGAATCGTCAGGTTCAGATGATTGCTATCGGCGGCGCGATTGGCACCGGTTTATTTTTAGGTGCAGGCGCCCGATTGCAAATGGCCGGACCGGCACTGGCGCTGGTCTATCTGATATGTGGCATTTTTTCTTTTTTCATTTTACGCGCGCTGGGCGAACTGGTATTGCATCGCCCTTCCAGCGGGAGTTTCGTCTCCTACGCCCGTGAATTTTTGGGTGAAAAAGCGGCCTACGTCGCAGGCTGGATGTACTTTATTAACTGGGCGATGACCGGGATCGTCGATATCACCGCAGTGGCGTTATACATGCACTACTGGGGCGCATTTGGCGACGTTCCGCAATGGGTGTTCGCGCTCGGCGCGTTAACCATTGTCGGTACCATGAACATGATCGGCGTAAAATGGTTTGCCGAAATGGAGTTCTGGTTCGCGCTGATAAAAGTACTCGCCATTGTTATCTTCCTGGTGGTAGGCACGATTTTTCTCGGTACCGGTCAACCGCTTGAGGGTAATGCCACCGGTTTTCACCTGATTACAGATAATGGCGGCTTTTTCCCGCACGGCCTGTTGCCCGCGCTGGTACTGATTCAGGGCGTAGTGTTCGCTTTTGCGTCGATTGAACTGGTCGGTACCGCCGCTGGGGAGTGCAAAGATCCACAGACGATGGTGCCAAAAGCCATCAATAGCGTGATCTGGCGTATTGGTCTTTTCTATGTAGGATCGGTCGTATTGCTGGTTTTGCTGCTGCCGTGGAACGCCTACCAGGCGGGGCAAAGTCCGTTTGTCACCTTCTTTTCTAAACTTGGCGTGCCTTATATCGGCAGTATTATGAATATCGTGGTGTTAACCGCCGCGCTTTCCAGCCTGAACTCCGGGCTTTACTGTACGGGGAGAATTTTACGTTCAATGTCGATGGGGGGGTCCGCGCCGAAATTCATGGCGAAAATGAGCCGTCAGCATGTGCCCTATGCGGGTATTCTGGCGACTCTGGTGGTTTACGTGGTCGGCGTGTTCCTGAATTACCTGGTCCCCTCCCGCGTGTTTGAGATCGTTCTTAATTTTGCCTCGCTCGGCATTATCGCGTCGTGGGCGTTTATCATGGTGTGCCAGATGCGTTTACGCCAGGCGATAAAAGAAGGCAAAGCTGCAGACGTCAGTTTTAAACTGCCCGGCGCGCCTTTTACCTCCTGGCTAACGCTGCTGTTTTTACTAAGCGTGCTGGTACTTATGGCGTTTGACTACCCGAATGGAACTTACACTATCGCCTCGTTGCCGCTGATCGCCATTCTGCTGATCGCCGGCTGGTTTGGCGTGCGACGTCGCGTGGCGGAGATCCATCGAACTGCGCCAGTGACGGCGGATTCGACAGAGAGTGTCGTATTGAAAGAAGAAGCAGCGACATAACATTACCCTTCCCCGGCAGCCCCAGGCCTGCCGGGTTTAATGCGCGTTGCCGCCAACACCGCATCGCGCCCAATGCTTAGTCAGCCTTAATCAACTGCGCCACATCATTGCTGTTAATTTCCCGCTGGTTGCCTTCCTGATCGGTATAACTGGTCATCCCCGTCTCTTTATCTAACTGTGGCTTACCCTGAGTTACGATCGTTTGCCCATTCTTCGTCGTCATCACATAGTTGGTTGTACAACCCGCAAGCATAAAAAACATCATGCCCAAACCTGAGCATATAAATAACTTTTTCATATTTTCCTCGTGAATATAATGAGTTAACTACAGCAAAAAGGCAGTGTAATTCTCACAGAATCATCAGGCTATCGGCGGGGTGTAACGAGGCGTATCGGTGCGTTTAAAGAGATGACTGGAGGGGTTTCCCCCTCCATACCCTATTTACAGAGCAATGCGAATAACATCATCCGGCTGCGTCGCTTCCTGTTCACGTGTCGATTTCTGCTTCACGCTGACGTAGAGCGTTTTACCGTCTGCCGATAGCGCCAGACTATTCGGGTACGTCGGCGTATCGAACGTTTTAACAACGTTATAGGTCTTCGCATCGATCACGCTGACCTGCCCTGCCTGACGGTGCGTCACATACGCCTCGTTACGTGTCGGGTTATACAGGACGGCCAAAGAGGCAGGCGCCGCGATTTTGGCAAGAATATTGCCATTACGGGTATCGACAACCAGGACTTCAGTCGCCTTCGAGTCGGTGATAAACGCGCGATGACCTGCGGTATCGAGACTCAGGTTAATAAAGAAGTGTTCTTTACCGTCATCCAGCAACTTCTTACGACTGAGAATTTTATTGCTGGCGGTATCGATGGTGATAAATTCGCCATCCGCATTGGTGGTGTACAGGCGTTGCGCTTTACTGTCGAGCGCCAGACCCGTACTCATTTTGCCGGTATTTTCGATCGTCGTTTTCAGTTTGATGGTTTCGCCATCCACTACCCAAATAGCACTCTCTTTACCAACACCGCTAATGTAGATCGTGTTGGTCGCCGCATCGGCAACCAGCTCACGGGGCTGTAACGGACGAACCTCTTCAGTACGTTTGCGCGCATCAAGTACCAGACGACCTTTTACATCACCCGTTTTGGCATCAATCGCGGTAACAGCGCTGTTAATGGTATTGCCAAACCACAGCGTTTGGGTCGCGGCATTGATGGTGGCGCCGAACGGCTTGAGATCGTTATGAATCGCTTGCGTGATTTCCAGCGTCACCGGGTCGAGACGATAAACTACGCCGCCTTTATCCAGTTTACGGCTTTGCGATGTAGCCAGCCAGAGCGCGTTTTCTTGCTGACTCCAGGCCATCTCATAAGCGCCTTTGCCTACCGCTTTACGCAGCATGTCTTCCGCCGCCAGCGTGCTAAATGAGGATGCGACGAGGAGCGAACCTAACAATAAAGAACCACGCAGGCGCGGCGAAAAAAGATGACGTAAGTGCATGACGACTCCCTTTGATAAAAACGTGTATAGCTGCTTCACACTACTTCACTGCGCGGGATCTTCGTTCCGCACTTATTATAAGTTGAGAATAATAATCATTATTTATCAGAAAGTGGAGCTTTTCCTCGCCTGCGAATGTCATGGCTCTTAAATAACGCACATTTTCTTAACTTAATGTGCGATTAAAATTTCAAAACTTTACATATTGACTACCCTTAATGTCACGTTTTCCGTTGATACGCTTACAATTATCCGGCATTTTCATGAAAATTATTTCCGTTAGACAGCGACTTTATCCCGCCCTCTTATTGCCTCTGACCTTCTCCCCGGTCCTTCAGGCCGCCAGCGCGCCCAATGAACAAACCATGATAGTCACCGCAACGCCGCAAACCGTATCCGAACTGGATACACCTGCCGCCGTTAGCGTCATTGAGGGAGAAGACATGCGTCTGGCGACGCCACGCGTCAATTTATCTGAGTCTTTAACCAGCGTCCCGGGATTGCAGGTGCAGAACCGGCAGAACTACGCGCAGGATCTGCAAATCTCTATCCGTGGATTTGGCTCGCGTTCCGCCTTTGGCGTGCGCGGCATTCGTCTGTATGTTGATGGCATTCCCGCCACCATGCCGGATGGGCAAGGCCAGATTTCGAATATTGATATTAACAGCATACAAGACGTTGAAGTGTTACGCGGCCCCTTCTCAGCGCTATACGGCAATGCTTCCGGCGGCGTAATAAATGTCACCACCGAAACCGGGAGACAGCCGCCCACCCTTGAGGCCAGCAGCTACTACGGCAGTTATGGAAGCTGGCGCTATGGGCTAAAAGCCACGGGCGCGATGGGTGACGGCACACAGCCAGGCGACGTGGATTACACGGTATCGACTACCCGTTTCACCACCCACGGCTACCGCGATCACAGCGGCGCGCGAAAAAATCTGGCTAATGCCAAACTGGGCGTGCGCCTTGACGATGTCAGTAAACTCTCGCTGATTTTTAATAGTGTGGACATTAAGGCGGACGATCCCGGCGGACTTACCGAATCTGAATGGAAAGCCGATCCGCAACAGGCGCCGCGCGCTGAACAGTACAATACGCGTAAAACCATCAAACAAACTCAGGCAGGATTGCGTTATGAACGTCAGCTCAGCGCGCAGGATGATATCAGCGTGATGGCCTACGCCGGAGAGCGGGAAACCACGCAATACCAGTCTATTCCCCTGGTAGCACAGCTAAAACCGGCTCAGGCTGGCGGCGTAATTACACTGCAACGCCACTATCAGGGCATTGATTCCCGCTGGACTCACCGGGGAGAATTAGGTGTGCCGGTCACCTTCACTGGCGGATTAAATTATGAAAACATGAGCGAAAACCGCAAGGGCTACAATAACTTCCGCCTCAACAACGGCACCCCTGAGTTTGGGCATAAAGGCGATTTACGCCGGGATGAGCGTAACCTGATGTGGAATGTCGATCCTTATCTGCAAACCCAGTGGCAGCTTACGCAAAAACTCTCGCTGGATGCTGGCATGCGCTACAGTTCCGTGTGGTTCGATTCTAACGATCACTATATCGCGCCCGGCAATGGCGATGACAGCGGCGACGCCAGCTATCACCACTGGCTACCCGCCGGATCGCTAAAATATGCGTTAACTGACGCCTGGAATCTCTATCTTGCTGCCGGTCGCGGATTTGAAACTCCCACAATCAATGAGCTTTCTTATCGCGCTGACGGCCAAAGCGGGTTCAACTTTGACCTCAAACCGTCGACCAATGATACGGTGGAAGTCGGCAGTAAAACGCGGATTGGCAATGGCTTGTTGACCGCCGCGTTATTTCAAACCGATACCGATGATGAAATTGTCGTCGCCAGCAGTATGGGAGGACGCACTACCTACAAAAACGCGGGCAAAACACGCCGCCAGGGCGCAGAGCTCGCGTTGGACCAGCGCTTCGCCGGCGACTGGCGGGTGAAAGCATCATGGACCTGGCTGGATGCGACCTATCGCAGTAACGTTTGTCAGGGGCAAAACTGTGATGGAAACCGGATGCCCGGCATCGCCCGTAATATGGGATTCGCCTCATTAGGTTTTATCCCGGATGAGGGGTGGTACGCCGGAACAGACGTTAGGTATATGGGCGATATCATGGCCAATGATGAAAATACCGCCAAAGCGCCTTCGTATACCGTTGTTGGACTAAATACAGGGTATAAATTTAATTACAGTCAGCTTACCGTCGATATTTTTGGGCGGGTAGATAATCTATTTGATAAAGAATATATCGGTTCGGTGATCGTTAATGAATCTAATGGCCGATATTATGAGCCAGCGCCAGGGCGTAACTATGGCGTGGGGATTAATCTGGCATGGCAATTTGAATAAATATCCGGCAAATATCCGGCAATAGCGGGAAATCCCCGCTATTGATAAGTCATAGTTTCATAAAGGTTACATGAAGTACTGATTTTTAATCGTCGCTACGTTTTGTTGCAAAACGTTCTGTAGGCAGTGGCGACTGGCTTCTTTATCACCTGTCACTAACGCATTAAGCAATTTCCTGTACAGATTAACGCCGTTTTGATAATCATCAAGTTTAAAATTATCATATAAAAAATGCAGGCTTGGCCCCAGGCGTACCCATAATTGCTCGATCATGGCATACAGCGTTGGCATATCCGCGTAGTGGTAGATCTCAAAGCGGAATGCGCGGTTGGCCAAAAGAATTTTCTCCATAACGCCACTTTCCAGCGCCTGTTGAAATTCATCTAATAGTGCATTCAGCGTCTGCTCGCGATCCGGGGTAATCTTACCCGCAGCGGCGACCACCGCCATCTCCTCCAGGGCAGTACGAATCGTATTAATTTCCAGCAAACTTTCCAGCGAGATCTCCGGCACCATAAACGCCTGTGCTGGCGCCACCGCCAAAGCACTGGAAGAGACCAGCCTTAACAGGGCCTCACGCACCGGCGTAATACTGACGCCTAACTCTTGAGCGATATTTTTAGTGATAAGCCTTGCGCCTGGTTTTAATGCGCCAATAGACAATTGATGCTTTAACCGATTTTCAACCTGTGTGGTCAGGCTTATATGTTGTGTTTTTTCCGTACCCGGCATTTTCCTTCCTTCACCTCTTGGCAGAACAACATCGCAATCGAGTCCCGAAGAAGTTTCGGAACTTAATTGTAAAAAAGATAATCCAGGCCTGAACGGCCAAATAAATAAAAGTGATAATTTACTTGCGTGATATTCTCATCTTTTACAACAATACAGGTTTCTTTATGGCAACCGTTTTATCTCCGTCATTCCTTCATGTATCGAGATTCTTGACCGGTTCAGGTCGCTGAGGGAGATAAGCTGCCCCACCGCGATCTGAATGATGAATATAAGTAAAGCCGCAATTTTAAAATTTGCACATTTTTATGGCGACATAATGCCGCCATTTTTTCTTTACGCATCGTCCGCTAAACGTATCACGACTTTGCCAAAGTTCTTCCCCGCCAGCAGCCCCATAAACGCTTCTGGCGCATTTTCCAGCCCATCAGTAATCTGCTCCCGGTAATGTATTTTCCCTTCTTTGATCCAACGCCCCATTTCTTGCTGAAACTCATGTATCCGGTGACCATAGTCCTGGTTGATGATAAAACCTTGCAGACGAATACGCTTTTTAAGTAATGTCGCCATCAGCAGAGGCAGTCTGTCTGGACCGTCCGGCAACGCTGTCGCATTGTAGCCGCTGACCAGACCGCAGAGCGGAATCCGCGCCGACGTATTCAGTAGCGGTAAGACGGCGTCAAAGACTTTACCACCGACATTCTCATAATAGATATCGATACCCTGCGGGCAGGCCTGCGCAAGCTGTTGTGGGAAATTATCAGTGTGATGATCAAGGCACAGATCAAATCCCAAAACGTCTGTCGCATGACGGCATTTTTCCGCGCCGCCAGCAATACCCACGACCCGGCAGCCCTTCAGCTTACCAATTTGCCCAACCGTTGCGCCTACGGGGCCGGTGGCGGCGGCGACAACCAGCGTTTCGCCCTCTTTCGGCTGGCCGATATCCAGTAACCCCATATAGGCGGTAAACCCCGGCATTCCTAAAATACCCAGCGACCAGGAAGGATGTTGCGGATTATCACCCAGCTTTACCAACCCTTCGCCATCTGAAATGTCATAATCCTGCCAACCATTGTAACTCAACACCCATTCGTCTGGTCGGTAATCAGGATGGTTTGACGCGACAACGCGACTGACCGTACCGCCAACCATAACGCAGCCAGGTTCAACTGGCGGCGCATAAGAGGGTTCATCGCTCATGCGGCCACGCATATAAGGGTCGAGTGATAAAAAAACGGTACGCAATAGCACCTGCCCTTCACCGGGCGTCGCGACGTCATCTTCTTCGAGGCGGAAGTTATCCATCTGCGGCGCGCCGTGGGGACGCGAGGCCAAAACCCAACGACGATTTCGGTTGGTCTGTTGCTTCATTCTATTCTCCTCATGCCTGGCATAATCCATCAATAATAGTCGAACATTAGCTTTCTGAGGGAGTTAAACACTCTCAGATATCAGGCTGTGCGCTTTTATGAACGACTTTCTTTCCCCTCTCGCTAAATATGAATTCTTGCGCTAATTCGTTGATTTATGCCGCCTTCAATAGTATTTCTAACACTATCGTAAACATTCCCTGGGGTTCCCTATGACGATTCGCTTTGCCGATAAAGCAGACTGCGCCGCGATTACCGAAATCTATAACCATGCGGTATTACATACTGCGGCCATCTGGAACGATCGGACGGTCGATACGGATAATCGCCTTGCCTGGTATGAGGCCCGTCAATTACTGGGCTATCCGGTGCTGGTAAGCGAAGAAAATGGCGTGGTGACTGGCTATGCATCATTTGGCGACTGGCGCAGTTTCGACGGTTTTCGCTATACCGTCGAGCACTCGGTTTATGTTCATCCGGCGCACCAGGGGAAAGGACTGGGGCGAAAACTGCTCAGCAGACTGATCGATGAAGCCCGACGCTGCGGCAAGCATGTGATGGTAGCCGGCATTGAGTCACAGAATGCCGCCTCGATACGCCTGCATCATTCGCTGGGATTTACCGTCACCGCGCAAATGCCGCAGGTCGGCGTAAAATTTGGCCGTTGGTTAGATCTTACGTTTATGCAGCTCCAGCTTGATGAACACGCCGCGCCGGACGCCTGCTGATGAACCAGTCGCTGACGCTTATCTTTTTGATCGCCGCCGGCGTCGGGCTGGTGGTACAAAACAGTATTATGGTGCGTATTACGCAGACATCATCGACGATTCTGATCGCTATGCTGTTGAACTCGCTGGTAGGGATCGTTTTATTTGTGACGATATTGTGGTTTAAGCAAGGCGCTACGGGCTTCGGCGAGCTGGTCGCCAGCGTGCGCTGGTGGACATTGATCCCCGGTCTGCTGGGGTCATTTTTTGTATTTGCCAGCATTAGCGGGTATCAGAACGTTGGCGCCGCGACGACTATCGCGGTACTGGTCGCCAGCCAGTTAATCGGCGGACTGGCGCTGGATATCGCGCGTAGCCACGGCGTCACGTTACGCGCAATGGTCGGGCCGGCGTTTGGCGCGCTGTTGCTGGTCATTGGCGCATGGCTGATTGCGAAGCGCCAGTTTTAATGGGTTACAGGATCGTGCCGCCTTTGGTGAGCTGCTCGCGGCGCGCGTCCCGATCTTCTTGATATTGCCTGCCGTGATGCGCGATAGCCGTGCGTAAGCGCTGCTGCTGCACATAACGATCTTCGCGACGTAATTCAGCGTCATCGCTCAAGGCAATCAGCAATTCATTCATATGGGCAATTACGCTCTCCGCGATGGCGGCATCCACGCGGGCGCTCACTTCCTCCAGGTGCGACATAAGCTCTCCTACTCTTTATTCTGTAACAGCATGATTCGCCTATTATACGCGTTATTGTCGCCCGATGCGGTAATTCGCCGCCGCCACCCTGATTTAACTTACGTCAAGTGGAAACACGGGGCTTAATAGACCGAGAATTCGCGCCTTTTTGCCTTTCTTCCGCCGTTTGCTTGCGTATAGACCCCGTAAAGTAGACGCGTGAAGAAGTCTAAGGGATAACAACGTGGCAAAATCTCTCTTGCGCAGCGGCAATCTGGATGATTATCAGGCCGTGGGCGGCGGCGGTCAGGCCGTATTTGAATCAGCATTGCAAATTCGCGAAACGCTTCGTCTGCGTAAACAGCAGGCGATGGTTGACTGTCTGGCGATTCCGCAACTTAACGATAATGGCGATCGGGTTGACTGGTATTCGCCGATTGAAGGTCAGGCGATAGCGTGGAAAGCGGCTGACGAAGAGACACGTTCTCGGGCTTTACGTTATTTAGCCAGCACTTTTGAAAGCGCGGCTGCACTCAGTCGCAAAAGTCTGCAATCCGGTAAAACAGCGCTCCAGCTATTTGGGTCGCTACTTGAGAAAGCGACGCAATTTCCCGGCGAAAATCATGTTTTCCTGGTTAACGGCAAACCGGTTATCACCTTCTGGGGATTCGTTAATCTCAACGAAAATACACGCGATGATGTGCTGGACTGCCTGCGGGTAACCGAGGCAATCCCCGACATCCCTCTGGTCGAGCCGGAGCCCGAAGAAAAGCCGCTGGTAGAGGCGGCGTTTAGTCAGGCGGATGAACCTTTGTTAACGTCTGTCATTGAGCCGCCGAAAATGCCGGAGGAACCTGTTGCGCCGCCCGTTATCGTTAGCGAGCCGAAGTCGGCCACTCCCATCCCGGTCGCTGAGGCGAAAAGAGCTCGCCGTCTACCGCTGTGGAGCTTACCTGTCGCTGCCGTGGTTATCGCCGCCGTCGCCACGCCTTTTTTCTGGCCATCTTCATCCGTTGACGGGGCCTCTCCTGTTCGCGCCGCGCCTGTCGCTACCGCGAAAACTGACGTTACCCCCTTGCCTGAACTCACCGCGCATTTGCCGCTGCATCGCGCTGAGGTGACGCCCGCCCCCAAAGCGGCGCCGTTGCCGGAAGCGCCTGTTATCATTGCCGCTATCCCCAAAGACGCGCTGGTGATGGACAATACGCAGATGAAGCTTGGAACCACGCGCTTTTTAAACGGTAGCTGGCGGGTCAGCGTGGATGTCAAAGATCCGATTACCGGCAAGCCGCCCTCTCTGCGTTATCAGATCCAAAATAACAAAGGTATCGCGCGCGTAGTACATGGCGATAACGTGGTTTGTCGGGCGGAAATTTTCTCTGGTCTGCATCAAACGGGCGAGCTGATGATTAAAAGTCGCGGCAATGCGCGCTGCACCGACGGCTCACGTTATCCGATGCCGGAAATTACCTGTAAAGCAGGCGTCAATGACGTCGCAACCTGTACCGCCCGTTATGGCGACCACGCGGCAATTCCGTTGACGTTTAAAAAGATAGGTGCCTGATTTTATGTTGGTCAATCTGTGTGATTACAAACAGAGCGTCACGCTCATTGCAAACAGCGGCGTCCAGTTTCTTGATTTTGGCTTAACGCCGCAAGAGTCGGCCCACTACGGACGCTTTGTGCGCAAAACGGCAAACGGCCCGCTACTGCGCCTCGATTTTGATCTGACCAGCGGGCGCTACACGTTGCCTGGGCGTGCAGGCGGCCAACCCGAAGTCGTGAAACCGGAAAGCACTCAGACGCTGCACTATTCTCTGGATGTACTCGACGGAATATGGCTCCCCCTGCCGTTCCTGCGTTTTAATCCGCCGCGTACCTTTATTGACGGGCCGGATAACTGGGCGCGCATTCAGGTACGTAAACTCAGCGAGCCAGATAGCGCCGGAAACACACACCGCATCACCCTCGCCTTCGACAGTCAACTGGCAAAAAATATGCCAGCGGCGTTGGCGCCTTGCGAAAACGATCTGCTCAATGGCACACGTTTTGCGCTCGCCTGGCGCGATGAAGAAGTTGCCGATTTTCTTGACCAGACATGGATTGACGGCTGGCTGCGCGAGTCGTTTCTTCAGTATGCCTCACAGGTGGAAAACCGTCCGGAACAGGCCATACAACAAGCGCTGCGTAGCTTTGAGTATCAGGCGCACTGGTTGAATTTACTGACGCTGTTAGGCGAACAACTTACGGTGCCGGAAGTGAAGTTTGTGACACATACGTTAAGCACGCCCGCAATCCCGGTCGATCTGATTCTGGATGTCGGCAATACGCATACCTGCGGCGTCTTGATCGAGGATCATGGCGACGCGAATGACGGCTTACGCCAGACGGCAGAGCTTCAGGTGCGTTCTTTAAGCGAGCCGCAGTATCTGAACGATCCTTTATTTACCAGCCGGGTAGAATTCTCGGAAGCACGCTTTGGCAAGCAACACTTTTCTGTCGAAAGCGGACGAGACGACGCCTTTGTCTGGCCTTCCATTGTGCGTGTGGGCGACGAGGCTCGCGCCCTTGCTATGCAGCGTGTGGGCACCGAAGGCAGCAGCGGCATCTCCAGCCCGCGCCGCTACCTGTGGGATGAAACCCCCGCCTTGCAGGACTGGCGTTTTAGCCAGATCCACGGTAAAACGCAGCGCGAACCGCTTGCCACCGCGTTTCCGCTGATGAATCTGATGAACGACGACGGACAGCCGTTATTCCGCCTGCCGCATGAAGAAAGGCTACCGGTTTTTTCGCCGCAATACAGCCGTAGCACCTTGATGACGCATATGTTGTGCGAAATTCTGGCTCAGGCGCTGGGACAAATTAACAGCGTCGCCACCCGGCTGCGGCTCGGCTTTCCCGCCTCGCCGCGCCAGCTACGCACCCTGATTTTAACGCTGCCTTCCGCCATGCCGAAACAGGAGCGAGAAATTTTCCGCCAGCGAATGTTTGAAGCGCTGGCGCTGGTCTGGAAAGCCATGGGCTGGCATCCGCAGGATGAGGATTTCACCACGCCTAAGCAGCGTGAAAAAAGCGTGGTGCCGGTACCAGAAATACAGATGGAATGGGACGAAGCAAGTTGCGGCCAACTGGTATGGCTTTATAACGAAGCCATTTCGCATTACGCCGGGCGTACCGAATCCTTTTTTAATGCGCTGGCCAGACCGGATCGCCAGCCTGAACCCGGCGTCGTCCCCGGACGCGCGTTGCGCGTGGCATCGATTGATATCGGCGGCGGCACGACGGATATGGCGATCGTTCACTATCAGTTAGATGACGGCGTGGGGGCCAATGTAAAAATTACGCCTCACCTCCTGTTTCGCGAAGGTTTTAAAGTCGCCGGGGACGATCTGCTATTGGATATCATTCAGCGTTGCGTACTCCCTTCCCTGCAAACGGCGTTGCAACGGGCAGGCGTTACGGATGCCGCCGCCCTGCTGGCGACCTTATTTGGCGATTCGGGACGAATTGATACTCAGGCCATTTTGCGCCAGCAAACGGCGCTGCAATTATTTATGCCGCTGGGCCACGCGGTACTTTCCGCCTGGGAGCAAAGCGACATTAACGATCCGTTTGCCGGTTTACACGCGACATTTGGCGATCTGCTGATCCGCCGCCCAACGAGCAACGTGATGAACTATATCCAGCAGGCGATCGATCATGCCTTACCGTCTGGTTCGCCGACATTTGATATATTCAATGTGCCGTTGCAAATCCAGTTTAGCCAGCTTCAGGAGGCTCTGCTGGCCGGCCAGTTTACGCTGACAACGCCGCTTCATGCGGTCTGCGAAGCGATATCCCACTATCACTGCGATATCTTGCTGGTGACGGGGAGACCGACCTGTTTACCCGGCGTACAGGCGCTCATCCGGCACTTACAACCGGTGCCGGTTAATCGCATTGTGTGGATGGATAAGTATCAGGTACATGAATGGTATCCCTTCAGTCAACAAGGGCGTATCGGTAATCCAAAATCCACTGCTGCGGTGGGCGCGATGTTATGCAGCCTGGCGCTGGACTTACGTCTGCCGCGTTTCAATTTTAAAGCGGCTGATATCGGCGCGTATTCGACTGTGCGTTATCTCGGCGTACTGGATAATACCGTTAATACGCTTCGCGATGAAAACATCTGGTATCACGAGATCGATTTGGATAAACCCGGCGCAACGCTGGACGCACGCCTGCATTTTCCGCTACGCGGCAACGTGACGTTGGGCTTTCGTCAACTGGCGAATAGTCGCTGGCCGGCAACCCCACTCTATTGCCTGAGCATTAATTCCGCCGAACTGGCGAAAACCATCGCTGGCGACGGCGTACTGAATGTGCGACTGAAATTACGCGGCAGTAGCAAAGATAGCGCCCCGGAATCGTTCATATTAAGTGATGCCTGGCTCCAGGACGGGACGCCGGTCGCCGCCGATGCGCTGACATTAAAATTGAATACGCTGGCTGACCGTCGCCACAGCGGCAGCCACTACTGGATAGATAGCGGGAGTGTATACCTGAAATGACAAAACCGTTAAACGCCACCCAGGCTGTTATCGAGTGGGTTAACAACACGCGCCGTTACGCAACGCGGCTGGATGATGAAGCCGATGCTCTGCTGGCGCAACTTACGCTTGCCGCGGCGGATGAGTCAGCGCTCAACGCCGCCTGCGCATCACATGGCTGCGTCGGTCTGTACGGGTATGCGCAATCCGCAAAAGCGCATCTGTTAACGACGCTATGCGGTAACGAGAATGGCAAGCTGGAAATTATCACGCCGGACCGTGACTATGATTATTTCAGCCACATCAATCCGGGTCATGCGCCAGCGAATATGGCTATTCGCTTTACGCGCGACATTTTTTCAAACGAGAGCGGCTGGCCGTTGCGCCTGCGCTTGATCAGTGAAGCTGAACTGGTGCAGATCTTTATTGCCTGGACCAGCTCGTCCCCCGTTTGTCGCCAGGTCGAAAAATCCATTATCACATCACGCCTGGAGAAATGGCAATCGCTTCGCCAACCGCAGCCCGTCCCCGGCGTTACCGCTGAAGAGGTAGCGACCATCGCGAGTTTCTGGCGCTCTTGTCTTCCGTCCGCCAGACAACATATTGATGATGCGACATGGCAACACTTTGCCTCGCTCTTGCCTGCGCTGGATCTCACGACACGGGCGCACGCCTGGGCATTACTGTGGGGAGAGCAGCCGGAGATCACCCAGCAATGGCTGGCGCTGGCGCATATGTTGCAACAAACCAGCCATGCCGGGGAACTGGCGGCGCCGCTCAGCCTGCTGGTCGATCATTTTGGCTTACCGGCGGAAAACTTCCTGACGCAAATGGCGCTAACCGCCAGCGATACGCAAAGCGATGTGGTGGTGCATCCGGTTAAGGAAGGCCGACTGCTCAATGCGGTCAGCCTTTCGCTTGATTCTCTGGCGCTGCTTACCCGCGAACTGGTGCTAACCGTTGAAAACAGCGTACTGGATAACGTTGATTTACTGGATATTCCGGTCGCGCCAGACAGTCATCCTCATCCGTTATGGCGGGCGAAATTAGGCTGGATGCTGGCCCATTACCGTCAGCAGGTACAGCCCGATGTTCTGGTGATTTGCAATGCTCTGGCATCTCGCTCGCAAACATCCGCCGCCGCCCGTCACTTACTGGAGTGGGTTAACGCCACGCAGCCGCAGCATGAATCAGCGTTACCCGGCGTCGTCTGGGCTATTACTCCACAGGATGCCCGTTTTGCCACCCAGCAAAATCTGGATGAAGCCGTCCAGCAGTTGATGGGTAAACCTGGCGTGCACTGGGGAACGTTGCAGGCGCTGGATAAACACAGTATGCAGCGTTTGGTGGAGTGGTTATCGCAGGCGACATCGGCACCACAGCGACAGGCACGCTTACAGGCGTTACGCGAACAACTGCGAGGCCGCGTGCGCGATCTGTTACCGATGTTTGATGACGCGCGGCTACCGGTTGAAACCGTGATCCGGCGTCTTCAGGCCCAGGCCGCCAGACATGGCGACCTGCTGGCCGGGCTGTTACCGCCGGTACAGAACTTCGAAGCGTTGCTGCGCACCCGACAGTCGCGAGAAGAACAGGTCAGCGGTTTATTTAATGACGCGATCGATCTCTTTGCCGACGAACCAACGCGCGCTTCAGCGTCAGAAGGTCACGAAACAGGCTATCAGGCGCACAAAATGTGGATCAATCATCTGCGCCAGTGGGCCCACTGCCGGGATAATGCGCAGCGTCTGGGACTGGAACCGCAGATGCTCAACGCCGTGGCGGAGATTTTAATTACCGCCAGCTATCGCCTCGGTTTACCTCAGCAGTTACAGAAAACCATGCAGCGCGAGGAGGTTAGCGGCGCGCAGCTCCATGCCATCATTGGTAACTTCATCGCCTGGCTCGGCTACGCAAATATCGAGGAGGCCCAACGCCCGGCCAGCCGCGTTCAGAAAGGCGCAGCCATTTTCGCCGCAACGCCGCGTTCGACAATGTTGCGTCTAACAAAGCTTGACGAACAGCCCGTTCACGCCGCCAGCCGCTATGTCTATGACTGGCTTGTTGCGCTGTATACCCTGGCCAATGAGAACGCAGGATATCGGCATCCGCAGGACGTTACCGACGTAGACAGAGCGCAATTAATTGCCCTGATAGCCTGACCTGGCGGAAAAACCATGCCCGGTAACCTGTATCGGGCTTGAGGTCAGAAAAGCGAAAACAGCAATGCGACGGGGAAACTTATCGGCCATGTCGCGCCAACCAAAAAGGCGCTCAGGAAACGAATTCGTTTTTTGTCATGAGTCAAAAACCAGGTGATCAGGGATGATATCACCGCCATGACGGCGTAAAAAATTAATATCTTTTGAAAGAGGGTCATATCAGGCATCCGCGCCAACCAGAGGAAAAAACGCGCGCAATATGCTCTTTTTATTTGACACACATCAAGGTTTATCAGCCTTAACAGCAAAACGTTCTCAATGCACGGCTCCGCTTACAGAATATCCTGTTTACGTATTATTGCGGATCTCGCCAACCCGTACTATACCCATAGGGGTTATGATGAAAGGTGGCGAAAATGAATGTTTCCAGTAAAACCGTCGTGCTGATTAATGTCTTTGCTGCTGCAGGACTTTTGGGTCTGATCTCGTTGAGATTCGGCTGGTTTGCTTGAGGTGTTCAACCTTTGAGTACTTGCTGCGCATGTTGGCGGGGAGGTCCCCCTCTCCGCCGACACCCGCCTATTTTTTCACGATTTTTCTGAACAGTAAATGATCCTTAATGCTTAACCATGATGTGGCGGACAAGGGTGTAGTCTTCCAGACCATACAATGACATATCTTTGCCGTATCCCGACTGTTTTTGCCCTCCATGCGGCATTTCGCTAACCAACATGAAATGGGTATTAATCCAGGTACAGCCATACTGCAATCTGGCGCTAAGCCGGTGCGCCCGCCCGACGTCCTGAGTCCAGACGGAGGATGCCAGACCATAGCGAGAATCGTTGGCCCACCTCAGAACCTGATCTTCATCATCAAAGACGGTTATACTGACCACCGGGCCGAAGACCTCGCGTTGCACGATGGCATCTTCCTGTTTTGCGTCTGCCAGCAACGTCGGAGCGAAATAGTAACCTTTACCTTCCGTTTGACTTCCACCAGTAATCACACGGATATGGCTGAGGGCCTTCGCCTCCTCTACAGCCGCTGTGACGCGCTTCAGGTGCGCCAGCGAACTTAACGGCCCCAGCTCTGTCGACTCATCCTCCGGCGCGCCCATTTTCAGACTGCTCACCGCGTTCCCCAGCTTTTCGACCAGCGCATCATAGATACCGCGCTGCGCGTATATACGGCACGCCGCAGTACAATCCTGTCCGGCATTATAGAAACCAAAAGTCCGGACGCCCTGCGCCACCGCATCCAGATCGGCGTCATCAAAAACAATCACCGGGGCTTTACCACCGAGTTCCATATGCGTACGTTTTATCGCTGGCGCAGTATGGCGCAGAATATGCTCCCCGGTCGCGATAGAACCGGTTAAAGAGACCATGCGTACTTTTTCATGGCCGGTCAATACATCACCAACAGTTTGCCCTCGTCCGAACAGGACATTGAGCACCCCCGGCGGAAAGATATCCTTCGCCAGCGCGGCAAGTTTAAGCGCCGTCAGCGGCGTGATTTCAGAAGGCTTAATCACCACGCAGTTACCTGCCGCCAGCGCTGGCGCCAGCTTCCAGGCCGCCATCATGAGCGGATAATTCCACGGCGCGATAGAGGCAACCACGCCAATTGGATCCCGGCGGATCATCGACGTATGTCCTTCCAGATATTCGCCCGCCGCCAGCCCACTCAAACAACGGGCCGCGCCGGCAAAAAAGCGAAAGACATCCACGATTGCCGGAATTTCATCATTAATTACGCAGTACAAAGGCTTACCGCAGTTTTGCGATTCAAGCCGGGCGAACTCAAGGGCGTTTTGCTCGATGCTGTCCGCCAGTTTTAACAGACATTCCGCCCGTGCTTTGGGTGTGGTCTGCCCCCATTCGGCAAACGCGCTATCGGCGGCCAGCACTGCGGCGTCAACCTGCGCGGGCGACGCTTCCGCAATCTCAAGTATGACCTCGCCTGTCGCCGGGTTATAAACAGACTGCCTTTCTCCCTCGCCGTCCACCAGCACGCCATTAATCAGTAATTGATATTGCATAGCATTTTCCCATATCGTCATTAATCGATTTCCGGCGAACGGGCCGCCGCTTTCCTAAAAATAGACGGCGCGCCAGATGCTCACCCGGCACACTCGGGAAATTTAGTCAGGTTGTGAGCTGACACGCATTCCACCTCACACAAGGCTTTTAGCGCTCAGCATCTCGCGAATCAGGCTTCCAAGCTGTTTTACGGCCTGTTCTTCCCGTTCTCCCCAATGCCATGCGGTGTTAAAACGAAAGAAACGCGTCCAGGCGCCGGACGTTGAAAACATTTTCCCCGGCGCGATACTGATAAGGTGTTCAAGCGCTTTGGCGCTAAGTTCACCGGCATCAAGCTGCTCAGGTAGCTCCAGCCAAAGAAAATAACCGCTATCGTTATGGTGAATTTTTACTTCCGCCGGGAGATGGCGCAAAAGGGTTTGCCAGGCTTGCTGTTTACGTTCGGCAAGCTGCCTTCGCAATCGGCGCAGATGCGCGTCATATCGACGTGTCGAGAGATAATCCACTAACGCCAATTGCATGGGGGAACTGGTGGATAATGTGCTCATTAACTGCAAACGCTGAATTTGTCTGGCATGGCTTCCTCCCGCAACCCAGCCAATGCGAAAACCGGGAACCAGACATTTGGAAAAAGACGAACAATGCAACACGGTATCGTCGCGATCCCATGCTTTGGCAGGCAGAGGTTTCTCGCGGCCAAAGTAGAGTTCGCTATAAACATCGTCTTCAATTAGCGTCACGTTATGGTGCGTGAGTAACGCGACCAGCCGCGCTTTTTTCTCAGCACTCAGCGTGAACCCTAATGGATTCTGACTGTTGGTCATTAACCAGCACGCTTTCACCGGATATTCCTGTAACGCCTGTTCCAGCGCCATAAGATCGATACCTTCTTTAACATCGGTAGGTATCGACAACGCTTTCAGGCGCAATCGCTCCAGGGCCTGTAGCGCACCGTAGAAACAGGGGTTCTCCACCACCACCCAGTCTCCCGGCGCCGTCACCGCCTGTAAACTAAGATTCAACGCTTCCAGCGCGCCGGCGGTAATGACAATCTCGTCAGGAGAAACGGTAATCCCCTGCTGCGCGTAACGGCGTGCTATCGCATAGCGCAATTCTGCATTACCTGGCGGCAAGTTTTCGATGACGCTCATTGCCGTCGCGGTTTTACTGACCTGCGCCAGAGAGCGGTTCAATTGCGGCAAGGGAAACAGGCGCGGATCGGGAAACGCTGAAGCAAAGGGCACCACTGAGGTATCACGACTGGCCTGCAGCATCTCAAAAATATAGGTATTGATATCTACGGCTTCATCCCGAATAACGTGCGCTGCCGTCGCGACTGACCGACAAACCGGATGCGGCGCGACATAATAACCGGATTGCGGACGGGCGATAATCCGTCCCTGACTTTCCAGCAACTGGTACGCATGACCGACAGTCATAAAACTCATGCCGCTACTGGCGACCTGCTCCCTCAGCGAGGGTAATCGATCGCCGGGCTGCCAAACGCCAGAGGCGATTTGTTCTCTAATTTGCTCCGCCAGACGTTGATATTTTTTCATTATTCGTTCTCATTGAGCGCTGCTTGCAGGTGGCAACCGCAGTGTATATCAGTTGTTAAAATTAACAATGATTTGCTAACTGTTATGGTGCTTTCCAACAGGCGTAATGATTAGATTTCGCAACAAAACGCCGTTTCAGGGTCTCTGCTTAACGGGAAAGTCAAACCAGGTGTTCGGGTATGGTTCATGAGTAAGGGAGAAGTGCCACCATTCGGTATCCAGTGGCGTAAAGCCAGCATCACGCATCAACGTTTGTAATAACAACCTATTTGCGCGTTGCTGAGCGGTAAGCATGACATTATCGGGATGGGATAACGGACTAAAACAGTCAAAGCCGGTACCAAAATCCAGACTATTATCTGGCGAGCGTTGCGCCGCGGACGCAGTACAATTCACCAGTGGTCGTCCGGGATGGTATATCGGTATTTTACTGTCGAGTGGAACAATCGTTAGATCAAGCGTACTTCCCCGACTGTGGCCGGATCTGGCGGCAAGATAACCTTCATCAAACAGACGCTTTTTCTCTACCAGCGGATAAAATTCGTTTTTCATTTGGTTTTGAGAAGGATCTTTGGCCCACGCGATAAAGTCGTTCACTGCGCTTTGCGGACGGTAGCAATCATATATTTTTAAGGTAAGTCCAAAGGGGCGTAAACGATCGGCGACCTGCTTCACTGCGTTTGCGGCTGGTCGTGTTAACAGGCAAACAGGCGCGTTATAGCCTTTAATGGGGCGACCAATAAAGTTATGGGAAGTGAAGTATCGCATGTCTACCTGTACGTCGGGGGCGACCGTAGTAATATCGACAAAGTCTTTTGGCTGGTGGAGATCAATATGGTTTTCAGCTGACATTGCCTGAACGGACAACAGGCTGAACAGGAGGAAAGAAGATACGCATTTTACCATATGTTACACCTCGCGAGAGTCACAGGGGTGATTATGTATTTGAGCAGGTAAAGATTAGCGGACAGCGCTTAAACAGATGGTTAAAATAAACATCATTCCCCCCTGTAATCTGTGCCTTATCACAAACGGAGAGGTTATATTTTGCTTATATGACCATTACGCCGCCTGTTCTATACCCAAAATAATTCGAGTTGCTTAAAGGCGGCAAGGGAGTGAGTCCCAGGAACACAGATAACGATGTGTTTTCACAAAGGCGAGTCTACCTGACCAGAAAGGTTATTTGATAATCAGTAGTACAGTTGTTGTCGCCTTCCATAACTAAATAACATTGTTTTGTCAAAGATAAGACCACTATATAGTCAGGAAGGCAATTAGTGAGGAACGCGTCAATTGTCGGCGATAATGCATCTGAAATTACGATTCACCGCAGTTGTTCAAACATATAGTCCTCCTTCGAACCGAGATAATTCGGTCTGCTGGCCATAGTCATTATTCAGTAAGAACGCAGGTTGCAGCGGCGGATCACGGGCGTGAAGAAAAATCCTGTGCCCCAAACTTTTTGGACAAGCGCTGAACCTGCCGTATACTTTTACTTAACGTACACTCCGCCATAAAAATAAACCCTGCGATGATACCGTAATGCCACAGGCATAACTTAAGGATATGCCATAAATCAAGCGAAGCATGATTTAATTTCTCAGTGATTACGATAGTCTGTACAAATATTATGGGATGAAATAATAAGACACCTAACAAAAATATCCCTGCCACAATCATGGCGAGTAACTGAAAAAAAGCCCATCCGATAACGAAGCGGTAAAGTAAAAGCAATAATAGCCGTCCACATTTTTTTAGCCATTCTGACTGCAAAATGCCCCAGGATGCTGTCTTTTCGTGAATTTCACTATCTGATTTCTTCATTTTGAGCCTCCTCGCAGGTTTTTATAGTCTTATCACCCAACTGGAAATAAACCCGTCAGCTAATCGTTACAACAAATATAATTAAGACAAAAACTAAAGAGTAAGGTATTTATATCATAAGTGCTATCAGTATTGGCCTTCTGCCCTGCCGCTAAATATCTCATTGTTGTTAGCCTAATAATACTTTTAGTTTAACTTCTTATAAGACAATTTCTACACGGTTGAGCAACTATTTACTTTCTCTAAAAATAATATAGCGCGTAATTAATCATTACTCATGGTACACGATGATGTGAGAATTAAGAAAACCATTTTACTTTCATTCGTTTTACCTGACATACTTCATGGCCAGGAGACGTGGGCATGACTAAAGCTACGGGTCGATATTAACAATAATGTTGACGGTTCAGGACAAAGCAAAAATCAGGTATTTCACTGATAAGCAAATCGATGGGCAACATGGTATAATATTTCGAATACCACCTATTCCAGTAATGAAGTATTATATAATCACTTGTGGTCTACATTATGCCAATTACTATCGGGAGAGGGTTTCTAAAAAGTGAGATGTTTTTCCAAAGTGCCATCTCTCAACGCTCCTTCTTTACGTTACTATGGGAAAAGATTAAAGATTTTTTTTGTGACACGCAAAGATCCGCTGCCGATCAATATATAAATGAATTATGTGATGTTGCCTCTCCGCCTGATGCGCAACGTTTATTTGATTTATTTTGCAAGTTATATGAATTATCATCACCGTCATGCAGAGGAAATTTCCATTTTCAGCACTATAAAGATGCTGAGTATCAATATACAAATCTCTGCATTAAAGATGGCGAAGATATTCCGTTATGCATTGTGATACGCCAGGATCACTACTATTATGAGATAATGAATAGAACAGTACTCTGTGTTGATACTCAGTCTGCCCACCTGAAAAGATATTCTGATATTAATATAAAAGCTAGCACTTATGTTTGTGAAGAGCTATGTTGCTTGTTCCCTGAGCGGTTACTACTCTCGCTATCCGGCGGTATAACATTTCCCGTCGACCTAAAAAATATAAAAGAGACGCTTATCGACATGGCAGAAAAGGGTAATTTATGTGACTGGAAGGAACAGGAAAGAAAAGCCGCCATCTCCTCCAGGATTAATCTGGGCATCGCCCAGGCAGGTGTACCACCTATTGACGACGCTATTAAAAACAAAATAGCCGCAAAGGTTATTGAGAATACTAACTTAAAGAATGCAACATTTCATGCAAATCATACACAAAGCTCAGTTACTCAACTAGTTTATTCATGTTTGTTTAAGAATGAGATATTAATGAATATGCTTGAGGAAAGTTCCTCTCATGGCCTGCTATGTTTAAACGACCTTGCTGAATATGTAGCGTTACAAGTTCATAACAGCCTTTTTTCTGAAGATTTATCTTCACTCGTTGAAACAACAAAAAATGAGGCTCATCACCAGAGTTGACCACACCATAAATAGTATGGTTTACAATCCCCTGGCAATACCAAAACCATCTAATACAATACCTTTAAAATATACTTCCAGGAAATAATGAATTTCGCATGGAACGAATTGGCTCGTTATTTTTATAATTGAGATACTGAGTATAAGTATATTTTCTCATACAACTTATCGCACTTATTGACAAACCGTTTTCGCTAATTTGAAGTGTTGAATAATAACTCAAAGAAATTATTGGCATCATAGCCTCACGACGTAACTGGAAGGTGGCATGATGCTTACAAAAACGTTATCAGTAGTTTTACTGACCTGTGCGCTGTTTTCAGGCCAGTTACTGGCGAAACAGCAAGACCACGCATTCGTATGGTTTGCGACGGGAGGGCACCAGCTTAGACACGAAGCCGACAGTGATGAATTACGGGCGGCAGCGGAAGAATCCGCGGAAGGCTTGCGCGAGCACCACAACTGGCAGAAATCGCGCAAACCAGAGAGCTATTTTCGTTAATTAAACGCCCCTACGCTTCGGCAGCGTTTTCATCAGCGCTTCAGGGCTCACTGAAGCGACAACGCTGCCGGGCTGGGGCATTTTTAAGATGTGGTTTTTAATTTTGCCAATGACATGCATTTCGCAAGGGCGGCAGTCGAATTTTAGCGTCAGTACTTCATCGCCATGCACCAACTGCATCGGCGTGGCTTTCCAGCTCTTAATATTTCCTTTCGCCTGCTTAGGACAAAGGTTGAACGCAAAACGCAGGCAGTGTTTGGTGATCATGACCGGTACCTCGCCCTTCTCCTGATGCGCCTCATAGGCCGCATCAATCAATTGTACGCCGTAACGGTGATAAAATTCCCGCGCTTTGTGGTTGTAGACATTAGCGAGAAAGCTGAGATGCGTTTGCGGATAGACCGGCGCAGGCTGCGCCACGGGTTTCCGACGACCTCGTTGATAATGGGCCAGCCGCGCCGCGTCAAGCATATCAATCGCCTCCCGACGGAACTGATTGAGCAGGCTATTTGGCACGAACAACGCCGCCGGTAATGTCACCTGCATATCACGCGCGTAGTAAGGCGTCTGTCCCAGCTTCGCCAGTCCGGCTTTTAGGTTATTCAACGCTTTTTCAGAGTTATTGGCTTCCTCAAATACCCCGTCAAGCGTATGCGTGATGCAGACACCGTCTTCACTGGTCAGCGTCAGAATAAGCTGTTCCTGCCAGCCGCCCAGCATGATATCAACCGCCACACGGCGCTCACTGGAGGTTTTTGTCAGCGCTTGCTGCCAGTTATGATCCAGATTACGATTCAACGGATGATGCGGACGGACTTTATGCAGGTCGGCAGGCATATCATTTGGCCAAACGCGGTAGCGGTTATGACCGGTTTTCTCCACCGTATTGGCGCGAAAACCCACCACTTCACGCTTAATCAACACGTTCAGACCATCGCCATTCGCCAACGGCTCCGTCGCTTCTACGTCGAGATAATCCTTCGCCACATTCAGCACCTCGCCTACCGGCAAGCCAATAAATTTTGGTGAATCAAATGCGCCAATATCACCTTTACGCGCGTTAACAAAATAGTCGGTGCTGCCGCGATGGAAGGTTTTCTCCGTGGAGGGAACAAAAAAATGCTCGGTCCGACCAACCGATGCACGCGCCAGATCGCCACGTTGCTCGATAATCGCGTCCAGCATCTGACGATAATGCGCGGTGATGTTTTTGACATAGCTCATGTCTTTGTAGCGCCCTTCAATCTTGAAGGAACGTACGCCTGCATCGATCAACGCGCCGAGGTTAGCCGTTTGGTCGTTATCTTTCATCGATAGCAAATGTTTTTCGTAAGAGACCACCCGCCCCTGATCGTCTTTTAACGTATACGGTAAACGACAGGCTTGCGAACAGTCGCCCCGATTGGCGCTGCGCCCGGTTTGCGCATGAGAGATATAACACTGCCCAGAATAAGCGACACACAGCGCGCCATGAATGAAGAACTCAATCGTGGCGTCAGTAGCCTGATGAATAGCCGCTATCTGACTCAAATTAAGCTCGCGCGCCAGTACAATCTGTGAAAAACCGACATCGGCAAGAAACTTCGCTTTTTCCACGCTGCGAATATCACACTGTGTACTGGCGTGAAGCTCAATCGGCGGGATATCCAGTTCCAGAATGCCCATATCCTGCACAATCAGCGCATCCACCCCGGTGTTGTACAAATCGGTGATTAACCGCTGCGCGGGCTCCAGCTCATCATCATGCAGGATAGTATTCAGCGTGACAAAAATCCTGGCGCCGTAACGGTGAGCAAACGGGACCAGATCGGCGATATCGCGCAGACTGTTACTGGCGTTATGACGTGCGCCAAAACCGGGTCCGCCGATGTAGACGGCATCTGCGCCATGCAAAATCGCTTCGCGAGCAATTGCGGCGTCACGGGCCGGACTTAACAATTCGAGATAGTGAGGTTGCTGGCGCATACAGTCTTTCTTATCCAATAGCAGCGAAATGGCGGCTATTGTAGTCAGAAGCGCAAACTAACGAAATAGTTTTCCCGCTTAATCACGCGGGTAATGGATCAGCGAGTGAAAATGAACCGTCTGGTCACTGCTGTTGCGATAGGTATGCGCCGTATCGCCGGCAAAACGCAAACCTTTACCGGCGTCTATGGTTTGCCATACCCCACCAGTACACATGTCCAGCCGACCCTGAATCACCACCACATGTTCGATAACGCCGGCTTTATGCGGCGCTGATTCGCTGCACGCGCCAGGCGCCAGCAATAGGGAAAAATAGTCAAAACAGAGTTCAGGGTCCCACGGAAACAGCGGTGTAATTACCATCGCTTGCTGCTGGGGATCGAAGGTTGGCGGAAATTCGGCCTGCGGAGGCGAAATAAACATTGAGAATGGAACGTTCAGGCCCGTCGCAATTTTCCACAGCGTTGCGACTGTCGGACTGGATTCATTACGCTCTATCTGCCCCAACATGGCTTTTGAGACGCCGGAGATCTCCGCCAGACGCGATAAACTCCAGCCTCGCTGATGGCGTAACGTTCTTAACGTGGTCGCCAGATAGTGTGTCAGGTTATCCATTTTCCCCCCCTGTAAGACCATAGCGTATCACTTGTACGCTATAACGCACAATGCTACATTGACTGACCGTTATAACGCACAAGAGGCGATCATGCGTCTGTTATCACTGCCGTTACCTACTGTATTATCTGGTCTGGTCGCCGTTCTGGTCGGCTATGCGAGTTCCGCCGCCATTATCTGGCAGGCGGCGCTTGCCGCTGGCGCAACACCCACAGAGATCGCCGGCTGGATGACCGCCCTCGGTATAGCCATGGGCATAAGCACACTAACGTTAACCTTGTGGTATCGTGCGCCGGTTTTAACCGCCTGGTCAACGCCTGGCGCCGCCCTGTTGGTGACAGGGCTTCAGGGATTATCGTTGCCAGATGCCGTGGGCATATTCATTGTCGCCAATGCCCTGATTGTGCTGTGCGGCGTCACGGGATTGTTTGCGCGTTTGATGCGAATAATCCCCCATTCTCTTGCCGCTGCAATGCTGGCGGGAATACTGCTACGCTTCGGCCTGCAGGCGTTCGGGACGCTCAATGGAGAATTTGTCATGTGCGGCGGTATGCTATTGGCGTGGCTACTCTTTAAAGTATTCGCGCCCCGCTATGCCGTTATTGCTGCCATGGTGATGGGAATAACGGTGGCGCTCATCCAGGGTAAGGTGGCGATGAGCGGTATTCATTTCGCGCCGGTGTGGCCCACCTTCGTTCCCCCCCACTTTTCATTCGCTCAAAGCCTGAGCGTCGCGGTACCGCTCTTCCTGGTGACGATGGCATCGCAAAACGCCCCCGGCGTCGCCACAATGAAGGCGTCTGGCTATCAGCTTCCTGTCTCTCCGTTAATGATTTTTACCGGGTTGCTGGCGCTGCTGCTTTCGCCATTTGGCGTTTATTCTATCTGCATTGCCGCCATTACAGCCGCCATTTGTCAAAGCCCGGACGCGCACCCCGATCCAACGCGTCGCTGGTTAGCGGCCGCCGCCGCAGGCGTTTTTTATTTACTTGCCGGGTGGTTTGGCGGTTCGATAACCGAGCTGATGGTCGCCCTGCCGGTTAGCTGGGTGCAAATGCTGGCTGGTCTGGCACTGTTAAGTACGATTAGCGGTAGTCTGTATCAGGCGCTTACTCACGAAAGTGAGCGTGACGCGGCAGTTATCGCATTTCTCGTCACCGCCAGCGGGCTAACGCTGATGGGCATCGGATCGGCATTCTGGGGGTTGATCGCTGGCGGAATAGGCTACGCAGTATTAACGAGAACGCGCCGCCCATCGTTGTCTGGCTGATGGTGGCCGCTAATCTGCCGGGGTTTGCGCCATCTTGCGATGGCGCCGCAGAATTATTTTTTATTAACGTCAAACATAGAGGTATCCGTCGCCATATCATCCACGACCTGTTTCAACGTCTCAAACGCCATTGGCGTACTGGAATTGCTCAGGTCTTTACCTTCACCCTGGCGTACTACCTTGACGACCGGCTTGTTGGTCGCGGCATCTATCAGCTCACCCTCAAAATAGAGGTGGGTATCCATGGTCCGGTGGCCTGTCGCCATTTGCGTGCCCGCCACAATCAGCGCTACAGGGATTACCTCATAGAATTGCAGCCCTTCTTTGCTGGTATCCACGCCCGTAATCGCCCCGCGGAAAATCAAACTGCGCGGCCCTGGCGTCGAGACCAGCGGTTTGCGCTGTTCAATTGCTGATTTTACTTTAGTGTTCGTATAAGCCAGCAGTTTATCAAGAACTTGCTGCCCGACCTGGGTCGTTGGTTTGGGGACGGGATAATATGTTATCGGATTGTAAACAATACTATCATAGTTAGAGTCATTGAAATGTGGATCTACCCAGCGCAACACCGGTTTTCCCGTGGCGGAGGTAGTTTCCTGCAGGTCCGAATAATTTTTTAAGAATCCAGAATACTTATCCGGCTGTGTGACTTTAGACGCACAGCCGGATAACGCCAGCAAGCCAGTAAGCACTGCAACTTTAAATAAAGTATGAGTACGCATGAAACGATCCCTTTAGTCTTCGCAATGATGCAAAGGAAATAATAGCAAAACGAAATCATTCTGGATGCACTAAAAATGGTAACGACAGCACAATTTGAACGCGGCGCCCGACAAAAAAATGCCGAACGCTGCGAGACTTACAGAACTTGCATCGCTCAGGCCGTTTTTCTCGCCAGCATCGTAGCAAAACGCAGTTTGATACGGTTGCCGTTTTCGTCCGTGCGGTGAAGCTCGCCGACATCTTCGTTGTATTTCAGCATGTCCCATCCTTCGTAATAGCGGCGTAATTCGCCTTCTTTAAAAGCGAACGGGAATCCCACCGTACAGGGAAAGTCCGGAGTATCCATTGCCGCAACAATCAAATTATACCCGCCGGTTTTTGTGCAGCGTTGCATATTGGCAATTAAACCGGGAATGGTTTGCGCCTCAAGAAACATCATAACCACCGTCGAGAGAATAAAGTCGTACTCACCGTCAAAGGTCAGTGTATTCAGATCGACAATGTCGGTTTGCAGATTATCCAGCCCCTCTGCCGCTTTAATACGCTCAAGGTTAGCCATACTGGCCGGATTTTTATCCCACGCGGTAACGTCATAACCGTTCGCGGCCAGATACAGACTATTGCGGCCATTGCCACATCCCAAATCCAGCGTTCGGCCCGGCGCGACAACCTTTGCCGCCGCCAGCACATCCGAATGCGTGCGGGTTAATCCGTATTTCTCAGTAAAATAATTTTCGTCACGAACGGTCATTTTTTTCCTCCGTTTTCAACAGTGCAGCGCGCTCAGTGCGAATAAGCAACGTCCCCTGCACCAGCAATAGAAATGTACGAACCAGCAATAAGGCGATAATAGCGTTAGTGAAAATAAACAGCGGGACGGCCAGAATATGAAAAAGCCCTGATTCACTACCGTGACCAAGATGTAACCCCGTGGTCGCCAGCGCGGAAACGCCGAACGAAAAACTCCAGAAGGAAGCATTAAACGGTTGTGATAAATACCAGGGCATTAATCGCAGCATAAATAAAAGCTGTAACAGACCGTAGCCGAATAGCATTTTCGCCAGCGTGTCGCCCTCCCCGCCATTGACGCTCAGCCAGGCGCTACAGGCGACCAGAGCAGGCGCCAGTTGGATACCCAGCGACGTACGCAGCACCGCCGGTAATTCGCCGCAGCTACGCAGTCGCTGCAAAATAACCGGCTCCAGACTTAACCACGAAAAGACGCCTGCGCCTAAAAACACCAGTCCGGCATCATTGTAACCGAGCGCTCCACAGGCCATAGCGCTGATAAAATTATTCGCTACCGTGGGCAGATAAAGTCCTGGGGTTGTCGCTTCTTCCGGATGCGCTCCGCGCCAAAGTCCCGCCGTCTGCCAGGCGGCATACGCCAGTTGTATGACGACCCCCACGCTGAATAGCGCAACGGCCAACGGGCGATACCAGGGAACGAAACCGATCGCGACCAGCATCGTGGTGGCGGGAAACAGGCTGACAAAACTGCTCATTACCGGATGTCGCACTTCAGCCATCACGCTATGGGGAAAGCGCACCAGACGGCTAAGGAACGCCAGGGTCAAGAGTGCCCAAATAATCATCGCCAGGATCACCATGATGTCTCCGGGCCAGTGGCTTATTGCCCATATCTGGCTGGCATAACGCCAGGCGAATCCCATACCGATAGTGCCAAGGACGATGCCAAAATAGCCCGCAGGCAAATTGAGCACGCGATCGCTCTGCTTGTGATTACGCATTTTGTTTAATTTATAAAGTATATTTGAAATGCATTTTATGGAATTTCTGGTTGTTTCGCCAGTACCTTTGCTACGGTTATCTTAATCGTTCACACGGAATTTCCCTATGATCAAATATCGACTGAGTGAGGAACCTCGTGCTTTTACTTATCAGGTAGACGGTGAGAAGAAAAGCGTCTTATTACGACAAGTTATTGCCGTAACGGATTTTAACGATATTAAAGCCGGAACCTCCGGCGGCTGGGTTGATGCCGATAATGTGCTGTCACAACAGGGGGATTGCTGGATTTATGATGAAAACGCGATGGCCTTTGCGGGCACGGAAATTACGGGTAACGCGCGTATCACGCAGCCGTGTACGCTCTACAATAACGTGCGAATAGGCGATAACGTCTGGATTGATCGCGCTGATATCAGCGATGGCGCACGGATAAGTGACAACGTCACCATTCAGTCCTCTTCCGTGCGCGGAGAGTGTGCGATTTATGGCGATGCCCGCGTGTTAAACCAGTCAGAAATTCTCGCCGTTCAGGGACTAACGCATGGACATGCGCAGATTTTACAAATTTACGATCGCGCCACCGTGAACCATTCGCGGATTGTCCATCAGGTACAGCTTTATGGCGACGCCACTATCACACACGCTTTTATTGAGCACCGGGCGGAGGTCTTTGATTTCGCGCTCATCGAAGGCAACAAAGACAATAATGTCTGGATCTGTGACTGCGCCAAAGTCTATGGCCATGCGCGGGTTATCGCCGGCACAGAGGAAGATGCTATCCCTACCCTTCGCTACAGCTCACAGGTAGCGGAACATGCGTTAATCGAAGGCAACTGTGTGTTAAAACATCATGTGCTGATAGGCGGACATGCTGAGGTACGCGGAGGCCCGATTTTACTGGACGACCGCGTGCTGATTGAAGGCCATGCCTGTATACAGGGCGAAATTCTGATTGAGCACCAGGTCGAGATTAGCGGACGGGCGGCGGTGATAGCCTTTGACGGCAATACTATTCACCTGCGCGGCCCAAAAGTGATCAATGGCGAGGATCGTATTACGCGTACCCCCTTAGTCGGTTCCCTTTAATCCGCATCAATAATGCGGGCATACATATTAACGTCGTGATAGTCGCCGTTAAGATACTCCGCCTGTTTCATACAGCCTTCCAACGTAAAATGGTTGCGCCGTGCGACTGCGTTACTGGCCTGATTATCAACGCGGCATTTAATGACGAAGCGCCGAATATCGCCGCGCCGGGCATAATGTGTCATCAGCGCCTGTAATGATTGCGACATTATCCCTTGTCCCTGGAGGGACTCATCCAGCCAGTAACCGATATAGGCGGCTTTGTTTATCGGTTCGATGGCATTAAATGAGAGTACGCCCGCCATCTCATTCTGGCAGAAAATCAGGTACATTTTGGCGTAACCACGCTGGTGCAACAGCATATTACCCTGCACATGCTTACGCGTTTCCTCCTGCGACGTGACATATTGCGGCCAGTCGAGCGACTGTTGTAGCCACGCTTTGTTTTTGAGTACCAGTTGGTGCAGCGCCGGAACATGACTTTCATCTGCCGCTCGCAGTTCCAGCGTCGTGCTAACAGGAATAATTTCCACCATCGCGTTGCCCTTCTTCGTTGTTGGTCGTAATCACATAAATAGCCTGGTTTACCGATAACCCGCAGGTGATATGAGCGTTTTTATTGTATCGCCATCACATTATTTTTTATTGGCCATATTTAGCGTATTTCCGCGTGACACATTTCACACTTATCCAACCATTCTCCGCCTATAAAACGCTCAACGACTGATTGTTTTATCACCACGGAGACGCCAATGACCTTTTCTGTGCAGGAAACGCTTTTTTCTTTACTGCGGCTAAACGGGATTTCAGGACATGAAAGCAGTATTGCAAACGTTATGCAGTACGCGTTTGAACAGCAGGCCAAAGACGTCTGGCGGGATCGCTTAGGCAATGTCGTCGCCCGTTATGGCAGCGATAAATCTGACGCGCTTCGCCTGATGATTTTTGCGCATATGGATGAAGTGGGTTTTATGGTACGCAAGATCGAACCCTCCGGTTTTTTACGTTTTGAACGCGTGGGCGGCCCGGCGCAAATTACTATGCCCGGTTCGATTGTGACGCTTGCCGGGCGCTCAGGCGATATCATGGGCTGTATCGGTATTAAAGCATATCACTTCGCGAAGGGTGACGAGCGCACCCAGCCACCCGCTCTCGATAAACTCTGGATTGATATCGGCGCAAAAGATAAAGCGGATGCCGAACGAATGGGTATTCAGGTGGGAACGCCAGTAACCCTTTACAACCCGCCGCACTGTCTGGGCAACGACCTGGTATGCAGTAAGGCGCTGGATGACAGGCTGGGGTGTACGGCGCTACTGGGCGTCGCCGAGGCTCTCGCCTCCACACCGCTCGATATCGCGGTATTCCTGGTCGCGTCGGTGCAGGAAGAGTTCAATATTCGCGGCATTATTCCCGTTTTACGACGCGTGCGCCCCGACCTGGCGATTGGTATTGATATCACCCCATCCTGCGACACGCCTGACCTGCAGGATTACTCAGATGTGCGGGTCAACCACGGCGTCGGCATCACCTGTCTGAACTATCACGGACGCGGTACGTTGGCGGGACTGATTACGCCGCCGCGTTTGCTGCGGATGCTGGAGACCACCGCGCACGAAAATAATATTCCCGTACAGCGAGAAGTCGCGCCAGGCGTCATCACCGAAACCGGCTACATTCAGGTTGAACTGGACGGTATTCCCTGTGCCAGTCTTTCTATTCCCTGCCGCTATACCCACTCGCCAGCCGAAGTCGCCAGCCTGCGCGACCTGGCTGATTGTATCCGTTTACTGACTGCGCTGGCCAATATGTCGCCAGAACAGTTTCCCATTGAGCCTGAAACAGGCGCTACACAAGAGGCACGACCATGATGAAAAAGATCCTTGTGGCATGTGGTACCGGCATGTCGACATCAACCATGATTGCACAAAAACTGCAGGACTTTCTCGCGGAGCAAGGCATTGCGGCAACCACGGCGCAATGTTGTCTGAATGAGATCCCGTTGAACTGTAACGGTATGGATCTCATCGTAACGTCCATGCGTACGCACAGTGACTATGGCATCCCGACGCTCAACGGCGCCGCCCTGCTGACAGGCATCAACGACGACGCATTAAAACAAGAAATCAAGGCGCTGTTAACACAATAAAGGGGGCATTATGTTTGATTACATCCTGTCTCTCGGCGGCACCGTTTTTGTGCCCATCATTATGATTATCATCGGCTTAATCTTTCGTATTCCCTGGCTGCAGGCAGTGAAAGCCGGGGTGACGGTCGGCATCGGTTTTGTCGGCATGGGGTTGGTGATCGTCATGGCGATCGACAGTCTCAGTCCGCCGATTAAAGTGATGATTGAGCGTTTTGGCCTGACGCTGCATGTGTTTGACGTCGGTGCCGGGCCCGCATCCGGCGTCGGCTATGCGACGGCCATCGGCGCGATGATCATTCCCGTTATCTTTCTGCTCAACGTCGGT
This sequence comes from Salmonella sp. SAL04213, assembly GCF_046550535.1. Lineage (NCBI taxonomy): Bacteria > Pseudomonadati > Pseudomonadota > Gammaproteobacteria > Enterobacterales > Enterobacteriaceae > Salmonella > Salmonella sp. SAL04213. The sequence continues at coordinate 685,012 of NZ_JBGDXS010000002.1, read as the reverse complement.
ATGCTGGTGACTCGTCTGACCAAAACCATGAACGTTGATATTTATAACTACTGGCACTACGCCATTACCGGAACGGTCGTCCAGTTGATGACCGGCAGTCTGATTTATGGCGTACTGGGCGCGATTTGCCACGCCGCCTTGTCGTTGAAAATGGCCGACTGGACGGCGAAACGGGTACAGAACATTGTGGGTCTGGAAGGGATTTCTATTCCGCAAGGGTATGGCTCCAGTTCCGTGCCGTTGTTCGTATTGCTGGATGCAATATACGAAAAAATACCGTTTATGAAAGGACGCAATATTGATGCTCAGGAGATCCAAAAACGGTATGGGATGGTTGGCGACCCGGTGATCATTGGCGTTGTTCTCGGGCTGATCTTCGGACTTGCCGCAGGCGAAGGCTTTAAAGGGTGCGCAACCTTAATGATTACCGTGGCGGCGATTATGGTGCTGTTTCCGCGCATGATTCGCCTTATCGTTGAGGGATTAATGCCCATTTCCGACGGCGCGCGTAAGTTCTTCCAGAAACACTTTAAAGGGCGCGAAGTCTTTATCGGTCTGGATACCGCAGTGACGTTAGGCCACCCGACCACCATCGCGGTTGGACTGCTGTTAATTCCCATCATGTTAATTCTGGCGAGCATACTGCCGGGCAATAAAGTCCTGCCGCTGGCTGATTTACCGGTCGCGCCATTTTTTATCTGCATGGCCACGGTTATTCATCGCGGCGATCTGATTCGTACTCTGCTCAGCGGCATCATTGTCATGATTACCGTTTTGCTGATCGCCACCCAGTTCGCGCCGTACTTTACCGATATGGCGCTCAAAGGCGGCTTTAGCTTCGCCGCTGAAAACGCGCAAATTACCGCGCTGTCGGTGGGAAATATGTTTGGCTGGTCAATATCTGAATTGATGTCGCTGGGCATGATTGGTGTGGTTATTGTGGTCGGCATTGTCGCCAGCATCATACTTGTCTTACGTAAACGTGAACTACCGGAATAAGGAGCAACCCAGAATGAGTTGGCTAAAAGAGGTAATAGGAACAGAAAAAGCCGTTATCGCCATGTGCCATTTACGGGCGTTGCCGGGCGATCCCGGGTTCGATACCAGGAAAGGCATGAACTGGGTAATTGACCGCGCCCATGACGATTTAATGGCGCTACAAAATGGCGGCGTGGATGCGGTGATGTTCTCCAACGAATTTAGTCTGCCTTATTTAACGAAAGTCAGACCGGAAACGACCACCGCGATGGCAAGAATCATCGGTCAGTTAATGAGTGAAATTCGCGTACCGTTTGGGGTAAACGTGTTGTGGGACCCTGTGGCCTCGTTTGATTTGGCAATGGCGACCGACGCAAAATTTATTCGCGAAATTTTCACCGGCGTTTACGCCAGCGATTTTGGCGTCTGGGATACGAATGTCGGCGAAACCATTCGCCATCAGCATCGCATCGGCGCAGGCCACGTGAAAACGCTGTTTAACATCGTGCCGGAAGCGGCGGTGTATCTGGGAAACCGGGATGTCTGTTCAATTGCGAAATCGACCGTATTTAACAATAACCCCGATGCCCTGTGCGTCTCGGGGCTGACGGCGGGCGCCCGCACGGATAGCGCCATACTGAAGCGGGTAAAAGAGACCGTTCCCGACACGGTCGTGCTGGCGAATACCGGGGTGTGTCTGGAAAACGTCGAGGAGCAGCTCTGTATTGCCGACGGATGCGTAACGGCAACCACGTTTAAAAAAGACGGCGTCTTCGCCAACTTTGTTGACCAGGCGCGCGTGGCGAAGTTTATGGAGAAAGTACGCCATATCCGACAATAAAATGGGGATAAGCAAAACGCTTATCCCCTGCAGAGAGCGATAACTCTTCTGCCGATCTCCGTCGCCTTCGCCAAAAGACACGCCGGGGATCGGTTTCAGAGTAACCCGAACCGGCAAGGAGTCAACGATCGATGATTAATGATGTTAAGTGGGTTCAGGCGCAACGCCATGCCAGCGACTGGCGACACGCGCTGGATATCGCCGTTCGTCCGCTGATTACCTTCGGCGCGGCGGCCCCCTGCTACCTGGACGGTATTATTGAGAACACCCTTAAATGGGGGCCATATTATCTTATCGCGCCGGGGATTGCGCTGCCTCATGCCAGACCGGAGCAAGGCGCTAACCATAATCAAATCAGCGTCACTACGCTATCAACGCCAGTCGCTTTCGGTAATGCGGATTGCGATCCCATCTGGCTGTTGCTTTGCGCCAGCGCCACGGATGCCGAAGCACATATTCGCACCATTCAACGCATCAGCCAGTGGCTCGACTCGCCGGAAAGCGTCGCGATGCTGCAAGATGCGCCAAATGACGCCGCGCTTTTCGCGCAATTAACCGCATTGCGCTGATGGAGGTTTCGATGATCCTGCACCCTTCACTGGCCTCCGCCGATCCGCTGCGCTATGCCGAGGCGTTGACCGCTTTACACGATGCGCCCCTCGGCTCGCTGCATCTGGATATCGAAGATACCAGTTTCATCAACAATATTACCTTCGGTATGAAAACCATTCAGGCAGTCGCACAATACACTCGCCATCCGCTCTCATTTCACCTGATGGTCTCATCACCGCAACGCTGGCTACCCTGGCTTGCAGCTATCCGCCCCGGCTGGATTTTCATTCATGCCGAAAGCGTGCAAAACCCCTCGGAGATTCTGGCGGATATTCGCGCTATCGGGGCGAAAGCAGGACTGGCGCTTAACCCGGCAACACCGCTATTGCCCTATCGTTATCTGGCATTGCAACTGGATGCGCTGATGATCATGACCAGCGAACCCGACGGACGCGGACAGCAATTTATCGCCGCGATGTGTGAAAAAGTGAGCCAGAGCAGAGAGCATTTCCCTGCTGCGGAATGCTGGGCGGACGGCGGTATTACACTTCGCGCCGCACGGCTGCTTGCCGCCGCAGGCGCACAGCATCTGGTGATTGGCCGGGCGTTGTTCACGACGGCGAACTATGATGTGACGTTGTCACAATTTACCGCGCTATAAAGGAGTCATATGCTGATGAGCCAACAGCGCCCCGACCGTATCAAACAGATGTTGCATTACCTTTGGCAACACAGGCACCTCTCAACACAACAAGCTATTGAGCTTTTTGGCTATGCAGAGGCAACCGTGCGCCGGGATTTTCACTATATTGCCAGCCGTTATCCCGGTATGGTTCGCGGCCATGGTTGTATTGACTTCGACGACAGTACGGAAGATAAAGAATATGTTTTCGACGTCAAGCGAACGTTACAAAGTGAGGCGAAACGCGAAATCGCCGCCCTCGCCCGCACGTTCATCAAGGATGGAGACTGCTTTTTTCTCGACTCCGGCTCCACCTGTCTGGAACTGGCAAAATGTCTGGTCGACGCCAAAGTAAAAGTCATTTGCAATGACATCAAAATCGCTAATGAACTGGGTGGCTTCCCACACGTAGAGAGTTACATTATCGGCGGACTGATTCGCCCCGGTTACTTTTCGGTGGGCGAGAGTCTGGCGCTGGAGATGATTAACGCCTTTGCCGTTGAACGCGCCTTTATCTCCTGCGATGCGCTGTCGATTGAAACGGGCATCACCAACGCTACCATGTTTGAAGTGGGCGTTAAAACGCGCATTATTCAGCGCTCACGCGAGGTCATATTGATGGCCGATCACTCAAAGTTTGATACTGTAGAACCCCATGCGGTGGCGACGCTGTCCTGTATTACTACCATTCTTAGCGACAGTGCGCTCCCGTCTGCTATCGCCCGACGTTATCAGCAGGCGGGATGCCGTCTCATCATGTCAGACCCCTCATCAGGAGCGCGTTAATGGACATCAGGCAAATGAACAAAACCCATCTGGAGCACTGGCGCGGATTGCGAAAACAGCTCTGGCCTGGTCACCCGGACGACGCCCATCTGGCGGACGGCGAAGAAATTCTGCAAGCCGATCATCTGGCATCATTTATTGCGATGGCAGACGGGGTGGCGATTGGCTTTGCGGATGCCTCAATCCGCCACGATTATGTCAATGGCTGTGACAGTTCGCCCGTGGCTTTCCTTGAAGGTATTTTTGTTCTCCCCTCATTCCGTCAACGCGGCGTAGCGAAACAATTGATTGCAGCGGTGCAACGATGGGGAACGAATAAAGGGTGTCGGGAAATGGCCTCTGATACCACGCCGGAAAATACAATTTCCCAGAAAGTTCACCAGGCGTTAGGATTTGAGGAAACAGAGCGCGTCATTTTCTACCGGAAGCGTTGTTGAGGGAAATATTCAGGCTCCTTATAGAGAAGTGGTCACTGATTAAAAAGCAGCCTCAATATACAATAATTCCTGTTTCTAAAACGGAGTCCATCAGGACGTCGGGAATAAGACCCGGCAGATGCAAGCCGGGCCTTCATTGCTTACGGTCTTGAGGCCGTACCGTCTGGTGTGCGCGCCATTGTCCAGGATGGGATTCCCCCCTCGCACGGATATTTCGCCGCTTTGGCTTCATCAATGTCAATACCCAGACCCGGCTTATCGTTCAGATAGGCATAACCGTGGTCAATCTCAGGGCAGCCCGGGAAGACATCACGCAGCGCGTCGTTCATTGGCGTGTATTCCTGAATGCCAAAGTTCGGTGAACTCAAATCCAAATGCATATTGGCGCAAACCCCGACTGGAGAAATGTCGCCCGGCCCGTGCCATGCGGTGCGCACACCGTTCAGTTCGCTGTAGACAGCAAGTTTCTTTGCCGGCGTAATGCCGCCGATGGTACTCACGTGGCAGCGAATGTAGTCGATGAGCCTGTTGTCGATGAGCGGCTTCCACTCATTCACATTCACAAACAGCTCACCCATGGATATCGGAGTGGAAGACTGCTGGCGCAGCATTTTCAGCCAGTCGATGTTTTCCGGTGCCACCGGATCCTCAAGATAAAATAGTTGATACTGTTCAAGCGTTTTGGCCAGATTAATGGCAGTCACCGGGGTCACGCGCTCATGTACATCATGAATAAATTCGATACCAAAACCGAGCTTGTTACGCAGGTGGTCGAACAGACGCGGAACGCTTTTGGCGTAGGCGTCCGGGTCAAAGTAGATGCCGGGCGTTTTGCTGCGCGGTGAACGTTTCGGCTGAATGTTCTTCGCACGTGCCAGCTGTGTGGCGATCAGTTTAAGGTCATCGGTCCCCGCACCGCCATACATTCCCATCTGGCAGCGAACGTACTGATAACCCTCTTCCATTCTGGCTCGGATGTTATCTTCCACTTCAACTTCATCACCACCATCGGTGTGGCAGTACAGTGGGATCCCATCACGACATTTGCCGCCCAGCAGATCATAAACCGGCATCCCCGCTAGCTTACCTTTGATATCCCACAGTGCCATGTCCACGCCGGACAATGCATTGTTCATGATCGGGCCATTGCGCCAGTAGCCGCTCACCACGCCTGACTGCCAGATGTCCTCAATACGGGTCGGATCTTTGCCAACCAGAAAAGGCGCCATGTACTCATCGATCGCGCTTTTTACCGCGAAGATACGCTGGGTAAATGTCGCGCATCCTAGCCCATACAGCCCTGGCTCGTTGGTTTCTATCTTAACGACTGCCAAATCAATGCCGCCCGGCGCCGTCAGAATCGTTTTCACGTTGGTAATTTTCAGGTTACTCACTTTCACTCCTTAACTCAGCGAATTTACCGCATGTCATACCGTTGTGGATGATACAACGGATATATGTAAGTTGTCCTACAACTTTATGCTGTTATATCACGCTTCTTTTACAGCGGATCGCTGCGAGTGCCATTCTGTGACAGCGATCAAAACTGCGTTAAATTCAAATCAAATATATACATATAATTCAATTAATTAATATTAATTACGCGATCGCTATGTGGAGCTGTTTGTGATCCTTGTTGCAAATTCATGGGTGAACTGTTGATTTTATCAGGGCGAAAATTCAACCTAAAAAAGGATAGTCGTCATACAAATTAAACAAGTGAGGAAACAACATGACCGCTTTATTTGATTTAACCGGGAAAACGGCGCTGGTAACGGGTTCTGCACGAGGACTGGGCTTTGCCTACGCAGAGGGTCTTGCCGCTGCGGGTGCACGGGTTATGCTGAATGATATTCGCGCCACGCTGTTGGCCGAATCAGTGGATACGCTGACCAGAAAAGGCTACGACGCGCATGGCGTGGCTTTTGACGTCACCGATGAACTGGCGATTGAGGCAGCTTTTAGCAAACTTGATGCAGAAGGGATCCATGTTGATATCCTGATCAATAACGCCGGTATTCAGTACCGCAAACCAATGGTCGAGCTGGAGCTGGAAAACTGGCAGAAGGTGATCGACACTAACCTGACCAGCGCATTTTTAGTCTCCCGCTCGGCGGCAAAACGGATGATCGCCCGCAACAGCGGCGGTAAAATTATTAATATCGGCTCGCTTACCAGCCAGGCGGCCCGCCCGACTGTTGCCCCGTACACGGCAGCAAAAGGCGGCATCAAAATGCTCACCTGCTCGATGGCTGCTGAATGGGCGCAGTTTAATATCCAGACCAACGCCATTGGACCTGGCTACATTCTGACCGACATGAACACCGCGCTTATTGAAGACAAGCAGTTCGATAGCTGGGTGAAAAGCAGCACCCCTTCTCAACGTTGGGGTCGTCCGGAAGAGCTCATCGGCACCGCCATCTTCTTATCATCCAGAGCATCAGATTATATCAACGGGCAGATTATTTACGTCGATGGTGGCTGGCTCGCAGTTTTATAAGTCGCCCGCACTCTACCTACTCGCCTTTAAAATTGATGGCATGTGTTTACCCCGATGCATGCCGATATAACACAGGTATTATTATGAAGGCTTCAAGACAACGACTCTTTATTCTCACATTGCTGTTTATTGTGACTGCAATTAATTATATGGATCGCGCCAATCTTGCCGTTGCTGGTTCGAATATCCAGAATGATTTCAGTCTGACGCCAACACAACTGGGTTTGCTTTTCTCCATGTTTACCTGGGCCTACGCTGCCAGTCAAATTCCTGTCGGCTATGTTCTTGATCGCATTGGCTCACGTATTCTTTATGGTGGTGCGATTATTCTGTGGAGTATTTTTACCTTTATGATGGGGTTCGCCTCACACCATTTATTCGCGACGGCAACCGCTTCATTTGCAATGCTTCTGGCCTGCCGCGCATTAATTGGTGTTGCCGAAGCGCCATCCTTCCCGTCTAACACAAAAATAATTGCCACCTGGTTCCCGGACCATGAACGTGCCCGTGCGACCGCGATTTATTCCAGTGCACAATATATCGGTCTCGCGCTGCTGACGCCTGCCCTCGCCTTTATTGTGGCTAACTACGGTTGGGAAATGTCGTTTTATCTGTCCGGTGGCGCCGGGATTCTGTTTGGCATCTACTGGCTTATGTATTACCGCGATCCACAGCACAGCACTGCTGTGAACCAGGCCGAACTGGATTATATCAAAGCAGGCGGCGGCTATGGCTCGGAGAACCAATCCTCCGTGAGTGCAAAAATCAGCTGGCAAAATATTAAATTCTTCCTCAGCAAAAAAACGATTTGGGGTTTGTTCATCACCCAGTTTGCCTGCTCGTCTACGCTCTATTTTTTCCTGACCTGGTTTATTGTTTACCTGGAAAAAGGACTGCATCTCTCTATTTCCAAAGCCGGGATAGGCGCCATGCTGCCCTATATTATGGCGATGCTTGGGGTGCTCTGTGGCGGTACGCTAAGCGACATGCTGCTGAAAAAAGGAAAATCCCGAACGCTGGCACGAAAATTACCCGTTATGGCTGGCCTGTGCGTCACCATGATTATTGGCCTGGTCAATTTCTTTGAAAACCAGCCGGTTATTGCGATTGTCATTCTGTCTGTTGCGTTCTTTGCCAACGCCTTTTCAAACCTGGGCTGGGTGGTCTGGAGCGATGTAATTCCCCGTAATTTTCTCGGGACTATGGGTGGCTTTTTAAATATTTGCGGCAACCTTTCGGGGATCGTTAGCCCAATTGTTATTGGGGTTATTCTCCAGCGCACGCAAAACTTCCAGTATGCCATGTGGTATATCGCAGGCGTCGCCGGACTGGGCTTATTAGCCTACATATTCCTGGTGGGTAAAATTGAAGTGATCCTGCCTGAAAAAAAGAATGCCGACACTGTGGATAAGAATGCCATTAACCCGGCAACTGCCAACAAATAATGAGGTCATTATCAAAATGGAAAAAATAACCTGTAACGCTTGTCTGGCCCATGCGGAAAAAGACGTACGCTTTGAATCACGTGAAATCGAGCACAGTGAACATGACGTCGTCGTGAAGGTCGCCTGCGGCGGCATCTGTGGCTCTGATATTCACTACTATCAGCATGGCCGCGCGGGGATGTCTGTCCTCAAGCATCCGATGGTGATTGGCCATGAGTTTGTTGGCGTGATCAGCAAAGTGCCAGCAGGCAGCGACCTGGAAGTGGGCCAGACGGTTGCGGTGAACCCGTCCAGCCCCTGCAATCAGTGCGAGATGTGCCTTTCCGGCCATCAAAATCTGTGCGGCTCCATGCGCTTTATGGGCAGCGCGCAGTTCAATCCGCATGTGAATGGCGGTTTTTCTGAATACGTGGTGGTAAAACCGGAGCAATGCATTCCTTATGACAGGCGCGTGCCCGCAAACGTAATGGCCTTTTCGGAACCGCTAGCGGTCGCCATTCATGCAGTAAAAAAGGCGGGCCAGTTGACCGGCAAACGCGTACTGGTGATTGGCGCAGGCCCCATTGGTTGTCTGATCCTCGCGGCGGCACGCAGTGCCGGAGCATCTGAACTGGTGGCATCCGATCTCAGCCCACGCTGTCTGGAACTGGCACGCCAGATGGGGGCCACAGCGGTGATGGATCCGCGCGATGAAGAACAGGTTGCCCATTATCTGCAGCATAAAGGCTACTTTGATGTCGTGTTTGAGGCCTCTGGCGCGCCGATTGCCGTGGCATCCAGCGTCGACTTCACCCGCCCTGCCGGCACTATCGTTCAGGTGGGGATGGGCGCCAGCCCGGTAAGCTGGCCGGTGTCAACGATGCTGGTTAAAGAACTCAACTGGGTCGGCTCATTCCGTTTTATCGGTGAGTTCATCACCGCGGTACGCTGGCTGGAAGATGGGCGTGTCGATCCTCGCCCGCTTATCAGCGCCGAGTTCCCGCCCCAGCAAATTGAAGACGCGCTGATTACCGCCACAGACAAAAATGTCTCTGCTAAGGTACTCATTCGTTTCGATTAACGGTGAAAAGCGCCCGGCCGGGCGCTTTGTTCTTAAAAGAGAATTGTTATATAATAAAGCACTTCGGCGACATCTTAACGGATACCCATCTTGAGCATAAAATCCATTCAAAAACAGAATGTTGTAAATGAAATTTATGATCAGATAAGCAGCAAACTGCTGGACGGCAGTTGGGCGCCGGGTAGCCGTTTGCCCTCAGAAGCGGAACTGACCACCTCATTTAACGTCAGCCGGGTCAGCGTTCGCAGCGCAGTACAGCGTTTTCGTGACCTGGGGATTGTAGTGACGCGTCAGGGCAGCGGCAGCTACGTGAGCGAAAATTTCACCCCGCAGATGTTGAGTAACGATCCCCGCCCAATCATGCACCTTAGCCGCGAAGAGTTTCACGATATGATGATTTTTCGTCAGACCGTGGAGTTCAAATGCGTGGAGCTCGCCGTCACACACGCCACCGATGATGACATTCGCCAGCTCGAGGAAGCATTGAACAACATGCTGATCCACAAAGGTGATTATAAAAAATACTCGGAAGCGGACTACGAGTTCCATCTGGCGATTGTCAGGGCATCGCACAACAGCGTGTTCTACAACGTGATGAGCTCGATTAAAGACATCTATTACTACTATCTTGAAGAGCTTAACCGTGCGCTGGGTATTACCCTTGAAAGTGTGGAAGCCCATATCAAGGTCTACATGTCGATAAAGAATCGCGATGCCAGCACGGCCGTCGAAGTGCTCAATGAAGCGATGTCAGGCAATATTATTGCGATCGAAAAAATCAAATCTACAGAGACATCAGGGACAAAATAACCGTTGGTTACAAGCTCAAGTAGTAGGACAATTTAACATATCTGAATCCGAAATAGTTGCCATCAACTATTTAGTGACATAGTCCCACTTTAAAATCGTGGCAGTGCGGCCTGAAATCAGCGAAGCTTCAAATAGCCAAGCACCCTTAACATACAATAATTTTCATCATTATTCCCTTTATTGCTTAACCGCTTCTGCCTGGATTTTTATATCGACAACTTTCGTCATCCCCATATCGACCAGATAATCTACACCCCACTGGGTGCGATCTATTTGCGTGACAAAATCACCACCGCAAACCTGCGCCTTGAATATCGGGCTCATATAACAGCCAAACTTGGTGGTGGTTAAGGTGACGGGCTTAGTTACTCCCTTCATTGTTAACAAACCGTCAATAGAAACTGGTTTATTATCTTCAAAATGCCATTTTGTCGATTTAAATACTATTTCTGGATATTTTTCCGCATCCAGAATATCGCTACTGCGAATATGGTTATCAAACGCATCCACCCCGGTATTTAAGGCGCTCACGGGAATCGTCACACGCATCTCTGCGACTTGCTTTTCCGGCTGATATTTCAGTTCGCCGCTAATAGCATAAAACCCGCCATGATTGGTTGAGGTCTGGAAATGATCGATATTAAATACCGCATTGGTATGCGTATTATCAAATTTATATACATCTGCATGAGCAGCACTTAATAAACCCAGAGACAGGACAGCACCAAGAAAACTCTTTTTCATTATATTCACTTTATATCTTAAATAAGGTGAAGCTATCTTAATGTCCCCTGTCCGCAGGATCGAGAGGGATAAACAGGAAGGACTGTTGCAAAAATAGAACGATGAAAAGGCCGTGTCACAAAAACAGCGGATCACGAATGGGTTTATGTCAGGGCAATTTCCGCAACCTGTACCGCCTTTGTGGCGGTACAGAAGGCAAACTGACTAACGCATGATACGATCGTCGACATAACGGCGCTTATCCGGCGCGGGCGGGAAATACTGATACAGCCAGGTTTCGCTGATAGCCTCCCCCTGGCAGCGCAGGAACATACGCATATCCACCGGTGCCGTAGAATCCGAGGTCGGATACCAGTCAAACTGGATACGATAACCGTCGAAAGGCTCTACGTAGAGGATCTCAATCTGCTTCGCCTCGCCACTGGAGAGTGTAATTACCGGCTCAATGCCTTTTGGCGCGGCCGCTTTCAGATCGCCGCCGACAAAATCAATAGCAAAACGGCGCGCCCATTTATCCGGGTAATGCTCGCCCGGCGCCCAACCTTCGGGAAAGCCGCCCATCCCTGTACGGGTCGCCATGACCCGCGCAAGCGGCGATTGTACCGGCGGCTGCGCGCTCCAGTACAAACGATAATTGAACGCCAGCGTATCCCCGGCTTTGATCGCTTTTTCCGGCTGCCAGAAACAGACCACATTATCCAGAGTTTCACCAGTGGTTGGGATCTCCATCAGGCTAACTGCACCTTTCCCCCACTTACTGCGCGGCTCCACCCACAGGCTCGGACGTTTGTTGTACCAGCCCATCACATCCTGATAATGCGAGAAATCGCGATCGAGTTGCAGCAGGCCGAACCCTTTCGGGTTATCGTCCATATATGCATTGAACTGCAATTTCTGCGGATTATTCAGCGGGCGGCAAATCCACTCGCCGTTACCCCGCCACATCGCCAGCCGATCGGAATCGTGAATTTGCGGATGAATGGTGTCGCATACCCGGCGTTCATTATTCCCACAGCTAAACATACTGGTCATCGGCGCAATGCCAAGTTGCTTAATATCTTTACGGGCATAGAGATGGTTTTCTACATCCATGATCACCTGCGATTTTTCGCAATGGATCACAAATTTATACGCGCCCGTCACGCTGGCGCTGTCCAGCAGAGCGTAAACGGTAAACGTAGTATCGCCCGGCTTGGCGGTGTCAAACCAGAATGCAGTGAAGTCAGGGAACTCTTCCTGACCGTCAGTATAGGTATCTATCGCCAGCCCGCGAGCCGACAGGCCATACTGATAAGTATCATCTACCGCCCGGAAGTAACTGGCGCCCAGGAAGGAGACGACATCGCGCCGCGCCAGTTCCGGTGCTTTAAAGACACGGAAACCGGCGAAACCGAGATCGCTCTGCCCTTCCAGTTGCGTCGTGTCGACGCCGGCATCGTTGTATTTAAACAGTTCCGGACGAAAATGGATCTCGCGAGCAAGATGCGTCGTCGTATCAACGGAAAACATGCGTACGCGACGACGAAAGCCCATCCCTACGTGGAAAAACTGAATATCGAGCTGCCGATTGGCAACACCGTTCCAGAGTGAATGCGCCGCGTCATACTGAATGCTGTTATAGGCCTGCGGCGTCAGATTGGCGAGCGTATCCGGCAAGGGTCCCGGCGCGCCGCCCCAGGGCTTTTTCGCTAACGCCTGGGCCATTGATTGCAGACCAGCAAAATCAAAACGGACAATTTTACCATCCGCAATATCGGATTCCGCGGCAAACGCCGCCTGAGAAAAGAGGGAAGCAATACCGCTGGAACCGCACACGGCGGCCATTGCCATTGAACCTTTAATAAATCGTCTACGATTCATACCTGAAAATGAGTCCTTCTGGTCTTGTGAATGGTCCCGCGCTGGTTTTTTCAGCAGCAAGAATGTGCCCGTTTCTGACCGCTCACTCTAGACAAAATTCATTAATAATCCAATTGTTGGTCGCCTGGAAACTGTGCAAAAGCGTAAATATTTTATGTCGATAAGAACCGACCTAATCGGATGTAAACCTCACGCAGCATTCTTCAGGTTATGAAAAGTTTATTCCAGACTAACGTGATGTTTCATGACTCGTTTAAACAGCGCCAGACGCGCACGCATAAAGCGGTTTTCCACTTTAAAACCGGCAAGTTTGTTCAGCCCAATCCGCAACAGACGATCTCGCCCCCGAATGCTGGCGGGCCAGCGAACCGGGCCGTGCAGCACGTCGCGCGTGCGGCTGGCATGACGAGCGAAATTCACCCAGTAATCCGCCACCTGCGAGGCAAAGGCCAGGTCATTCTCATTCACATAATGGCATGTGGGCTCAGCCCGCGTTAACGTATCGAATACATACGGTATTTCATTGCCATGACAGGCACCATTCGCGTAAGTGTTATGCTCCGCTTCGGCGACATAATCAAACCAGTAACGCCAGCACGGTTCGCCGATCCGCTGCTGCGCTTGCATGACGACATAACCCAACGTGGTAAATACCATATCCCGACAGACCTGCCGCCCTAGTGCTTCGTCGCCTTTCACTCCAGGATAAAGCAGCCGGATTAACCCCAGGCCAACACGCCGCTCATGGCGCATTTTTTGAATTTGACCGGCAATATCGACGCCAAAAACTGCCAATACGCTGGCTTCATCGCTATTCGAGCCGATCATCACCGGTATCGGATGCTGTTTCGCCGCAAAGAAGGTTTCCAGCATCGGATGCGGCAGCACGACGTCGCCGGAAATCGGCGTCGGCGCAATTTTAAAAGGCGCGTCCAGCGGCCAAAACGTCTCTGCCGGTAAAGCGCGTAGCTGTTCGGCAGTGGCATGGGCTAAACCAAGATGTTCCGCCAGCGCAACGCCTTTTTTTAGCGCCACCTCGCGGGGCGTATCCGGCAGCGTATAACCACTCTGAATAATCGCTTTATGAAAAAGCCCCTTCGCCAACGGCGAAGCCATCAACGACAGCACGCTGCGGGCGCCGGCGGATTCGCCAAATAACGTCACATTCTGCGTATCGCCGCCAAACGCGGCAATATTGTCCTGCACCCAACGCAGCGCAGCGATTTGATCGAGTAAAGCGAAATTATGAATACACTCCGCCTCTTCGCCTTCCAGCGCCGGATGCGCGAAAAAGCCCAGATGGCCAAGCCGATAATTGACCGTCACCACGATCGCGCCGCGCTTCGCCAGCGCTTGACCGTCATAGGGCGGCAAACTTCCCGCGCCAATGGTGTAACCGCCGCCGTGTAGCCAGACCATGACCGGCAACGGTTCATGACGCACGGCGGGAGCCCAGACGTTCAGATAGAGACAGTCTTCGGAAAAATTTCCCGGATCGCCGCCGCCGAGTTCGCGACACCAGGTAATATCCTGCCAACTGGCGCAGGAGAAACAATCCGCCTGGCGCACATCCTGCCAGGGCGTAACAGGCTGCGGCGCACGCCAGCGTAGCTCCCCTGTTGGCGGCGCGGCATAAGGTATACCGCGCCAGATATGGATTTCTTCCTGTACGACGCCCACGATTTTACCGTGACGCGTCGACACCAGCGGGATGGAGGGATTCAACATAACGCCTTCCTTTTACAGTATCCTCACAGCCTGTGAAGCTTACCGCTTTTAAAGCAGACCGCAACGGCGTTTACTGCGTTCTTCCGCTTCCTGATATAACGAAAATTCATCCCGTACTGCACATCCCAGCGCCTGTTCAAAGGCGTCGCGGCTGGCATTGCCGTGGCTTCTGGCCAGCGTTTCATTTCCCAAATTCGACTGAAAAATGCCGGCTGCGCTGACCGGAAGAAAATCTTCATAGATAATCGGCTGCGCGATTACCCAACCGCGCTCAATAAGCGGCTGCGGATCGTCGCCAGGATGGATCGCCTGACGATGCGCCTCGCCGGAAGGCGTTAAGCGATAGCGGAACCAGGCAAGCCCCTGCTGGCGAAGCAGAAATTCGCTATCCGGAAAGGCGTTAAAGACCTCCCGCAAATGGAGTTGATGCGTGAAGTTATCCTTACCCGTTCCCGCCTTGTGCAACAGTTCGTCATATAATCGACGACCTTTTGGCGTCAGCGCGACGCCACGTTGCTCAATTTCGCCGAAGCGCGCCGTGTGCGTACCCTGCTTTTCATCAACGAAGAGCACCTGCTCTTCCAGAGCTTTGAAACTGGTTTGCCGCAACAGAATAGGCACTTCGCGGCGAGGCGGACCTTCGATAAGAATTTTAGGCGTAATGCCGCACTCCGGCATCATGGCCTGTACCCGGTCGATATCCAGAGTACGTGGCGTCAGATGGTTAATGTGGCATCCCGGAAAACAGACCACGTCGGCAATTAAACGATGCTCACGATGCAGGCTGCGGTACGTTTCTTCATCAACGGTAGCCTGACGATGCCAGCGAAAAGTCTCCAGCGTTTCACGGACGAACTCTTCGGCCTGAGCAGCACTAAAACCGCCCTGCTCGTCGTACTCATCCAGCAATTGTCGGCAGCGCGATGTAAAAATATCCCGCTGCGATAAGATTTCCGCCGCCCGCTGGCGTAATGCCGCGTTTTCAATGAGCTCCAGGCGTAATAGCGAAGTGAACATGCGAAAGGGATTACGCGAGAGCGAAGCCTCGTCAATGGGACGAAATGCCGTGGAGTGCACAGGCACGCCCGCCTGAGAGAGATCGTAATAACTTACTGGGTACATCCCCATGATGGCGAATATCCGACGCAAGGTAGAAAGTTCTTCTGCGGTGCCAACACGAATGGCGCCATGTCGTTCCACGTTCAATCGCGCCAGTTCATCGGCATTAGCCAACTGCTCATGCAGTTTGGGATTATTTTCCAGCACCGCCAGATTCACGTCAGCCACAAGTTCCAGTAACGTACCGTACTGCGGAACTTCCTGCTGGTACATTGCCGACATTGCCTGCGAAAAGTGTTCCCGAATCTCATCTGCCGTGATGGTGTTCGCCATAATGTCATGCCTCCAGTGAATGTTACCTGGAGTGTAGAAAACCTCATCCATTCCGGGGAGAAGAATTTATAAAGTGTGATCCGACCTGAATTCATTATGCAGAACGGATTGACATGAGCTGCATATCCCCGACCAGATCGCGGCTTAACACGCTTAACGGCAGTTGAATCATCAGTAAAATAAAACAGTTGTAACTTGAAATGGTAAAATGTTAATAATATTTTGCTATCAGGTTATCAAAAACAAACAACTTTACTTGTCACCCGCACGGCTCTGTTTTTAACATCGCTTATGGAAAAAAATGGTCTGTTTAGTCAGCGCATTCGGTTGCGCCACCTTCATACATTTGTCGCCGTTGCGCAACAGGGAACGCTGGGGCGCGCGGCTGAAACCCTTAACCTGAGCCAGCCAGCGCTTTCTAAAACGCTGAACGAACTGGAACAACTCACCGGAACCCGTCTGTTCGAACGCGGGCGACTGGGCGCGCAATTAACGGTTCCTGGCGAACAATTTTTGACTCATGCGGTAAAAGTATTAGATGCATTGAATACCGCCGGGCAGGCGCTGAATCGCAAAGAGGACGCCAGCGCCGATGTGGTGCGTGTTGGCGCGCTCCCCACCGCTGCGCTGGGTATACTCCCGGCGGCTATTGGGCGGTTCCATCAACAGCAAAAATCGACCTCGTTACAGGTCGCGACCATGAACAATACGATGTTGCTTGCAGGTCTGAAATCAGGCGAGATCGATCTGGGTATTGGCCGCATGTCAGACCCGGAATTAATGGGCGGTTTAAATTACGAACTGCTGTTTTTAGAATCGCTTAAATTAGTGGTACGCCCCGGTCATCCCCTGTTACAGGAGACGATCACGCTCAGTCGGGTTATGGAGTGGCCGGTAGTCGTCTCGCCAAAAGGCACGGTACCGCGCCAGAATGCGGAAGCCCTGTTGCAAAGCCAGGGGTGTAAAATGCCTGCCGGATGTATCGAAACGCTATCCGCATCGTTATCACGACAACTGACCGTAGATTACGATTACGTCTGGTTCGTCCCCTCTGGCGCGGTTAAAGAAGATCTTCGCCAGGCGACGCTGGTCTCATTACCCGTGCCGACCCAGAGCGCAGGCGAACCGATAGGTATTCTTACGCGAGTTGATATCCCGCTCTCAACCGGGGCGCAAATGCTGATTGCGGCGATCCGTAAATCGATGCCGCTGTGATAGCGGCTGTCGGACATTAAACGCGCCCGCGGCTAAAATAGCCCGCTGGCGCGACGCTTATTAAAGGAAGGATGATCGCATCGTCGCGCCAGTATCCTGTAAACGAAACGCATCAACGGCTTGCGTCAAGCGGGCGGCCTGTACTTCAAGCGAAGCCGCCGCCGCGGACGCCTCTTCGACCAGCGACGCGTTTTGTTGCGTAACCTTGTCCATCTCAGAAATCGCCTGACTGACCTGAACAATACCGCGACTTTGCTCATCAGAGGCTGCCGCGATGTCGAGCATAATATCGGTGACGCGTTTGACGGCATCCACAATCTCATTCATGGTGCTCCCCGCAGCGATAACCTCTTCAGATCCTTGTTCAATCAGGCTGACCGATGCGCCGATCAAGCCTTCAATCTCTTTTGCCGCCTGCGCGCTGCGACTGGCGAGGGTACGAACCTCACTGGCGACCACCGCAAAACCGCGTCCTTGTTCCCCGGCGCGTGCCGCCTCGACCGCCGCGTTCAGCGCCAGGATGTTGGTCTGGAAAGCGATACTGTTAATGACGGCGGTAATTTCCGAGATTTTTTTCGAGCTGGTGGAAATATTCCCCATCGTTTGTACGACCCCGGAAACCATCTGGCCTCCGCGGCTGGCTTTACCGGAAGCATCTTCCGCCAGTTTGCTGGCGTGATGCGCATTATCCGCATTCTGCTTAACGGTTGCCGTCAACTGTTCCATACTGGCCGCGGTCTGTTCAATGGCGGCAGCCTGCTGTTCAGTACGAGAAGATAAATCCGTATTACCGGCGGTAATTTCGCTGGTGCCTCGATAAATTTCCTCCGCCCCCTGACGCACCGCCCCTACCGTTTGTTGCAACGCATGCTGCATCTGCTGAAGATGATGACTCAGGCGACCAATTTCACTGCGCCCTGTGGGCTCGTCAGCCATGGTCAGATCGCCCGCCGCAATGCGTTCGATACGTGACGCAGACTGCTGCAAGGGTCGTATCACCGTGCGACGCAGCACCATGAAGGTCATTAACGTCAATACCAGCGCCAACGTAAATGCGCCAATCATAAACATCATACCGAGCCGGGTACGTTGGTAAGCCTGCTCGCTAAGTAGTCTCGCCCGCTCGGTGCGCAGTTCAATCGCTTTCAACAGGACATGGTTATATGCGGCATCCAGTTGTTTTGCCTGCTCGTTTTCATGATTAATGATCGCTTCGAACATGCCATTTTTGGCAAATTTCAGCATCGGTTGCAGGCCGTTGATATAGGCGGTGTAGCGGGCGTTTAACTCGTTATCCAGCGCGTCATCGGCGGGTGTTTTCACCGCTCTGGACATATAAGCGTTAAAGCCGTCCTGAGACTGCTTGATCCGCGTTTCCGCAGCGGCAATATTGGCTTTCATTTCATCCATTTCAGCAATCCGGCTCGCCGCGCCAGCGTGGATCATATTGATACGTGCGGTACGTAAGTGGTTAGCGCTGTTGGATAATCCCATCCGTACCTGAATCTCGTCCGTGACATCACGCTGATCGCGATCGGCCTGTAACAGAAAATAGCCTGCCAGCCCGGCGCTCAAAGCAAAAAGAAGAAGGATGCCACCGAGAATGGAGGAAAACAGCGGAACCAGCCGAATATGATGCAGGAAGCTCAGTTTATGCGAGGCTTGCATCGAGAATGTGTTGCCCATGACCGTCGACTCTCTTGTAGGTTTTATGCGTAAAACACGCCCGTTAGATAGTCATCGGCACTTCGTGACGTTTGCTTACCGCGAAAAGCATCGCCTTCGTCACATTTTCACAACATTCATTCCAGAAAATTCAGAAAAGCGCCAGCGGAAAATCCGCTGGCGGATGAATCAGTTATCGCCAAAGTGGATAACAGTACGGATGGATTTACCCTGATGCATCAGTTCAAAGGCATCGTTAATCTGCTCCAGCGGCAGGCGGTGAGTAATAAAAGGATCTAAACGGATTTTACCGTTCATCGCATCTTCTACCATCCCTGGCAGCTGCGTGCGCCCTTTCACGCCGCCAAAAGCGGAGCCACGCCAGACGCGACCGGTCACTAGCTGGAAGGGACGGGTTTTGATTTCCTGCCCTGCCCCCGCTACGCCAATAATAATGCTTTCGCCCCAGCCTTTATGACAACATTCCAGCGCTGCTCGCATCACGTTAACGTTGCCGATACATTCAAAACTGAAATCTACGCCGCCATCAGTAAGCTCAACAATAACGTCCTGGATCGGTTTGTCGTAATCATTCGGATTAATAAAGTCCGTGGCCCCCATTTCGCCCGCCAGCGTAAATTTTTCCGGATTCGTGTCGACAGCTAAAATACGCCCGGCTTTAGCCTGAACCGCGCCCTGAATAACCGCCAGCCCAATACCGCCTAAACCAAAAACGGCAACGGTGTCGCCCGCTTTCACTTTAGCGGTGTTATGGACGGCGCCAATACCCGTCGTCACGCCGCAGCCCAACAGACACACTTTATCCAGCGGCGCCTGCGGGTTCACTTTCGCCAGAGAAATTTCCGCGCAAACGGTATATTCGCTGAACGTGCTGGTTCCCATATAGTGATAAACGGGTTCGCCGTTATAAGAAAAGCGAGTAGTGCCATCCGGCATCAGCCCTTTTCCCTGAGTGGCGCGTACGGCCTGACAAAGGTTAGTTTTACCGGACTTACAGAACTTACACTCGCCGCATTCCGCCGTATACAGTGGAATAACATGGTCGCCGGGTTTCAGGCTGGTGACCCCCTCGCCGACCTCAACTACCACGCCGCCGCCTTCGTGACCCAGTACTGCCGGGAATACGCCTTCCGGATCATCGCCGGAAAGGGTAAAAGCATCGGTATGACAAACGCCGGTATGGGTGATTTTGACCAGAACTTCGCCTTTTTTCGGCGGCGCAACGTCAATCTCGACAATTTTTAACGGCTGACCGGGACCAAAAGCAACTGCTGCACGTGATTTCATATATCTCTTCCTGTTACGGTGAAGGAAATTGTTATTTTAGATAAGCGCGAAGGAGATGGCCGATTTCCGCCATCCGAACCGCGCGCTGATCTGGCGTAGTTTCCCCGCTGACCAGCTCATCTTTCAGATGGATTTCAACCATTTCACTCATCAGGCCATTAGACGCGCCGCGCACGGCGGCAATCTGTTGCAGAATCGCCAGACAAGGTTCGCCAGACTCAAGCGCCCGCTCCAGCGCTTCAACCTGCCCGCGTATGCGACGAACACGGGTAAGGATACGTTTTTTATCTTCAGGTGAATGCGGCATTCGACCTCCATATACTATAGGGGGGTATACTATCAGAATTTAATGTTTATGTAATTGTAAAATTACACACAATATAAAAATCAATCGCTTATAACTTACCGGCATAGGTCATCAAGAAACAGTTCACATTCAGCATATTCAGCTCACGGGAACTTTTTTTGGCCACAGACAATAAACGCCAAAGCTTCCTTTCTAAGCTGCAATGTCCTGCCCGACTGGGGTACAGAGGTAATGCCAGGTGAGTCCGGCCCTATTACCCAGAAGTAAATATTTACTCAATAGTTTTTATTTACTCACCAGGTGGTAGTGAATAAAAGTTATGATATACAGATGTCAGTCTTGTAAGAACGTAACATCACAACTTCGATACACCGCCGTCGAGTAGCGAAAATATCTCAACCCTGTGTCTTTCCAGGCTTAATCAATGTGGACAAAAAATCAAATGAGCGTTATTTGAAAGTTTTTTAATACCCAAAAGCGTCATCATTATTGTTAATTTGAAATCAATCTCAGGTAATAATCCATGCCTATTTCGATTTGTAAACATGGTGCCCCTTTTGTTGTTCAACATGAAAATCGGTACGGTTCCGGGGCAAGTCAGTCATCATCACTTTTCAAATCAATCCGCCATATTAGCAACTCTCATGAGGCAATAAACTTTATAAGTTGCTATAGTGCAAATGGAAGCTGTTTTTCCAATGCACAGATGCTAGCCAATGCCTCAGGGAGCCCTGTTATAGGTTACTATGGGAAGGTAAATAAGTTAACAGCCAGTCTGGCTAATAGCGGTCGTATATTTCGCCCACAGCATAAGCTTGCGGCCAATATTTGTTATGTAGGTAATCGGCTTCTGAGCGCTCCAGTTCAAGTTGGGTTTGGCCTGAAACATCTGCTAACCTGTCACTCAAATGGTAATGTCAGATAAAGTGTCATGCCATGCCCTTCCCGGCATTGCTATTCCACAGCCTACAGATATGGGCGCTCAGTTCTTTCTCTAATCTCTGCTATGGGAAGCTCTGGCGTCATTTCACGCTCTTGCCAACCAGTATTTTATTAAAGTCTGACTTTTACCAGGGTAATTTCATAAGAGTGTCCATCTTCTGGTCTAAAAATAATAAATCTATTGTTATTTTTAGTAAAGGATTTCGACAAAATAAAACTATCATGATATCTGGCCAGGACGTAGTACCAGCCTCCATCATACAATATCATTTCGTATTCTTTCTTTAATTGTGGCTTATAGATCCCAACAAAAAAAGAAAATATAAAAAAATATATAATAAAACCAAGCATAACTATAGTGAAACAATGCCTTCGCACCCAACTGAGTTGCGTAAAACAAATCACTGGCATCAATTTACTATAAAAACGCATCCCCACCGATAAGCATAAAGCCACCAGTAAAATGATAAAAAAAAGCTCCCACAAAAACGATTCTGTTAAGAGAGAAAACTCGATAACAATTGGAATAAAGAACAAAACCGCTGCCAAAAAAAGGCGTAAGAAGCTAAGGTCGTGGATACGTGCTTTTTGCTTTACTAGAAAAAACAATAAGATACCCACTCCCCATGCTATTATGAATATAGCCATCAGGCTAATCGCATGGAATAGACTTCGGGCAATGTTGTCAGGGCCGACGCCTACATACCACCACGGGAAACCATAGTACGCGGAGACGCCCCAGCCATAAAAATAGGCGCTCCCCCATCCCAGACCACCTAAATAGGCCAAAAGCATTGAAGAGTTTTTAATAATTGAATCATCACTCATTATAGTTAACTCACTTAAGAAATATTTAATATAAAAATAGAAATCAACACATTATATAAAACACCAACCCCTTGAAAATAATAGTTGAATGATAAGTTTACCTAATTTTCCTGAGTATCAAGCCAGCTCATACTCACGCCAGCACACTAAAATCAGGAGTGGCTTCTTTTTTAGATCTTTGCCTTAGCCAGGCGCACACTCAATAATGATAGCAGTCAGATAATATGTACCAGGTATTAACCTCACGTTGTTGATGATATATTTACTTCGTTGAAAAACAATAAACATTGTATGTATTTTATTGGCGACGAAAAACTGTTAAAGAAGCGTAATTCCATATACACCATTTACCTGATTACTTTTCTTGCTAATATTTGCTAATTAATGTTTTGCTAAAGCGTGTTTAATAAAGTAAGGAGGACACTATGCCATTGAGTGTTGGACAGGGTTATTTCACATCATCTATCAGTTCTGAAAAATTTAATGCGATAAAAGAAAGCGCACGCCTTCCGGAATTAAGTTTATGGGAGAAAATCAAAGCATATTTCTTTACCACCCACCATGCAGAGGCGCTCGAATGTATCTTTAATCTTTACCACCATCAGGAACTGAATCTAACACCGGTACAGGTTCGCGGAGCCTACATCAAACTTCGAGCCTTAGCGTCTCAGGGATGTAAAGAACAGTTTATTATAGAATCACAGGAACACGCCGATAAGTTGATTATTAAAGATGATAATGGTGACAATATTTTATCTATTGAGGTTGAATGTCATCCGGAAGCTTTTGGTCTTGCCAAAGAAATCAATA
The DNA here is from genome assembly GCF_046550535.1 of Salmonella sp. SAL04213. NCBI lineage: Bacteria > Pseudomonadati > Pseudomonadota > Gammaproteobacteria > Enterobacterales > Enterobacteriaceae > Salmonella > Salmonella sp. SAL04213. Next base: position 662,122 of record NZ_JBGDXS010000002.1, on the reverse strand, counting down.
AATCACATCCCAAGCCCAAAAATATTTCTTTGGGTGATATTACCAGACTGGTATTTTTTGGCGACAGCTTGTCTGACTCCTTAGGGCGTATGTTTGAAAAAACACATCATATCTTACCCTCCTATGGTCAATACTTTGGCGGAAGGTTTACTAATGGATTTACCTGGACTGAGTTTTTATCATCTCCACACTTCTTAGGTAAAGAGATGCTTAATTTTGCTGAAGGGGGAAGTACATCGGCAAGCTATTCCTGCTTTAATTGCATCGGTGACTTTGTATCAAATACGGATAGACAAGTCGCATCTTACACCCCTTCTCACCAGGACCTGGCGATATTTTTATTGGGGGCTAATGACTATATGACACTACACAAAGATAATGTAATAATGGTCGTTGAGCAACAAATTGATGATATTGAAAAAATAATTTCCGGTGGAGTTAATAATGTTCTGGTCATGGGGATTCCCGATTTGTCTTTAACACCTTATGGCAAACATTCTGATGAAAAAAGAAAGCTTAAGGATGAAAGCATCGCTCACAATGCCCTGTTAAAAACTAATGTTGAAGAATTAAAAGAAAAATACCCCCAGCATAAAATATGCTATTACGAGACTGCCGATGCATTTAAGGTGATAATGGAGGCGGCCAGTAATATTGGTTATGATACGGAAAACCCTTATACTCACCACGGCTATGTACATGTTCCCGGGGCTAAAGACCCTCAGCTAGATATATGTCCGCAATACGTCTTCAACGACCTTGTCCATCCAACCCAGGAAGTCCATCATTGTTTTGCCATAATGTTAGAAAGTTTTATAGCTCATCATTATTCCACTGAATAAAGTTCCATCGGCTGCGGTACGCCTTGAGCAAAACACCGCTCAATATCATAGTGCCGGTGGCATGAAAATATGAGGTTGTCTTTGCTGCCGGTTGGTCAATAAGTGATCCATACTCTATGTTCAGTAGGACAAAAATGGATAGAGTCGATAGATCGCCACCGTAACTACAATACTCACTATCACACTGACGATAAAGTATGTTTTGAATGGCTGCTTTTGCGTTTTATGACGGAAGAGTTGTTGCCCAACAATCGCACCAGGCCACCCACCGACAACCCCAAACACCAACAAAGTGGATTCCGGCACTCTGCGCCAGGTTTTACGTGCCGCCGTTTTATCTACACCGTAGATCGCCAGCGTTAGCACATTGGCGAGCAGGAACCACATCGCGACGGGATGCGATGTAAAAATGCTTCCGACCGCAGCGGAGATCAGGAGTAAATAACAAAAGCGGTTAAGATACATATTATTATGTCATAGCAATGATTAGGGACATCGGAGCCCATTATACGCGATACATGCGCCTATGTGATGCAGAATTTTCTTTTCATTCAGCCAACGAGTCATCGAGGATTCATTTTTAATTACCATGGTAATCATAAGGTAATTAACGTGTTGTGAACACGATTAAAATGGGTAAAGCCACCGAAAATGTTACCACCTTAACCATTGCCAGGATAACTTAATGGAGAACCCTCTTTATTGCTGTTTGTTATCCGGTTGGCAGTCTCAGTTTTGGATTTATTTATCGTATTTATATTTATTACATAAGATGTACGATGTTAATTTGAGAATTTTATCTCGGCAACCGCATATATTAAGATATTTCTGAATTAAGATTATTATCGATTAAAACAAGTTAACGTTTTGATAAACATAACAACATCGTCAGAACTCCTGATTTGTTGTCGTTTGTTCATAGGGCAAATAATTTATATGCTTGCAAATATAGATAGCACGCAAATCAACTTAGCTCAGAAAATGTATTTGACAAGCAAAGATAAGTCTTTATATTGGCCCTGGATAGAGTGGTAAGATGATACTTAGAGACATTAAATACACCGTCACTGAAGCATTTATCTGCTTATCATGTAAATATGTATGCGTAAATGGAGCATAAACTATGTCCAGTATACTAATGTCTATGGTATCTTTACATTTTCACCTTTCATGGGGTCGCTGCACTCATATCCAATTGATATCTCATGGTATATTCAATCCATTCCCTTTGATGATTTCTGTTAAACCTCCTGATTAACTTAGTTAACAGCGATGGAATACATACGTTAAGTACTTTACGCCTGAAAATGTCAGGTTCACGCCCTAATGCTTAATTTATAATACGCATTACCTTACCACAGGAAATAGATAGCATGTTATCCAAAAAAATTGGCTTATCGATGATAGTGTTGGGAATAATGTCGTCTTCAGCTTTTGCTGATAGCATCGTTGAAGGGAGAACACTCAATGTCGCAGTATCACCGGCCTCTCCCCCTATGTTATTTAAAAGTGCTGATGGCAAATTGCAGGGGATAGATCTGGAGCTTTTTTCGTCTTACTGTCAGTCACGGCATTGTAAGCTAAACATCACCGAATATGCCTGGGATGGAATGCTTGGCGCAGTGGCGAGTGGTCAAGCAGATGTCGCATTTTCGGGAATTTCAATCACAGATAAACGTAAGAAAGTTATTGATTTTTCTGAACCTTATTACATCAACTCTTTTTATCTGGTCAGTATGGCCAATCATAAAATAACGCTCAATAACCTCAATGAATTAAATCAATATTCTATTGGATACCCTCGAGGAATGGCTTACTCCGACCTTATAAAAAATGATCTGGAGCCCAAAGGATACTACTCGTTAAGTAAAGTAAAATTGTATCCAACCTATAATGAGACGATGGCTGATCTAAAAAATGGCAATCTTGATCTGGCTTTTATAGAAGAGCCTGTTTATTTTACCTTCAAAAATAAGAAAAAGATGCCGATAGAAAGCCGTTATGTTTTCAAGAATGTTGATCAGCTTGGCATTGCCTTTAAGAAAGGCTCTCCCGTGCGCGATGATTTCAACTTATGGCTTAAAGAGCAAGGGCCACAAAAAATATCTGACATCGTCGATAACTGGATGAAATAGTAAGCTATGTCATCAGGTAATATGCTGGCTATCTTTTATTTCCTATTGGAAGGGATTGGTAATACGCTGCTTGTAACCTTTACCTGTTTTCTCTCAGCGTTTTTTACCGGGCTTACAGTCGCCGTATTACGGCGACTATCCCCCCTTCCACTACAGAAGATGCTCGACGTACTGGTCTTTATTCTTCGGGGAATTCCAATACTTATTGCTGTTTTTCTTGTTTATTTTGGATTGCCATCGATTGGCATATATGTTTCACCTCTGGTGGCCATGAACCTCAGCGTCGGCTTAATCAGTGGGAGCTATCTTGCCGAGGTGTTCAGAGGGGCGCTTAAATTAGTTGAGCCATACGAAATTACGGTAGCGAAAGTAGCAGGAATGCGTCAATTACAGGTTATAATAAATATTGAACTGCCACAGATGTTGCGATTTTCTGTGCCCGGTATTATCAATGAGTTTTCTTCTGTATTAAAAGCGACGCCCTTTGCTTATACTGTAGGTATCGCTGAAATAACGAAGCAGGCAATGTCACTGACAGCCATCACGCTGAACGGGTTACAGATCTATACTCTTGCCGGGGTATTATATTTCATTATTTATAAAGTTTTTACTCTTCTGGCCGGAGTGTTTGAGAAAAAATATCGCATCAGTTGAAGCATAAAAATAGAGGTGATACTTATGGCTTTACTGAAACTAAAAGAGATAAGTAAGGAATATTCAGGAAAAAAGGTTCTTGATACGGTTAGTCTGAAAATTCAATCGGGAGACATGAAAGTAGTCATGGGGCCATCGGGTTGTGGAAAAACGACGCTTTTACGCTGTCTGCTTCGATTAGAAGAGCCTGATTATGGTGATATTTATTTTCACGGGAGAAATATTTATGACAAGGAATTTACTATTCTTGAGTTCAGAAAAAAAGTTGGTTGTGTCTTCCAGAATTACGCTTTGTATCGCCATCTTAACGTCATGGATAATATTACCCTTGCCCTATGTAAAGTGTTTGGCATGCCGGGACAACTAGCCCGGGAGAAAGCCTTACATGAGCTACAAAAACTTGATATGGTCTCGCATAGCGCGAAATACCCTTCGCAATTATCGGGCGGCCAGCAACAGCGCGTCGCCCTGGCCCGTACAATGGTCACCGACCCAGAACTCATTATTTTTGATGAGCCGACGTCTGCGCTTGATCCGCTCATGACTCGTGAAGTCGGAATGTTGATCAAGCAACTTCACGACAATGGCGTCACTATATTATGCGTCACTCATGATATTCGCCTCGCCAGATTACTAAGCGATAACGTAACGTTTCTTAATCATGGCAAGATTCGTGCAGAAGGCGCTTTTACCGATCTTGCCTTACGAGAAACGGATCCAGATATCCACTGTTTTTTTAGCGAGGCACAACGATGATCGCTGGCTGGTCTCTCTTCTTTAATGACCTGACTGAACAACTGCCACTTGTTGTGGACGGTATTAAAGAAACCTGTAAACTTGCGCTGATTGTTTCCATCACCGGTTTTTTGTGGGGAATTATTATTTTCTTTCTGAGCCTGAGCCATCGCCCCGTGGTAAAAGCCATAACTCGACTGTACATGGATTTCTTTATCGGTACGCCACTCATTCTTATTCTATTTGTTATCTATTATGGTTTACCTCAATCTGGCATTCACCTGTCCTCTTTTACCGTGGCGGTTACAGGTTTTACCTTGAATGTCGGCGCATATAATGCCGCGTACATGACAACGGCCTATAACGCATTGAATAAGTATGAAACGGAGGCAGCAGTCGTTCAGGGGTTGAACAAACGGCAGGTCTTTTTGTGGATTATACTGCCTCAGGTATTGCTGTCTTCCATTCCAGCCTTAACGAATCAGGTGATTAATAACCTTAAAGACAGCACCATCGTTTTTCTTATCCAATATACTGAGTTTTTCGCGCGAATTCAGGAGGTTGCTGCAACTAGCTTTAAATTCTTCCATGCTTACCTTTTTGCCGCCATAGTGTATCTTATTGGCGTTACCTTTATCGTCGGTTTGACCCGGTTTTTAGAGCATAGACTGCTTCGCCATTACGGTCAGGATTACTGAGTTGCACTGCACTATTCTGATTAATTCATCGCTGACATTATCAAAGTTATTTTTATTTAGTGTTGGTTAAGATTTTAACCTTCATTATTGCGTTAGGTGTCCATTCTGGTCTAAGTCTTACTCCATTGAGGATATTATGGCGCTACCACAACTATCCATATGGCAGCCCGGCGATGGGTTAAGAAAAATAAAGTATAAATATCATATTTGTCTCATTGTCATATTCTCCGTCCTTATACGGTTGCTGTTTTTAACTGACCGCTACCTTTGGTGTGACGAAGCGTCCAGCGTGCTGATTAGTCGACATAGCGTAGATAATCTGCTATTCCATGCCGCTTTTGACGTGCATCCCCCGCTTTATTATCTGTTACTGCATGACTGGATGATATTATGGGGTGATAGCATTGCAGCGGTACGCTCTCTCAGTCTACTCTTTGGGATACTGACAGTTGTGCTGGTTATCGCGCTTACGCGATGGCTGGCAAATGAACGTACAGCCTTATTGGCGGGATGGTTCGCCGCCCTGATGCCGATGGCAGTTCATTACAGTCAAGAAACGCGCATGTACGCGTTAATGGGAATGCTAACGCTCTCTGCCGCGTTAGCATTGATGATGTGGATAAAAACACCCACCCATAATCGCTACCTTGTCGCGTATGCTTTACTTATGACGTTCAGCTTTTACACCCATTATTTCACCCTATTTACACTTATTGCCCACTGGATCGCAGTAACAATATTATCCTGCCAAAGCCATAAAACGGCCTGCTACCTTAAACTTCCTGGCTGGTGGTTTGCTAACCTGGCGATTGCTGTCGCTTATCTCCCCTGGTTGCCCGTATTGTTTAATTTACTGACTCAACTGGCGCAGTTGAGAGCCGGTAATGATATCGGTTGGATTCCCCCCGTAACATGGCGTGACCTGCCTGCGATGTACTGGCATTTTTTTACCGGAAACAACGGACAGGGTTTTCCGTCGTTCATTCTGTGGCTGGCTGTGGGAGGTTTTATCGGTACTGTGGGGCGAATATCTTTATGCAACGGAGAATATGAAAGATATCAGCTGATATTATTTTGTAATCTGGTCATCCCTGTAATGCTGGTCTTTATCATTTCCTGGTGGATGCCGTTATTTATCGATCGTTATTTCTTCTTCTCATCGCTGAGCATTCCTCCCCTGCTCGCGGTATTACTTACCCGCGCAAAAAAAGCGGTTTGTGGCTTCTGGTTTATCTTATTCACCTTATTATTCGGCTATGGTTCATATCATAATAACCCTGAGCACATAGACGAGTTTAAACCACTGGTAAACTATATTAATACCCGTCACCAGCCTAATGATGCCGTGGTAGTCAGTAAAATGTTCGATTATTTAAGTTATATGTATTATAATAAGCGAGATTATCGTACGTTTCTTTATACACCGCCTAACGCACACGGAACATCAGGAAGACCGAATGCCTATGGCTTTGGTTCACTGTTTTATGCGCAAGCCGATCAGACATATATTGATACTCTGACAACGCTTTCAAAAAGTTACCATCGTGTCTGGTTGGTAAGCGGCGGTAACTTTAGTCAGGATTACCCCTTGCCGTCAGAATGGCAAAATATCGCAAAATTCAGAAGTGGTAGATTTCAGGTACAATTATTTGTAATACCAACTCAACAGGCGCGTCAAATGCAATGATTACCGTTTTCTATCCAGTGCAGTGATAAACAGTACTGCCACTGCCAGACCGCCTAAAAGTAAGGTCCAGCCAAACGCTTCAAAAACCTCAATCATATCGCCTCCAGGTAGGTGATATTAAATAAAGATGGCTATCTTAGCGTAACATTTAAAATATCAATTAATGTGCAATAATCGCTTTATGTGTATGAATAAATATTGTTTCTCATGCTTTTAATTGCATTGCTATTATCATAAGGCTTAATATATTTATATTAACGATTATTAATTATCAGCTTATAATAATATGACTGATCAATTCATTTATCAGCTATTATTATCCTCTATATTCTTTAAGATAGCCGCTTAATTCATAATATCGCCTTTATTCATCGCATTAAATTACTCACTCACCTGATTAATGCTTGCCTAACGATTGCTTCGTTGTTTTAATTCCAGCGCGAAATTATTTAGTGAGAGAACAATGAAGCATACACAACAATCAGGCGCAAAAGTCTATAACCCATTCACGCTTAGCTTATATGACTGGTGGGTACTCAATATCTCAAACAAATATGCATGGAAGTGTCCTACTGATACGCGACTACTTCCTTTCTTCCTGCATCACATGGGCGAGACTCACCTGGATATTGGCGTAGGTACAGGTTATTACCTGAAACATGCACCTGCGACTCATGCCATTTCGCTGATGGATTTAAATCCGGATAGCCTGAAAATAGCCGCCAGCCGAGTGGGTAATACGAAAATCCGCGCCACACTACAACACGATGTTTTCGACACGTTCCCGGCGGACTGGCACGGGCGCTTCGATTCCGTTTCGATGTACTATCTTCTGCACTGCTTACCTGGTGAGATGACAACAAAAGCGAAGGCAATTAAAAATGCCGGTATGGCGCTTAAACCCGGCGGCACACTTTTTGGCGCCACGATTCTGGGCAAAGAGGTTCCTCACAATGCTTTTGGTAAGAAATTAATGGCTGTTTATAACAAGAAAGGAATATTCAGTAATACCAATGATTCAGCCGATACGTTACGCAGCGTGTTGGACGAACATTTCGCTAAGGTGACTTTGGAGCAACATGGCGCCGTTGCGCTATTTTCCGCCACTACGCCACGCTCATCGTAAGTACAGGCACTTCCGAGCGGTCGGCAGCGCGATCATGTGGGTTTAACCCGTTGATTAAACATTGGATTACGGAATAGCAATTGCTTATTTTATTTGTCATACAAATAAGTATAATACCCGCTTCCGATGTAGACCCGTCCTCCTTCGCCTGCGTCACGGGTCCTGGTTAGACGCAGGCGTTTTCTGTATGGAATACGCCATCCCCTCTGATAGATGCCTTGTTTGCCTAAAGCAGTTAACCCCACCTGCGACAAACGTCATGCAGGACGGTCAGTCACGCTTACGCGGCATCATCCGTAACAACGTATTGTCTTTCCAGAAATAGTGATGCATCAAAGCAGCGATGGCATGAAGTCCAATAACAAAATAGCCCAGATTCGCCAGCGTGACGTGCCAGGATTTCAGCATATCTACGCGTTCAAAGTTAGCTTCGGCGGCATGCGGCATAGTAATGCCAAATGCGACCCAGGGATTGCCGCGGTTATACATCATGACCAGACCAATAACAGGCAGCGCGATAAATAACAGGTAAATCACCAGATGTCCCAAATGCGCCATTCCGGTCATCATCGGTTTTGGACGAGGAACAATGGGCGGCGTGGGATATTTCAGCCGAATAATCAAGCGCGCCACCATTAAAAGCAAAATAGTGATACCACATGAAACATGCGTCATATTAAACCAGGGCCGATAACTACGCGGCGCAAAACCGCGTAGCTCCATCGCGGCGTAAGCCACAATAACCAGAAAAAAGACTAACCAGTGAATACCAATTTGCAGGCCGGAATACTTATTGCCCATAGCGCGTCCTGAATGAAAACCGTAAAGCGACAACATAACCAGCTTTTATAAATAATTCATCAAATTTATGAAATGGTGGTCGCACTTGCCCGTTCACCCTCGCAAACGGGCGATTTTTAGCGTAAAGCTCTCTGTTCTAACGCACTGCGCAGCGTAGTATCTGCCTGCAATACCTGCCATGCCTTTTCAATATCGCGTGGGATATCAACGTGAATGATAAAATCTTTACCACGCGGTCCATACCCTGTTTCATCGTCACGCAAACGTGGCAGCTCGCCGGCAATCAGAGACAGATAACGCTCCACCGTCCAGATGCCCTCTTCAACGTTGGCAAAACGTGTACCGCCGTTAAGGTGGCGCAGTACCGGAACAAAACCAGGAAAACTCAGCCAGCGCGGCGCATCGGTGTCGTCGTTTGTCACGCGCCGAAACGCCGCGATAGTGCGCCGCTGCATGGTGGGGTCTTGCACAACGATAGCCGTGTTAATGTTTTCTTTCGCCTGACGGATCAGTGCGCAGGAGAAACGGGCATTTTCGCCGCAATTAGTTGACCGATCTTCCAGCCAAATTTTCTCAGCCGGAATATGCCAGAACTGATTCGCGATATCCGCGAGGATAGCGGCTTCAGCGCGTCCGGTTGTGCGAATAGTATGGTAGCGCGGATGCCGGGCAATCACGGCGTACAAAAACGGCGTCGAATGACCTATACCGCCGCTAATCAGTAAAGGAACGCCTTGCGCTTTGGCGATGCGACAGGCCGCGTCGATAGTGGGGATCACCGCATTGCCCGCCAGGACGACGCAATCCGACGAATAAGGTTGTTCGCCGGAAAAATCATTTTGCGCCAGCCACTGTCCGACGGTATTCACCGCCAGCAATGTTTCCGCAGAGAGCGCCGGAAATGGCGTTGTATTCATAATTCCTCCTTTTTGTTCCGAACTTGTACCGGATCTCTTTGAAAGACATCGTCGCCTGGCTTTTTAGGCCGTAATCTGATCCATGGCCTGTAAAATACGCTTATCGGAAATAGGATAAGGCGTACCGAGCTGTTGCGCGAAATAACTGACACGCAGTTCTTCAATCATCCAACGGATCTCTTTAACATCATCATCTTCGCGACGCGCTGGAGGCAATTTATTTATCCATTGTTGCCACGCCTGCTGGACGCTTTCGACTTTCAGCATTTGCGCCCGATCGCGGTGCGGATCGACAGCCAGTTTCTCCAGCCGCTTTTCAATTGCCTGCAGATAACGCAGCGTATCGCCGAGACGTTTAAAGCCGTTGCCAGTCACAAAACCACGGTATACCAGACCGCTCATCTGCGCCTTGATATCGGAAAGCCCCAACGCCATGCTCATATCCACCCGCCCTTTCAGACGCTTATTGATATTGAATACGGTCGTCAGGATGCGCTCAACCTGCTTCGCGATATCCACCACAGTATCATTCAGCTCGGCGCGTACCTTTTCGTGCAGCGCGGTGAAACCTGCTTCGCTCCACACCGGTCCGCCGTTGGCATCTATCAGCTTATCTACCCCGCAGGCGATACAGTCATCAATCAACTCCAGTACTTTGCCGTACGGGTTAAAGTACAGCCCCAGCTTGGCTTTATTCGGCAATTTCTCATGCAGATACTTAATCGGTGAAGGAATATTGAGCAACAGCAGACGGCGTAAACCGCACCACATCGCCTGTTGTTGTTCCAGCGGATTATCAAACAATTTGATAGCGACGCTGTCACGTTCATCCACTAACGCCGGCCACGCCTTCACTTTATAATTACCGCGTTTCTGTTCGTAGCTTTCCGGCAGCTCGCCGAAACTCCAGATATGCAGCCCGCTCTGCTCGATGCCGTCATCCGCCACCGCCGAGAGCGTCTCCTGCACTTTGCCTTTCAGCGCATTTTTAAGCTCGGCGAGCGAACGCCCTTCCTGCAGTTTCTTGTTTTTGTCATTCACCACGCGAAACGTGATTTTCAGATGCTCGGGCACCTGATCCCAATGCCAGTCTTCCCGGTCGACCGTGACGCCGGTCATCCGGCGCAGTTCACGCTCCAGAGCGTCCAGCAGCGGCAGCTCCAGCGGCGTTACGCGACCTAAAAACGCTTCAGCATAGTTTGGAGCCGGAACAAAGTTGCGACGTACCGGTTTTGGCAACGATTTAATCAGCGCAATAACTAATTCACGGCGCAGCCCTGGGATCTGCCATTCAAAACCGCTCTCGTCAACCTGGTTAAGTAGCGGCAACGGAATATGGACGGTCACGCCGTCAGCATCCGCGCCCGGTTCAAACTGATAGCTCAAACGCAGCTTGAGATTGCCCTGGTGCCAGAAGTTCGGGTAATCCAGTTTGCTGATTTTTTCCGCGCCTTCTTTAATCAGCATACTTTTTTCAAAGTTGAGCAGATCCGGCGTCTCGCGGCTGATTTTTTTCCACCAACTATCAAAGTGGCGGGCGGAAATAACGTCATGGCTAATACGCTGGTCATAAAACTCAAACAGGGTATCGTCATCCACCAGGATATCGCGGCGGCGAGATTTGTGCTCAAGTTCCTCGACTTCCGCACGCAATTTTAGATTCTCACGGAAGAAGGCATGACGGGTTTGCCAGTCCCCCTCCACCAGCGCATGGCGGATGAACAACTCGCGACACAACGCCGGGTCAATCTGGCTGTAATTCACCTTGCGCGCGGCGACAATCGGCAGACCGTAGACAGTAACCTTTTCCGTCGCCATCACCGCGCCTTGCGCCCGCTCCCAGTGCGGTTCGCTATATGAACGTTTAATCAGGTGCTGGGCTACCGGTTCCACCCATTCTGGCTCAATGCGGGCAGCGATACGCCCCCACAAACGGCTGGTCTCCACCAGTTCTGCGACCATTGTCCATTTCGGCGGTTTTTTGAATAAACCGGAACCGGGGAAAATAGAGAATCGGGCGTTACGCGCGCCGGTGTACTCTTGTTTATCGGCATCTTTCATCCCGATATGCGACAACAGCCCCGTTAACAACGCAACGTGAATTTCCCGGTACTCTGCGGGTTCGCTGTTTACCGGAATCCCCAGTTCTTTTACCACCTGACGCAGTTGGGTATAGATATCCTGCCACTCACGCACGCGTAAATAGTTCAGATAGTCGGTGCGACACAGACGGCGGAATTGATTCGACGACAGGGCCTTTTGTTGCTCGCCGAGGTAATTCCACAGGTTAACAAACGCCAGAAAATCGGACTCCTTATCATGGAAGCGCCGGTGTTTCTCATCGGAAGCCTGCTGCTTATCCACTGGGCGCTCGCGCGGATCCTGAATAGAGAGTGCGGAAGTAATGATCATCGCTTCGCGCACACAGCCATGTTTTTGCGCTTCCAGAACCATACGCGCCAGGCGCGGGTCGACCGGCAGCTGAGATAATTGTCGGCCCAGCGGCGTCAGCTTATATGCCGTTTGCTGTTCGTCGGCGGTAATCGCCCCCAGCTCTTCCAACAAACGCACGCCATCCTGAATATTGCGCTTATCCGGCGCTTCGACAAACGGGAAGGCGGCGATGTCACCCAGCCCCAGGGCGGTCATCTGCAAAATAACCGACGCCAGGTTGGTACGTAGAATTTCCGGGTCGGTAAATTCCGGACGTGACAAAAAGTCATCTTCCGAATACAGACGAATGCAGATCCCTTCCGATACGCGTCCGCAACGCCCTTTACGCTGGTTGGCGGAAGCCTGTGAGATCGGTTCAATCGGCAGGCGCTGCACTTTAGTGCGGTAGCTGTAGCGGCTGATGCGCGCAGTGCCAGGATCGATCACATACTTGATACCCGGCACCGTCAGCGAGGTTTCCGCCACGTTAGTTGCCAGCACGATACGGCGTCCGCTGTGCGACTGGAAAACGCGGTTCTGTTCGCTGTTCGACAAGCGTGCATACAGCGGCAACACTTCGGTATGCCGTAAGTTCAGCTTGTTCAGGGCGTCGGCGGTATCGCGGATTTCCCGCTCTCCGCTCATAAAAATCAGAATATCGCCGGGACTTTCACGCCCCAGTTCATCGACAGCGTCGAAAATTGCCTGTAGCTGATCGCGTTCAGTGTCGTCAGCCTCTTCCACAATGGGGCGATAACGAACTTCTACGGGATACGTTCGGCCAGAGACTTCGATAATCGGCGCGTTATTAAAGTGGCGCGAGAAGCGTTCCGGGTCGATGGTCGCAGAGGTAATAATCACTTTCAGATCGGGGCGACGCGGCAGAAGCTCTTTCAGATAGCCGAGCAAGAAGTCAATATTCAGGCTGCGTTCATGCGCTTCATCAATAATGATGGTGTCATACTGCATCAATAGCCTGTCCTGCTGGATTTCCGCCAGCAGGATACCGTCAGTCATCAGTTTGACCATGGTGTTGCTACTGACATGATCGCTGAAACGAACTTTATAGCCGATGCAGCCGCCTGGCTCCGTTTGCAACTCTTCGGCAATGCGGTTAGCGACGGTGCGCGCCGCCAGGCGACGCGGCTGAGTATGACCAATAAGTCCTTTAATTCCGCGTCCCAGTTCCATACAAATTTTCGGCAACTGGGTGGTTTTACCGGAACCGGTTTCCCCTGCCACGATCACCACCTGATGATCGCGGACCGCTTCCAGAATGTCCTGTTTCTTCTGGCTAACAGGCAGATTTTGCGGATAAGTGATTGAGGGGCGCGCCGCTTCGCGGAGGGCGACCTGCGCCGCAGCCTGTTCAATTTCTTTCGCCATCGTCTGGAAAATGGCCTGTTGCGCATCAGGATTTTTTACTTTCTTTACGCCATGCAGGCGGCGCGCAAAGCGCTGTTTGTCGCGCAGCATCAGTGCATCCAGCCGCTGCTGTAACACCTGAAGCGTCAACATAGATTGTTCAGTCATAAAGCTCTTGGGCAGCATTCTGCCTGTTTAAAATCGTTTTAAATGATAGGTATAGAGTACCACATTGGGGCTTTTTTTGTGTTGTTCAATAATTTCGAACAAAGGGTTCGATATATTGCGCTATCCCTGCGACATATTTGTGAATAAAGTGTCAACAAGCAACGGGGCACGCCCCTTCAAACACATAAAAGGAAACACCCATGAGCAAGGTATTAGTTCTTAAATCCAGTATTCTGGCAGGGTACTCTCAGTCTGGTCAGTTGACTGACTATTTTATTGAACAATGGCGCGAAAAACACGTCGCAGATGAAATTACTGTCCGCGATCTGGCGGCCAACCCTGTTCCGGTGCTGGATGGCGAGCTGGTGGGCGCGATGCGTCCGGGCGATGCGCCTTTAACGCCACGCCAGCAGGACGCTCTGGCGCTGTCTGATGAACTCATTGCTGAACTGAAAGCCCACGACGTCATCGTTATTGCGGCGCCGATGTACAATTTCAATATTCCGACGCAGCTGAAAAACTACTTTGATCTGATTGCCCGCGCCGGTATCACTTTCCGCTATACCGAAAAAGGCCCGGAAGGTCTGGTAACCGGTAAACGCGCGGTGGTTCTCTCCAGTCGCGGCGGTATCCATAAAGACACCCCGACGGATTTGATTGCGCCTTACCTGAAAGTGTTCCTTGGTTTTATCGGTATTACCGACGTGAATTTTGTCTTTGCCGAAGGCATCGCCTACGGGCCGGAAGTGGCAGCTAAAGCCCAGGCCGATGCAAAAGCCGCGATTGACAGCGTAGTGGCCGCTTAAATATTTTTGCCTCCCGTTTCGACGGGAGGTGATTTCTTCGGTTCGTAGCGCAAATATCCTACCACGCCGCTACTGCCGCCATCGCTGGGATGCGTTACCCCATCATTGACTTCAACGCAGGCGAAATCAAAAGGCGACACATTTTCGATGCACGCCACATTGACCCCATATTGATCGGGATTGGATCGACGCTGATGAAAAGTATATATCCCGCATACCGAACAGAAAAAATGCACCGCCTTGCCCGTATTGAAGCGATATTCGGTAAGCTTATCCTGCCCTTTTAGCACTTTAATACCCGATAGTGGCGCAGACACTGCCACCGCTCCGCGCATCCGACAAAACGAACAGTTGCAGCGCCTGGCGGTATGAAAGCCATCGCTAAGTTGAACGGTAAACACGACGCTGCCACAATGGCAGGCAGCAGATAACTTTTCAGACGTCATACCTGGTTACTCTCGCGAATAGTGATACCAGCCAACAGTATAGAAATAGCCTTCCGGTTCGCCTAATGTAAATACGACCTTCGTATTCAGAAATTACCCATATAAAAATGCATGTTGCGGTAAAAAAATTGTCGGGAAGCGGTTATTTACGCATCCATTTGCCATTAATTCCCTGGACATATTCTCCCGGCCTGGCGCGCTCAACCAGTTTTTGCCCTGCCATCTTCGCCACCTCGTCCACGGGAAGATGATTGCTATCCGCTAACTGCTGATAACTGGCGCGGCGGGCATGATTAATATCAAGCACCAGTTTCTGGGTTTCGGCATCATTCTTTAAGGCCACCAGATAGCCATTCAGCGTTTCCCCGACCCGGCCCTGCGTGCGCGCTTCGTCCAGGGTTAAGGCCCACACAGAAGGTGTGAGCAAGCTCAGCGTCAGCACCCATAGTATTAAATACTTTTTCATTATGGCCTCAGAATAGATCGCTGCGTGATTTCAGGAGTTCTTCAACGTCTTTATCGACTTTGATATGTATTTCATGCTCGATCTTTACATTCATGTTGATGGTAATCGGCTGTTCCGGCGCGGCGACTTCAATACGTGGCGTGCAGCCCACCACGATAAATGACGCAAGCGCTGACAGCATGGCAATACTCATTTTCATTATTTATCCTCACAGTCCTTGTCTTTCCGGCAAGGAGGTTGCGGCAACGCTGTATTTTGTTCAAGCCATGCCTGTAAATTGTCGCCAAAACGCAAACTGCGCCACAGCGTAAACACATTTTCTTCATGGGTATAGTTCAAGTTAACGATCGCGGTTTTACCATCTACCCGGCTTTTGCCGGTAATAGCCGCCTGCATCGTTAGTACGCCCAGGTTATCAACGTTAATTTTCGTCCACGAATGCGTAATCTCCATATAACGTAGCCAGTTGATCGCCGAGCCTGCCGTGACATTATCCTTCACCACCGCATCCGCAGTATCTTTATCGATGCGCAACGTCATTGGCCCAGGATTCGTAAGCCAGCCATCTTTGATTATCCATTTTTCATTGTTCAGCCACAGCGGCAGCGCGCCGCTGACCGGACCAGACATGGCGAATTGCTTTGGATTTATGGCGCTAATCAATTCGCTGGATGAAATATTTTGCACCCGCAAAAGCGCCGGGTCGTGCTGCGGCATTCGCAACTGTTTCATAATGATTTGACCGCCCAGCACGTCTACGCTGACATCGCTTAGCAGTAATGGATTCGACTCGCTCCAGGGATAACCGCCCTGTAAATCAGCGGTGATATTTTTCGCCGTGACCTGGTTAACTATCCCGGCAATACGCAGCGAGACAGGCCCGCGCGTCCCCAATTGCCACGCGCCGTTGTGGAAGCGAAATGGCAGAATGAAATCGACGCCGTTGATTTTGTTATCCGGCATCCAGGCGCTACCGCCTTTTAACACGCCGTGTCCACCTGCTTCAAACCCCTGCCCCTGTGCGGCGGAAAAAGCCACCTGCGCATACAGTGAGCCTTCGCGCAGCGTCATTTTCCAGTCCGGTGGAAGCAACGGCTGAAAAACGATAAGCGACTGCTTCGGCCACCAGGCCTGTCCGCGAAGGCGTTCGCCATCCCAGCGCCCATTCAGCCGTACCGGCCCTATCGCCCCCGCCCGAAGGTCGCCTTTAAACTGGAACAGGGTTGGCTCGCGCCCTTCAACGCTAAAATTAATGGTAGAAGGCGGCAGCACGCTCCCGCTGGTAAATACGGTTTTTCCCGCCTCCAGAGACAGCGCGCCCTGTAGCGACGGCGTTGTGGCGTCGCGAACCCAGACAATAGGTTTATTCAGCGCCAGTCTTGGCGATGTGACGGTCATTGCGCCATAGTGCAACTGATCAAAACCGGTGGACAAACTGGTCAACCTGATGGTGTTATCATGCCATTCGCCCTGTCCGGCAATATCCCAGTGGGCGCGCATTGGCGTAAAGCTTCCTTGCCCCCAATAGCGCCACCGCCAGCGACCAGCATCAGGGAGAAAATCATTCGCCAGGCCATCAAGATGAAGAACGAAATCGCCCATCTCATTTTCGTGCGCCCGTAAAATAGCCTGTAATCGGCCATCAACGCCGCGCGGCGTCACCTTAACGCCCGCCAGCGGCCAACGAATTTCATCAATATCTAACGCATCAATCACCCGTCCGCGCGAGCGTAGCAATGCGCCAGGTGCAAAGGTGAGCTGCGGATCGGCCAGACTGCCGCGGAACATAGCGGGCAATACGGCATAAAAGATTAAATCCTTCTGTTTAGCCTCGCCGGTAAGCTGTAGAGGCATCTCACTGCTATCCATGCTGAGTTTTCCCGGGCCGATAGTCAGTACAGCGTTCGCTTTACCGGCATCGCCCTGGGTCAGAATATTCAGGCGTCCGCTGACTCGCGCATTATCCGGCCCGGCTTGCCAGTTATCGATATTAAAAGCCAGACGTCCGCTCAAGGGGAATCCCTGATATGGCCAGTTCCAGCGGCCATCGCTGATGGTAAGCCGCTGACGCGTTACCGCCCAGGGGAGATCGAGAATCGGGTCAGGATTACCTCGCGCCATCACGATGAGCTGTCCGGCGTTATCACGCCACTCCAGTTCCGCATCCATCAGCGACGGTTCCTGCGGCAGACGCAAGGTCGCTGCCGCATGACCGCTGACCGGCAGGCCATCCGGTACCAGCGGCAACACAAATTCCCCCGCCAGGCTAACGGGAGGCTGGTTGGCCAGCGCGGCGATCTCCAGTTGGCTCACCGTCAATGCCTGACCGCGTAGCTGCCCTTGAAATTTTACTTTTTCGCCCTGATAACGTATCTGCTGAATGACCGGCGTCATGGAGATCGCCAGCTTGCCCTGCCATTCCGGCCAGGGCGCGAGAATGACATTATCGATGTTAATCCAGGTATTGGGCAGCATTGACTGCCACTGCGCCAGCGTACGCGGCGCGGCGGGAGAAGCTTCTGTTGCGGGCAGTTTCGCCAGGCATGCGGCATCCAGTTTGAGGCTTTTAATATTCAGCAACCAACGGCTGGGATGCGTCAGTTCCGCCTGGGTAATATGCGCTAACGAACAATCATTGACCAGATAGCGAAGATCGGGAATCACTAACCCATGACGTGTCAGGCGTGGACTTTGTTCCAGAGCGATACGGGTACCGACGGGTAGCCAAATTCCCGCCAGAGTGGGAACCCACAGCCCGAGGGTCATCAGTAGCGTCAGAGGGACAAGAATCAGCAGTAACAGTAGCGCAAGGGCGGCTTTATATTTACCCTTCATGGGCCATTAATTTCCTGATTTAACGAAAAATTCAGTCGGCTATCTCTTTATTTTGGCATGATTGCCCGTACATAGCCTAATAGTTCATGTTGCAGGGGCGCCCTCCGGCTATTTGAGGCGTTGTGGAGAATGATAACCTAAAATTATTCATTATATGTATGACTATCAATTATTTTTGATTTTTTGTAAGATAATTTTAAGCATATTTGTGTGATTCTAACATCACTGGAGAAGGTCATATGAAACTCGCCGTCTATAGTACCAAACAGTATGACAAGAAATATCTACAGCAAGTGAACGAAGCGTTCGGTTTCGAACTGGAGTTTTTTGATTTTCTGCTGACCGAGAAAACGGCGAAAACCGCCAATGGATGTGAAGCAGTTTGTATCTTCGTGAATGACGACGGGAGCCGACCGGTACTGGAAGAGCTGAAAAAACACGGCGTGAAATACATCGCGCTGCGTTGCGCCGGATTTAATAATGTCGACCTGGATGCCGCTAAAGAGCTCGGTTTGCAGGTGGTGCGCGTACCGGCTTATTCTCCGGAAGCCGTCGCTGAACATGCGATTGGCATGATGATGACATTGAACCGCCGTATTCACCGCGCTTATCAACGCACCCGCGACGCTAACTTTTCCCTTGAGGGACTGACCGGCTTTACCATGCACGGAAAAACCGCTGGCGTCATTGGTACCGGTAAAATCGGCGTCGCCGCGCTGCGTATCCTGAAAGGCTTCGGAATGCGTTTACTGGCGTTTGATCCCTATCCCAGCACCGCCGCGCTTGACCTCGGCGTCGAGTATGTGGATCTGCAAACGTTGTTTGCCGAATCGGATGTCATTTCCCTGCACTGCCCGCTCACGCCGGAAAACTACCATTTACTGAACCATGCGGCATTCGACCAAATGAAAAATGGCGTTATGGTCATTAATACCAGTCGTGGCGCGCTGATTGATTCCCAGGCGGCTATCGAAGCTCTGAAGAATCAGAAAATCGGCTCGCTGGGGATGGATGTGTATGAAAACGAACGCGACCTGTTCTTTGAAGATAAGTCAAACGATGTTATTCAGGATGATGTTTTCCGCCGTCTGTCGGCCTGCCATAACGTACTGTTTACGGGGCACCAGGCATTCCTGACCGCAGAAGCGCTGATCAGCATCTCTGAAACCACGTTACAAAACTTAAGCCAGCTTGAGAAGGGCGAAGCCTGCCCGAACGCGCTGTTCTAATCCTGTCGCTCCCCTGCGTTCAGGGGAGCATTTTCGGATAACCCCTGAAGATCTATCCGGTCATATCATTACTATAGTCAGTGTTAACTATCAGATTACAGAGAATATCAATGAAGAAAATCGTCACGCTGGTCGCCCTGAGCATCATAATGACGGGGTGTGTGAGCAGTGGAAAAGTGTCCGTCAAACGCGAGCAACTGGAGCACCACCGCTTTGTTCTGGAAAGCGTAAACGGTAAAACGGTCACCGGCCCGGAGCTCAGCTTTGGCGAGGACATGACGGTATCCGGCAAAATGTGCAATCAATTCACCGGCGAAGGAAAACTGTCGGACGGCGAATTAAAAGTGAAAAATTTAGCGATGACCCGAATGATGTGCGCCGATCCGCAGCTTAATGCGCTGGACGGCACCCTCAGCGAACTCTTCAGCAAAGGCGCGCAGGTCGATTTAACCGCGAACCAATTAACGCTGGCGACGGCAGAAACAACGCTAATGTATAAACTGGCGGATTTAGCGCACTAAGCCATTAAGTGAAAAGTTATACGCGTCAGGCGAAACGCCGCGCTTAATAACTCCCGCAGCTTCCGGCGGCAAGCGACTGTTCGCTACAACGTTTGCCGTTGGGTAGCGCGCACATACCAATTACTGAACCATCAAGCTGCCGGGCCGCTGAAAGCGAACCGCCAATCATAGCGCAATTCGCTTCGCCGGCGCTGGACATCGCCGCTTTCATCCCTGGCGAAAAATGCGCCGCGGTTGCCTGCTGAACAGGTTCGCTACTGCAAGCCGACAATAATAACGCGGCACATCCCACCCAAAACGCTGCGCGCATTTCTCTCCCCTCTGTTTATTCATCCAAACGACACCGCCCTAAATAATAGGCAGCAGAAACTGACGCGTCGAGAGGCAAAGCGCGCATTTATGCGCTTCATTAACATTTATTGGCAATTTTTTACGTCTTTTCGGCAAGAAATCGCCATTCTCCTCCCGCCAGGGACACAAAAGCGAAAATGGGGCTTGAAGGGCTTTGCTAAAATAAAGGGATAACTACAGGATGCGCTCACGATTATGCGTGTCCCTCTTTTTTGCGCAATGTAAGGGTGTCATATGCAAACGATTGACGGTAATGGCGCAGTAGCGTCGGTGGCGTTCCGTACCAGCGAGGTTATCGCCATTTACCCGATTACGCCCAGTTCAACAATGGCTGAACAAGCGGATGCCTGGGCCGGTAATGGGCTTAAAAATGTCTGGGGCGATACGCCGCGTGTGGTAGAGATGCAGTCGGAAGGCGGCGCGATCGCCGCCGTTCACGGTGCGTTACAAACCGGTTCGCTTTCTACGTCATTTACATCATCGCAGGGGCTGCTGCTGATGATTCCAACGCTGTATAAACTGGCGGGGCAGCTCACGCCGTTTGTACTGCACGTTGCCGCGCGCACTGTCGCCACACACGCGCTTTCTATTTTTGGCGACCATTCCGATGTGATGGCGGTCCGCCAGACAGGCTGCGCGATGTTATGCGCCGCCAGCGTTCAGGAAGCGCAGGATTTTGCGCTGATCGCACACAGGGCTACGCTGAAAAGCCGCGTTCCGTTTATTCATTTTTTTGATGGCTTCCGTACATCGCATGAAATCAACAAAATTATACCGCTAACGGATGAAACCATTCTGAACCTGATGCCGCAGGCGGAGATCGACGCTCACCGCGCCCGCGCGCTGAATCCGGAACATCCGGTGATTCGTGGAACTTCAGCGAATCCGGACACCTACTTCCAGTCTCGCGAAGCGACCAACCCGTGGTACAACGCCGTTTATGATCATGTTGAAGAGGCGATGAAGGCATTTGGCGACGCTACGGGCCGTCAGTACCAGCCATTTGAATATTATGGCCATCCCCAGGCTGAACGCGTCATCATTATGATGGGCTCCGCCCTCGGCACCTGCGAAGAGGTCGTGGACGAGCTACTGATACGCGGAGAAAAGGTCGGCGTTCTGAAAGTCCGTCTGTTCCGCCCCTTCTCCGCCAAACATTTGTTACAGGCATTACCGGAAACCGTTCGCGCTATCGCCGTGCTGGATCGCACCAAAGAGCCTGGCGCGCAGGCCGAGCCGCTTTATCTGGACGTGATGACCGCACTGGCGGAAGCCTTTAATAATGGCGAGCGCGAAACGTTGCCGCGCACCATTGGCGGCCGTTATGGACTATCATCCAAAGAGTTCGGCCCGGCGTGTGTACTGGCGGTCTTTAATGAACTCAGCCGTGCGAAACCCAAGCCACGGTTTACGGTGGGCATTTATGATGACGTTACTCACCTCTCGCTGCCATTACCGGAAAATACCCTGCCCGGCAGCGCTAAACTTGAAGCGTTATTTTACGGTCTGGGAAGCGACGGCAGCGTATCCGCCACGAAAAATAATATTAAAATTATCGGTAATTCTACGCCGTGGTATGCGCAAGGTTATTTCGTTTATGACTCTAAAAAAGCTGGCGGGCTCACGGTATCGCACCTGCGCGTCAGCGAAAAACCCATTCGTTCCGCTTACTTAATTGCTCAGGCGGATTTTGTCGGCTGCCATCAATTACAGTTTATCGATAAATATCAGATGGCGGAGCGTCTAAAGCCCGGCGGTATCTTTCTGCTTAATACGCCGTACAGCGCCGACGAGGTCTGGTCGCGTCTGCCGCAAGAAGTTCAGGCGGTGTTGAATCAGAAAAAGGCGCGTTTTTACGTGGTTAACGCGGCGAAAATCGCCCGCGAATGTGGACTTGGCGCCCGCATCAATACCGTCATGCAAATGGCTTTCTTCCACCTGACGCATATTCTTCCGGGCGATAGCGCCCTGGTTGAGCTGCAGGGCGCGATTGCCAAAAGCTATAGCAGCAAAGGTCAGGATCTGGTTGAGCGTAACTGGCAGGCATTGGCTCTGGCGCAGGAATCGCTGGCGGAAGTGCCGTTGCAGGCGGTTAATCCGCACAGCGCGCATCGCCCGCCGGTCGTCTCCGACGCCGCGCCGGATTTCGTGAAAACCGTTACCGCCGCCATGTTGGCGGGCCTCGGCGACGCACTGCCTGTTTCCGCCCTGCCGCCGGACGGAACATGGCCGATGGGCACCACCCGCTGGGAAAAGCGCAATATCGCCGAAGAGATTCCTGTCTGGAAAGAGGAACTGTGTACACAATGTAATCACTGCGTCGCCGCCTGCCCTCACTCGGCAATTCGTGCGAAAGTCGTTTCCCCGCAGGCAATGGAGAACGCGCCAGCCAGTCTGCATTCGCTGGACGTGAAGTCCCGCGATATGCGCGGCCAGAAATATGTGCTGCAGGTCGCTCCGGAAGACTGTACTGGCTGTAATTTATGCGTAGAGGTCTGCCCGGCTAAAGATCGGCAAAATCCGCAGATCAAGGCGATTAACATGATGTCGCGCCTTGAGCATGTGGAAGAAGAGAAAGTGAATTATGACTTCTTCCTCGACTTACCGGAAATCGATCGCAGCAAACTGGAACGAATTGATATCCGCACATCGCAGCTCATTACGCCGCTGTTTGAATATTCCGGCGCCTGTTCCGGCTGCGGTGAAACGCCGTATATTAAACTGCTGACTCAGTTATATGGCGACAGAATGTTAATCGCTAACGCCACGGGGTGTTCCTCTATTTACGGCGGTAATTTACCCTCAACGCCTTATACCACCGATGCCAACGGACGCGGCCCGGCATGGGCGAATTCGTTATTTGAAGATAACGCGGAATTTGGCCTCGGTTTCCGTCTGAGCGTGGATCAGCACCGGGCGCGCGTCATGCGTTTACTGGCGCAATTCGCCGATCGCATTCCGGCGGAGTTAAACGATGCGCTGCATGCCGAAGCAACGCCTGACGTTCGGCGTGAGCAGGTCGCCGCATTACGCCAACATCTGAAATCGGTTGCGGGCGCAGAGGAACTGTTAAAGGATGCTGATGCGCTGGTAGAAAAATCAATCTGGCTGATTGGCGGCGATGGTTGGGCATACGACATCGGCTTTGGCGGTTTAGACCATGTGTTAAGCCTGACGGAGAATGTCAATATTCTGGTTCTGGATACGCAGTGTTACTCCAATACTGGCGGCCAGGCGTCGAAGGCGACGCCGCTTGGCGCCGTCACTAAGTTTGGCGAACATGGCAAGCGTAAAGCCCGTAAAGATCTTGGCGTCAGCATGATGATGTATGGTCATGTTTATGTCGCGCAAATTTCGCTGGGCGCGCAGTTAAACCAGACGGTGAAAGCCATCCAGGAGGCCGAAGCCTGGCCAGGGCCGTCGCTGATCATTGCCTATAGCCCCTGTGAGGAACATGGTTACGATCTGGCGCTAAGCCATGACCAGATGCGCCAGTTAACGGCGACCGGTTTCTGGCCGTTATACCGCTTTGATCCCCGCCGTGCGGATGAAGGCAAGCCGCCGCTGGCGCTGGACTCTCGGCCACCGTCTGATGCCCTGGCGGAAACGTTGCTTAATGAACAGCGTTTCCGTCGCCTGAATGCGCAACAGCCTGAAGTAGCTGAACAATTATGGCGAGATGCCGCATTGGATTTGCAAAAACGCTATGACTTTCTTGCCTTGCTGGCAGGAAAAGCGGAAAAACCCGGCGCAGATTAAAAAATATTCTAAGGATTAACCTGGAAACAAAAAAAGCCCGAACATCCGTTCGGGCTTGTCAATTTATACGCTGGAAAGCAAAGGTTAACGCAATGGCCCAGCGACAAAATGAATATGTGACAATAAAGGCATATAACAGGCGTAGAATATCGTAACCGAATGATATTGTATAATTTTTATTTCGTATAATACCCCCAAAAGCATTCGTATAAATTATATCTATTTCACTGCGAATTATTTCATTAATTATTGAATTAAACGGTAACATCTCTTTTTAGGTCTTTCCTGACAAGGCAGAAATAACGTTTTAACGTCAACTCGCTGATTATTTACGGGGAATGCGCTTAATATTACGCCGTCCTCCCCTGTTGGTAGTCCCCGCAGAGTATCGTGGAGCAGCACCTAAAATGTGACGTATGTCATTGTACATAAAGTGCCTTTAGGGAGTAGAATTTCAGTGGATACTTAAACAGGAGGTTTTATGAACAGAACGATTCTTGTACCCATCGATATTTCAGATTCAGAATTAACTCAACGCGTGATTTCACATGTTGAAGCCGAAGCAAAGATTGACGACGCTAAAGTGCACTTTTTGACTGTAATCCCGTCTTTGCCCTATTACGCTTCACTGGGACTGGCTTATTCAGCAGAGCTCCCCGCAATGGACGATTTGAAAGCCGAAGCCAAATCTCAACTGGAAGCGATTATCAAGAAATTCAACCTTCCCGTGGACCGCGTGCAGGCGCACGTTGCAGAAGGCTCTCCTAAAGATAAGATTCTGGAAATGGCAAAAAAATTACCGGCCGATATGGTGATTATCGCCTCGCATCGTCCGGATATTACTACCTATCTGTTGGGTTCCAACGCCGCAGCCGTTGTGCGTCATGCGGAATGCTCCGTACTGGTGGTACGCTAAATACCCGAGCCCGCATAAGAGAGTGCGGGCTCAAATCAACCATCATCATCGCCTAGTGACTGACGCTTTTTGAAAACAGATTGATTACGATTACGCCGCAGATGATAAGCAACATGCCAATAATAGCTGGCACATCCAGTTTTTGGCCAAGAAACAACCATCCTATCAATCCAATAAGAACAATCCCTACCCCAGACCAAATGGCATAAATGACACCCGCAGGGATGGTTCGCATTGGGATGGTAAGGCACCAGAACGCGATACAATATCCGATGATGGTAACGAGGCTCGGTACCAGACGCGTAAAACTATCCGATAATTTTAATGAGATCGTGGCGATAACTTCTACCACGATGGCGATAAATAGAAAGATTACAGCTTCTTTAGTCATACATCTCTTCGTTCCGATATTTTTCGGGTCGTGGTGACATCTTAATTAATACGGATGACAGAATAAAGACGCTTTTGACCCGTTGCGTATCTCGCCATAACATACTTCAGGTTGCATGTGCTGCGGCTGCGTTCCCTTACCCCAGTCACTTACTTGAGTAAGCTCCTGGGGATCCGCTCGCTTGCCGCCTTCCTGCAAGTCGAATTAATTAAAGTATAAAAGCAATCTTTCATACACGAGAGATCAAAACAATAAACTTGTTCAGGATTTATGATTACTTAGAAGCGTTTGCCTGCCCCGTATTTTCTGCTTTACCATATGTCCTGTCAATTATACCAACAGGGTCCACTGGTGTGCTTTTTGGCATAACCCAGCCACTTTCACTGACACTACCTCGTGTAAGATATCTGACTTTTACCTTAACGATAATAAGAAAATGCTCCCTGCTGAACCTGTCTGCAACACTAAGTTCCGTGGTATATTCAGGTACGATTCTTCCACTTCTAACCTGCTCTTTGGCTATTTCAGCAGAGACAGGCAATACCTCTACATCGCCTCCCTCAATACCGCCTGCTGTTTTAAAACTAACAATATTTTCAGCCTGCGGACCTATTGTACCTCGGCATAATACAACTTCGGTCTCCCCTGCTGCTACATCCCCACTCCGGTATTTCTTATAAATACTTTGTACATTTTCTTCTGATGTAGGGTATAAATCTTCTGACAGGGAGGCCAGTATATCTTCCAGTAAGGGGGAATCATCCGTTATATCCAGCAGTTCTTCATCATAACCCGCGTCTCCTTCTCTTAACTCTGAATAAGGCTTATCAATATGGCGAATAAGCCCCCCACCTTTCAGCCCTGACGCTTGATAAAATCTTCCATCAGAAGATCGGTAAAATGTCATGGCTGAATTTTTTCCGCTATCCGAATAGGTTGCCTGATACGTTTCTGAATTTGGTTCTTTAGTTAAAACGAGCTCTCTGTCGCCATATTTTATCGTATTAGGCGCTTCCGATGACAGCGGTGGATATGAGGCCTGTTTTCTGTAAAAGCCTTCTCCTGACGGTTTGTAATAACCATACGTTTCTTTATCAAAACCGGTAGCGCGATAGAGCCCATCGTTTCCCGCTGGACCTAACTCAAGAACTTTCTGATTAGTTTTTTGATAAATAAAATCTGTATTTTCTATTGACTCTATAGTTTTATAATTACTCCCCTTTTGAATCGGCGCTCGTACTACACCTCTTTGTATTTTATTTTCAACAAATCGGAGGCCCGTATACTTTGCATTTGCCGCTCTTTCTGTGAACTTCGCTCCAGCAACAGGAACAGCCTCCATACCGATACGAATAATATCCTGTACGTAACCGCATACATCCGCAGAGTTTTCCACAACAGCCCGGTTAAGAATACTGCTGGTACCAGCCAGAGCGTTAAAACCAGGGACAAGACCCATTACAATATTCCAGACCGTTCCTAAGAGGTGAAGTCCTGCCCTTGCAGCCGGACTTAATGAGGAAGTTGTGCGATGATGTATAGTATCATCAAGATCAAAGCTCAGCTCAATTAATCCTCCCAACCCCTCCTGAATAATCTTATTAAATGCATAAACGAATTCTTGCCCGCCATTCATGGAGGAAAGCTTCTCCTTGAACGATTCGAGAGCCTGAGCCTGTCTCTCATGTTGTTCTTCTAATGTCAGCCAACTGCTTTGCGCAATATCACTGATCTCGTGAATAAGCCCAACAACGACCTCTTGCACCATTTTGTTGATATCCATTAGTCCTAAGATATCACACTCCTGCATATGTTCCTTCATATGAGTCTCTGCTCGATAATATTTCTCCGCCCAGACTAGCTGTTTATTGATCGCAGCTTTCATTAACAATATTAAAGGATCGTTACTTTTGGGAAGTGTTGATTTAACACCTTTGGTAAATTTATTATTAACCACAATTTTTCTTGCTATTGTGTCTATTTTTTCATCATTAATTGGCCCCGTTATATTTGCACACCAAAAAATAATATTACGCATAATAATAAAATTATTTTTTATGCCTTCAGGGCTAAGCAATACTCTATCACCACCATTGCTGGATAAATGGTGTATCACTAATTGGACCAGCTTAAAAAGATGATTCATCCTTTTTTTATTAAAAGCGCTCTTTCCTCTTTCTTGTCTATTGAAAGATACTATTTCTAATGCTGTAATAATAGCATCCTTACCATAGAAAACGTCAAAGCTTGAACCAGAAATAGCAGGAAACTTTTCATACAGGACTTTCGCATAATGGCTTTCCCTTGTCCATAAAGGCCTGTCTATCATGGGTGGTTCAGGCTCAGTACTGAAATGCATAGGATGAACCAGCATATCACGCGCCATTAGTTCATATATTTTATATTGATGTTGAATATTTTCTCTTACAAAAGATAGAACAGAAATGAAACTTCCCTCACCGAGAACAATGAGACGATCACTTAAATGAACTAAAAGACCTTTGAACATATATTCAGCGGCAATAGCTCTTCCATCATGCGTCCACTGCCCAGTTTGAGAAAACGCAAGTAATTCATGATAGCCTCTTTTATAACTATTTGCCTCTTGTTCTTTTACCAGTAGTTTGAGTATTGAGATAAGGCGTCCTCCCGCCATAGATGTAAAGTGTTCAAATAGGCCATCTAACACCTTACCTGCCAGGTTAGGCTCCGTAGTTGGGGCAGGATGATCCTCCGGGAGAGCCCTTTCATATCTCTGTAATTCTTTAACGGGTAAAAAATTATTCTCACCTTCTGAATTACCATTTTTTATCCTATAATCACCAGATGTTACTGCTAATCTTGATGATAATAACAAACCAGTTACTGCAATGTTTTTAATACTCCTGTCCATTTTATGAATGGTTACTGGCTGAAGATGATTGCTGCTATGGGAAGATAAGAAAATTTGCCTTTGAATTTCCTTTCCCTCAGATATAATTTGCTCAGTACTTTTAGGTGGAACAGTTACGCTATCTACATTAAATAGCTCATGTTCACCACTCATCGTTACCTGAGAAAAACACGACGATGTATGTGCAATTGCAGTAGGATCAATCTCTTTATAAATAACATTGGCGTAAACGTTTGTAACTTCACCGTTTGCATTTAAATGATCGTGCAAAATATGTTTTAGAAATAGATCTAAAAACAATTTTTCTGATGTGATTCCATTCACACAGTTGTGAAAGTCAGGGGGAATTGGATAGCCGTTCTTATCAAATGGAAGCGATAAATATCCTCGCCCCCCATCAATATTTTCGTAACTGTAATTTAGAGATATCTTTACCTCGCATTTATTGGTATCTATATCGTCATTGATACTGCGCTCTACTTTATAATTAACCAGCCTACGGAAGGTTGCGCTATTTGAATAATAAAAATCCAATGTTGACTTAATATCTTCATATATAATTTCATGTGTTGGCTCAAAGAAGAAGTCGTAAATATTTAATCTGTTCTTTTCTTCATCTTTGGCCATCTCATCCAGCTTAATATATTCTTCTGGTAAATTAGACACTTGCTCATGAAAGATATCGTCCTGATAAAGTCCATCCAACATTGAAAGGTACGGTATGGTATCCCAACTTCTGATAGCTTGTATCTGTACCGTCTGCTGTGATTCTCTGGTTGATATATCACTTACTGTTATACGCATTACGTTCTCCAGCCAGAATTATGGTATGCTTCATAAGGTGTAGATATCAGGTAGCAATTCTCATCGCAAATAATTTGTCTGAACTGTACATATGATACAGGCTATTTTTAATTCAATACGACCACCAGAATAAACAAGAAAATTTTAAATAGTATACGGTAAAATGATCTTACCCAACGATAATTAAACACTCTGCACTATCTTATTAGATAATAAAATACTGATACGTTATTTTATATCACCAATAAAAGAGCAAAAAGGGTGTGCCGAATATCATTTTACACCAGTCCCGGTTCACTCCACGAAACCACTTGAAACGTACCATCATCAGGACGCAGCAGCGCCTGAATTTCAGTTGAGCCCGTCACTTCTTAACGGACCTGGCTGCATGATGTATACAGTTGACAATATCCGAAGGTACTATCTCTATTAAAACGTGCTGGCATTCGTCGCCGTAATCCGTACCATACGCGACATACTTTTGCCTGCTGGCTGTTGACGGCAGGAGCGAACCCGGCATTTATCGCCAGCCAAATGGGGCATGAAACTGCGCAGATGGTGTATGAAATTTACGGTATGTGGATTGATGACATGAACGACGAACAAGTAGCGATGTTGAATGCGCGGTTATCGTAGTTGCAAAGTTCGCCCCATTTAGTACCAGAGAACTGAAATAATGCAAGAAATTCAAAAGAATACAAAAAAAGAGCAATACAACCTCAACAAGTTGCAAAAGCGCCTGCGCCGTAACGTTGGCGAAGCGATTGCCGATTTTAATATGATTGAAGAAGGCGATCGCATTATGGTTTGCCTTTCTGGCGGCAAAGATAGCTATACGATGCTGGAAATTTTACGTAATTTGCAGCAAAGCGCCCCGATCAATTTTTCACTGGTCGCCGTCAACCTCGATCAAAAGCAGCCAGGTTTTCCGGAGCATATCCTGCCAGCCTACCTTGAGCAGCTGGGCGTAGAATATAAAATCGTCGAAGAAAACACCTACGGCATTGTGAAAGAGAAGATTCCGGAAGGAAAAACCACCTGCTCGCTGTGCTCGCGTTTGCGCCGGGGTATCCTGTATCGTACGGCGACTGAACTGGGCGCGACCAAAATAGCCCTGGGCCACCATCGCGACGATATTCTGCAAACCCTGTTTCTGAATATGTTCTATGGCGGAAAAATGAAAGGGATGCCGCCGAAGCTGATGAGCGATGACGGCAAACATATCGTGATCCGCCCGCTGGCTTACTGCCGCGAGAAAGATATTATCCGTTTTGCTGAGGCCAAAGCCTTTCCTATCATTCCTTGTAATCTGTGCGGTTCGCAACCCAACCTGCAACGCCAGGTGATTGCCGACATGCTACGCGACTGGGATAAACGCTATCCTGGACGGATCGAGACGATGTTTAGCGCCATGCAGAATGTCGTGCCGTCTCACCTTTGTGACACTAACCTGTTCGATTTCAAAGGGATCACTCACGGTTCCGAGGTCGTCGACGGCGGCGATTTAGCGTTCGATCGTGAAGAGATTCCCTTGCAGCCCGCTGGCTGGCAGCCGGAAGAAGATGACACCGCCTTAGAGGCGTTGCGGCTTGATGTTATCGAAGTGAAATAATCTGCAGGCGTCTCAGCACTCCGCTGAGACGCCATGCTATCGATCATTTTAATAACCGTACCCGGCATGACTTGCCTTTGATCTTCCCGTTTTGCAACTGCTTCCAGGCTTTTTGCGCTACTGCTTGACGTACGGCGACGTAAACGTGCATGGGATGCACGTTAATTTTGCCAATATCCGCCCCGTCTAATCCAATATCGCCGGTCAGCGCGCCTAAAATATCTCCCGGACGCATTTTCGCTTTTTTGCCGCCGTCAATGCATAGGGTAGCCATCTCTGCGGCCAGAGGGAGTAACGGCTGCCGGGCGGGCGCATTCAGCCAGTTCAGCTTGAGTTGCAGCATTTCTGAAAGAATATTCGCCCGCTGCGCCTCTTCCGGCGCGCAGAAACTGATCGCCAGGCCGCTGCTTCCCGCGCGCGCCGTACGGCCAATACGATGGACATGCACCTCCGGGTCCCAGGCCAGTTCATAGTTAACCACCAGTTCGAGCGATTTAATGTCTAACCCTCGCGCGGCAACGTCGGTGGCAACCAGAATGCGCGCGCTGCCATTTGCAAAACGCACCAACGTCTGGTCGCGGTCGCGTTGTTCCAGATCGCCGTGGAGCGCCAACGCGCTTTGTCCTACCGCATTAAGCGCATCACAAACGGCCTGACAATCTTTTTTGGTATTGCAAAACACCACGCAGGACGCTGGCTGATGCTGGCTAAGCAACGTTTGTAGCAGCGAAATTTTTTCATGCGCAGACGTTTCGAAGAACTGTTGTTCGATAGCCGGTAGCGCATCTACCGTATCGATTTCAATACGTATTGGCTGCTGCTGTACACGACCGCTAATCGCCGCGATGGCCTCAGGCCAGGTTGCTGAAAACAACAACGTCTGGCGCGTCGCAGGCGCAAAGCGGATCACCTCATCAATGGCGTCACTGAATCCCATGTCCAGCATTCGGTCTGCTTCATCCATTACCAGAATATGCAGCGCATCCAGCGATACGGTTTCTTTTTGTAAATGATCCAGCAGGCGCCCCGGTGTCGCGACAATGATATGCGGAGCGTGCTGAAGCGAGTCGCGCTGTGCGCCAAAGGGTTGCCCGCCACACAAGGTCAGAATTTTGGTATTTGGCAGAAAACGGGCCAGGCGACGTAACTCCCCGGCTACCTGATCCGCCAGCTCCCGCGTCGGACACAGCACTAACGCCTGTGTCTGGAACAGAGTGACGTCAATTCGATGCAAGAGCCCAAGACCAAACGCCGCCGTTTTGCCGCTACCGGTCCTGGCCTGCACACGCACATCATTTCCCGCCAGAATGACGGGTAATGCTGCGGCCTGAACAGGCGTCATCTCAAGATAGCCCAGCTCAGTAAGGTTATTGAGATGGGCGGCGGGCAAAGCATTCAGGGTTGAAAAAGCGGTCACAATTTACTCTCGCGGTAACGACTCATAGTCAGCAGGCGCGTATCCTCGCAGATCCGGGCGCTTGATGCGACATTTTAATCGGTTCTTCGTCCGGCGGCGGGTCGGGCATCGGCTGAGGACGGGGAAGCGGCTCAGGAATGGGAACAGGGTCAGTGGGAATCGGGTCCGACAAGGACGAGTGTAGATATAATAAGGTCAAAAGACAGCTCATATTACCCTCCAGAATGTCATTCAGACTCTTAAAGGGTAGACGCAGATAGTCTACAGGCAAAAAAAAGCCGACTAATCTAAGTCGGCGTCGTACGAATCAATTGTGCTATGCAGTAATTCAAAAAAGGAAGTAAGACAATATGGAGCGCAACGCCCATCGCTTGACGTTGCATTCACCTGCGAGAGAGATATTGCCCCGAATAGGTAGATGGTTTATTGACTTCGCTCAAATTTCTCGGCGTTTTTTCACCCGAAATGGTCTGAAAAGCGCTTTTGTTACAACCATTTACTGCGATGCAACCATAAAGTAACACCACCGATCAGGACAACTAACAGAATACAAAACAGAGAAAAGCCGAACCGCCATCCGCCGCCAGGAATGCCGCCCAGGTTAACGCCAAATAACCCTGTTAAAAAGGTGCTGGGCAGAAAAACCATCGCCATAAGCGACATGGTATAAGTTCTGCGCGCCAGAGACTCCTGCATCACCTGGGCAATTTCATCCGCCATGATGCCAGTACGCGCGATACAAGCGTCAATTTCATCCAACCCCCTTCCCAGCCTGTCGGCGATATCCTGCATTCTGCGCCGGTGATCGTCGCTCATCCACGGCAGCCGTTCACTCGCAAGCCGGGCATAGACGTCGCGCTGCGGCGCCATATAGCGACGCATAACAATTAGCTGCTTACGTAGCAATGCGAGGAAACCGCGCGGTGGGATTTGCTGGTCGAGAAGATTATCTTCCAGATCGATAATTTTATCGTGTAGCTCTTCAATAAATTCACTGGCGTGATCGGTTAACGCATCGCACACATCCACTAACCAGCCGCCGCAATCTACGGGCCCGGTGCCCTCCTGCAAATCACTGACCACATCGTCGAGCGCCAGAACCTTTCGCTGACGGGTAGACACAATGAATCGTTCGTCCATATATAAACGCATTGCCACTAATTGATCCGGGCGTTCGTCAGTACTGCCATTAATACAGCGCAGCGTAATGAGCGTCCCTTCCCCCATACGACTTACGCGCGGGCGCGAGCTTTCACCAGCCAGCGCATCACGCACGTTATTGGGGAGTAAAGGCGTTGAAGCTAACCAGCGGGCGCTGTCCGGGTGGGTATAATTAAGATGTAGCCAACAGGGATGCTGACTATCGATCACATCATTATCTTCGAGCGGTTTTACTCCACCACGACCATCCAGTAGCCATGCGAAAACGGCATCCGGCACGTTCACATCCGATCCCTTAATGGCTTCCACAGCGCCTCCTCGTTACAACTCTTATGCCGTTAGTCTAGCTTTCGGAAAAGGTTAAGCAATCTCTCATTTTCTCATTGCGCAAAAAGAATGACGGGAACGTGCGAAAAAAGTGCCTTAGCAACAGGCGCTTACCAAACATGTATTATCAGGCCTGGCCGCGCCTGGTGATGGTCGAAAGAGGTGATACATGAGAGCGCGACAGAGCATGTTCACTGTAACCCGGCAGGCTTAAACGAAATTTGTCGGTTTTAGTCTGTAGCTCGATCACCTGCGCCTTTAAAACATCCGAAGAAGCAGATAACGCTTCAACCATTAAAACATTGCTATGGGTTGCGCTTTCCAGATCGCTCAACGCCAGGGTTATCTGGTTAATGCCTTTTTCCTGCTCCCGCGTGGTGGTGGAAATTTCACTCATCAGCACGTTTAATTGCCCGGAGCCGCCAACAATCTCCTGCATATTTTTTTCAGCCTCCTGCACTATGGCGGCCCCCTGCCGCACATTGTCATGCGTAACGTCGATCAGCGCCTTGATACTTTTTGCCGCCTCGGCGCTACGATGCGCCAGGTTACGCACTTCCCCGGCCACCACGGAGAAACCTTTTCCATGATCGCCCGCCCGCGCAGCCTCTACTGCCGCGTTAAGCGCCAGAATATTAGTCTGGAATGCGATACCGTCAATCAATGAAATAATCTCCGTCATCTGCGAGGCACAGTCGGTAATAGAACGCATATTTTCTGTAACCCGTACCATTAATTCACCGCCTTTACGGGCGCATTGGGTTGCACAATCCGCCTGTATGCTCGCCATTCGGGTATTATCCGCATTGTTTTTGGTACTCGCCGCCATTTCATCCATACTGGCGGCAGTTTGAATTAACGAGGCCGACTGCTGTTCCGTCTTTACGGATAGCGACATACTGCGCGCCGCCAGTTGTTCGGAAAGGGTCATTGCCGTTTGCGAAGAGGATCTGATTTCACGTACCAGCGCGGAAATATTCTCCGACAGGCTATTAATCCCGGGGATGAGTCGCCCGGCGCAATTATTGCCAAATTCGGAGATATGAATAGACAAGTTTCCTGCTGCGACCTCTTCAATACTTTTCTTCACGGTATTAATCGGCACTACCAGATAGCAGGTCATATACCACCAAAGCAGTAATGTCGAGATCAGATAAATGATATTACACGTAATTAAAATAGGGAGATCGTGCAGAAAGGTTATTTGTAAAGTATCCACCAAAAGAAACGTACATACCATGAATAGAATAATGCATGTCCTGACGCTGATATTTCTTAACATTTTTGATGGCCTACAGCCAGGATAGGAGACAGGTTTTATTTTTATAGCATTTCAGATAGCTATTGCCATTCGTTTCTTTGACATTCTCCATATTCAATACCAGACCATCGTCATTTCCCTTAGTGCAACAGATAAAATCACCTATATTCGCTATGCCAGGATATTCATCCATCCATATTGACAAGTGATGTACTTATCACCATTTTCTGCTTAATAGTTAAGTCGAAAGCCAGTATATTTTAATAGACGCTTAAATAAGCGAATGACTGTTTCTCCGTGTTATTACCGCGGACAGCGTTATCGCCCGTTCTCTTGCAGAATCCTGAGCATCAGGCATAAAATCGGGTTCGCGCGAGCTTGCGCTGGCGGTCCTGTCCGCCAGCGGCAACGATTTACCGACTACGCTTCGCATGGCGCTCCCAGTTATCCTGTTTAGCCTGCACCGTTTTACGTAACGCGACATAACATGCCCCGCCGCCGCCATGATGCGGCAGCGCCGAACAATAAGCCTGTACATCCTCAAACTCTGTCAACCAGCGGGCCACATAGCTTCGGACGATATTGGCATGCGACTTCGCCTCTCGCCCTTTACCATGAATGATCAGGACATTACGCAACCCCTCTTTCTGCGCCTCCAGGATAAAACGAAACAGCATTTTTCGGCACGTTTCGACCGGCTGGCGTAACAAATTGAGGCTGGCCTGCTGAGGGTATTTCCCACTGCGTAACTTGTCGATGACCCCCTGCTGCAATCCTTCCCGACGAAATTCCAGCGGTTCATTCAGCGGCAGAATATCCAGAAAGCCCGTCGTCAGGAAATTATCAAGCTGAAGCGTGTCGATACGCTGGGGCGTTTTAAGATTACGCGTTGGCTGCCAGTGTACATCAGTATGGCGTTTCAGCGGCTGGACATCCTCCATGGCGTCAAGAAACAGCGCTTTATCGTCAAGGTTCATGGTTCATCCTCCAGCGTTTTTGCGACTGCCGTTATCATAACCGTGCCCTGTTATACCGACAACGGTTTACAGTTATTTCCAATAACAGCGACAATGTCAGGCAATTAACCGCCTCGCCCGGCTCCCTTTTTCTCCGCCAACGATATTACTGGCGCTAAATGTGTTATCCCTGACTATCTTTTAAGGAGTATGGTTGCGGGTATTCCTGGCATGATATCTTGTCTCTTACGTTAGATTAAGACGATGTGAGAGAACGGATGCTGAGATTACTTGAAGAGAAGATAGCCACGCCATTAGGTCCGTTATGGGTGGTTTGCGATGAGCAGTTTCGACTGCGGGCCATTGAGTGGGAACAGTACCGCGATCGTATGGAGCAACTGCTCAATATCCACTACCGTCACGAAGGCTATGAACGCGTTTCTGCGACTAACCCCGGTGGACTCAGCGATAAGCTTGCAGATTATTTTGCAGGCAATCTCGCCGTAATTGATACCCTGGAAACCGCCACGGGGGGCACACCTTTTCAACGAGAAGTATGGCAGGCGTTGCGCGCTATCCCCTGCGGGCAGGTGATGCACTATGGTCAGCTGGCGGCGCAACTGGGACGACCGGGCGCCGCACGCGCAGTCGGTGCTGCGAATGGCGCTAACCCCATCAGTATTGTTGTTCCATGCCATCGCGTCATTGGGCGTAACGGCACTCTGACCGGATACGCAGGCGGCGTGCAGCGAAAAGAGTGGCTATTACGCCATGAAGGCTATCTTTTATTATGAATATACAGGCAAAAAGTGCCTTATCGGTCACACTTTTATGTAAAGCAACAACAAATAAATTACGTGTTTTCAAATAGATAAAAGTATTCATCAAACTTATACTTGAATTATTCCTTCTCCGGGATAGCTCAGACTTACGCGCTCACCAAAAAGATGTTAAAATTGACAAATATCAATTACGGCTTGAGCAGACCTATGATCCCGGAAAAGCGAATTATACGGCGCATTCAGTCTGGCGGTTGTGCTATCCATTGCCAGGATTGCAGTATCAGCCAGCTTTGCATCCCGTTCACACTTAACGAGCATGAGCTTGATCAGCTTGATAATATCATCGAGCGCAAAAAGCCCATTCAGAAAGGGCAAACTCTGTTTAAAGCAGGTGATGAATTGAAATCGCTCTATGCTATCCGCTCCGGAACGATTAAGAGCTACACCATTACCGAGCAAGGCGATGAGCAGATTACTGGATTCCATTTAGCAGGCGACCTGGTGGGTTTTGACGCCATTGGCAGCGGTCATCATCCGAGCTTTGCACAGGCGCTGGAAACCTCAATGGTATGTGAAATACCCTTTGAGACACTGGATGACCTGTCCGGCAAAATGCCTAACCTGCGTCAGCAAATGATGCGTCTGATGAGCGGTGAAATTAAAGGCGATCAGGATATGATCCTGTTATTGTCGAAGAAAAACGCCGAAGAACGTCTGGCTGCGTTTATTTACAACCTGTCCCGCCGCTTTGCGCAGCGTGGTTTTTCACCGCGTGAATTCCGCCTGACGATGACCCGTGGCGATATCGGCAACTATCTTGGCTTAACGGTCGAAACCATTAGCCGTCTGCTGGGGCGTTTCCAGAAAAGCGGTATGCTGGCGGTGAAAGGTAAGTATATTACTATTGAAAACAGCGATGCGCTGGCGGCCCTCGCCGGTCATACCCGCAACGTCGCTTAAACGTCAGCTAAACCATTGATGTTATCTTCTGCCATATCGTTAAATTTTTCTCATTTATTGATCTGGCAGAAGCGCTTCCTCTGTTTCATTCACCATATTTGAGTTACTCTTTAGTTACAAACTGCGATGACAGTTGTAAGGAGACCCTGTATGGCTATGTATCAAAATATGCTGGTGGTCATCGATCCCAATCAGGACGACCAACCCGCATTACGGCGAGCAGTTTATTTGCATCAACGGATTGGCGGCAAAATTAAAGCTTTCCTGCCTATTTACGATTTCTCGTATGAGATGACCACCCTGCTTTCTCCTGACGAACGCACCGCAATGCGTCAGGGCGTAATAAGTCAACGCACAGCCTGGATACGTGAGCAGGCGAAATATTATCTTGAAGCCGGTGTCCCCATTGAAATTAAAGTGGTCTGGCACAATCGTCCCTTTGAGGCCATCATCCAGGAGGTTATCGCCGGCAGTCACGATCTGGTGTTGAAAATGGCGCATCAGCACGATCGACTGGAAGCGGTCATTTTTACCCCTACCGACTGGCATTTGCTGCGTAAATGCCCAAGCCCCGTGTGGATGGTCAAAGATCAGCCGTGGCCAGAGGGCGGCAAAGCCCTGGTCGCCGTGAACCTGGCAAGCGAAGAGCCTTATCACAATGCTCTCAACGAAAAGCTGGTAAAAGAGACCTTACAATTGGCGGAGCAGGTTAATCATACCGAAGTACACCTGGTCGGCGCCTACCCCGTTACGCCAATCAATATCGCCATTGAGCTGCCGGAATTTGATCCCAGCGTGTATAACGACGCCATCAGAGGCCAGCATTTACTGGCGATGAAAGCGCTGCGCCAGAAATTCAGCATCGATGAAAAAGTTACGCATGTAGAAAAAGGCTTGCCTGAAGAAGTTATCCCGGATCTTGCCGAACATCTCCAGGCGGGGATCGTTGTGCTTGGCACCGTTGGACGTACCGGACTCTCAGCCGCGTTTCTGGGGAACACGGCCGAACAGGTCATTGACCATCTGCGCTGCGACCTGTTAGTCATTAAGCCTGATGAGTATCAAACACCGGTGGAACTGGACGACGAGGACGATTAATCCCTCTTCCGTCCTGCCGGATGGCGCTGCCATCCGGCCAACACCTCATTCCTGTTACTCATCTCCGCCGAGGAAATAGATCCCCAAAGGAATCGCCAGCAGAATAGTGAACACCAGACTGTAAACGAAAATCATTGCCGACTGAATGGCATACATAGAGCTTGTCCACTCGGACAGTGGAATATGATATTGCTCAATCACACCGCCGATAGTCGCGCGCGTTACCACCGATGCCGCAACGATAAACACTGCCAGCAGGCATAACAGAAATTTTTTCCCCTTCGCCGATTTCAGCTTCATCATGATCATAGTATTGTCCTTTACAGATGACTTTGTTACCTGATAGCAACAATACCATGACAATCACGCGATGTCTGCTCCATAAAACGTGACATTGTATTTACATAAAAAGTAAACCGCTGAGATTAAAGCTGATAGCACTATTTCTTCTTTTTACTTATCGATGATCTACGCGTTTATCCTGGGTAAAATACCTGTTAATCAGGTCATTCTGAGCTGTTATCGTAGGAAGGAGCGGAAAACAATAATGTTCACTGAATTTTTTCTCAAAAACGCATTTAATCTGGCGATACTTTTCAGTTGCGGTATGGCGTTGCTGGTCGTGAGATTTTGGCTCAGCCGTAACGTACAGTGGAAGAAAGGATTCACGTTCCATGCGGCACAGTTTTTTATTTACGCGATTATTATTGGAACCATCGGGAGCATCCTGAATAATGCTATTGAAGATTATAATTTGCGTTTTATCTCTTCCGGGGTCATTGATTTTATCTGCACCTCGCTCATTGCGCTTATTCTGACGATAAAACTTTTCCTGATTATTAACCAATTTGAAAAAGCACAGGTCAATAAAGGTAGAGATGTCACCAGTACCCGTATTCTGGCACGGGTCATAAAAATAACCATTATTGTCGCGATTGTCTTACTGTATGGCGAACATTTTGGCATGAGTCTGTCCGGTCTGCTGACCTTTGGCGGTATCGGCGGTATCGCTGTTGGTATGGCGGGCAAAGATGTCCTGAGCAATTTTTTCTCCGGTATTATGCTCTATTTCGATCGCCCCTTCAGTATCGGAGACTGGATTCGTTCTCCTGACAGAAATATCGAAGGTACGGTCGCCGAAATCGGCTGGCGAATTACGCGAATTAACACATTCGACCACCGCCCGTTGTACGTGCCTAATTCCGTCTTTTCATCCATTAGCGTTGAGAATCCGGGACGGATGACCAACCGTCGAATAAAAACGGTTATTGGATTACGTTACGAAGATGCCGACAAAATTGGCCTCATTGTTGACGCTATCAGAAACATGCTGCAGGCGCACAGAGATATCGATCAGAAACAGACGCTGTTGGTCTATTTTAATGAATTCGCCGACTCTTCGCTGAATATTATGGTGTATTGCTTTACCAAAACAACAGTATGGCAGGAATGGCTTGCCGTACAGCAGGATGTTTACCTGAAAATTATTGCGATTGTCCAGGAAAACGGCGCTGACTTCGCCTTCCCAAGCCAGACGCTCTATATCGATGACCCGGAGGCCGCGCCTGCGACAAAATAAAAGATAGCCGGTGCCCGATAACGCTTATCGGGCACCGAGGCTTCCCTGTCCGGATGACGGTTGTTAGCGCCTTACGGTGATCAACGGCTCTTTTCATTCACCGTCATGGTAAATTCAAGCACCTCATTAGTGTCGTTAACG
The DNA here is from genome assembly GCF_046550535.1 of Salmonella sp. SAL04213. NCBI lineage: Bacteria > Pseudomonadati > Pseudomonadota > Gammaproteobacteria > Enterobacterales > Enterobacteriaceae > Salmonella > Salmonella sp. SAL04213. The sequence continues at coordinate 621,850 of NZ_JBGDXS010000002.1, read as the reverse complement.
TAGGCATGAGGCATGTCGGTTCTGGCTACAGCGGAGCAGCCCTCCCGAATAATAAAGCGTCTACCATTGACTGTTAATGTCAGTGTTCCCTGATTAACAAACAGTAATTCACAGGTGTCTGCCGGATGCCCTGCCGATTCAAACTGTTCACCAGGATGCATTATCCATTGCCAGAGTTCCAGCATATCCGGCCCGCTGGTTCCCGCCATCAGTTTTGCGCTGCCGCCTTTCTCGCCGCGCCACAACACCGGAATAGCATCCCGGTCGATAAGATGGACCATCGGCTCGCTGGCGACGTTGACAAAATCCGCCACGGACACTCCCATTGCCGCCGCGATCTTACATAACAGCGCAATGCTTGGATTGGCTTTACAGCCTTCAATTTCCACCAGCATTCCTTTACTGACGCCGGAACGCCGCGCAAGCTCATCCAGCGATATCTTTTTTTGGCTACGAAATTGTTTGATACGTTGGGAAACAGCTGCATTTATTGTGCTGACGTCGGCGCCCGCCGTGGTCGATAAGTTGACTTTTTTGGTCATTGGTCGATATCATAGAAGAAAATAGTCATTACAGGATTATGCGATGTCTTCTATGTTACCGTCAATCAGCCCGGAACTGGCCCGTATCGCTCCCGGCTTTCGTGCATTAAGTATTAATGTTATTGCCGCTCCGATTCGCGATGCGCAGGTCGGAGAAATCGCGCTAAAAGAGGCCTGTCAGGCCGTAATTAACGGCCAACCGGCGTGGGCACAGGCGCATATAGACGCCTGGAATGCAGTGTTTAAAGCATTCGGCGCAAAACCAAAGCGCACCCCCTGCTCGGCTGAAGCGCTACGAAAACGCGTGTTGAAGGATGGAACAATGGCGTCGCTGGACCCGGTCGTTGATCTTTATAACGCGGTGAGCCTGCGCTATGCCGTACCGGTAGGCGGCGAAAATAGTGCGGCTTATTGTGGATCGCCGCGGCTGGTTTTCGCAGACGGTAGTGAAACATTTGATACCCTGAAAGAAGGACAACCCGCCACCGAGTCGCCAGAACCGGGCGAAGTTATCTGGCGCGATGACAGAGGCGTCACCTGTCGGCGCTGGAACTGGCGTCAGGGAGTACGTACCCGACTAAGCGCTTCAGATAAAACGATGTGGTTTATCCTTGAAAGCTTGCCGGAAATGCCGGTTGATGAATTGTACGCGGCAGGAAACATGCTGACTGACGGCCTTGAAAAAATGATGCCAGGTTTACGTTTTGAATCCACGTTGATAGGTGTTTGATTGATATTGCGTAACAGGAGAAATACCATGTCGCTGTTTCTGACAAGTTTTATTTTCGAAAAAAAAGAGTACGACGAAGAGTTTTATCAACTGGATGGCTGGATTGAGCGCTATACGCAGTCTATTGATGGCTATATTGGGATGGAAAGCTATACCGATGCCGCCAGCGGAAGAATGGTTAATAATTATTACTGGCAGACCCGCGAATCAATGGAACTATTGATAAATAATTTACAGCACCAGCAGGCCAAATCACAAAGTCATAAGTGGCTTTCCGGTTACCAGACGATTATTGCAGAAATTCAGGGGTGCCATAACGTTAACCTGCCCCATCCGCTGGCATCATTTTCAGTTCCTTATGCGTGATGCAATAGTATATGTGTTAAATGTGGGGGCACTACAGGAGGATGCCTGCGCCCCTGCATTGCCGGTTATTCGGTTCTCTGTGCAGGGACGGTGCTGATATAAGTGATTAGTAAACAGGAAGATGAGTGATATCTCGTGGTACAATAACACGCGTAACCACATTATTTTCATCGCACTCTATCAACGCTCTGGCAAAAATACTGAGCTCATTAATTTTCAGCCCGGAATTATCCAAAAACTGGCGGCAAGCGTAGTCAGAAACAAAGGTTATGCCGGGATGAATATCATGTTCCCGAATAAAACGGGCCTGAGCAAATGGCGTATCCATACTCAGCACATATACCGCCCGGTTTGAGTGGCTACCCGCTGATTTAAGGCGGTCACTATAGTCTTTTACCTGCCATTCACAAACCGGCGTATCCAGTGACGGGACGACAATAATCCGCTTTTTTATCCCCGGGATACAGTAACCCGGTAATAAATTATGGCTCACCAGCCCCTTTGTGCAGGGTAATGGTTCGCCTTCAGCCAGTATACCGGGTTTGAGGGTCAGCTGCGTTTTGCCAAAGGTGACAGCGTGTTCCTGACCCAATGAGATATAATCCTGTGTTGTTGCTGGTGTCATAAAAACTTCTCCTTTTAACGTTTGTATTATTTTAGCCATAATAATTATTTAGCAATCTACTAAAGAACCAAGTTAACATCCATAATAAGAGCAGTGAAATAAAAGCCAACCCATTATTCATTGCTGTTTTTACTCTACTTTTTTATTGTCCCGGAGATAGTAAATTTATCTTTAATCAATTCCCCAAAATATTTATATGTCAATTTCAACTCTCCATTTGAACCACCATTATAAGTTACCGTCTGAAGATACTCTCCGGGATTACCCCCGGCTTTGATATCGCATCGACTATTCCAACTTCCTATTGGAAAATGCCCACACTGGAGATTGAGATTAGATATGGGGTTATTATTTATATCTTTAACAATAATTTTCACAACAGCACTCTCTCCTGGCATCAGTAAAGATTTATCTGCACTAATGACAGATAAATCTTTACTCAATTTAACTATACGTTTTGTTTCAATAGAATGGAGTTCAGAAACCATCGGCACAGGCGTATATCCTGGTGCTGAGACCATATCTGTTTCGTTATAATGCTCAATTCTTATCTTCGAACCTACATTATCCTCGCTGATAACAATTTCATATTTACACGGTTTTTCACGTAAAAGCTCATGCTGTGAGTCATCTTTCTCAACGCGATAATACGTACATACTGTGGTAGCCGTTTCATTAGCTTGATATTTTTCAGTATCAAGATCACTGGCTCTCCCAACCATTCTTGCTTTTAAAAGCATGCCTGGTATAGGTATATATGATTCAAAATATCCATAATACCCATTCAATTCCAACCCATAATCACTCAACGGCGAACCAGGCCTGTGCCCAACGCTCGGCGCCGTAGGTGGAGAAAACATCCCGACGGTTGCCGCGGACGTTGTCGACGAATCCGCCAAGACGCTTATCGGCACAGCCGCCAGAAGCAGGCTATAGATAATAAGATTATGTTTCGACATACGCACTGTTGATCCTTTTTAAAACATTAATTCGCATCAGATGCTGCGGTAGAACTCTTGGCATTTTCTTTATCAGAAATAATTCTGACCCGGATATATTTATTCTGAAGCGATTCCCCATTAAGACTATAAGGAAGAAGCCAGGTGGCTTTTGTCGCCCCCGGTACGGATTGCCAGGATTTCATTTCATCCGAGATTTCCCACTGATAATTAAACGCATCAGTACAGTCCGTGTTATTTACACAAAGCGTTCTGGCTCGCATTTCTGTTCCGACGACTGGCGCAGTAACGCTTCCGTTGGCTTCTTCAGTACCCGGCGTAAAAAGCACCTCCACAGAAGTGACCTTCTGCGCAATACTGTCTGACTGCGCTTGTAGTAGTACGGTACCCTTCACCGGATGTTTATCGTCTGGCCCGCTTGCTTCAATATGTAATTTGAGCGAGTGGGCATCATCGCCGATATGGGTCACCAGAACCCGTTCAACCCAATGGCCGTCACGCTCTGTACCACCGAGCGCTTTAAATGCCAGACCCGGCATATCTGATTGATACTTAATATGACGTGGTTTGAGCGACGCCCACTCCTCTCCAGAACGCTCGCGCACGTAGTGCCACTCAATAACCTTCCCCTCTTCTCCGGCAGGAAGCGGCGTACTGATAACAAAGTTGCCGTCCTCAACCTGAACATCGTCATTGATAACATTTATCCATGAACGGAAACTGGTCTCATCCTGTGTCACCCTTGCCGGGATACGCTCGGAGGTCACGCGAGTACCCCGGCTGTCAGTCACCGTTAAATAAAGGCTATACTCCTGACCGTCGGTCGCCGTCAGCGGAAGTTGAGGAAGGATAAGGCCGCTGCCCAAACTCCCCTGAAGCTGAAGTCCGGCGAGAAGCTCCGCATCACCCGACCACTCAACTTTCTCAATCGGGTAACGGCTATCTACCGTCGCCATTAATGTCACTAGCGTCCCGGACAGGCCTGACACCGGCATTGCCGTAATGCGGATTTTACTGGCCTGCTCCCGATACGCCATGACGATATCGTAATTACGATCGACAAAGGCACGCCGATTAGTCGTATTCGACGGCGCCCCAACGTTGCGGTAATCAAGCTGTTCATGTAACGGCGTACCGAAGGAATAGTTGACTCTCAGACCGCCCTCTGCCTGCGATCCGCCGTTACCGGCGTCCCGATATCCTGTTCTGACCTCAAGCAAGGGGACAGGATTCCAGACCAGAGCCGCACCTGCGGCGCGGGGATTCCGGCTTAATGTACCGTTACCCAATAGATCAACTTTATCCCCGTAATACTGTTCATATGTCAGCTCTCCACTGAACCAGGGAAAATCGGGGAGCGTGCCTTTTGTTCGCAGATCAAAGCCATATGCCGGACGCTCATCATGTAATTCATGCGCTGCTGACATTTTCCAGCCGGTGAGAGGGAAATAATAGTTGCCGGAAAAGGCCAGACTGTCTTTATAGACTTCCCCGCCAATGCCGCCACGCAAGTGGGAATAACGGATGTCGGCATCCAGAAACGTATTGACGCCGAGCAGCCATCCATTGACCTCCTGGCGGTAACCCATACCAACGTTAACATAGGTGCGGCCATCGAAACTGCTGTTGTCGTGGTCGCGAAAGCCAAGCTGACCAAAGAGTAAAGACGATGTTGTTTCCTGGACGGGAATAAACATATCGAACTCTGATGAGCGATATTTCGCGCCATCTTCAAGATTGACGCCACCACGGAAAATAATCTCCGGAAAAGCGCTCTTTATCCCCTCGTTCACCAGATGATTAGCGGCTTGCCCTGGTAACGCCTTTATTTTTCCTTTGGCATAATCCTCCAGCGTCCCCTCCTGCAGATGCGGAGAAATAGACGATGCCGTCCCCGCAATCCACGATTGAATTTCATTATCGCTATCAGCGATGACCGGCAGTGGAATCTGACTGGTAACAATGGCCCAGGTTATATATTTAGTAATGGGTTTTTTAGAAAAAACCACTGTATTGTCTCCTGCTATATCCCCCTGCCTGGCAGAGGGAGTATTTAAATAAGATGTTTATTTGGCGATAACCATCAGCGACGGATAGCGCGTTTATTCTCCGGCGTGGCTTTCGTCGTTTTAGGCGTAACGTGGACACGGAACAGTTTATTCTGCTCAGTTCCCTTAATAATATATTTATGCTTTTCAGCGTTGGTATTATTCAGATCGGTGAACTTATCTGGTGTCCCGGCATCCGCCATCTGCCAGGTAAAGTTATAATTACTGACCTCACACTCAGCCGCCGCTGTGGCGGCACATTCCAGTACCGCTTCAAGGGTGCCGCCTACCACTGGAGTGTTGGCGTCATTGGTACCGTTGAGTTCTGGAGTTGGCTTGTTGTTTTCGTTCACGACTTTGATAGTGACAGAACGTAGCTTATTAGAAATCGTACCGTCTGCGGCGGAGTCGCCGCCCACCCCAGAAGATGCAGAAGTTAATAAGACAGTGGCAGGCAAGAATGCACTATCCGGCGTCCCCGTTGCCGTCTTAATCCGGTAAACGATTTTAATTTTTTTACCGCCTGCATCAGCAGGAATGGTAAAAGCCGTCCCGGTTGCCTCCGGAGTTCCAGAAGGATCGGCAGCCTCATTATCCACCAGGTACCATTTAATATCGTCGGCATTATTCATTTTATCCAGCGATAAGGGATCTCCATCCTCATCCTCAATAAAAACATCCGCTATCTGGAGGGTTGAACCGGTCGTCAGTTCCCCAGACACTTCTATTTTTTTTGTATCCTTGGTTACCACAGGACGGTGACCAACAGAAGCAGGTGTAGCAGAAGAAGCCATATCATTGGCTCTGGTATTCGCCACCGCCTCTACTGAGACCACGGATGCACAAATCGCTAACGCTAATAAAGATCTTTTGAAGTACAAAACAATTCCCTTTTATTAAATCATTAGAAATAATTACGAGATTTATAATCTCACGGGCTAAAAATTCAGGGTTATTCAATCATTTTAACCGCCTGTGAAATTATGCCCTTCGCCATGCCAATTACTTAGCTTTACTGGCAAAAGCCGATCTTCAAGTGTAAAGTTTATTCAGAAACGTCAAGCAATTTAAATCTTTCTTGTTTTGCCAGAAAAGCTAACAACCACCCACCAGTTTAATTACACAGTATGTCAAACACCTTAAATGTTTATATTTTCGGCTTCAATAAAGAGGAATGATGATGAAAAAAGCCATAATAATCTCAGTATTAGAGCAAATAGAAAAAAATCTTGAAGAGAGGATTGATATTGAAAAACTGGTTGTTATAACAGGTTATTCGCGAAGGAGTTTGCAGGATTTTTTTAAAGAAAAGTGTGGCGTCTCTATCGGAAAATATATCAGACAACGCAAGTTGAGCAGAAGCGCCACTCTGCTAAAGCTGACCTCTCAGTCGGTCACAGATATCGCGTTCAGAATGGGGTTTGATTCAGTGCAGTCCTATAGTCGAGAGTTCAAAAAAACATTTGGCGTCAATCCCAATAACTATCGCAAGGCTGATTTCTGGGATCTCAGAAACCTACGGCCTCCCTACTGGCTTGACTGTGATGAGCATTATCAGTTCGAAATTTGTCAGCTTACGTCAAAAGAAATTTTCGGATTTCAAACATCTCATCAGATCGCAACAAATGACCTTCCTAAAAAAGCGTCGCCTATAAAATGGAAAATCATTCATGAGACGCTCAGAACGTGGGGCGAAAATGTGTATTGTCTCTCGTCTTTTAAGCCGGATAATACCAAAGACCAGGTCATCGCCGTAAGCAGTTTTTTTGGTATGGAACATAATTCCGTCAATGGAGGCAAAATCCCCATGTCGAGGGTAATAAAATGTGGTAAATATGCAAAATTCCATTTCGTTGGTCATAAGGAACAATATCAACAATTTTCCAATACAATATATATGTGTATATTGCCAAAACTGAATCTTATCAGGAGAGAAGGAGAAGATATTGAATACTTCCATTTGGCATCCGTCCAAAAGCAACAGAATAATGAATCCATTGTCGATCTTTATTATTACATCCCTGTACTGTAATGACTTCGTACCATCCACGCATTTCATCTGAAAAGTCTTCTCTTTTCAGAACGGTAATAAAACTCTCAGTATTGATTCTGGTAAAATAAGTGACTATTAATATAGTTAACGTTTTGAAAGAATTGAAAAAATAAATTGCGTGCACGCGACACCGGAGACAGATTACTGACAGTACTGTACGGTGTAGTGATCAGGTAATATTGGCTACAGTTTACGGTAAAAGCAAAGTCCATACTTTAACTATTAATGGGAGTATGCTGGCCGGGCGGCTTGCGGGGCCTTCATGCTCCCACATTTACAATGTTGGTATGATTACATTCTCTCTATACTTTACTGTGCTAACCTTTTATCTCGTTGAGATAACGTTTAATTAAAATGCTCTCTTTTTGATGTACATTATAAGAGGAGACATTATTCATATTTTCGAAATCAGGGCAGACGATATGTATACAACCATCAGAAACACAACGCTAGCAATGGTAGCTTGTTTTTCGTATATCGCACATGCCAGTACCCACCCTCCTCTTATTATCACCAGGGGAGCCGGAGGAGACGCCTCCGGAGCCGCAGTCATTCATGATAATTGGCGGCATGGCACTCCTGACCTGGTCAATCTTACCGATATCCCCATAGATAAAATCAGACCAGAAAAATACCGTTGCGTACTGATTATTGGGCAAGGAGCTATAAAAGAGATGCTTCTTGCGAACAATGCCTCAGCAATACTTTCCGGAAAAACTGTTGGTCTTTATACTCATCTGATCGATCAGAACACGCTCAGATTACTTCGGCAATTGCAGAACAAAGTGAGATTCAATCTCTTTTTTACCCGCTCGCAGATAACTCTACTAAAACTAAGGAACATTTCAGAATATAATTTTTTGAGTTCTAAAGTAAATAATGTCTGGGGACAAGACTCACTAGCAATTGAAACAGTGGCACCTGACAGGGGTAATATACCGGAAAAAGCGCTTCCCCTCAAAACAACAGATTATGTGATCTGGCTGGGTGGAAACTATACTACTTCCTCTGGTACGCAGCGTATCTTCACAAACGATCAGATTGTTGTAGCCCTGAAACCACTACATAATGTTATTTCATCAAATGCATCGATTGCTATTATGCTTTCACCACGTTTTTTTGATAATAGCATGAGTAAAGAAGCAAAAGTTAAACGACTGAAGGCAGTGCTTAACACCTTTTCGCGAAACAGGGTCACATTTTATATGAATAAGGAGATGCTAGCTAATCTGAAAGAATTTGATTTACCTGTTCAACTATCCCCTTCTTACGCAGAGCTGATGCGAATGCCCTGGGCCAGCGCTACCCGGCATTTTGCCTCTGTGGATCAATATAACCTGTTTGCTGATCTCATACCTAAAGTCACGCCGTTTCTTCTTGAACCGAATGATGCCGATCAAGCTCTCTATGCGACGGATTATCTTAATACCCGGCGTGTAAGTCTGACCCAAAATATTCTTAACCACGGTTGTGACTAAATAAAACGCGCAGAATCCGGGATAGTTAGCAATCCAAAACAGACCGTTAGCCATGAGTACTGTTTATCTTCACTATACAGGGAACAACCAAATAACTGACAACACAAATCAAGCCGAGACCCGGAATTCGGCTATACAGGCGCTCTATTCAATTCAGGCCCAGAAACAGTCCGGTACCCATACTGGACACGGCCTCCCAACTGCTTTAGCGCATTACCAGTCCAGCTTCGATGCGCCTTCTGTCGTCTGCACTATTTCACTGGTTTTAATAACGCGATGATAACCATAAACATCAGCGTATTTCGTCATTCCGGTTGCGGTGTCAACCTCCGGCTTACCCTGCGTTTCAATAATCTCTCCCGTCCGGGTCGTCATGGTATAGGTCGTTGTACATCCGGCTAGCATCAACACTGATAAGCTAAGTACCGTAATAAGACTACATTTTTGCATTTCTCGTTTCCCTGGCACCTCTATTTTTGATGTACTTTACCGAATACCGCAACGGCAAGATGGATGATTAGGGCTATTGCTCCCTGTTTGCCCGTATCTGATTGGCTCAGGTTTTTTGATGCGCTGCGTTAATCCGGCAGTAATCGCTCCAGCACATCCCCAGCCAGAAGCACGCTCTCCTGAAGACGCTCCAGGCCATACCCCGCTCGCGCCTTGGCGGAAAGCCCCGCCATTAGCGTCCCCATAAAGTCCGTCGTCCGGTCAGCCTCTTGCGGATACCGCATGGCGACATAAGTGCGAATCAGGTTTTCAGCAGCGATGTAAAACTCGCAGGCGGCCTCTCGTGCCGGTTTATCGTTACAATGTGCGCCCTCCAGAACCAGACACCCAGTGGCATCAGGATCGGCAGCGTAACGTCTTGCCGCTTCCATCAGCACATCGATAAGGCACTTCGCGGTCGGGTGATCGTGACGCAGAAGCGCCCCGAGCGGAATCGCGTCGGTCATCCTGTAACGCTTTAATACGCGAGTATACAGCCCCAGCTTGCTGCCAAACGCCGCATAGAAACTGGGAGGATTGATCCCGAACGCTTTTGTCAGATCCGCTACGCTCACCGCGTCGTAGCCGCGCGAATGAAATAAGTGTTGAGCGGTTTCAATGGCTTGCTCCGGATCGAACTGGCGAGGGCGACCCGGCGTTCGGCTATGTTTTGTAGTCATCACTACATAACTCCTTGACGGCATGATTTCATTACGCATATTGTAGTGGCTACTACAATATCATAAAGGACATCCTGATGACGCTATTTCGCAACAAATCTGTACTGGTTTTAGGGGGAAGTCGTGGTATCGGCGCGGCTATTGTACGACGCTTTAGCGCTGACGGCGCATCGGTCGTTTTCAGCTACGCCGGATCGCGTGAAGCCGCCGAAAAACTGGCAGCGGAAACCGGAAGCATCGCCATCCAGACGGATAGCGCCGATCGGGATGCCGTCATCAGCCTCGTGCGTGAGTACGGACCGCTGGATATTCTGGTCGTCAATGCGGGCGTGGCTCTCTTCGGCGATGCGCTGGAACAAGATAGCGATGCGATAGATCGTTTGTTCCGTATTAATATCCATGCGCCTTACCATGCGTCAGTCGAAGCAGCCCGCAACATGCCGGAAGGTGGACGCATTATTATTATCGGTTCCGTGAATGGCGATCGGATGCCCGTACCGGGAATGGCCGCGTACGCCGCCAGTAAATCAGCCCTGCAAGGGCTGGCGCGCGGCCTGGCCCGTGATTTTGGCCCCCGCGGGATTACGATAAATGTGGTGCAGCCAGGCCCCATTGATACCGACATCAATCCGGAAGATGGCCCCATGAAAGAGCTGATGCACAGTTTCATGGCAATCAAACGACACGGAAGACCTGAAGAAGTGGCTGGAATGGTGGCATGGCTTGCCGGCCCGGAAGCCTCTTTCGTCACCGGCGCGATGCACACCATCGATGGTGCCTTCGGCGCCTGACGGCCAGGCGAATATCACACGGTTGCCGTCTACGCTCCGGCAACCGTGTTAGAAGCTGTTCATGCGAGAAAACATCCGCAAGCGCCGGGATCAATCGTGGATTTTAACGCCAAGACAACCGCGAACAAATTCAGGATTAAAATGCTTCACCGCTTCGCCAACGTAGCCTAAATCAAGGGCGTTGATTTGAGCCATTTCATTATCCGTTAGTGAGAAATCCCAGATGGCAAAGTTCTCTTCAATGCGTTCCTGTCGAGTGGATTTAGGAATAACCGTGACGCCACGCTGCACGTTCCAACGCAGGACAACCTGCGCGATGGTTTTTTGATGGGCATCGGCAATCCTTTGAAGCATGACATTTTCATACGGTTTATGTCTCCCGCCGCCTAACGGCGCCCACGCTTCAGGCTGAACGTTATAATGCTTCATGGTTTCCAGCGCGGCGGGTTGTGCAAAGTATGGATGCAATTCGACCTGGTTTACCATTGGCGTAATTCTGACGGTTTCACAGAAGTTGGCTAACACATGCGCATAGAAGTTGGACACGCCAATGGCTTTTAGTTTACCGGCTTCATAAGCGTCTTCCAGCGCGCGCCACGCGCTAAAATAATCGCCCATTGCCTGATGCAATAAATAGAGATCAAAATAATCTAACCCGGATTTTTTCAGCGACGCTTCAATACCTGCTTTGGCCAGATCGTAGTTAGCCATATCTTGCACCCACAGTTTAGAAGTAATAAATAACTCCTCACGGGTACACAGACCTGTCGCGATGGCTTCACGAACAGCGTCACCAACGGCATCTTCATTGCCGTATACCGCAGCGGTATCGATAAGACGATAACCGCTGCGAATAGCGCTTAACACTGACTGCTGACATTCTTCTTTGTCGGTTACCTTAAAAACACCAAAACCCACCATAGGCATTTTAAGGTTGTTACTTAATATTGAATATTCCACGCTAAAGCACCCTTTCGTCGTAAAGACGCCATGATAAGAGCAAAATACAGGTACAATGAGTATTGTTAAATCCGATTATATTTATACAAAAAGTTCATTAATAACAGTTGTACAGATTTTTTATTGCATCCAAACGTTCTGTGCTTGCTATATCCTCGCCGTGTAGCCCCCTGTTTGATAATGCCTTTTTCTTATGTGTCAAAACCAGTACCGTCATTTTGACCGTCTGTGAAAAAGTTTTCTGAACAGGCAATGCGATATCCGGAATAATATTTTTTAGCAAAGAGGCTCCGGCTGGCTCAGCGCCTTTTTGCACCAGTCATAAAAAGCGCGTACCGCAGGCGGCAGAAACCTGTTTTGCGGATAGACCAGCGCAAGCGGCAAATCATAAGAATGGTTGTCCATGCAGGTCACCAGCGCCCCGCTGCGCAGATACGGCGCAACCAGATAGCTGGCGACGCGAATTAACCCCAGCCCCTGTATTCCGGCCTGAATATAAGCGTCCGTATCATCGACAACCAGCGTCTCCTGCATCCGCATCGCGTAATCCTCCCCCTCACGCGTAAAAAACCAGTCGGTGGTACGCCCTTTACGGTGGTTCAGGTAGCCGACCGCATGGTGTTTTTGCAGATCATCTAAATTTTCAGGGCTACTGTAACGCTCAATGTAAGTGGGCGATGCTGCTATCACCCAGTTAAAGCTGGCAAGTGGACGGGCAACCAGCGTGGTGGAATCATCGATTCTGCCGGCCCGAATCACGCAGTCATACCCTTGAAGGATAATATCCTCCACGCTATCGCTGGAACAAAGTATCAGCTCCAGCTCCGGATACTGGCGCAAAAAGGCCGGGAGCGTAGGAATAATGCAATGCCGGGCGAGAGATTGCGGCATCCCCACTTTAAAACGCCCTTTGGGTTGTGCCGCCCGGCCGGGAAATGACGACTCCATGGCCGCGATATCTGCCAGCACTCTTTTGCACTCTTCGTAGTAACGCCGCCCCTCTGCGGTCACGCTAAGTTTGCGGGTTGTACGTTGCAAAAGCTGAATCTTAAGCCAGGATTCCAGTTCTTTAACCACCCGCGATACCGTTGAGCGCGGCACGCCCAGCACTTCGGCGGCTCTGATAAAACTATGGGTATCCACTACGCAAACATAGACCTGCATCGCTTCCAGCTTGTCCATTTCCCCCCCCAATTATCCCATTTATCAGAACAGTCTAACCCGTCTTCGGCGTCTTATCGAACGCAGATCCCTGACGTAATCTCTATCTACAGGTGAATCAACACAGAGAGGGGCAAATGAAACAATCCAATAATCAGGTGGGTGAAAAAGTATTGGTGCTGGGCGCGGGACAACTGGGGGCGTCAGTGCTGGCGTCGTTGGTTCCGGCGGTCACACAGCGTAATGGTTCCGTTTGCGTTATTGTGTCAGGGCGATCCAGGGATAAACAGAGCAAACGACGTTCCAGCATTCATCAACAACTGGCGGATGCCGGTGCGCGGTTTATCCCGGTCGACATCGCAGGCAGTTCGGTTGCAGCGTTAAAAGATCAATTCCACGGTTTTGATACGATCATCAATTGTATGGGGTTTGTCGCCGGTGCTGGTACCCAGATAAAAATCACCCGCGCGGTACTGGAGGCGGGCGTTAAGCGCTATTTCCCCTGGCAGTTTGGCGTGAATTACGATGTGGTCGGCAAAGGCAGCGGCCAGCCGGTGTGGGACGAACAGTATGACGTCAGGACGCTTTTGCGCGAGCAAAACGTCACAGAGTGGGTGATTGTTTCAACCGGTATATTTACCTCTTTTCTCTTCGAACCGGCCTTTGATGTGGTCAACTTAGCCAAAAAAACCATCAATGCTCTCGGCGGATGGGAAAGGCAGGTCACCGTCACGTCGCCTGCGGATATTGGTCGCCTGACCACTGAAATTTATCTGCATCAGCCGCGTATCACTAACGAAGTCGTCTTTGTCGCGGGGGAAACGACCTCTTATGCAAAACTGGCGGAAACGGTCGAACGCGTGACGCAGCAAACTTTTACCCGAGGCGTATTGACGCTACCTGACTTACAGGAGCAGCTCCGTTTACATCCGCATGACCCAATGCTGCGCTATCGCGTCGCCTTCGCGCGTGGTGACGGTATGTGGTGGCCGATGAGTGACACCTGGAATGTACAACATCATCTGCCGACACAGGATATTGCCGCCTGGCTGAAAACACAGCAATGAGAACGTCGGCATCAGGCGCTCGCTTAATCCCCATGCCTTCTGCCAGCATCAGGCGGCGGGCGTGGCTACCTTGAGTTAACAAGAAACCAGTACGCATCAGTGCCTGGTTATGTGCTCCTGCTGTAACACCATGTCTGATAATGCTTTTTTCTTATCTGCAAAAACTGATGCCGACATTTTTACCGTAGGGAAAATAGTTTTCCGTTTTGTGATCTAACGATGCTTTTAACAAAACGCTTTAATCCATAGAGATAGCGTCACGAATAGCTTCCGGTTCCGGCCCAAAACTGAATGCGTCCTCAAGAATAAAGGAAAGAATGATACTAAAGTGCTCTCTTGTTCTCATCACCCCAGAGATAAACACTAAAAAGCCACAGCTTGAATTGCGATTGCGGGTGTCGTTCCTCTTATTTTGCCATAACTTACACCGGTTACCTTCCTGACACTGAGGTAAATATTACTCATGCTTTACGACAACTGTCTTGTGACTCCTTTTTAAGATACACAGAAATGCAATGCCAACAGGGATAAGTGACCCCCATAATACGGCATTCCAGCCATAAAGATTCAGCAACGCACCGGATGAAAACGACCCGACAATCATTACGCCAAATACCACAAAATCATTCAGGGACTGCACCTGAGTCTTCTCTTCGGGGCGATGATAATCAATGATCTTCGCTGAAGCGCCGGTAAAGCCAAAATTCCAGCCAACTCCCAGTAATATCAAAGAGAGCCAGTAGTGGAAGATATCTGTTCCGCTGAGCCCGGCAAGAACAGAACCTGCCGTAATAAGCAATCCAGTTGCGGAAATCCGCAGCGCGCCGAAACGGTTAATTAACCTACCGGTGAAGAATCCAGGCCCATACATAGCAATAACGTGCCATTGAATACCCAGATTGGAGGCTTGTTGAGAAATTCCATGCATATGCATTGAAAGGGGAGCGGCGGTCATCAGGAAATTCATCACCATATACGCAACCGCGCCGCTAAACACGGTCTTCAGGAAACCCGGCTGCCGAACAATTTCCTTCAGAGAACGCCCTCCTGATTTGGCTGCCACGGCTGGCTCGGCAGGAATTACGCCCTTAAGAATGAAGGCTGAAATGGTTGCTACCAGAGCCTGAGCTATAAAGGTAATAACAAATGTGTGTGGTGGCAGAAGATTCATTGTTCCCGTCACCAGCATTGGCCCAATGACACCAGCTACCACACCGCCCCCCATTACCAGGGATAATGCACGCGCTCGCCTTTCGGATGTCACTCCATCCGTTGCAGCAAAGCGAAAACTAAGTGCCACTGCAGCGTAAGCCCCTCCCAGGAAAGCGGCAAGACAAAATAGCAAAAATGAACCAATAAAAACCGCAAGGGCAGCAATCAAGCCAGTAATCACTCCGGCCCCCGTCCCGACCATAAATGCGGCTTTACGTCCCTTTTTTTTCGCCAGTGCGCCAAAAGGAAGAATGCAGGCGGCCATGCCCAGGACAAATATAGTGATGGGGAGTGTGGACAGAGCACCACTGGGAGCTATGGCATTACCAACAATGGCACCGGTGGCGTAGAAGACTACAGAGTTAGCCCCGGCAAGCGCCTGAGCTAAAGATAAGCGAATGATATTATTATTCTGCGCAGCTACTGGCAGCGTGTGTTCCAATGTCATTAGTTAAATTATCCTGATTCATGGCGAGTACAATTTGATAGCGTTCCTTTCCTGCTTTTAGCCTGTAAAGTGCGTCTTTGCCCCAGCTCGGAATTAAATCGCCTTCAATGTTATGTTTTGTGTCACAAACCATCTATTTAGTGAGGCATTAATAACCCAGTAATGGCTCTCTTCAAACTAATGGATATTTCCACAGACACGAATAACGTACTTAATCTTGTTAGTGTTATTTTCTGCGTATGATTGGCAACATGTGAATAAATTTATCATGCTTCCTCCGCCCAACACTTCTGGTTCATCCGCATCAATGACATAATGTGAACAGGATTGAATCTGCTCCCTAATAACCACACACGGTTGTCCGCGTGCGGCCTTGTTATCAGGCGTTACGACCAGCCATCACACCACCGTCGATATCCCAAATCGCGCCACTAACCCAGCCTGTCTTGTCAGACAGCAGGAATGCTACCGTTTCAGCTATATCAACCGGTGTCCCCACACGACCAATCGGATGGAAGCTATCAAAGCTGTTCATTACATCCTTCACATCGTCTTTAGGGATAAAACCTTCGTAAATCGGTGTATGTACGACCGCAGGAGAAACTGCGTTCACACGAATCCCGTTACTGCCCAACTCAATCGCCAGATTTTTAGTCAATGCATGAAGACCCGCTTTTGCCATGGAGTAAGCTGAAGACGGTGTAGCGCCTATAGCTTGCCGTGCCCACATAGAGCCAATATTGACGATAGATCCCTTAATACCTGCCTTAACCATATTGCGCACAACATCACGGGTAATGAAGAAAGTGGCACGGTTAATGCTCATATACATGTCGTAATCGGAAGGTTCGTGCTCGGTAAACGGTTTTGGGAAGAACACGCCAGCCGCATTCACCAGCAAGCTAACGTCTTTATGCTCCGCATTGATGGTATCCAGCACATGTTTCATTCCTTCTTCTGTCATCAAATCGGCAACAATAATGGCAACCTGACCTTCTGTCGCCAGAGCCTGACGGGCTTGCTCTGCTTTGTCCTGGCGATTGCCAATCAGCACCACGCTACCACCGTTTTTCAATACCCGTTTCGCTGTTTCGAAACCCATACCGCTGGTACCACCTACTACTAACAATTTTTTACCTGTAAATAATGCGCTCATCGTTAACCTCTTAAATAATTGATTACTGCTTTTATGTGAACTAATGATGGCTTCAACGACGAGGACTGACGAATCAGAAGATTTTGCTGGCCGCTAAAGAAAATCTATCTCGCAATTAGCAACATCTAAGAGCCAGATTCTCTCTTAGATGTTATACCGTTTAATGACTTGTAAAACCTTTATTTTTCAAGGAGTTTAAATAATGGCGATACCACCAGCATAAAGCCCATTAGTGATACGAAAATTACCGCAGGGGATTTATATTTTTGTAAAGATGGCACTCGCCAGATCAGATAGCACGGAATAAGGCAAGAAACTAATCCAAAGGTTCCCACAGTCCATTGGAGTAATGCCATTGTAGACACATCGGCAACAACCCATCCCCAAAGAAGCACGATCGCAGTAAGTGTAACCAAATAAGGGAGAAAATTATTAAATTTCTTACCACGTACAATGAAGCGGTCTGCAATATTAATAATAATTCCTGATAATGCATCGTAAAAACCGAGATAAATACCAAAAAAAGAAGTTAAAATAGCAGAAATGCTTAGTAAAACCGAAAGTACTGGTATAAATCCGCCAGTGTTTTCAGGGATAATCTTTGCCATCAGCGCCAGCGCTGATGTATTTTGAGAAATCCCCATCTTTGCTTGTTCCGGGGTGGTTGAAAACATAAATGAAAACGCAAAAAAAAGAACAGACACAACAAGGATAATATATGCTATCCGACTTGCCCTGAGAGCGCGAAATGTTGCGACTTTAGGGTCTGATTCAATTTTCCTGAATGCAATATTCATTGGATTAAGAACCTGAATAAATACAATCGAAAATAATGCAAAAGGGAGAGAAACCAAAACATCTCTCATTAAATCAATTAAACTGTCAGGGCTTGCCATGCTGACATTATTCATGTTCCAATAAGGGACCATCAATGCACCTAACACAATTATAATCATGAGTTTAAATACAATAAATGGCCCGGAAATTTTAAAGAGCAAACGTTCCCCACGGGAGGCAACCAGAACCATTGCTACCAACAATACCAGAGGAAACCATAACGTATCGGATAGTGAATGTTGAGTAACACCAAAACGCTGCAAATAACTGGAAGTATCATTAGTTATAGTAGCCGCATAACCCAGCATCCCCTTCAATATTGTAAAAAAATATAGGAAGCTCAAAAAAGCCCCCCAGTTTCTCCCTAAATATTGCGTTATAGTCCCCGCATAATCTGTCTGTTTCGTTTCTGAAAGAGAGGTAATATACAATTTTGTTAATAGATAAACTATAGGATATGTAATAAGTAATGCAATCGCAGTTGCCCAAAAACCTTTAACACTCATTTGCAATGGCATAAATACAATTCCGGAGCCAATTGCCATGCCGATACACATTATTACCCAACCGACATCATAAGAAGTAAATGGGATTTTATTTTTTCCAACATTTTCCTTAACATTGTCTAATGCCATTTCTTGTTTCATTTATTGATAAACTCCATGACAGATGTTCAGTAGGCAAAGCTTTATATTAGATCTTAGATCATATGGGAAGAAAAGATTCTGCTGTCAGAACTATTTCCCCCATACTATTTAGTTAGTAGAATTCATTTCACCAATAATTATTTTTCACAGATAGTTACTATATTCATCCGTTTTTCAGCATCTTTTCTAAGTGTCATACCAAAACCGGGTGTTACAGGAACAGCAATTTTTCCATTTACTGGCTGTAAATCTTCTTCAAACAACTCCCGGTTACAAGATTTAAGATTAAAAGAGTGGTGCTCATGGATCTCAAAATTTGGAATAGCTGCTTCAAATTGTAATGCCATCGCGATAGCAAGTGGCGAACCACAATTATGCGCCTGAACCCCGACGTCAAAAGCATGTGCCAAATGAGCAATCTTCATACCTTCTGTGATACCACCAACCAGGCCAATATCAGGTTGAATCATGTCGATGGCACCTTGTTGTAGATACGGCAGGAATCCCCATCGGGTATATAATCGCTCCCCTGTTGCAACAGGAATGGATGACTCCCTGGAGACTTTTATTTGCGCCTCTGGACTATTGTAGTGGGTAGGTTCTTCCATGAACAAAATATTTAAATCAGAAAAGTAATCGGCTAGCTGTAACGCTCCGGAGGTTGAAGTAAGTGAATTCCATTCGATAATGATGTCACACTCCTCACCAATTCCTTCACGGACCGCCTCCATACGAGAACGCGCCAGTTTGCGTTCGGCTGGAGTAAACACTCCCCGTTTACGAATACGTTCCCCATTAGCATCAACATAAACAGGACAAAGCTTCACGCAATCATAGCCTTCAGCTCGCGCAATTTGTGCTGTTTCTCGAAATTCAGCAGGATCGTTAAGCATCAATGATTCATCGATCCAACCAAAATGAAGCTGGCTCGCATAGCAACGCAAAGGTGCTGGTGTTTTTGCTCCCAGCAGGCGATGAACCGATAAGCCTGCGGCTCTGCCTTTTATATCCCAAAGTGCTGCATCCAAAGCGCTCATAGCCCCAAATATCACGGGGCCTCCCCCTAAGGCCCAAAATGAACGCTGTCGCATGATTTCCCATAGCGTTTCAGTATCATTAGGGTCCTGTCCCAGAAGAAAACGTTCAGCAAGTATACGAATCATCGGAGCAATAGCCTCTGATGCCGTACCATAAGCAAGGCTCGCTTCCCCCATACCAGAGATTCCTTCATCGGTATGTATTCGCACGTAAATTGGTCGCCACAAATCAAGTCCATTTTGCCCGGACAGATCAATTTCAAGTGTTTCTATCTTCGTAATCTTCACTCTAAAAACTCCTTTAGATAAATTTTTTCATCTGGCCGAATTTATCGCCCTGACTTTTGTTATTACTAAGTTCTTTCATTTATATATTATTTGGTACCGAAAAATTCTATACGCCTGATAGCTAGTTTGTCATTTCTAAAAAAAGACAAATGATGTAGAGTAGCCGCCATTTATGTTACAGCGAAAAATATAAAAATTAACATACTTATTCAGTGAGTGAGGTAAGTCACATTTATAAAATAAAACTAATACCTTCTCTTCATATAATCCAGAGGAGCATGTCCCATAGTAAGATGAAATGCATAAACAAATGCAGAACTCGAGCTATATCCTAAGTCTATAGCTATTTCTGTTACTCCTTTACCACAGTCGAGTAACTCAATAGCTTTCATTAATCGCAGGCGTTTTTTCCAGGAACGTAAACTCATTCCTGTTTCGATAGTAAAACGTCTTGATAATGTACGCCCCGACATTCCCAGTTCATGGCACCATTCTTCCTGTGATCGTGTATCCGACGGGTTTTCGCATAATGATTCACATATTTTTACCAATGATCGATTTTGAGGCCAGGGTAAAATAAATTGAGCGCTACGAACATTTCCCAGATGGTATAAAATTAACTGTATTAGTTTCTCTATATAAACTTCATCATTTATTCTTCTGTCTGATATTTCTAAGATAAGCGCCTTAAGGAATGGGGAAACATCAAAAATGGTAGGTTCCGACATGTCAAATTGATTATGAGCATCGTTAGCTATCCATAAGCTATTAAAATAAGCCCCTTGTGATGAGCCGACCTGATGTTGAGTTCCCGCAGGCAACCAGACAGCCTGTAATTTCGGCGAAATCAAAAATGATTGTTCAATTGTTTTAACCATTAAATCACCTGCTGTTGCATAAACGACCTGATGCCATTTATGCTTATGCTCAGGAAAACAATGAGCTGCAGGTATAAATTCTTTCCGTATGGCTAACGGATTCGGAGCGGTGATATGGTGCGCTATATTCAGTGAAGTCCATTCCATAATATCGCCTAAAATATAAAATTATTACATTAAATATACTGTCACTGTTAATGAATGAACACCAATGAAAAAATATTTCAACATCAAATAGAATAAATTCCTTGACGGAGCAAAAAAAACACGCTAAAGAGATTTTTGTATCGGCATCACTGATGCCAGAAAAAATCATCATAAACAAAGAAATAAATCATCAGCTTATTATCTTATTCAAGATAAGCAAAACAACGTTTATCCGGTTCCGCATGAGTATTTACATTGAAAATTGAGGAAGAAAATCTATCTCGATCACGTATACTAGTTCCATTGTATGAGATGGAGAATAAAATGCGTTCGCTTAATCGCTTGAAATGGCTGCACGCTTTTGAAGCAACTGCGCGTCATGGTAGCTTCACAGGTGCAGCCAAAGAGCTAGGCGTCACCCCGGCAGCCGTAGGACAACTGGTTCGGGCACTTGAAGACTGGGTAGGCCACCCCCTTTTACACCGTACACGTTCTGGTAAAGAAAGGCTCACGCTCGTGACTGAAGCTCAGGATGCGCTAAAAGAGATCACTCAAGGGCTCGATAGCCTTGAGTCAGGACTTAATAAACTGCGCGGTCGTCAGGCTCGATCCGTCGTCATTCTCACGGCCTCACAAGTTCTGGTGATGAACTGGTTAATGGAAAAATTAAATCGTTTTTCCGAAACGCATCAAAATATCGAGCTACGCCTGAATGTGACGGAAAAACTCATGGATGTGGCTCACGGAGAGGCAGATATTGGTGTTCGTTGTGGCAAAGGAGACTGGTCGGGGGTAAATAAGACATGGTTAATGGATGAGGAAGCTGTTCTGGTATGCAGCCCACGCATTGTACCGCCTGAGAAAATTACGTGCGGCGAATGGCTGGCAGAACAAAAACTCATCCATGATGATACCCTGCACCCTGGTGCAAATTTTCCTTCATGGGAAGAAGTCTTAGCCGCAACGCAAGCTCCAGCTACGCGTTATACAGGATTGCATATTAACTCTACCTCAGCGGTTATTATGGCTACGCTTAGCGGCTAGGGTGTGGCAATTGTCCGCCGTGCGCTGGTTGAACAGTTAATTGCCACAGGACAACTGATACAACTTCATCCAAATATACGCTGGCCGCTAACATGGTCCTATTACATTGTTACACCACAAAAAGCAGTGATGCGTCCTGAAGTAAAAGTTTTTCATGACTGGTTAATTAATGATATTTTGATTAAAAATAGCCCAACCTCCTGAATTTCAGGAGGTCATCCTTTTAATTTTAGTGACTAAAGCCATCAAAGGCTATTTTTCATACAATTAAGATAGAAAATCTTTACTGCAACTAAAGTTTATCTCCCTTGCCCGTGCCATTATCCACTTCGATAATACCCACAATGAAGTAAAGGGTTCGTTTCCGAATAGAGAAAAATTTGAATTTTACCCGTCAGGTAAATAGCTCAAACTTTCTTCGCCCTTAACTCATATATATTATATAAAAGCCAGCCTAATGTTAATTAATATCATTCATTATTACACAAAAATGAATATTCATATTTTAACACTGGCTATTTTTGTATGCTTTTTAAACAATGTCATAATAACAGGTGAACGTAATGGATCGTTGCGAGGAAGAACGGTTAATCGAAGTTCCTGTCTCCCGGAGAAAGCTAATTCAGGCTGGGGCAACAACAGGACTAATGGCCGCAGTGGGAGGATTATCATTACCATTCAGTTTCACAAGTCAAGCCGCGAACAAAACCGCTATCGTCGAAGATAAGGCCGTCTGGAGTTCCTGCACAGTAAACTGTGGAAGTCGCTGCCTGCTTCGATTGCATGTAAAAGATGATTCTGTTTATTGGGTAGAATCTGATACCACAGGCAACGATGAGTACGGAAACCATCAGGTCCGGGCCTGCCTTCGTGGACGCTCCATTCGTCGTCGTATGAATCATCCTGATCGATTGAAATATCCCATGAAACGCGTTGGTAAGCGTGGTGAAGGTAAATTTGAGCGGATATCCTGGGATGAAGCACTGGATACTATCGCGGATAATCTGAAACGAATTATTGCAAACTATGGCAATGAAGCAGTACATGTTATTTACGCCACAGGTGTCGCTGGCGGAAATATTACTAAATCATCAATGCCCTTCCGCCTGATGAATTCCTGCGGTGGCTTTTTAGGTCGTTACGGTACCTATAGTACTGCACAAATCACAGCGGGCATGAATTATCTCTATGGTGGCAGAAGCGGAAACAGCCCGGATGATATCGCTAATACTAAATTGGTTGTAATGTTCGGAAACAATCCAGCCGAAACACGTATGAGCGGCGGTGGTGTTACCTATTATGTTGAACAAGCGCGCGAACGCTCCAATGCGCGGATGATCGTTATCGATCCTCGCTACAACGATACCGCAGCCGGACGAGAAGATGAATGGTTACCTATTCGTCCTGGAACGGACGCCGCCTTAGCTGCAGCACTTGCCTGGGTTCTCATCACCGAAGATATGGTAGATAAACCCTTTCTTGATAAATATTGTGTAGGCTATGACGAGGTTACGTTACCAGCAAGCGCACCAAAAAATGGTCATTATAAAGCTTATATACTCGGCGACGGTCCGGATGGTATAGCAAAAACACCTGAGTGGGCAGCTCAAATCACAGGTATTCCGACAGACAAAATTATTAAGCTGGCGCGTGAGATCGGCCAGGCGAAACCAGCCTATATTTGCCAGGGATGGGGGCCACAGCGTCAATCAAACGGAGAACAAACGTCAAGAGCCATTGCAATGCTCGCCATTTTGACCGGCAATGTCGGTATTTCTGGCGGCAACTCTGGCGATCGAGAAGGCACCTTTGATCTCGGTGTTGAAATGTTTTCCCCTCTAAAAAATCCTGTTAAAACTGAAATATCCTCCTTTACCTGGACCGAAGCTATTGAGCGCGGAACTGAAATGACCTCTACTCGTGATGGCGTACGAGGTAAAGACAAACTGGATGTGCCAATAAAATTCATGTGGTGCTACGCCAGCAACACGCTGATAAATCAGAACAGCAATATTAGTCGCACACATGATATTTTGCAGGATGAAAATAAGTGCGAAATGATTGTCTGCATTGACCATTTCATGACTGCCTCAGCAAAATATAGCGATATTTTACTCCCTGACCTGATGCCTACTGAGCAGGAAGATCTTATCCCGCATGAAGAGGCCGGGAATATGGCATATGTTATTCTGGGACAACCATCAACATCGCCAAAATTTGAACGCAAGCCTATTTACTGGACAATGAGTGAAATAGCAAAACGCCTTGGACCTGATGTTTACCAGACTTTTACCGAAGGCCGTACACAACAT
This sequence comes from Salmonella sp. SAL04213, assembly GCF_046550535.1. Lineage (NCBI taxonomy): Bacteria > Pseudomonadati > Pseudomonadota > Gammaproteobacteria > Enterobacterales > Enterobacteriaceae > Salmonella > Salmonella sp. SAL04213. The sequence goes on along the minus strand of NZ_JBGDXS010000002.1, from coordinate 597,895 downwards.
GAATGGGTTCAATATCTTTGCGCCAAAACGAAAGAACGTCATCCCGATATGCCGGATTATGAAGAGATGAAAACTGCAGGTATTTATAAACTTAAATGTCCGGATGAGCATGTTGTCGCATATAAGGATTTTCGCAAAGACCCTATCTCCAATCCCCTTAAAACACCATCGGGAAAAATAGAAATCTATTCTGAACGACTGGCCAATATCGCAAAAACATGGGAACTGAAGCCTGATGAAGTCATCGATCCTTTACCCATTTACACTCCAGGCTTTAATGGCTGGGAAGATCCAGCTCGTCGCGAGTATCCATTGCAAATGACCGGGTTCCACTTTAAAGGCCGCGTGCATTCCAGCTACGGCAATATTGATGTTCTGAAACAGGCCTGCCGACAGGAGATTTGGATAAACCCTATTGATGCCCGGGATCGCGGAATCAAAAACGGAGACACCGTTCGGGTATTTAATCAGTATGGCCAGACGTTGATTCCCGCAAAAGTCACACCTCGTATCATGCCTGGCGTTACTGCTATGGGCGAGGGAATGTGGCTGAATGCCGATATGTTTGGTGACAAAGTCGACCACGGTGGCTCAATTAACATTCTGACAACACATCGCACTTCACCGCTGGCAAAAGCTAATCCTTCGCACAGTAATCTCGTTCAGGTCGAAAAGGTATAAGGAGTAACCGATGACAACCCAGTATGGATTTTTTATTGATTCCAGCCGTTGCACCGGTTGTAAAACCTGCGAACTGGCCTGCAAAGACTACAAAGATTTGACCCCGGATGTCAGCTTCCGCCGCATTTATGAGTATGCGGGTGGTGACTGGCAGGAGAATAACGGCGTCTGGCATCAGAATGTCTTTGCCTATTATCTCTCCATTTCGTGCAACCATTGTGCCGACCCGGCATGTACCAAAGTCTGTCCGAGCGGAGCGATGCATAAGCGGGAAGACGGTTTTGTGGTGGTGAACGAAGAGGTCTGTATCGGCTGCCGCTACTGCCACATGGCCTGCCCGTACGGCGCGCCGCAGTACAACGCCGCCAAAGGTCATATGACCAAGTGCGACGGCTGCCACGACCGGGTGGCGGAAGGCAAGAAGCCGATTTGCGTCGAATCCTGCCCGCTGCGCGCGCTGGACTTCGGGCCGATTAACGAGCTGCGTAAGAAACACGGCGAGCTGGCGGCGGTAGCGCCATTGCCGGGTGCGCACTTCACCAAACCGAGCATAGTGATTAAACCTAATGCCAATGCACGTCCGTGCGGCGATACCACTGGCTATCTGGCCAATCCGAAGGAGGTGTAAAATGGGAAATGGATGGCATGAATGGCCGCTGGTACTGTTTACGGTACTGGGACAGTGTGTCGCGGGTGCGCTGGTTGTCAGCGGACTTGGTTGGCTGGCGGAAAAAAACGATCTGCCCGCCAGGCAGCGTATTGTACGCGGTATGTTTTTTCTTTGGGTGGTGATGGGGCTGGGCTTTCTGGCGTCAATCATGCATCTGGGTTCACCCATGCGGGCGTTCAACTCGCTCAACCGCGTCGGCGCGTCCGGATTAAGTAATGAAATTGCCGCAGGGTCGATCTTTTTCGCTGTCGGCGGTTTCTGGTGGCTGGTGGCCGTTCTGGGGAAAATGCCAGAAACGCTTGGTAAACTCTGGCTGCTGATCAGTATGGTGCTCGGTATCATCTTCATCCTGGCGATGACCCGCGTTTATCAGATTGAAACCGTCCCCACCTGGTATACTGGGTATACGACTCTCGCCTTTTTCCTGTCTGCATTCCTCGGCGGCCCACTGTTTGCCGCACTCCTGTTCCAGGCATCCAGAGTCCCCTTTAACAGCACGATATTTTCCAGCATCAGCTTACTTGCTCTATTGGTCTGTATTGCTGTCATCGCGTTACAGGGTATGGCTCTGGCCAGCATTCATAGCTCAGTACAGCAGGCCAGCAGTCTGATACCGGATTATGCTGTATTGCAGGTCTGCCGTGTGGCACTTCTTGTCATCGGCCTGGGCTGCTGGATCTGCCCATTGGTACGTCGCAAAGAGCCACATATTGTTGGGTTACTACTGGGTCTTATCCTGGTGCTTGGCGGCGAAATTTTAGGCCGCGGCCTGTTTTATGGGCTACATATGACTGTCGGTATGACAGTGGCAGGTTAACAAATTAGTGCGGGGGAACCCGCACTTTACGGAATGGTTTTATGACTGATTTCACACAATGTGACAATTTTTCCATGACGGCACGCGTACTGGGCGCCCTCTTTTACTTTGCGCCAGAGAGTGCTGAAGCCTCTCCGCTGGTTTCAGCATTCACATCTGATGAATGGCAAACACAATGGCCGCTGCCGTCGGAGGAGTTGCCTCAACTGGCAAGAATGTTTAAAGATGGCGGCGATGACTCTCTTACTGAGTCCTTTCAGCGTTTATTTATCGGGCCTTATGCCTTACCGTCACCGCCATGGGGCTCCGTCTGGCTGGATCGTGAGAACGTTTTATTTGGTGAATCCACACTGGCGCTGCGCCAGTGGATGCGGGAGAACAGTATTCAGTTCGAGATGCAACAAAATGAGCCAGAAGATCACTTTGGTTCTTTATTACTGATGGCAGCCTGGCTTGCAGAGCAGAGTCGACACAGCGAATGTGAACAGTTACTGGCATGGCATCTGTTCCCATGGTCATCCCGTTTCCTCGGGGTGTTCATTGAGAATGCCGGACATCCTTTTTATCTGGCTTTGGGAAAACTGGCGAGTTTAACACTGGCAAAGTGGCAAACCATGTTATCAATCAATACTAAAAACCTACCTCTCCACCGCTAATATTGCCTATACAGGGGGCTTTATTCAAAACAAATATTCTAATGAGGCCTCCATATTCCAGACTCACCCAGGTGAATTAAGTCCTCGTCAGGACAATACACAACATAGAAAATCTTCTCCGCCACACAAGAATATGTGATTTGTTAGATCAGACGGTCATGTTGATAATTTCCCTACTGTCATTCGTCAATGACTGTGAATACTCTGCTTATCTCGGTCCCTTTTGAAGGAGAATACTATGGCTTACTTACAAATCACCCTGAATATCAGCAACCACAACCGCCCTGCCGCAGCAAATGTTTATCAAAAATATAAAGCGCCATTTTTAAATACCATTGCCGGAGCGACCTCAAAAGAATTGCTTATTCGGGATGAAGACGTGCAAGTTTTACATGGCTTTGAAACTACTGCTCAAGCGCAGGCGTATCTTACCAGTGAATTATTTACAAAAGACGTTGTGGAAGAATTGAAGCCTTTTCTGAACCAGGCACCAGATATTCGCATTTATTATGTGATCTGAATACACAATCCTCTAATATAAAACAGGAACAGATATGCTTTCAAACTGGAATGAGTATCGTAGTGGCCTGCTGGCTGCCATTGGTAAATTTGCCACATTGCAGCCGGAGTTCATGAAAGGCTTTCAGCAAATGGACAAGGGGACTTTAGAAAATGGGCATCTGGATCCCAAAACACAGGAATTGATTGCGCTGGCCGTGGCGGTTACTACCCGTTGCGATGGTTGTCTGGCAGTGCACGTCGATGCGGCCGTGAAACATGGCGCAACCCGGGAAGAGATTTCTGAAGCATTGTCCGTGGCTATAAAAATGAACACTGGGGCAGCCCTCACCTACACAGCACGCGCACTGGATGTGTACGACAACCTGCCGAATAAATAACGGTATCTCTGCTCTAAGCTACCGCCATTTTAGGGGAAATGGATGGTACTATTCGTAATTTAGTGCAACCGTTTTTCCTTGAATACGCCAGTAATACTGTCAGGAAAGTACAGTTTCAACTTTAGCAGGAGATGGTCAGAAGAAGAAACTGGCGCTGCAAGCCGCGCCAGTTCTGAGTTTGGCAGTGGTTACCTTTCATCAAAAGGTAACCAGTACGCATCAGTGCTTCACGATATACATCGTACGGCTATAGGCCACATCTTCCGGGTTAGTAATGGGGTATCCCTTTACCCACGGTTTAATTAACCGGCCATTGGTATACTGATAAATAGGCGCTATAGGCGCTTGTTCCGTTAAAATTTTCTCCGCTGCATTGTAATCCGCGTTACGCGCTTCGGCGGTATTTTCCATCGTCGCTTGCGTCAGGATTTTGTCATAAGTCGGATTAGTAAAGCGTGAAATATTCCCCGTATGCGTGGACGTTAATAAGGATAAGAAAGTCGACGGTTCGTTGTAATCACCCACCCAAGAGGCGCGAATAACATCAAAATTACCGGTATTACGGCTGTCGATATACGTTTTCCACTCCTGGTTTTGCAATTTCACATCCACCCCCAGATTTTTCTTCCACATTGACGCCACCGCAATCGCGATTTTCTGATGGTTTTCTGAGGTATTGTAAAGCAGAGTTAATTTAAGCGGCTTCTGCGATCCGTAGCCTGCTGCACGCAGCAATGTTTTCGCCTGGGCGTTAAGTTCTTCCTGACTCATTTGTTCAAACGGTGAAGGATCGGGCGTAAATCCTGCCGTGACATCCGGTGTAAAATGCCAGGCCGGTTTTTCACCGGTACCTAAGACTTTTTCCGCCATCAAACGGCGATCAATGGTCATACTTAGCGCCAGACGAACGCGGGAATCCGCCGTCGGCCCTTTCTGCGTGTTAAACGCATAATAATAAGTCCCTAATTGCGGCGGCGTATAAACTTGCCCTGGAATATCCTTCAATAATTTCTGGTACATATTTTTAGGGAAAGATTCGGTGATATCAATATCACCGGCAAGATAACGTTTCGTCGCAGCCGACTCCTGGTTAATGGGTAAAAATGTCACTTTTTGCAGTACCGTTTTCGCGTTATCCCAGTAATGCGTATTAGGCACGACCACCAGTTTTTCATTTACCACGCGCTCTTTAAGCACATACGCGCCATTGCCAATCAGTTTTCCCGGCTTCATCCAGTCTTTGCCGCTTTCGACATTCGCTTTTTGGACCGGATAAAAGGCAAAACTGGCGGTCAGACTGGCAAACCAGGGCAACGGCTTGTCAAGCTGAACACGCAAAGTGTGCGCGTCCACGGCACTGACGCCAAGCTGATCCGGCGTGACTTTACCGTCGATAATGGCTTGCGCATTAGTGATGCCAGCCAGAGCGGCAAACCAGGCGAAGGGGGAAAGCGTTTTGGGATCAACGAGGCGTTGCCAGCTATAGACAAAATCCTGGGCGGTCACCGGCGTTCCATCGGCCCATTGCGCATCATCCCGCAACGTAAACGTCCAGATACGATTATCATTGCTCTTCCACTGGCTGGCGACGCCAGGGATAATTTCACCCTTTTCGTTCTGGTTAACCAGCCCTTCAAACAGATCGCGGATCACCTGAATTTCAGGCAGCCCAACGGCTTTCGCTGGATCTAACGAAGCGGGCTCATCTTTGATATGACGCACCAGTTCTTGTTTCTCTGCCAGTACCGTTCCGCCGGGAACATCCGCAGCATATGCCAGGGAAAAGCTGCTAACCAACAGCGCACAACAGGTTACTGAAACAGAATGCCTCATAGAAGTTCCTCAAAGATGAGTTAAATGACAACGTAATTATTTGTTTCAGCAGAAAGAAATGCAATTATCTTCCGCCAGAAAGTTGATATCGCGCCATACAAGAGGGTAAATAGAAACCATTTGATAATCGGCGGGTTTTACACAACACTACGATGATTACCCTACTGGTCTCAGCTTCGGGAAACGCGTATGACTGTCACCCGCCCCCGTGCCGAGCGCGGCGCATTTCCGCCAGGCACTGAACATTATGGACGTTCGCTACTAGGCGCGCCGCTAATCTGGTTTCCGGCGCCTGCCGCCGATCGCGAAAGCGGTCTGATACTGGCTGGCACCCACGGGGATGAAACCTCATCCGTGGTGACGCTCTCCTGTGCGTTACGCACCTTAAATCCAACCCTTCGCCGTCATCATGTCGTACTTGCCGTTAATCCTGATGGCTGTCAACTGGGGTTAAGGGCAAATGCGAATGGCATTGATCTAAACCGTAACTTTCCCGCCGCCAACTGGAAAGCGGGTGAGACAGTTTATCGCTGGAATAGCCGCGCGCAAGAGCGTGATGTCGTGCTGCTAACCGGCGACCATCCCGGATCAGAACCGGAAACCCAGGCGCTTTGCCAGTTAATTCATCGACTCCAACCCGCCTGGGTCGTCTCTTTTCACGATCCGCTAGCCTGCATTGAAGATCCACGTCGCAGCGAGCTAGGCGAGTGGCTGGCCGATGCGTTTGCGTTGCCGCTGGTAACCAGCGTAGGTTACGAAACGCCCGGTTCGTTTGGCAGCTGGTGCGCCGACCTCAACCTGCACTGCATTACCGCCGAGTTTCCCCCTGTTTCTGCCGATGAAGCCAGCGAAAAATACTTGCTGGCGATGTCGAATCTGCTCCGCTGGCATCCTAAAGATGGAGTTGACCCGTCGTAAAGCGTAGCGCGGGCTCAACATCAACCGCCAGCCATGTTGGGCCATCAAGATCGGCGAAGCTCACCTGCGGCATAAGCGGCAGCGCGGCGCTAATCGCTCTTGATGTACAGAGCATACAGCCCAGCATCAGGCCGAATCCTTGCTCCCGCGCCTCCGTTGCCAGCGCCAGCGCCTCGGTCAGACCGCCGGTTTTATCCAGCTTAATGTTGATCATATCGTAGCGCCCCGTCAGGGCTTTCAGACTACTGCGAGTATGGCAGCTCTCATCTGCACAGATGGGCAACGGATGAATAAAATTTTCCAGGGCGGCGTCATCCTGCGCGGGCAGCGGTTGCTCCAGCATCGCGACATTCAGATCCGCCAGTAACTGGCAACGCGCCGCCAGCCCTTCTGGGCGCCACGATTCATTGGCGTCCACAATGAGCGTCGCCTCCGACACCGCCGAGCGGATCGCCACCATACGTTCGCTAATCAGACGAGCATCGAGTTTGATTTTCAGCAACGTCGCCCCTTTTTCCCATAGTGCCGCCGCACTGGCTGCCATCTGTTCCGGCGTACCTATCACTACCGTTTGCGCGGTAGTAAAAACCGGGGCCAGCGTCACGCCGAGCAGCCCGGCAAGGCTTTGCTGCCGCTGGCGGGCCTGCAAATCCCATAAGGCGCTATCCACCGCGTTGCGCGCCGCGCCTGCCGGCAACAGTTTCTGCAATGCTTCGCGAGTCAGCCCGTTTTCCAACTGAGGCACAATACTCATGATTTGCGCCATGACCGAGGCATCACTTTCACCATAACGTGGATATGGCGTACATTCCCCGATGCCTTTTACGTCCTCTTCTTCCAGTTCGACAACGACAACATGCGCTTCGCTTCGGCTACCACGCGCAATAACGAAAGGCGTATGCAACGGCCAGGTTTCCTCATATACCTTAACAGATCTCATCTCTTCCCCTCTGATAGCGCCGGACGCGGCTTGCTACAAATAGTATTTGCCGTGTTAATGAATAATGACTTAAACTGGATTTCGACGTTAACTATAAGTAAATAGGAACATAATTATGTCACAGACTGTACATTTCCAGGGTAACCCGGTCACCGTTGCCAACGTTATTCCGCAGGCTGGTAGCAAAGCACAGGCTTTTACTCTTGTCGCAAAAGATTTGTCTGACGTTTCCCTCAGCCAATATGCAGGCAAACGCAAAGTGCTGAATATTTTCCCAAGCATTGATACTGGCGTATGCGCCGCATCAGTTCGTAAGTTTAATCAACTGGCCACAGAAGTGGAGAATACCGTCGTATTGTGCGTTTCTGCTGACCTGCCTTTTGCACAGTCGCGTTTTTGCGGCGCGGAAGGCCTGAGCAACGTTATTACGCTTTCCACTCTGCGTAATAACGAGTTTCTGAAAAACTACGGCGTCGAAATCGTTGACGGCCCGCTGAAAGGTTTGGCGGCGCGCGCAGTCATCGTGCTTGACGAAAACGACAACGTTATTTTCAGCCAGTTGGTGGATGAAATCACCCACGAGCCGGATTACGACGCCGCGCTTAATGTCCTGAAGGCATAAGCCAGCGCCTGCTGGCGCTACGTTTGTCAGTGCTACAGGCGGTGCTCTTTTGTCACAAGAAGGCCTCTATCCGGAGGCCTTCTTTTTTTCTACTCTTCACCCTTCTTCTGGCTCAGACCATATTCACGCAGCTTATTGGCAATCGCGGTGTGCGATACCCCCAACCGTTTCGCCAGTTTACGCGTACTCGGATAGCTACGATAAAGCTGGGTCAGGACAGAACGTTCGAAACGACTGGTAATGTCATCCAGAGAACCTTCCATCGCATCCTCGCCGACTGCCACCGTCGCGGCATCGTAGTCAGGCAGCAGGATATCCTGCGGACGCAGCTCATACCCTTCCAGCTGCGTCAGCGCCCGGTAAATCGCATTTTTAAGCTGGCGAACGTTACCCGGCCAGCCGTAACGAGTGAGGACCGTACTCAGATCGGCAGACAGTTTCGGTCGCGGAACGCCCTGTTCGTCGGCAAAACGCGCCACGAACAGTTCGGTCAACGGCATAATATCCTGCGGACAATCGCGCAACGGCGGCAAATTAAGCGTCAGAACGTTAAGTCGATAATAGAGATCTTCGCGGAACAGTCCTTTTTGCACCAGCTCCACCAGATTTTTCTGCGTGGCGCAGATAACGCGGACATCAACATGAATTTCGTGATCTTCGCCGACGCGACGGAACGTTCCATCATTGAGAAAACGTAGCAGCTTCGCCTGCATACGCGGCGACATTTCGCCAATTTCATCCAGCAGCACCGAGCCGCCATTCGCCTGTTCAAAAAAGCCTTTTTTACCTTCCGGCGCATGGCCAAATAGTTCGCTTTCTACCGCATCTTCCGGGATTGAAGCGCAGTTGAGCGCCAGATACGGCTTCGCTGAACGAGGGCTTGCCTGGTGACAGGCATAGGCGAAAAGATCTTTGCCGGTTCCCGTATCGCCGGTAATCAGCAGCGGCGCGCTGAGCATCGCCAGTTTGCGCGCCTGCTCAACGACGTGCTTCATCTTTGCGCTCACGGCAATAATCTGACTAAACGCGCTCAGATCCTGCGTGGACAAATTCTGTAGCTGCTGCCCCATACGAATCGTGGAACGCAACATCACGACCGCCCCGGTCAACACGTATTCGTCATTTTCGTTTTGTAAATGTACCGGCGTAATCTCCATCAGGAAGTTTTGCCCGTTGATCACGACATGTTCGTTATGGGAGCTTTGCGGGTTACCGTCCAGCCAGCGCTGAAAATTGAAACCGTTGATTAATTGTGCGGCGGTATGGTGCCGCATTCGCTCCTGGCTCTGGGCAAAAAGCTGACAACTCGCCGGGTTCGCCATCTCCACTTTACTCTTCATATCCAATGAGAGCACCGGCTCCGGCAACGCCTCAAGCAGCGCGCTCAGGGCCAGATGTTCACGTTCGGACGGCATCCAGGGAACGGTACGGACATCCGTTACGCCGGAAATACGGCGGATTTCGGCCATCAGGCTGCTAAAGTCGGTGAATTCCAGCTCAGCAAAATTAAGATAAATTCGCCCAATGGGATCAATCTCGATTCCGCGTAAATCAATGCTACGTAACACCAGTAAATCAAGTAATTCGCGGGTCAGACCAAGTCGGTCTTCACAAAAGACTTCCAGACGCATGGGAACCTTCACCTGAATAATGAACCATTAAATAGATGATAAGACACTATTCGGCTGGCAGGAAGGATTCTGTCAACAAATATTGACAGCATGACGGAAAAACGGGCGCTGCGGCGTAAAGCCAGGCAATCAGCGCCCTGTGGAAGGTCATTTCTCAGGCGACGACTTACTCTTTTGCAGCGTCTCTTTTAGCTGACCGATAAGCTGACGACGAAAATCACCGAGACGTGGTTTATCGTTATCGATCCACGGCAATGGTCGACATAGCTCCATCGCTTTTATTCCCAGTCGAGCGGTAAGGAGACCTGCGCCAATCCCCTGCGCCGCACGCGTGGACAAGCGTGCGGCCAGATCCTGAGACATCCAGTCCATACCGACTTCACGCACCAGCTCACTGGCCCCCGCAAACGCGATATTCAGCAACACCAGACGGAACAGACGAAGGCGGCTGTAATAACCAAGTTCAATGCCATACAGCGTTGCGATGCGGTTAATCAGGCGTAAATTACGCCAGGCAATAAACGCCATATCCACCAACGCTAACGGGCTGACGGCGATCATCAGAGTCGATTCCGCGGCGAAACGGCTAATCTCACGTCGCGCCTGCGCGTCAAGTACCGGCTGTACCAGATGCGCATACAAACCGACGATTTCCCTGTCGTTTTGCGTTTCGTGAATAGCGGCATACCAACGTTGTAATGCCGGATGTGATTGATCAATCCCCGCCTGCTGCGCCAGTTTTTCGCAAAATGCGCGACCTTTCCCGACGCTATGGCTATGTAACAGTTCACGCGCTTCATCCCGTTCATGCGCCCGCTGGCGCAAGCGCCATAATCGCCGCCACTCCGTGACCACCGATCCCACGCCAGCGCCAATGATCAGCGCGCCTGCGGCACAGCCGCCTAAAGCGACCCAGTCCTGAGTTTGCCAGGCATTCATTGTCCACTGTACGCCTTGCCCGACCACGCTCGCGCCAAACAGCGCCAGTCCTCCCATCACCATTTTACGCCACAGGCTGCGTTTGGGGCGCAGCGCGGCATCGACCGCCGCTTCTGCCACGCCTTCGTCTTCCGGGCGCTCATCGATAGCCGCAGGCGCAAATGTACGCGACTCCGCTTCGCTGAAAGTTTGCTGCGCTTTGAAGGCCGACGTAGGCTCCTCCTTTAGCGGTTCTGCAAAATCAATACGCGGTTTTAACGGTTCGCTCATCGCAGCTTATCTCCTATTAAAAACTCCAGCGCAGCGTCCAGACGAATATGCGGTAACGGTTTATCAACATCCATCACCTGCGGACGAAAAGCTTCGAACTGAAAACCCTGACTATCCCAAAACGCTTGCCCCGGCAAACGCGAAGGCACTTCGCCGGGGTACACGGTTAACGGCGCGCCGTCACTCAAACGGTATCCACGTAAAGCCGGGATTTTTTCGCCGTTGACCTCAATCACGCCGCTGGTGGTCGCCTGTACCGACGCCAGCCCCAGGCAATCCATACTAATGCCTTCAAACGCGGCATTTTGCCAGGCATCCTGAATAAGCTGCTGGAGCAAGGCCACCATATTGGCATGTTGGTCGAGGGTGACATGGTCGGCTTTCGTCGCGGCGAACAGCAATTTATCAATCACCGGCGAAAACAAGCGGCGAAACAGAGTTCGCTGGCCATAGTGAAAACTTTGCATCAACTGCGTTAAGGCGAGACGCATATCATTAAACGCCTGCGGCCCGCTATTAAGCGGTTGCAGACAGTCGACCAGCACAATCTGGCGATCAAAGCGTAGAAAATAATTTTTGTAGAACCCTTTGACCACTTTTTCGCAATAGTAGTTAAAGCGTTCGCGCAGCATTCCAGCGTTGGTCTGCTTATCCGCCTGCGCCAGTTTTGACTCGCCGAAGGCGTCCACATCCGGCCACGGGAAAAACTGCAACGCTGGCGCACCCGCCATATCGCCCGGCAAAACAAACCGTCCAGGCTGAATAAAATGCAATCCCTGCGATTTACACTGATGCAAATAATCCGTCCAGGCGGCGGCAATCTCCGCCAGCCGGTTTTCATCGGCGGGCGCCAGCGGATCGAGCCCGTCGCAAAGTTGCCGCCATTTTGCGGCCCACTCAGCGCGTTGCCCTTGTAACAAGCCGTTCATCTGACGGGACCAGCTTAAATAATCCTGAGCCAGCATGGGCAGATCGAGTAACCATTCCCCTGGATAGTCCACAATCTCCAGATACAATGTCGAGGTATCTTTAAAATGGCGCAGCAGCGAGTCGTTTGAGCGATAGCGCAACGCCAGCCGAATCTCACTGACGCCGCGCGTCGGTGTGGGCCAGGCGGGAGGATTGCCATAAAGCTGAAGTATCCCCTCGTCGTAGGTAAAACGGGGAATACCAAAATCACGTTGAGGCACACGCTTTACGCCAAGCAGGCGTTCTTCACGTACCGCGCTGAGCAACGGTAAGCGCGCGCCCGCGTGGACATTAAGCAACTGGTTAACCATCGCCGTGATAAACGCCGTTTTGCCGCTGCGGCTCAACCCGGTTACGGCAAGACGCAAATGCCTGTCTACCCCACGATTGACCAGCGCGTTGAGTTCAGTTTTAAGTCGCTTCATTGACATCCTGTTGAGCCTGAAGAGAAGAAAAAATAATAACGAGCCTGCGTTATAGATATGTGCAAAAACGTTATTATCAACTACCCGGAGAGATCAACAACGGCGCATTAAGCGCCGCGGTTAGTATGAGTATTGAGCAATAGATTATCTATTTTTTTACTTTCGGCATATCAAGACGACTGATGCCGCCCATATTCATCGCGTGCGTATACCCCATATCAAGCAACATTTGTTTTGCCATGCCCGACTGTCGTCCGGAGTTGCAATATAACTTTACCGTATCGTTCCTGTCTGGAACTACCGTTTCGATATGAGATTTAATCTCCTTCAATGGGATATTAATCGCGCCCTGAATATGCTCACGCTGATATTGTTCCGGAATGCGGACATCTATCCAGTATTCTGCGGCATAAAGCGGCATGGCTACGAATAACGCTAACGCAAATATTCCTTTTTTCAACATACTTCCGTCCTGACACGTAATGTATTTCGCACACACTATACGCCAGAGCTTAACGAAATATTATGACCAGACTCGCTATTTGTAACGCTGCGAAATTTTATTCGCCGCCTTACGAAGTACTGGCTCCAGCGCAAACGCCAGCAACATTTTTAGCGGACGACGGGCGACGGATTTTACCGCCCATCCCGCCACGCCGGCAGGCCCGTAGCGTAACGCGGTCAACAGAACCAGCTTACCTGCTATTTTGAAGCCGGGCTTCACCTTCTGCCCGGCGCGTTGCCAGCGAGTATTCATCTTCACCTTCCCGATATATCACTTACAGTTGACGGAAACGACTACGCAGTGTGAACGTATCTGACGTGACGTAGCGTTCCATTTCTCGCAAACGCTTTTCGCCTGCGGCAAGCTCTCTGTCTACGGTATCCAGCAGTTCGCCGCTGGTCGGCTGCGGTTTGCCTGCGGCCAGATTATCCGGCATAGGGTCCAGTACAAAAGACAGGACGATATAGGCCACTACGGTAAAAAACGCCAGCCCAAAGAAAATCGACAGCACGACCAGAATACGCACCAGTTTTACCGGTACATCAAGGTAGTCGGCGATCCCGGCGCAAACGCCACGCACCATGCCCTTTTGCGGCATACGCCATAGTTTTTTATTCAGATTGATTCCACCCATTAGCGCTCTCTCCAGTTCGGATGCTCTGCATCAAGAATGTCTTCCAGCGCCTGAATGCGCTCGCGCATACGTTGCGCATCGTCTGTGAGTTGCAGTAAGCGTTGCTGCTCGCTTTGCGACAGTTCTCCCCGACCGGCACGGTTGCTGTAATGCAGCCACAGCCAAATCGGTAACACAAACAACACAAAAATGGTTAACGGGATGGCCAGAAATAGCGCGCTCATGCGTTCTCCTTACACCTAAAGCTGATGAGCGACGGCGCGTACCGGCGCCGCCATTGTCATTATTGATTATCTTGCTTCATTTTGGCTTTCAACTGCGCCAGCTGCTCGCTGATTTCATCATCGGCTTTCAGGTTGGCAAACTGTTGGTCCAGCGATTGCTGCTTACCAAAACGATGGCTTTCCGCTTCCGCTTCCATTTGATCGATACGACGTTCAAAGGATTCAAACCGTGCCATGGCTTCATCCAGTTTGCCGCTGTCAAGCTGACGACGGACATCGCGGGAAGAACTCGCCGCCTGATGACGCAGCATCAGCGCCTGCTGGCGAGCGCGTGTTTCGCTGAGTTTGTTTTCCAGCTCGCCAATCTCTTTCTTCATGCGCGCCAGCGTGTCATCCACCAGCGTGACTTCCTGTTCAAGCGTAGCAATTAAATCGGTCAGCTTTTGTTTTTCAATCAATGCAGCGCGCGCCAGATCGTCTTTATCTTTGCGCAGAGCCAGTTCCGCTTTTTCCTGCCACTCGGTCTGCTGAGTCGTGGCCTGTTCAATACGACGGGATAACTGTTTCTTTTCCGCTAAAGCACGCGCGGAGTTCGAGCGAACCTCCACCAGCGTATCTTCCATCTCCTGAATCATCAGGCGCACCAGCTTCTGCGGATCTTCCGCTTTTTCCAACAACGCATTGATATTGGCGTTCACGATGTCGGCAAAACGAGAAAAAATACCCATAATTCAATCCTCACATAATGTTCTGATAACGGGCGATGCCCTGCTACATGATTAATACAATTTGCGTGCCAACTTTTCATATCACTGATAATAAAGAAATTGTTTCGTTTTACCTCGCCAGCAAAAAAGGATAAAGTGGTGAAAAACACTAACAAGTGGCGATTTTCATCATGGCTGAATTTAAAGATAACCTGCTCGGCGAGGCAAACCGTTTTCTTGAAGTACTGGAACAAGTCTCCCGGCTCGCGCCGCTGGATAAGCCAGTGCTGATTATTGGCGAACGCGGTACGGGTAAAGAACTTATCGCCAATCGCCTGCACTATCTCTCTTCACGCTGGCAGGGGCCGCTTATCTCGCTTAACTGCGCGGCGCTTAACGAAAACCTGCTGGACTCCGAACTGTTTGGTCATGAAGCGGGTGCTTTTACCGGGGCGCAAAAACGCCATCCCGGTCGCTTTGAACGCGCCGATGGCGGCACGCTGTTTTTGGATGAACTGGCGACAGCGCCGATGCTGGTACAGGAAAAGCTGCTGCGGGTGATTGAATATGGCGAGCTAGAGCGCGTCGGCGGCAGCCAGCCGTTACAGGTTAATGTGCGATTAGTATGCGCCACTAATGCCGATTTACCCGCCATGGTGAAGGAAGGGACATTTCGTGCCGATCTGCTCGACAGGCTGGCTTTTGATGTTGTACAACTGCCGCCGCTGCGCGAACGCCAGAGCGATATCATGCTGATGGCCGAGCATTTTGCTATTCAGATGTGTCGTGAGCTACGTCTGCCCTTATTTCCCGGTTTTACCGATCGGGCAAAAGAAACGTTGTTGCATTACGCCTGGCCGGGTAATGTCCGCGAGCTGAAAAACGTAGTCGAACGTTCAGTGTATCGCCACGGCAGCAGTGAACATCCTTTGGATGAAATTGTTATCGATCCTTTTCAACGCCATCCCGCCGAACCGCCCGTGCCCGCCCTGCTAGCGGCATCCGTCACGCCTGACCTGCCGCTCAAATTACGTGAGTTTCAACTGCAACAGGAAAAAGCGCTGCTGCAACGTAGCTTACAGCAGGCGAAATTTAACCAGAAACGAGCCGCCGATTTGCTGGCGCTCACCTACCATCAGTTTCGCGCCTTGCTTAAAAAGCATCAGCTTTAGCTATTTCTCCGGCTAATTGACGACATTTACGCCAGTTATCCACCGACATTTTTACGTGGCGGGCCGAAGTGCGATACACTTTGCAAATTGAACTTCAAAAACTTAACTATTATGCGCCTGGTTTTATCGTCTCTGATCGTGATAGCGGGTCTACTGAGTAGTCAGGCTACGGCTGCGACTGCGCCCGAACAAACTGCGAGTGCAGATATTCGCGATAGCGGCTTTGTGTATTGTGTCAGCGGGCAGGTCAACACCTTTAATCCGCAAAAAGCGAGCAGCGGCCTCATCGTCGATACCCTGGCAGCCCAGTTATATGACCGCCTGTTGGATGTCGATCCCTATACTTATCGTTTAGTCCCAGAGCTGGCAGAAAGCTGGGAAGTGCTGGATAACGGGGCAACGTACCGTTTTCACCTGCGCCGCGACGTTTCCTTTCAAAAAACAGCCTGGTTTACGCCGACCCGAAAACTCAATGCTGATGATGTCGTCTTTACCTTTCAGCGGATTTTCGATCGTCGGCATCCGTGGCATAACATCAACGGCAGTAGCTTCCCCTACTTTGATAGCCTACAGTTCGCCGACAATGTAAAAAGTGTGCGTAAGCTGGACAATAACACCGTTGAGTTTCGCCTGACGCAGCCAGACGCCTCCTTTTTATGGCATCTGGCTACACACTACGCTTCCGTCATGTCCGCTGAGTACGCCGCGCAGCTTAGCCGAAAAGATCGTCAGGAACTGCTAGACCGCCAACCGGTCGGCACCGGGCCTTTCCAGCTTTCGGAGTACCGTGCCGGGCAGTTTATTCGTCTCCAGCGCCACGATGGGTTTTGGCGCGGCAAACCGCTGATGCCGCAAGTGGTGGTGGATTTAGGCTCCGGCGGTACCGGGCGTTTATCGAAATTACTGACCGGTGAATGCGATGTTCTGGCCTGGCCCGCCGCCAGCCAGCTAACTATTTTACGCGACGATCCGCGTTTGCGTCTGACGTTGCGCCCGGGGATGAATATCGCCTATCTGGCCTTTAACACCGATAAACCGCCGTTGAATAATCCCGCAGTGCGCCATGCGCTGGCCTTATCGATCAACAACCAGCGCCTGATGCAGTCGATTTATTACGGCACGGCGGAAACCGCAGCCTCTATTTTACCGAGAGCCTCATGGGCTTACGATAACGATGCCAAAATTACGGAGTACAATCCGCAAAAATCGCGCGAACAGCTAAAAGCGCTGGGCATTGAGAATCTTACGCTGCATCTCTGGGTGCCGACCAGTTCTCAGGCCTGGAACCCAAGTCCGCTAAAAACGGCGGAGCTTATTCAGGCGGATATGGCGCAGGTTGGCGTAAAAGTGGTCATTGTGCCGGTTGAAGGTCGTTTTCAGGAGGCGCGCCTGATGGATATGAATCACGATCTGACCTTATCCGGCTGGGCCACGGACAGCAACGATCCGGATAGCTTTTTCAGACCACTGTTAAGCTGTGCGGCCATCAATTCGCAAACCAATTTCGCCCACTGGTGTAACCCTGAATTTGACAGCGTGCTGCGTAAAGCACTGTCGTCGCAGCAGTTGGCTTCGCGCATAGAAGCATATGAGGAAGCGCAGAATATCCTGGAGAAAGAGCTGCCGATACTGCCGCTGGCATCATCACTACGCCTGCAGGCTTACCGCTACGATATTAAAGGGCTGGTGTTAAGCCCGTTCGGCAATGCGTCTTTTGCCGGCGTCTCCCGCGAAAAACACGAAGAGGTGAAAAAACCATGATTATCTTCACCCTGCGTCGGTTATTGCTGTTGCTGGTGACGCTATTCTTCCTGACCTTTATCGGCTTTAGCCTGAGCTATTTTACGCCGCACGCGCCGCTACAAGGCGCATCATTATGGAATGCCTGGGTTTTCTGGTTCAACGGTCTGCTGCACTGGGACTTTGGCGTGTCCAGCATTAACGGCCAGCTGATCTCCGAACAGCTTAAAGAGGTGTTTCCCGCCACGATGGAGCTGTGCATTCTCGCCTTTGGTTTTGCGCTGATGGTCGGCATCCCGGTCGGGATGCTGGCTGGCGTGACGCGTAGCAAATGGCCGGATCGTTTTATCAGCGCGCTGGCGCTATTAGGTTTCTCAATTCCGGTTTTCTGGCTGGCGCTTCTGCTCACACTGTTCTTTTCGCTCACGCTAGGGTGGCTGCCGGTATCCGGGCGATTTGACCTGCTTTATGAAGTTAAACCGGTTACCGGTTTCGCCATCATTGACGCCTGGATTTCAGATTCGCCGTGGCGTGATGAAATGGTGATGAGCGCCATACGGCATATGGTTTTACCGGTGCTCACGCTTTCCGTCGCGCCGACCACAGAAGTGATCCGCCTGATGCGAATCAGCACTATTGAGGTCTACGATCAGAACTACGTTAAAGCGGCGGCCACGCGCGGCTTGTCGCGCTTTACGATTTTACGCCGTCACGTGTTGCATAATGCGCTGCCGCCGGTCATTCCCCGTCTTGGTCTGCAATTTTCAACCATGTTAACGCTGGCGATGATTACCGAAATGGTTTTCAGCTGGCCAGGGCTGGGACGATGGTTAATTCACGCCATTCGTCAGCAGGACTATGCCGCTATTTCCGCTGGCGTGATGGTCATTGGCTCGCTGGTTATTGTGGTCAATGTGATTTCCGATATTTTGGGTGCTATGGCTAACCCTCTGAAACATAAGGAATGGTATGCCTTACGATAGCGTCTACAGCGAAAAGCGCCCGCCAGGCACCCTGCGTACTGCCTGGCGCAAATTTTATAGCGACGCGCCTGCGATGGTGGGTCTGTATGGATGCGCCGGTCTGGCGTTGTTGTGTATTTTTGGCGGCTGGATCGCGCCCTATGGTATCGATCAGCAATTTTTGGGCTATCAGCTACTGCCGCCCTCCTGGTCACGCTATGGCGAAGTCTCCTTTTTTCTGGGGACTGACGATCTGGGGCGCGATGTGCTGAGCCGCCTGTTAAGCGGCGCGGCGCCCACGGTCGGCGGCGCGTTTATCGTAACGCTGGCGGCTACGCTATGTGGATTAGTCCTCGGCGTAGTGGCAGGCGCGACGCACGGTTTACGCTCTGCCGTGCTGAACCATATTCTGGACACGCTGCTTTCCATCCCTTCGCTCTTGCTGGCGATTATCGTCGTGGCATTTGCCGGCCCACATCTGTCACACGCGATGTTTGCCGTCTGGCTGGCCCTGTTGCCGCGAATGGTACGTTCCGTCTACAGCATGGTGCATGATGAACTGGAAAAAGAGTACGTCATTGCCGCCCGTCTGGATGGCGCGACAACGCTGAATATTCTGTGGTTCGCCATTTTACCGAATATTACCGCCGGTCTGGTCACCGAAATTACCCGGGCGCTGTCGATGGCGATTCTGGACATCGCCGCGCTGGGATTTTTAGATCTCGGCGCGCAGCTTCCCTCTCCTGAATGGGGCGCCATGTTGGGGGATGCGCTGGAGCTAATCTATGTCGCGCCGTGGACCGTTATGCTACCCGGCGCGGCGATAACGCTCAGTGTTTTACTGGTAAACCTGCTCGGAGATGGGATTCGTCGTGCGATTATTGCGGGGGTGGAATAATGCCGTTACTGGATATCCGCAATCTCACCATTGAATTTAAAACCAGCGAAGGTTGGGTAAAAGCGGTCGATCGCGTCAGTATGACATTAAGCGAAGGCGAAATTCGCGGCCTGGTAGGTGAATCGGGTTCCGGAAAGAGCTTGATTGCTAAAGCTATTTGCGGCGTCGCGAAAGACAACTGGCGAGTCACTGCCGACCGTATGCGTTTTGATGATATCGATCTGTTGCGCCTCTCCTCTCGTGAACGGCGTAAGCTGGTCGGGCATAATGTGTCGATGATCTTCCAGGAGCCGCAGTCGTGCCTTGATCCTTCCGAACGCGTCGGCCGCCAGTTAATGCAAAATATTCCCGCCTGGACCTATAAAGGCCGCTGGTGGCAGCGTTTAGGCTGGCGTAAACGGCGTGCAATTGAATTACTGCACCGGGTGGGAATTAAAGATCATAAAGACGCGATGCGCAGTTTTCCCTATGAACTGACCGATGGCGAGTGTCAGAAAGTTATGATCGCTATCGCGCTGGCGAATCAACCGCGACTCCTGATCGCTGATGAACCCACCAACTCAATGGAACCGACGACGCAGGCGCAAATTTTTCGCCTGTTGACCCGACTGAATCAAAACAGTAATACCACCATTCTGTTGATTAGCCACGACCTGCAAATGCTGAGTCAGTGGGCTGACAAAATCAACGTCTTATACTGCGGCCAGACGGTAGAAACCGCGCCAAGTAAAGATCTGGTGACGACGCCACATCATCCTTATACGCAGGCGCTTATCCGCGCGATTCCGGATTTTGGCAGCGCGATGCCGCATAAAAGCCGTCTCAATACGCTGCCGGGCGCGATCCCGCTACTGGAGCAGTTACCGATAGGTTGTCGTCTGGGGCCGCGCTGCCCTTACGCGCAACGAGAATGCATTATCACGCCACGCTTAACCGGCGCGAAAAATCATCTCTATGCCTGTCATTTTCCGCTGAATATGGAGAGAGAGTGATATGGTGGAAACTCTGCTTGAAGTGCGCAACCTGAGTAAAACCTTTCGCTACCGGACAGGATGGTTTCGCCGCCAGACCGTCGACGCCGTGAAACCATTAAGCTTTACGCTTCGTGAGCGTCAGACTCTGGCCATTATCGGCGAAAACGGTTCCGGCAAATCCACGCTGGCAAAGATGCTGGCCGGCATGATTGAACCCACCAGCGGCGAGCTTCTCATTGACGATCATCCCCTGCATTACGGCGACTATTCGTTTCGAAGCCAACGTATTCGAATGATTTTTCAGGACCCCTCAACGTCACTGAATCCACGTCAACGTATTTCGCAGATCCTTGACTTTCCCCTGCGCCTTAATACCGATCTGGAGCCGGAACAGCGGCGCAAACAGATTGTCGAGACGATGCGTATGGTGGGGCTATTGCCCGATCACGTGAGCTACTACCCGCATATGCTGGCGCCGGGGCAGAAACAGCGTCTGGGCCTGGCCCGCGCGCTGATTTTACGCCCTAAAGTCATTATCGCGGACGAAGCGCTGGCTTCGCTTGATATGTCCATGCGCTCGCAGCTCATCAATCTGATGCTTGAATTGCAGGAAAAACAAGGCATCTCCTATATCTATGTCACGCAGCATATCGGCATGATGAAACATATTAGCGATCAGGTATTAGTGATGCATCAGGGGGAAGTGGTTGAACGCGGCAGCACCGCCGATGTGCTCGCCTCTCCGCTACATGAGCTTACCCGCCGTTTAATCGCAGGCCATTTTGGCGAGGCGCTGACCGCTGACGCATGGCGAAAGGATCGCTAAGCGAAACAAATACCCTCAGTTCGATTCTCTGAGGGTGTTCATGCGACTGCCCAACAGCAATGTTTCAACCTCTTCTAACGCAACGGAAGGAAATAACGTGCCCTGGGTTGCCCAAATGCCTGCCGTTTTTAACGCCGACAAATGGCGTGCGTTTTCCTGGCCACCCACCACAATCTTGTCACAATAATGCCGGATATGTTTGACGAGCAGCGGAAACGTCATTTTTTCAATTTGTGAGACAAAAAAGCTGCGGTCAAGTTTTACGCCGCTAAAACACCCGCAAACTAATGGCGCAGCGGTTGCGTTCCCTACGCCCAGGTCGCCCAGCCATAATAGATTAGGTTGCTTATGAAGCGCGTGTATTAAAGGATCGATTAAGGCGTTATCTTGACATGAAAAATGTTCAGCGACCTGCAGCTCCACAAATAGCATGGCGTGTAGTAATGCGCGAATATCTTTGTCCTGAAGGACAAGCTGCGCCATACCCCGATCGATATTTACGATACAGAACAGGCCGTGGCGTAGAAACCAGCCATGTTTAGCCGCGATTGTCCGCAACAGATCAAGCAGAAAACGGCGCTTCTGCGAATTGTCCCATGACGAGATAACAAACTCAGGGTGTAGCGGACGAGCGGGCGACGATGCAAAATGGGTAGTGATTTCGACACCCAGTAAATCCCCCTCCATTGCCCTTATCGGCTCTGCCATAAAAAAATAGCGCATGTGACCACTCCACTTGATCTTAACTCCCTGATAATGCGCTTTTAACGCAAATCAATCAATAAAAACGATCAATATATAAAAAATGATCGAAAAAAACAATATATGTTAACTTCATGATAACTTGCTAATTTTATGTTTTGAGAATGTTCTTCTATTGCTATAAGGAAATTTACATACTACGCCGAACAACGCTAATATGACGGCATTAGACCATCCGTAAAGCCATGTTTTTCTTGTCAGGCAGAGGGGAAAAATCAAGGCGAGTTAATGGTGTTGCACCATCGCGTGGCATTTCACCCACTATGGCAGCGCGGCATCGCCAACCCTAATGGCGAGTTGCATCTCCGCTACAGGCTGTCCAGATCCCCCGAACGACCTTTAAGCGAATAGCAACTCTCAATAATTGATCGGCAAATCTGTAGCGAATGAGCCCCCGGCGATTCGCAGAAAAGAACTGAACTAAATGCTATTTTTTTAATTCATTCTTTAATACCTTAGCCACAAGAGTCCCTTCCTCAGGCGCGGCTAGTTTAAAACGTCTTCCTGGCGCAGGTGTCTGTTCTTCCTCTCCGATTAACGCATCAAGATCCGCAATAAGTGACTTATAATATTCAATATCTTCAGTATTTTCTTCGGTCTCGGCCCGCTTTAATTTTATCAGGTGATGGGTCTTAATTTGCTCTTCCAGTTGCCTTGTTGCAAGAGAAACGCTTCGCTGTTGCCGGGATTCTTGTGACAGCACGATTTGATCGCCATCCACAAAGAAAAGCCCCCCTCCTTTAACCAGAATATTACCTAAGTTATCTATATCATGCATATAAACCCCCCGGGATTCAAGAAGCGCCTCCGCCATTCGATAGTTATCTTCATCTCCAATATCGAACTCCTGACCTTGAATATATTTTGAAACTAAAACCGTAACGTCTTTACCATTAATATTCATGGAGGCCGAACGAGAAAAATTCTTGTCGCCATTGGCCATATTCAAATACTTACTGACACGCTCAGGATGACAATTACGATGCTCCGGAGAGTTAACATCCACTTTTATTCCCCGCTCATTAATTGGAATCTTAACAACAAAGTCTTCATGTAACCGATAGACTGTCCCATAACTTCCGCTACCTATTTTATTTTTTTCAATATCACGCATGCGAATATTTTTCTGAAACTCCGGCGAGTTAATAAACGCCTCTATTGCCGCTGGTTGTGATGTATCCGCCTGATCAATAGCGCCGCTCTCATCACCAGACGCAGTGGCGGGCGTGGTCAGGAAGTATATCAAACGTTGCTCAAAAGCCTCATAGATTCCATTACTACCTGCTTCGCTCGGCGTCAGATGATCATTATCCAAAGCGGCCAGCGTAATTTCCCCGTTATTATAATTAAACATCGTTTCTTTTAAAAAATCGACGCAATGTTCAGAACACTCCGTCTCGGTCACTAATACTCCATCGTAAAACATCTGTAGTAGTAACATATTTTCTTGATACGCTAATACTTCTACAGTGTATTTATCTCTTGTTTCAGGTCTGGAGGCATCAATAAGTTTAATATATCCAAGAAGGGGGCGCCATCGTGTACAGTCTTCATCTCGCTTCGAAAATGGTCCTGGAGAGAAAGGCCCTTTAATATCGGGATGCTCTTTTTTTTGGCACAGTAGATTATATATTTCTCTATAGTCAGAGATTAAACTTCGCCTGGTGAATATATTCCTGAAAAAATCTATAAATTTCTCACACGTTGAAAAAACATGCTCTCTTTTATTATCGATGATATCTCTTAAATACCTTTCTGATATCTGGCAACTATGATTTCCGATCTGAAATGTAAACGGCATATGTCTCATCCTCTGAAAATTTATTATAATATACATGCAAACATATAAAAACCTGATTTGTAACTACTGTAATCACCTGATTTCCAAAATTTTTCATATTCAGTATTACTCTGCATCAATAAATAGAGAAAACCTTCAGCACCTAAAAAAGAAATTATTTTTGTTAAGCATTTGCTGGTTAAAATTACATGTCTATACCCAAAATAATTCGAGTTGCTTAAAGGCGGCAAGGGAGTGAGTCCCCAGGAGCATAGATAACTATGTGACTGGGGTGAGCGAGCGTAGCCAACACATAAGCAACTTGAAGTATGAAGGGTATATAACATCGCTAATAGGTGAGGTAAACCATTCGGATGAATATTCTGGCTTCCTACAGAACCTTTATTTGTCTGGTGGAAGGCGCATCGCTATCGTACTTGCTATCCGTCCCGGTGTCTCTGGTTGGATGAGGCGAACCTTACACCAGCTGGTATACTGCACCGTAGGGCCTGTCCCATTAGACTCTTTGATTTGCCAGTTTGGCCCTGGGGAGTGCTCAAAATCCTCAGGGACTTCGTTACCGTGTGGTTTTAGAACGTCACCTGCCGGAGATAGCGGCGGAAAAATAGCGTGACACACGGGGCCAGGAGTGGGATATAATTTCAGACTAATTTCGAATAATGTTGAAAAGTTGCTGTTAACCATTGTTCGTAAAAGCAAAAAATAAGCAATGACTATAAGGATTAAAGCTATGGGTTTTCTTTCCGGTAAGCGCATTCTGGTCACTGGCGTGGCCAGTAAACTGTCCATCGCCTACGGTATCGCACAGGCGATGCACCGCGAAGGAGCTGAACTGGCGTTCACCTACCAGAACGACAAACTGAAAGGCCGCGTAGAAGAATTTGCTGCCCAGCTGGGTTCCAGCATCGTTTTACCGTGTGATGTCGCTGAAGATGCCAGCATTGACGCTATGTTTGCAGAGCTGGGTAACATTTGGCCGAAATTTGACGGTTTCGTACACTCGATTGGTTTCGCGCCTGGCGATCAGCTGGACGGCGATTATGTTAATGCGGTTACCCGCGAAGGCTTTAAAATCGCTCACGATATTAGCTCTTACAGCTTTGTTGCCATGGCGAAAGCCTGCCGCACCATGCTGAATCCGGGTTCTGCGCTGTTGACCTTGTCTTATCTGGGAGCGGAGCGCGCCATCCCGAACTACAATGTCATGGGTCTGGCGAAAGCCTCTCTGGAAGCCAACGTGCGTTATATGGCAAACGCTATGGGACCGGAAGGGGTTCGCGTCAACGCCATCTCTGCGGGCCCGATCCGCACGCTGGCGGCGTCCGGTATTAAAGACTTCCGTAAAATGCTGGCGCATTGTGAAGCCGTTACGCCAATTCGTCGCACCGTGACCATTGAAGATGTGGGTAACTCAG
Source organism: Salmonella sp. SAL04213 (assembly GCF_046550535.1). Lineage (NCBI taxonomy): Bacteria > Pseudomonadati > Pseudomonadota > Gammaproteobacteria > Enterobacterales > Enterobacteriaceae > Salmonella > Salmonella sp. SAL04213. Next base: position 573,005 of record NZ_JBGDXS010000002.1, on the reverse strand, counting down.
CGGCGTTTCTGTGTTCCGATCTCTCGGCAGGCATTTCTGGCGAAGTCGTCCATGTTGACGGCGGGTTCAGCATTGCGGCAATGAATGAACTGGAACTGAAGTAAGCGCATTAAGTTTATTAGCGGGCGGCACGGCTGTGCTGCCCCATTCCCCTCACTCACCACTCATCTCGTTATATAGCGTTCTGATATTTGTTATCACCTAACAATCTTTCATCCCTTTCCCGCATACGCCAGGATAATCCAGCATAAACGATCCGACGCCGAATCATTATCGATCGCCATTTCATCCTCGGGAAACCCTATGGAACAATGCCGAAAAGCGGGTAAAAGCCACTGGTATCATGAAACACAATCCACTATGTCGTCACAACCCCCGCTTTCGCTGATGCCGGAAGCCGCGTATGTTAACGATCGTTTTTTACTGGATTTAACGGTATCAGAAACCGCGTTGACGCCTTTTGAGTCATGGTTAAAGCCCGCTCGCCAGTTGGCGGATGTCTTATTTCCCCGCACGGTTCTCAACGACCGGCTTCATACGTTTAGCACCTATGAACGTATGAGCACCGCGCTGACCGCCGCTCAGGTATTTGGGGTTCAGCGTTTGTGCCGCTATTATGCCGCGCGTCTGGCGCCGCTACCTGGCCCTGACGCCTCAAGAGAGAGCAATCAACGGCTGGCGCAAATTACGCAATACGCTCGTCAGCTTGCCGGCTCCCCCTCCGTTATCAATACACGGGCCCGCGAACAGCTTGCAGAGGTGGGATTAACCGCCCGGGATACCGTACTCATCAATCAGATCATTGGGTTTATCGGTTTTCAGGCGCGGGTAGCGGCGATATTTCAGGCGTTTTGCCGTCTGCCCGTGCGCGAACTGCCCGGCCAGGAGATGCAGCGCTTTGCCAGGGCCGCGCGGTTTCAAAACCCCCAGACGATATGGCGGCCCGCCGCCAGTCTGGTAGAATATCCTCCCGCCCATACCAAAGTTCGGCGGCAATATTCGTCTTCACAATGCCAAATGATGGCGCCGGTACTCATCCGCGATCCGTCTTCATTCGCGTTACTCGAACGCATACTGACCAGCACATTACACACCGCGTCGCCCCCTTCTTTACTTCCACTTATCACGCTCCTCACATCACGTATCAACGGCAGCGCCGCCTGCTTTAACGAACAGGCAACCCAACCTGGCGCGTGGCGCCGCGCTGTTATCACGTTACGCCAGGAAGACGACGATATCGCTCGTTGGGAGCTTGAGCCTGCGCTGACACAGGCGATACAATGGCTCACCAGAGCGCCCGATCGCTTTAGCGCCGCGCATTTTTTCCCGCTACTCACCAGGGGAGTTTCATCGGAGCAGGCCATTAATATGTTAGGCTGGTGCGGCGTGTGCGGATGGTTAAATCGTTTAAAAATCGCGTTGGGCGAAACCTATTAACTCATCCATTACTGAAAGAGCGCTTGCTGCGCCAGGCAGAATCGCGTAAAACTGTCAGCCGCTCTTTTGGCTACGAAAATAGACGAATATGTTTCAGGACAACCCGCTGCTAGCGCAGCTTAAACAGCAACTGCATTCCCAGACGCCGCGCGCTGAAGGGGTCGTAAAAGCCACGGAAAAAGGCTTTGGCTTCCTTGAGGTTGACGCGCAAAAAAGCTATTTCATTCCTCCGCCGCAGATGAAAAAAGTGATGCATGGCGATCGTATCGTCGCGGTCATCCACACGGAAAAAGAACGTGAGTCTGCCGAGCCGGAAGAACTGATCGAACCGTTCCTGACGCGTTTTGTGGGAAAAGTTCAGGGTAAAAATGACCGCCTGTCCATCGTGCCGGATCATCCGTTGCTGAAAGACGCGATTCCCTGCCGCGCCGCGCGCGGCGTTCAGCATGAGTTCAAAGAAGGTGACTGGGCGGTTGCCGAAATGCGCCGCCATCCGCTTAAAGGCGACCGTTCGTTTTACGCCGATTTAACGCAGTACATCACCTTTGCCGACGATCACTTTGTTCCCTGGTGGGTTACGCTTGCTCGCCACAACCTGGAAAAAGAAGCGCCGAACGGCGTAGCGACGGAGATGCTGGACGAAGGGCTGGAGCGCCAGGATCTTACCGCGCTGAATTTCGTCACTATCGATAGCGCCAGCACTGAAGATATGGATGACGCGCTTTATGCTGAGGAATTAGCGGACGGCAGACTCCAGCTTACGGTGGCTATCGCCGATCCTACCGCCTGGATTGCCGAAGGCAGTAAGCTGGATAACGCCGCGAAAATTCGCGCCTTCACCAACTACCTGCCGGGCTTCAATATTCCTATGCTGCCGCGTGAGCTGTCTGACGATCTGTGCTCACTGCGCGCCAACGAAGTGCGTCCGGCGCTCGCCTGTCGCATGATAATCGCCGCGGACGGCACCATTGACGATGATATCGCCTTTTTTGCGGCCACCATCGAATCGAAGGCCAAGCTGGCGTACGACAATGTCTCCGACTGGCTGGAAAATAACGGCACCTGGCAGCCGGATAACGAAGGCATTGCCCAGCAGATTCGTCTGTTGCACCGTATTTGTCTAAACCGCAGTGAGTGGCGTCATCATCATGCGTTAGTCTTTAAAGACCGCCCGGATTACCGCTTTGTGCTTGGCGAAAAAGGCGAAGTACTGGATATTGTGGCGGAACCGCGCCGTATCGCTAACCGTATCGTAGAAGAATCGATGATCGCCGCTAACCTTTGCGCCGCGCGCGTACTGCGCGATAAGCTCGGTTTCGGTATTTACAACGTACATACGGGCTTCGATCCCGCAAATGCCGACGCGCTGGCCGCGCTGCTGAAAACGCATGGTCTGCATGTCGATGCCGAAGAGGTGCTGACGCTGGAAGGCTTCTGTAAACTGCGTCGCGAACTGGATGCGCAGCCCTCCGGTTTCCTTGACAGCCGCATTCGTCGCTTCCAGTCTTTTGCGGAAATCAGCACCGAGCCGGGACCGCATTTCGGTCTTGGTCTTGAGGCTTACGCCACCTGGACCTCTCCCATCCGTAAGTATGGCGATATGATTAACCATCGCCTGCTGAAAGCGGTCATCAAGGGGGAAGCTATTGCGCGTCCGCAGGAAGATATCACCCAGCAAATGGCGGAACGCCGTCGCCTGAACCGTATGGCGGAGCGCGATGTCGGCGACTGGTTATATGCACGCTTCCTTAACGATAAGGCGGGGACAAATACCCGTTTCGCGGCAGAAATTATTGACGTCAGCCGCGGTGGTATGCGTGTGCGACTGGTCGATAACGGCGCTATCGCCTTTATCCCTGCCCCGTTCCTGCACGCCGTTCGCGATGAACTGGTATGCAGCCAGGAAAACGGTACGGTACAGATTAAAGGTGAGACGGTTTATAAAGTGACGGATGTCATTGATGTCACTATTGCGGAAGTTCGCATGGAAACCCGCAGCATTATTGCCCGACCGGCAGCGTAACCACGCTTAGCTCGCTCAACGGCCTTTGCTGAGAAGGCAAAGGCCGTTTCTTTTCTTCTTCTCCCTTCCGTCATGCTCTAAGTTTAATCTTATTCAAGCGCCCCATTTCTTGTTATTTTTAGCTGGCGACTATGCTTTTTCCAGAATCTGGATTACATATGAATACATAGATAAAACAATACGTTCAGCCATAATTACCCTTATTTATAACATGGCTAACCTTTCTTTTCGGGCACCTGGCGCTTAAATGGGATGGTACGCATGATGAAACAAATTCAGGAACAAACGGCGCTAAATCCCCTTCACTCTCACTGGCGTCTGGCTGATGACCGCAACGTGCTGTATCTCTCCCCGACAGGTGAAACGGATACAGAAAAAACGGTCGAGCTATCGCCGGAACAAGCCGGGCGTATCCGGGAAATAACGGCGATTACGTCCAGTCTGCTGATAACGTTGTTGATAGAAAAACAGGTTACCGCTGTGCACCTGGTAGGCAGTAAGATTAATAACCGTGAATGGGCTGGCAGCCTGGCAACCTGGCCTGATACGCCTGCCGTCGCGCCAACGCAGGCGCAGGAGCTCTCTTTTGCCGAGCAAATCGTATCAGAAGCCAACTCAGTCATTGCGATACTGGATAGTCGGGGAAAAATCTGTCGATTTAATCGGTTATGCGAAGAGTACACGGGCTTAAAAGAGCGAGATGTAATTGGTCAAAGCGTCTTTAAATTATTTATGAGTCGCCGGGAGGCGGTTGCCTCCCGGCACTACATTGAGAATTTTTTTCGCAATGGCAATGCCTATGAAATCGAACGCTGGATAAAGACCCGTAAAGGCCAACGCCTGTTCTTATTTCGTAATAAATTCGTCCATAACGGTAGCGGAAAAAACGAAATTTTCCTGATCTGCGCAGGCACGGATATCACCGAAGAAAGGCGGGCTCAGGAGCGTTTACGCATACTGGCGAATACAGACACCGTCACCGGCCTGCCCAATCGCAATGCTATTCATGAATTTATTAATCATGCTATTGCCTCGGCTGGCGAGTCGCAAGTGGGTATCGTTTATCTCGATCTGGATAACTTCAAGAAAATTAATGACGCCTATGGGCATATGTTTGGCGATCAGCTCTTACAGGCCGTTTCGCTGGCGCTGTTGAGTTGTCTGGAGGAAGATCAATTGCTGGCCAGACTGGGGGGAGATGAATTCATTGTCCTCGCTGCCCATACGTCTCAGGCCGCGCTGGAAGCAGTAGCCTCACGAATCCTTACCCGTCTGCGGCAACCGTTTCGTATTGGACTCATTGAAGTTTACACGGGATGCGCCATTGGCATTTCGTTGGCCCCCCGGCACGGACAGGACAGCGAAAGTCTCATTCGCACTGCCGACACCGCAATGTATAACGCCAAAGAAGGCGGCCGCGGTCAGTTCTGCGTTTTTTCGCCGGAAATGAATCAGCGCGTATTTGACTATCACTGGCTGGATACAAACCTGCGAAAAGCGCTGGAAAACGACCAGTTACTTATTCACTATCAGCCCAAAATTACCTGGCGCGGTGAAGTACGTAGCCTGGAAGCGCTGGTACGCTGGCAATCGCCGGAACGCGGATTAATTCCGCCGCTGGAGTTCATCTCATACGCCGAAGAGTCAGGACTCATCGTCCCGCTGGGCCGCTGGGTGATTCTGGATGTGGTTCGCCAGATTGCGAGATGGCGCGATAAGGGGATTAACTTGCGCGTAGCCGTTAACTTTTCGGCGCGACAACTGGCCGACCAGACGCTTTTTACTGCGCTTAAACAGGCTTTGTACGATCTGAATTTTGAGTATTGCCCGATCGATGTCGAGCTAACGGAAAGCTGCCTGATCGAAAACGACACGCTGGCGCTATCGGTTATCCAGCAATTTAGTCAGCTCGGCGCTCAGATTCATCTGGATGATTTTGGCACCGGGTATTCTTCGCTTTCCCAACTCGCACGGTTCCCTATTGATGCCGTTAAACTGGATCAGGCTTTCGTCAGAGATATCCATAAGCAACCGCTGTCGCAATCTCTGGTTCGGGCGATTGTCGCGGTGGCTCAGGCGCTAAATTTACAAGTGATTGCCGAAGGCGTAGAAAATGCTAAAGAAGATGCCTTCCTGACAAAAAACGGTGTCAATGAACGACAGGGCTTTTTATTCGCCAAACCTATGCCCGCCGTTTCTTTTGAACGCTGGTACAAACGTTATCAGACGAAAAAAATGCGTTAATGGCGGCGATAATAGGGAGAACAGCCTGTGCAGACAGGCGTAACCCTATTTTTCCCTTCTCTTTTCAGATTAATTTCTGCATCATGAATTGAAACCTTTTCTGACATTAAGGATGACAAACATGTCTGATATCGAAGCACAACGAATTGCCGCACGCATTGATACCGTGCTGGATATCCTTGTTGCTGGCGATTACCACTCGGCCATCAATAACCTTGAAATATTGAGAGCAGAGCTGTTAGATCAGGTTAAAGACGGTATCTCGCCATCCCAGGCTCCCGGGTCGCCCTGGGAAATCTGATAGCGATTATTTGTCCGGGATGGCCGTTAGCCCTTCCCGGCTCTCTGACTGTCTGTTGACTCCTCTTAACGTATAAAATTAATACTATGAACTCCCGACAACAATCAATTTTGCAAATGGTGGTTGATAAAGGCCAGATGAGCGTTGCTGAACTGGCGAAAATTACCGGCGTATCTGAAGTCACGATTCGTCAGGATCTGAATACCCTGGAAAAACAGAGCTATTTACGCCGTGCGCACGGTTTCGCCGTTTCGCTTGAGAGCGATGACGTAGAGACTCGCATGATGACGAACTACACGCTAAAACGCCGACTGGCGGAGTTCGCCGCCTCGCTGGTCAGTCCAGGGGAATCCGTTTTTATTGAAAATGGCAGTAGCAATGCGCTATTGGCCCGGACGCTGGCGGAACAAAAAGATGTCACGATCATCACCGTGAGCAGTTATATCGCGCATCTGCTCAAAGAAACCCCTTGCGAAGTCATTCTCCTCGGTGGAATCTATCAGAAAAAAAGTGAAAGCATGGTAGGGCCGTTGACGCGACAGTTTATCCATCAAGTGCATTTCAGCAAAGCATTTATCGGTATTGATGGCTGGCAGGCTGATACCGGCTTTACCGGACGCGATATGATGCGATCGGATGTGGTTAACGCTGTTCTGGAAAAAGGCTCAGAAGCGATTGTCCTCACCGACAGCTCCAAATTTGGCTGTGTGCATCCCTATCCCCTGGGCCCGCTCTCTCGCTTCCATCGTGTCATTACGGATTCCAAAATTTCCGCGAGCGATCAAATGCAGTTAGAGCATGCAGGGCTGCTAGTCAATGTTATTGGCTCATCCGTTTAAAATATTTCCCGATGGTTTGCCCTATGGCAAATCATCCTCTCTCTAAGACTTTTCTGACATCCCAATTAAGACTATTTACCTGTTGTAACGAGCGTAACGTCGTAAAATTAATATTAGCGAAATAACAGGAAGTGACTATCACCTGCGTGATATACCCCTGCGCAATCAGGTTTTACGGAAAATCTCTTAACAGGTTTTATTTTAACTATAGTTATAGTGAGCTTAATTCCGTGAATCGTTAATTCAGGAGAGAGTATTATGTTTATGACGAGCAAAAAAATGGCCGCTGCTGTGCTGGCAATCACCGTAGCAATGTCTCTGAGCGCCTGCTCAAACTGGTCCAAGCGCGATCGCAACACGGCTATTGGCGCAGGTGCGGGGGCGTTAGGCGGCGCAGTGTTAACGGACGGCAGTACATTAGGCACCCTGGGCGGCGCGGCAGTCGGCGGCGTGATTGGTCACCAGGTTGGAAAATAATCCAGACGTTTAAATATTGAACGGCTCAAAATAATACGTTTATTCTTTTCAGGTCTGGATTACAAAAATAGACAAAGTTGACTTTTACGCCACGGTAATTTACAACCGTGGCGTTTTCATTAGCCGCCAGCTAATTTTACTTTCATTCCTTTAGCTTCCAGCAATGATTTTATCAAGTCGCGTTTATCACCCTGAATTTCAATAATCCCTTCTTTTACTGCCCCGCCACAGCCGCATTTTTTCTTCAGTTCAGCCGCCAGTTTGGTTAATTCCGCATCATTCATCTCGATACCGGTAATCAAACATACGCCTTTACCCTTACGGCCACTGGTTTGACGCTGAATGCGAACGATACCATCCCCTTTGGGACGAACCGGCGCCGTTTTAGGTTCTTCAATGCGCCCCGTCTGTGTTGAATAAACCAGACGACTATTGGAATCGCTCATTATGCCTCCCGTTTCAGTGACGCGTTAATATCCTTCAGCGTTTGCGCCGGATCTACCGATTGCGTAACCGGGCGGCCAATCACCATATAGTCGACGCCGGCGGATAATGCCTGTTCGGGCGTCATAATGCGTCGCTGGTCGCCTGCCTCGCTGCCTGCGGGCCGAATGCCCGGCGTCACCAGCTTAAATGCAGCGCCAAAGACCTGTTTAAATCTGACCGCTTCCTGAGCGGAACAGACCACGCCATCCAGCCCGCATTGCTGCGTCAGGCGCGCCAGCCGCTCCGCATGTTCCGCCGGTGACAACGTCACGCCCAGATCGCGCAGATCGCTGGTTTCCATACTGGTCAACACGGTCACGGCAATGAGCAACGGCGCATCTTTACCGAATGGCGCCAGCGCGTCGCGCGCTGCTGCCATCATTCTCGCCCCGCCAGACGCGTGAACGTTTACCATCCAGACGCCCAGGTCTGCCGCTGCAGCGACTGCCCGAGCCGTGGTGTTGGGAATATCATGAAATTTTAGATCAAGAAAGACATCAAACCCACGTTGCTGGAGATCCCGAACGAGCTGTGGACCAAACAGCGTGAACATCTCTTTGCCCACTTTTAAGCGACAATCGCGAGGATCGATTTTATCGACAAACGCCAGGGCTTTATCGCGTTCATGGTAATCCAACGCCACAACGACAGGCGATTCAGTAATAGCGCAGGAAGAAGATGAAGCAGTAAACGTCATGACCAGACCTTCTTGATGATGGGCACCGGAAGTGGCGCAAATTGGATAAACGGCGTGCATTCTACCTGCGGCGCAGGGAAATTAACAGGTTCGATTGACAACCTGATAAGCCCTGGCCGCTGATGCCAGCGTCGTTTCTTGTCTTATGTCATTAAGTATGTTGTAACTAAAGTGAGGCTTTTTTTATATACTACTGCCCATCAAGTCCGCGAATAGGTTTAATGGTCGACCATGCCCGGCAGGACGGACAGTGCCAGTACAAGGTATAGGCGGTAAAACCGCATTTCTGACAACGATACCGCGGTTTACTGCGCACCTGCTCGCCAACCATATCACGCAGTACCATCAGGCTTTCTTTCGCTCGCCCTTCTTCCGCCTCATTGAGATGGTAATCCATCAGCTTATGGAACACCCGCATGGTAGGATGTCGCTGTAGCTGACGCGTGATATAGACTTGAGCTGCGTCACTACCTTCACGCGCTTCCAGAATATCGGCAAGCATTAACTCAGCGCCAGCACCGGTATTCTCCTCTACGGCGCGGCGTAAAAACTCCGCCCACTCGGCATTTTTACCGAGCTGTTGATAACAGGTTTGCAGCATCTCCAGCGTTTCGCTGACCAGCTCTTTATCCTGAACGATCACACGTTGCAAGCTTTCGACCGCTTTGGCGTAATCCCCTCTCGCCATATAAACGCGCCCCATCATGATAGACACCCGGGCGCTATTTTTATCTGCGGCGGCACCTTTTTTCAGCAACGCCATCGCGCGATCCATGTCGTCGTTGCCCATCTGCTGTAACGCTAACTCACAGTAAAAATGGGCGATTTCGATACGCTGTTTATCTTTGCCCAGTTTCACCAGCCGTTCTGCTACTTCGATCGCCTTTTGCCAGTCGCTGGTTAGCTGATAGATTTGCAAGAGCTGCTGTAACGCGCCTACGCGAAATTCCGTTTCGTCGGTAAGTTGGTTAAACATATCTTCCGCGCGGTCATATAAACCGGCGGCCATATAGTCGCGCCCCAGTTGCTGAACAGCCAGTAAACGCTGTTCATAGGTCAATGAAGCGCTTTCCATGAGCGTTTGATGAATACGGATGGCGCGATCGACTTCGCCGCGTGAGCGAAACAGATTACCGAGAGTGAGATGAGCCTCAACGGTGCCGGTATCCTCTTTAAGCATATCGAGGAACAGATCCACCGCTTTATCTTGTTGGTTACTCAGCAAGAAGTTAACCCCTGCGACATAATCGCGCGACAGGCGGTTAGCTTCATCCTGTTTTGTTTGTTGCGCACTTCTGCGACCCATATACCACCCATAGGCAGCGGCTACAGGCAACAGCAGAAATAACAACTCCAACATAAATGATTATTCCTTTACAACCGACGAGTCGGCAGGGACCGCAACGTCGGTTGCTGGCGAGAGCTTGTTTTCCAGTCGTTTAATTTTACGTTCAGCACGGGCAAGGGAAACGCGGACCCGCAGCCAGAACAGGCCGCAAATCAGCCAGCCAATCGCAAAACCGACGGCGAACAGCACAGCAAGCAACGTGGAGATACGATACTCCCCTTGCGCCAGCAGGTAGTTAAACGTCACCTGTTGATCATTCTGCGCGCCCAGCGTCACCGAAATAACAAAAATCGCCAATACCAGTAAGAAAATGAGTAAATATTTCACATTACTTCCCGTTATGTGGTTTGCGCGAATAAATCGTGTCCAACTTACCGCATCCAGCCTTCTAAATTACCATTTTCCCGCCTCGCGCGAAATGGAAATGCGCCCGCCATCAGATGATTTAAGGGCAATAGTCAGAAAATCAACCGTTGTCAGCTTTCCTGCTCGCGTTCAGCAATTTCTTGCGCTTCTTCACGAGGCGGCATAAGCGGCCCGCAAATTCGCTGCGCCAGCCAGGTCGCCAGGGTAACTAATAGCCAGGAGATGAGCGTGGCGACCACTAAATCTCGCGGCCAGTGCATTCCCAGAAGCAAACGGCTGCCCATTACGCCGGTCGCCCAGACTAACAAAAACGCGATGGTGAAAGTCCGTCTGCGCGGCCATAACAGACCCACGGCCAAAAGCGCCCAGCTCGCTGCAAACATGGTGTGTCCGGAGGGAAACGCAAAGCCCGTCTCTTTTTGCCAGTGCTGACGCAGGAAAACGGGGATGTTCTGTTGCCCGGCCAACTGCTCTTTCACTAAATGTCCGCGTTCTGTACGCTTTAAAGTGTAGAACTCATCGACGGGAATATGGTGCGTTTTTTCAAGCCAGACCACAAATGGCCGCGGCTCCTGTACGCGCTCCTTTACCCATGACTTCACGCCCTGCCCGACGATAATCGCCCCGCCGAGAATCGCAAACAGCATAATGGCGGCGCGCAGGCGAAATCGCAGGCACCATAAGAACCATCCACAAAGAATCACATGCGTGATAACGCCCCAGGGTTTGGTCACGGTTTCCGTTATCCAGAATAGCGTTTTTAGCCACCAGACCTGATGTCCTGGCTGCCACTGCCAGCCTGATACCCATACGGCAAGCGGCATGATAAGCAACAGGGCGGCTCCTGCCGCGGTGCGCTTCGCAATTGAAAGCATGGATGCTCCTTTTATAAGTAAGTATCACAATCATAACTGAAAATTCTCGCCGGACTGGAAAATTGACAAATTTGTGCCATTCCTGAGCAATTACGTGGTAGTGATTAGGTGATGACCGCCGCCTTATGGCAAAATAGCGGGATACAAGCCAACAGGCGACGACACCGCAGGCGTCAGCATAATCTGGAGAAATACATGCAGCTTAAACGTGTGGCAGAAGCCAAACTGCCAACCCCATTGGGTGACTTTCTGATGGTGGGATTTGAAGAACTGGCAACCGGACACGACCATGCCGCGCTGGTTTTTGGCGATATTTCAGGTAAAACGCCAGTACTGGCTCGCGTTCATTCCGAATGTCTTACCGGGGACGCGCTTTTTAGTCTGCGCTGTGATTGTGGTTTTCAACTGGAAGCCGCGCTGACGCATATTGCGGAAGAAGGACGCGGTATTCTGATTTACCACCGTCAGGAAGGCCGCAATATCGGCCTGCTTAATAAAATTCGCGCTTATGCGTTACAGGATCAAGGCTATGACACGGTGGAGGCCAATCATCAGCTCGGCTTTGCCGCCGATGAGCGTGATTTCACCCTGTGCGCGGATATGTTCAAATTACTCGGCGTGGATGAAGTTCGCCTGCTGACCAATAATCCGAAGAAAGTCGAAATACTGACCGAGGCGGGAATTAATATCGTCGAACGCGTTCCGCTCATTGTGGGTCGTAATCCAAATAATGAGCATTATCTCGATACTAAAGCGGCCAAAATGGGCCACCTGCTAAGTAAGTAAGCCACCGGTATTAAAGCGCGGGCCTGCCTGTTTACGGCAGGCCCGATAAACGGCTTTAGTTCAGCATATTTCTAATGACATAGTGCAATATGCCGTCATTCTGGTAGTAAGTCAGCTCGGTGGCGGTATCAATGCGACAGCGACAAGGCACCGTTTCTTTGCTGCCGTCCGATCTCGTTAACGTCACCGGAATGGTCGCGCCAGGGCGCAGGTTTTGCAGATCCGCGACATCAATCACCTCTTCCCCGGTCAGTCCCAGCGTTTTACGCGTTACGCCCTGTGGAAACTCCAGCGGCAGGATCCCCATCCCAATCAGGTTTGAGCGGTGGATACGTTCGAACGACTCGGCGATCACCACGCGGATACCTAACAGCCGCGGACCTTTTGCCGCCCAGTCACGGCTCGATCCCGACCCATACTCTTTCCCGGCAATTACCGCCAGCGGCGTTTTTTCCTGCTGGTAGAGCATCGCGGCATCATAAATCGACATCGCTTCCGTACCCGGCAAATGCCGCGTCATCCCACCTTCGACGCCGGGCAGCATTTCGTTGCGAATACGAATATTGGCGAACGTACCGCGCATCATCACTTCATGGTTGCCGCGCCGTGATCCATAGGAGTTAAAATCCTTCCGCTCAACGCCGTGGTTTTGCAGATAGCGTCCGGCGGGACTGTCCGGCTTGATACTGCCGGCCGGAGAAATATGGTCGGTCGTTACCGAATCCCCCAGCATCGCCAGGATACGCGCGCCGTGGATATCTTTGACTGGCGCAGGCTGGGCCTGCATTTCATCAAAGAAAGGCGACAGGCGAATATAGGTTGAATCCGACTGCCAGCCGTAGGTATCGGACGATTCAACCTGAATCGATTTCCATTCTTCCGTGCCCTCAAACACTTCCGCATACTCTTTACGGAACATATCCGATGATACCAGTTCAACGGCGCGGGCAATTTCCTGCGCTGAAGGCCAGATATCCTTCAGGTATACCGGATCGCCTTTACGATCGTACCCCAGCGGGTCTGTCGCGAGGTTAATATTCATGTTTCCGGCCAGCGCATACGCGACCACCAGCGGCGGCGACGCCAGCCAGTTCGTTTTCACCAGCGGATGGATACGCCCTTCAAAATTTCGGTTACCGGAAAGCACGGCCCCTACCGTCAGATCGCCTTTTTTAATCGCGGTCTCAATAGGCTCAGGCAACGGACCGGAGTTCCCGATACAGGTCGTACAGCCATAACCGACCAGGTTAAAACCGAGCTCATCCAGATAAGGCGTAAGTTTGGCCTGCGCCAGATAGTCAGATACCACTTTTGACCCCGGCGCCAGAGAAGCCTTGACCCACGGTTTACGCTTCAACCCCAGCGTTACTGCTTTTTTCGCCAGTAATCCCGCCGCCATCAGCACGCTGGGATTCGAGGTATTCGTACAGGAGGTGATGGCGGCAATGACGACAGCGCCATCCGGAAGCTGATATGGCTGTCCGTTCATCGTATAGTCAACCGGCTGGCGATCTTTTTGCGCGGTATTCAGCTCCAGCTCGGCGCTGGCGGCAAAGGCTTTCGGCACATCGCCTAACGCCACGCGATCCTGCGGGCGTTTCGGCCCGGCCAGACTGGCCTCGACATCGCCCATATCCAGTTCCAGCGTACTGGTAAATACCGGTTCGTCTCCGGGATTACGCCACATTCCCTGCGCCTTCGCGTAGGCTTCAACCAGCTCGACCAGATCGTCGCTACGTCCGCTTAATCGCATATATTCCAGGGTGATGGCGTCAATGGGGAAAAAACCACAGGTGGCGCCATATTCCGGCGACATATTAGCGATGGTCGCGCGATCCGCCAACGGCAGCGAATCCAGACCATCACCATAAAATTCAACAAATTTACCCACGACGCCATGCTTACGCAGCATTTGCGTGACGGTGAGCACCAGGTCAGTGGCAGTGATCCCCTCCCGAAGCTTACCGGTTAACTTAAAGCCGACGACATCCGGGATAAGCATCGACACGGGCTGACCAAGCATCGCCGCTTCCGCTTCAATACCACCCACACCCCACCCCAATACGCCCAGACCATTAATCATGGTCGTATGGGAGTCAGTCCCCACCAGCGAGTCCGGGTAAGCAATCCACTCCCCGTCCTGTAATTCGCTCCAGACGGCTTTACCCAGGTATTCCAGGTTAACCTGATGGCAAATGCCGGTTCCGGGCGGCACCACGCTGAAACGACTGAATGCCTGCTTTCCCCATTTCAGGAACATATAACGCTCATGGTTACGTTCCATTTCCAGCCGCACGTTTTCTTCAAACGCATCGTCATCGCCGAAATGATCGACCGTCACAGAGTGGTCAATAACCAGATCAACCGGCGATAACGGGTTTACTTTCGACGTATCGCCGCCGAGGCGTTTAACGGCTTCACGCATCGCCGCCAGGTCGACAACGGCAGGCACGCCGGTAAAGTCCTGCATCAGGACACGGGCGGGCCGCCAGGCAATTTCACGATCGGCATGGGCATTTTTAAGCCAACCGGCCAGCGCCTGAATATCTTCATCAGTCACAGATTCGCCGTCCTGCCAGCGCAACAGGTTTTCCAGTAACACTTTAAGTGATTTGGGCAAACGGGCGATATCGCCCAGGGATTTGGCAGCCAGCGGCAGACTGTAGTAATGATACGTTTTATCTTTGGCCTGCAATGTATCCTTACTGGCTTCTCGTAGGGTTGACGACATAGCTCCTCCTTAAATGACAGGGTTGCGTTACCCTGATTCTCCACAGGGTTGTATTAAAGATAACACAAACAAAACGTAACGTTTTGATAACAACCCAAATTGCTAAAAGAGGAGAAACCTAACAGGCGAGGAGCGAAGATGAAAAAGCCCGATAAATAACGCATTATCGGGCTTTGACGAGATTAGACGGCAATCCAGATTAACTCGGCCCAGAACAGTAGCGATAATATAAACGCGCCAGTCCATGACCAATACTTTATATTTGACGTTAACATAGGCGACACCAACTGTGTTTAATCAATACTGAGAGGCGCTCAGCACACGGTTGCTGCGGTGTAATAAGACAGCGTTAATAAAACAGTAACGCCAATAAAAAGACGGATATTATTTTTGTGACACCTCATCAGCAAAAGCATCAATAAATGCCCGCTGCTGCGGTGTGAGCGTCCAGTGTTGCGGAACAGACCGAAAAACGGTCGTATCCGGGGTGTTATCATCGTCACAAGATTGAATCGGGGGCGCGACCACGCGCTCGCGTTCCGACGTAATGCTCACTTAGCCCCACCAATGCCAGATAACAAGCGCTACCACTACCCAGAACAGCGCAGAACCCACAAAAACCGCCAGCCATGCTTTACGTTTGAGCTCAGGGTCGCGGCGCGGTTCCTGGTTTTCAGAAGGCATTACTAACCTCATGCTATCGGTATCACTTATCATTTCAGCACCAAACAATCGGTACAATTAATCATCAGATGAGACAAATCCTAAATAAACTTTAGTCAAAAATCCAGTCAATTTACGAATCGTTGCCAGTGAATAAATCAATCTTTTGACTCAAGATAACTATTTGGAAAAAGAAACTGGCGGGACGGGTAATTCAACACTATTTTGCTGATCATTACCCGTAATACTTCGAGGGATATTGCAAAAGGCGGCTTTGTCTGCCATGCCACTACGACACAAACCGACGGTGATATTACTTTTCAGGCAGCTTTATATCCTGAAACATCGCTTCAATTTCTTCATTAGAACGCAACGCCACCGCCGTATCCACCACATCACGCGTCAAATGTGGCGCAAAACGCTGGATAAAATCATACATATAGCTGCGTAAAAAAGTACTACGGCGAAAACCAATTTTTGTGGTGCTGTGGCTAAAAATATCGTGCGCGTCAATCCGCACTAAATCAGGATCGGCAAGCGGATCGACCGCCATGCTGGCAATGACGCCAACGCCCAGTCCCAACCTGACATACGTTTTAATCACATCCGCATCGGTTGCAGTAAAGACGATCCGCGGCGTTAATCCTGCGCGATTAAAAGCGGTATCCAGTTCGGAACGCCCGGTAAAGCCGAAGGTATACGTCACCAGCGGATACTGCGCCAGCGCTTCAATCGTTACGGAAGACGTTGCCGCCAATGGATGATCCGGCGTCACCACTATCGAACGGTTCCAGTGATAGCATGGCAACATCACCAGATCGTCATATAAATGCAGCGCTTCCGTGGCAATCGCGAAATCGGCGTTCCCTTTCGATACCGCTTCCGCAATCTGCGTTGGCGACCCCTGGTGCATATGCAGCGAAACGCGCGGGTAACGCTCGATGAAGCCTTTAATCACGCCTGGCAATGCGTAACGCGCCTGAGTATGGGTAGTGGCAATATAGAGCGAGCCTTTATCCGGCCAGGTATGCTCGCCGGCGACCGACTTAATGGCATCGACTTTGGAAAGCACCTCACGCGCAATACGAATAATCTCCTGGCCTGCGGGCGTCACCTGAGTCAGATGCTTACCGCTGCGGGCGAAAATCTGGATGCCAAGCTCATCTTCCAGCATCCTAACCTGCTTGCTGATCCCCGGCTGGGAAGTATACAACCCCTCAGCGGTAGAGGAGACGTTAAGGTTATGATTAACCACTTCAACAATGTAACGAAGCTGCTGCAATTTCATAATACATCATCCAGATTAGCGCCATCAGGCCATCGTTTATCTACAGACATCATTGGGCTGCTAATACGATTTAATAATAAAAAAGGTGTTAACTATAACCACTATATCATTTATATCTGAACTGTATAGCCAGCGCGATAAAATAATAAGCCCGCTATACCCAAAATAATTCGAGTGATTAAAGGCAACAAGCGAGTGAGTGCCCAGGAGCATAGATAACCAGGTGACTGGGGTGAGCGACAAATCTGCCGGGAGCAGATTTGAACGTCGCGTGCGACGGCCCGTCAGGGCGAGGCCCATAGATGGGCCGAGTAATCCGTAGCCAACACATAAGCCACTTGAAATATGAAGGGGATATAAAAAAGGGCCGCTTACGCGGCCCGCTTGACTACAGTGGCGACAGGCAGGGGTTATTTCTTGCCTTCAACCCACTTGCCGTCGACGAAGAACGCTGACCATCCCGTCGCCTTCCCGTCTTTTTCCGCCGCAACGTACTGCTGTTTTGTTTTGCGGCTAAAGCGAACAACGGTTTTATTACCTTCCGGGTCCTGCTGCGGCGCATCCGCCAGATAACGCAGTTTTTCCGGCAGGCGATCGCGGAACCGGTAAAGCTCCTCGACTAATGGCGCGCGCGTTTCACGTGATTTCGGGAACGTATTGGCCGCCAGGAATATCCCTGCGGCGCCATCGCGCAGCACAAAGTACGCGTCCGATTTTTCACACGGCAGTTCCGGTAATGGAACAGGATCTTCCTTCGGCGGCGCAACTTCGCCGTTACGCAAGATCTTACGGGTATTTTTACATTCGTCGTTAGTACAGGCCATGTACTTACCAAAACGCCCCATTTTAAGGTGCATTTCGGAACCACATTTCTCACACTCAACGATCGGGCCGTCATACCCTTTGATGCGGAACTCGCCTTCTTCAATCTCGTAGCCATCACAGGTCGGGTTATTACCACACACATGCAATTTACGCTTCGGATCGATCAGATAGCTGTCCATCGCCGTACCGCACTTCTGACAGCGACGCTTGGCGCGCAGGGCGTTGGTTTCGGCGTCGTCGCCTTCCAGCACGTTCAGAACTTCATTTTCCGGCACCAGGTTAATGGTCGTTTTACAACGCTCTTTCGGCGAAAGCGCATAACCTGAACATCCAAGGAAAACCCCCGTACTGGCAGTACGAATTCCCATTTTACGGCCACAGGTTGGACAGTCGATGCTGGTCAGCACCATCTGGTTAGGACGCATCCCCCCTTCTTCCGGATCTTTCTCGGCTTTATCGAGCTGCTGAGTAAAATCGCTGAAGAAGTTATCCAGTACCGCTTTCCACTCGGCCTGGTGATTCGCAACCTGATCCAGACTATCTTCCATCTGTGCGGTAAAATCGTAGTTCATCAATTCGCGGAAGTTTTCTTCCAGCCGGTCGGTGACGATTTCACCCATTTTTTCCGCATAGAAGCGACGGTTTTCAACGCGAACATAGCCGCGATCCTGAATGGTCGAGATAATCGACGCATAGGTAGACGGACGACCAATACCGCGCTTCTCAAGCTCTTTAACCAGAGAAGCCTCGCTAAACCGGGCTGGCGGTTTAGTAAAGTGCTGAGCAGGCGTCAATTCAAGTAGCGTCAGCGCATCGCCCTTATTCACGGCAGGCAATGTGCGATCTTCATCGCCTTTACGCAGCGCCGGCATCACTTTTGTCCAGCCGTCAAAGCGCAAAATACGCCCACGCGCTTTCAGGCGGAACTCGCCTGCGCCAACGGTAAGCGTAGTAGAGTCATATTGTGCTGGCGTCATCTGACAGGCGACAAACTGACGCCAAATTAGTTGATACAACTTCTGCGCGTCAGCCTCCATGTCTTTCAGCGACTCCGCCATAACAGCAACGTCGGAAGGACGGATCGCTTCGTGCGCTTCCTGAGAGTTTTCTTTGCTGGCGTACTGGTTCGGGTTATCCGGCAGGTATTTCTTGCCGAAATTATCGCCAATATAACCGCGCACCATGTTGACCGCATCCTGACTCAGGTTGGTGGAGTCTGTACGCATATAGGTGATGTAGCCCGCCTCATACAGACGCTGCGCCATCATCATGGTTTTCTTCACGCCAAAGCCCAGCCGGGTGCTGGCCGCCTGTTGTAGCGTGGAGGTGATAAACGGCGCGCCAGGTTTGCTGCTGGTCGGTTTGTCTTCACGCTCCAGTACGCTATAGCGCGCTTTTTCCAGCAAGCTGACGGCGGCAAGCGTCTGCTCGCGATTTACCGGCCGGAATGGCTTGTCGTTCTGATGCGTCACCTGTAGCGGTAGCGCCTCGCCAGACGGCGTCGTCGTATTAGCGTCAATTTCCCAGAACTCTTCCGGAACAAACGCTTTAATCTCGCGCTCGCGTTCAACGACCAGACGGACCGCGACAGACTGAACGCGACCTGCCGACAAACCACGGGCGATCTTTTTCCACAGCAGCGGCGAGACCATATAGCCTACCACGCGATCCATAAAGCGGCGCGCTTGCTGGGCGTTGACCCTGTTAATATTCAGCTCGCCCGGCTGTTCAAACGCCTGGCGAATGGCATTTTTGGTTATTTCGTTAAAGACTACGCGACTGTAGCGCGCGTCATCGCCGCCGATCACTTCCCGCAGGTGCCATGCAATGGCTTCCCCTTCGCGGTCAAGGTCGGTTGCGAGATAGATGTGGTCGGCTTTTTCCGCCAACTGTTTCAGTTCAGAGACGACCTTCTCTTTACCGGGCAGCACTTCATAGTGCGCATCCCAGTTGTGCCACGGGTCAACCCCCATACGGTTGACGAGAGCGCCACGTTCATCCTTTTTGGGCTTTTTAGCCGTTTTGGTGGAGGTAGAGTCGGCGCTCTTTTTAGCTGCTGAGCCACTGGTCGGCAAATCACGGATATGACCCACGCTGGATTTCACCACGTAGTCATTACCCAGATACTTGTTGATCGTTTTGGCTTTTGCCGGGGACTCAACGATGACAAGAGCTTTACCCATATTCACCTTTACCTAAGTTGATTCTTCCAGGAATGCGTCGCACGTTGATTCACCTTCCACTGGCGACGAGACAACGATATATGGTCTCTGCGTCTGCGGATATCAACCCCTTGTACTGGCTTTGTGTACGAAATGTAACCCTCAGGTGACTGAGTTAACAGGCTTTTTTGCACACACGCGCTATAGCACGACGGAATTTTGGTCGAATGTCAAGCAATTCTGTTGCCAGATTGACGAAAGCGTCACACTGTACCTGATAAAATTCGATACGCAACTTTATTAGCATGCAAAAACAAATCTTGCCAGTGAACGCAACATGACAAATCCATCAATTTCCTGTGAGAATATTTGCCCATCAGAAGTGCTCAGCGTAGACTAATCTCCTTGTTTAAGGAGTAAAAAATGCATAAAGAGACGCAACCTATCGATCGCGAAACACTGTTGCTTGAAGCCAACAAAATTATTCGGGAACATGAAGACACGATGGCAGGTATTGTCGCCACCGGCGTAACGCAGAGAAATGGCGTGCTGGTTTTTAGCGGCGATTACTTTTTAGACGAGCAAGGGTTACCGACCCCTAAAAGCACCGCGGTGTTTAACATGTTTAAACACCTGGCGCATGTGCTGTCTGAGAAGTATCACCTGGTGGATTAATCCATGCCGGATGGCGCTGAATGCCATCCGGCAATAGCGGTTTACATCAACGGCTTTTGTCCACGCTGCCACCAGCGCAGCAGCAGCCGATCCGCGCTTTCCGCCGCGCTGCCGGTAACACGATCGATCAGTTTTTTACGCTGCATATAGCGCACATTCAGCACCTCGCGCCCTTCCATCAGGCCGAGGATAACCTCATCGCTGGTGTTAATCTCATCAACCAGTCCTTTCTCCAGCGCCTGCTGACCGTACCAGTGTTCGCCCGTGGCGACCTGTTCAATGTCCAGAGCCGGACGCATCCGCTGCACAAACTCTTTGAACAGATGGTGCGTTTCGTTGAGATCTTCACGAAACTTCTGCCGCCCTTCTTCCGTATTCTCGCCTAACAATGTCAGGGTACGTTTGTACTGCCCTGCGGTATGCAGTTCAATATCAATGTCTTTACTTTTGAGAAAGCGGTTAAAGTTCGGGATTTGCGCGACAACACCAATTGACCCCACAATAGCGAACGGCGCCGCGATAATTTTTTCCGCCACGCAGGCCATCATGTAGCCTCCGCTTGCCGCGACTTTATCCACCGTCACGGTCAGCGGAATATTTTTATCGCGCAGGCGCTGCAATTGCGATGCCGCCAGGCCATAGCCGTGCACAACGCCACCGGGGCTTTCCAGACGCACAACCGCCCGATCGCCGGGTTTCGCCACTGCCAGCACCGCCGTGACCTCTTCGCGTAACGCATTAACTTCGTGAGCGTCCATACTGCCTTTGAAATCTATCACCCATACGCGCGGTTTGTCCGATGTCGCAATGTCCCCCAGCTTCGCTTTCGCTTTGGCGGCTTTCGCCTCCTGCTTATGCTTTTTTTTCTGCGCTTTATGCCACAGTTTTTGCTGATGGCCATCCATCAACGCCGCAGCAAGGTCATCCTTCATCTCCTGATACTGCTCGCTCAAATTGGTCACGCGCAGCTCGCCGCGCTGACGTTTGCGTTGCGTAGCATTCACGATCAGCAGCACAATGACGGCAATGGCCACCACAACGGTGACGATTTTTGCCAAAAATAAGCCATATTCAGACAACAATTCCACGACTCCCACCTTGATTAAATAACGCGACTTGCGCTCAGTGTACAACAGGCATCGAAGTCAGTCTCTCTTCATCCGTATGCCTGTTGAGGAAGAAAAAGTATGACAAGACGTTCATTTTACGGCGTTATCGCCCCTGTCTGATTGAAAAAAAAGGCGCTTTCAGGCATAAACCCGAAAAGTTAACGCGAAGATAAGACAACCTGGCAGGACGGTGCACCACACCGTTGAGGAGTAGCCATGCATTACCAACCGAAACAAGATCTATTGCAAAACCGCATTATTCTGGTCACTGGTGCCAGCGATGGCATTGGGCGGGAAGCCGCGCTCACGTATGCGCGTTACGGCGCAACGGTGATTCTGCTGGGACGCAACGAAGAGAAACTGCGTCGGGTCGCGCAGCACATTGCTGACGAGCAACATGTTCAACCACAGTGGTTTACGCTCGATCTGCTGACCTGCACCGCTGAAGAGTGCCGGCAAGTGGCCGACCGCATCGCCGCGCACTATCCCCGCCTGGATGGCGTCCTGCACAATGCCGGGTTACTGGGGGAAATCGGCCCAATGAGCGAACAAGATCCGCAGATCTGGCAGGATGTCATGCAGGTAAACGTTAACGCCACCTTTATGCTCACCCAGGCGCTGTTACCGTTATTATTGAAGTCCGATGCCGGCTCGCTGGTCTTTACGTCATCAAGCGTTGGCCGTCAGGGACGCGCCAACTGGGGCGCCTATGCCACCTCGAAGTTTGCTACTGAAGGAATGATGCAGGTGCTGGCGGACGAATACCAGAACCGTCCTCTGCGTGTTAACTGCATTAACCCGGGCGGCACGCGCACCAGTATGCGCGCCAGCGCCTTTCCGACGGAAGATCCACAGAAATTAAAAACGCCTGCCGATATTATGCCGCTTTACCTGTGGCTTATGGGCGACGACAGTCGCCGTAAAACCGGTATGACCTTTGACGCCCAACCGGGCCGTAAACCAGGAATCGCCCAATGAGTGATGAACGTTATCAGCAGCGCCAGCAGAAGGTAAAAGATCGGGTTGACGCCCGTGTCGCCCAGGCACAGGAAGAGCGCGGTATTATTATCGTGTTTACTGGCAATGGTAAGGGCAAAACTACGGCGGCTTTCGGGACTGCCGCCCGCGCCGTAGGACACGGTAAAAACGTAGGCGTGGTGCAATTTATTAAGGGCACCTGGCCCAACGGCGAGCGTAATCTGCTGGAACCGCATGGCGTCGAATTTCAGGTGATGGCAACGGGATTTACCTGGGAGACGCAAAATCGCGAGGCAGACACTGCAGCATGTATGGCCGTTTGGCAGCATGGGAAACGGATGCTGGCCGATCCGCTGCTTGATATGGTGGTCCTGGATGAGCTGACCTATATGGTGGCGTATGACTATTTACCGCTGGAAGAGGTCATAAGCGCGCTAAACGCGCGCCCTGGTCACCAGACGGTGATTATTACAGGTCGCGGCTGTCACCGGGATATTCTTGATCTTGCGGATACCGTCAGCGAACTGCGTCCGGTTAAACATGCTTTTGACGCGGGCGTAAAAGCCCAGATGGGAATTGATTATTAACCGTAGGCCGGATTAAGGCGTTTGCGCCGCCATCCGGCACAAACCCTCTTGTCTGATGATTCTCGGCCTATAGACCGCGGTAGAGATTACCCGTTGTTATTACGCCCACCGGAGCGGCGTCCGCCAGCTATCTGGCTGTGGCGTTTTACCGCCCGACGGATCTGGTTCGCTTTCATACGACGACGGTCTTTTTCGACGGCAACCTTCGACGAGGTTTCCGGCGGGAGCTCTACCAGACCACGCAGATAGTTCGTTTGCGCGAGGTCGAGCTCAGTCCAGCCGCCGCGCGGCAGGCCTTTCGGCAGCGGGATATCGCCGTAACGAACGCGGATCAGACGGCTGACCTGAACGCCTACCGCTTCCCACAGTCGGCGAACTTCGCGGTTGCGCCCTTCCGTCAGCGTCACGTTATACCACTGGTTAATGCCTTCGCCGCCGCTGAATTTAATGGTCTTAAATGCCGCCGGACCATCTTCCAACTGTACGCCACGGCTTAAATCACGCAGTTTCGATTCATCCACCTGACCGAACACGCGCACGGCATATTCACGTTCAACTTCACGACTAGGGTGCATCAGGCGGTTCGCCAGTTCACCGTCGGTGGTAAATAACAATAGCCCGCAGGTGTTGACATCCAGACGTCCTACCGCAATCCACCGCGCGCCGCGCAGTTTCGGTAAGCGATCAAAAACGGTTGGCCGCCCTTCAGGGTCATTGCGGGTACACAGTTCACCTTCTGGTTTGTAATAGGCCAGAACGCGGCAAATTTGTTCCGCCGACTCTTTCACCGAAATCAGGTGACCGTCGATACGGATTTTCAAACCGGGAGTGACTTCAACACGATCGCCAAGCGTGGCGATTTTACCGTCAACGCTGACACGTCCCGCTTCAATAATGGATTCGATTTCACGGCGAGAACCGTGGCCAGCGCGCGCCAGCACTTTTTGTAACTTTTCGCTCATAGAGCTTCCTTCAGGTGTCGCCTTCACAGGCGTCGAACAGGAGAATGAACGGCGCGTTGCCGCGCCATTTTAAGGCCGCGTAGTATACAGGCTTACGCCCTTATAAGAAAGGTGTAACGTCGCCGACGCCTTCGCGCAGCACCACCGGGGAGTCATTGGTCAAATCAATTACCGTGGTAGGCTGTTGACCGAGATAACCGCCGTGGATGATCAGATCCACCTGCTTCTCCAGCCGATCTTTAATCTCCTCCGGGTCCGACTCGGTAAAATCGCTGCCAGGCAGCATCAACGACGTCGAGAGCATCGGTTCGCCCAGCGTATCCAATAACGCCAGCGCAATCGGGTTTGACGGTACGCGCAGGCCGATAGTTTTACGCTTTTCCTGCAACAGACGGCGCGGCACCTCTTTTGTCCCCTTCAGGATAAAGGTGTAATTACCCGGCGTATTGTTTTTCATCAGACGAAATGCCACGTTGTCGACGTAGGAGTAGGTCGACAACTCGGACAAATCGCGGCACATCAGCGTGAAGTTGTGGCCGTCCGGCAGGTGACGGATGCGGCAAATGCGCTCCATTGCGCCTTTGTCTTCAATTTTACAACCAAGGGCATAGCCGGAATCGGTTGGATAAACAATAACACCGCCTTTACGCACAATGTCGACGGCCTGATTAATCAGCCGTTGCTGTGGGTTATCCGGATGGATATAAAAAAACTGGCTCATACTTCCCTCACTGTGATATTTGCGGCTGTTCCCATGTCTGCCATACGCCTTCAACGCCAGCGGGCAGCCAGAGTTTACGCCCCAACTCAATCCACGGGCAGGGCTGATGGAAATCAGATCCAAGCGATGCCCATAAATGATGCTGACGCGCAAGCGTCGCCAGTTGGGTGCGTTCATTGGGCGATTGTTGGCACTGCGCCACTTCCATCGCGTCGCCGTGATGGTCGGCAAAATGCGCCACTAATCTTTTCAGCCACTTAGCGCTAAGGTCGTAGCGTCCCGGATGGGCCAACACCGCCTTACCGCCAGAATGATGAATGACATCAATAGCTTGTTCTATTGTACACCACTGCGGCGGAACGTAACCGGTTTTCCCACGCGCGAGATATTTTTTAAAAACATCCGCCATGGTCGCGGCTTTGCCGCACTCCACCAGAAAGCGGGCGAAGTGGCCGCGCGTCACCGCGCCGCCATTGGCCAGTCTCAATGCCCCTTCCCACGCGCCGGGAATATGGGCTTTTTCCAGACGTTCCGCAATGAGCCGACCACGCGCCTGACGCCGCTGTGTCTGCAGCGCCAGAAAATCGCGCATTGCCGGGTGCGCAATATCAATATTCAGACCCACAATGTGAATCTCATGATTCTCCCAGACCGTTGAAATCTCCACGCCGGGAATAAGATTCAGAGCCAGCCCGCAACGTGAAATTTCTTCTCTTGCCGCAGGAATCGCGGCTGTGGTGTCATGATCGGTAATCGCCAGCGTGCCGACTCGCATCTCTACCGCACGGTGTACTAATGTTTCTGGCGTCAACAGTCCATCGGACGCCGTGGTATGACTGTGCAGATCGTAAATCACTGCGTAATTCGTGTCGCTCAAGGCGGCTCCCATAGAGATAAAGGTATGTCATGTACATCATAACGGTTCCGGCAAATATACTGAAATAGGTGTTGACATTATTCCATCGAACTAGTTAACTAGTACGAAAGTTCACATGAAGAGGGTATCTAAAATGGCAGCGATATTTGCATTACACGGTTGGTGGCGCACTTCCTGATAGCGGGCGGTGTATGAACAGCTGTAATCAGCCAAACGATACCCGGCCCGCCTGTTAAGCGGGCTTTTTTTTGAACAAAATAATGAGAATAACCATGCAAACACCAAAACCCACGCTCGAACTGTTGACCTGCGATGCCGCCTACCGGGAAAACCCAACAGCGCTTTTTCATCAGGTCTGCGGCGATCGCCCGGCAACGCTGCTGCTGGAATCCGCGGATATCGACAGTAAAGACGATTTAAAAAGCCTGCTGCTGGTAGATAGCGCGCTGCGCATTACCGCTTTAGGTGACACTGTCACTATTCAGGCGTTATCTGATAATGGCGCCTCATTATTGCCGCTACTGGATACCGCCCTGCCCGCTGGCGTGGAGAACGAAGTCCTGCCTGCCGGTCGCGTTCTACGCTTCCCGCCCGTCAGCCCATTATTAGATGAAGACGCCCGTTTATGCTCTCTGTCGGTATTTGATGCGTTCCGCCTGTTACAGGGGGTGGTGAACATACCGACGCAAGAGCGGGAGGCTATGTTTTTCGGCGGTCTGTTTGCCTACGACCTGGTCGCTGGCTTTGAAGCGCTGCCACACCTTGAGGCTGGCAATAACTGCCCGGACTACTGCTTTTATTTAGCGGAAACGCTGATGGTGATAGATCATCAGAAAAAAAGCACCCGTATTCAGGCCAGTCTGTTCACCGCCAGCGACCGGGAAAAACAGCGTCTGAACGCCCGCCTGGCTTACCTTAGCCAACAGTTAACCCAGCCTGCGCCGCCGTTGCCGGTCACGCCGGTGCCGGACATGCGCTGCGAATGCAATCAGAGCGATGACGCGTTCGGCGCGGTGGTACGCCAGTTGCAAAAAGCCATCCGCGCGGGGGAGATATTTCAGGTGGTGCCGTCGCGCCGCTTTTCACTGCCCTGCCCGTCGCCGTTGGCTGCCTACTACGTGCTGAAAAAGAGCAACCCCAGCCCGTATATGTTCTTTATGCAGGATAATGATTTCACGCTTTTCGGCGCGTCGCCGGAAAGCTCGCTGAAATATGACGCCGCCAGTCGTCAGATTGAGATTTACCCCATCGCGGGTACCCGTCCACGCGGTCGCCGCGCTGATGGTACGCTGGACAGAGATCTCGACAGCCGTATTGAGCTGGATATGCGTACCGACCATAAAGAGCTTTCCGAACATCTGATGCTGGTCGATCTGGCGCGCAATGACCTGGCACGCATCTGTACGCCGGGCAGTCGCTACGTTGCCGATCTGACAAAAGTTGACCGCTATTCGTACGTGATGCATCTGGTTTCCCGGGTGGTGGGCGAACTGCGTCACGATCTCGACGCGCTGCACGCCTATCGCGCCTGCATGAACATGGGCACCCTGAGCGGCGCGCCGAAAGTACGCGCCATGCAGTTGATTGCCGATGCGGAAGGACAGCGCCGTGGCAGCTATGGCGGCGCGGTCGGTTACTTCACCGCCCACGGCGATCTGGACACCTGTATTGTTATCCGCTCCGCGCTGGTGGAGAACGGTATCGCCACCGTACAGGCGGGCGCCGGAATCGTGCTGGACTCTGTTCCGCAGTCTGAAGCCGATGAAACCCGTAATAAAGCGCGCGCCGTATTGCGTGCTATCGCCACCGCGCATCATGCACAGGAGACCTTCTGATGGCTGATATTCTGCTGCTCGATAACATCGACTCGTTTACCTGGAACCTGGCAGATCAGCTACGGACCAACGGTCATAACGTGGTGATTTACCGTAACCATATTCCGGCGCAGACGCTTATCGATCGCCTGGCGACAATGGAAAATCCGGTGCTAATGCTCTCCCCCGGTCCGGGCGTTCCCAGCGAGGCAGGCTGTATGCCGGAGCTGCTGACCCGACTACGCGGCAAGTTGCCGATCATCGGCATTTGTCTGGGGCATCAGGCGATTGTCGAAGCTTACGGCGGTTATGTCGGTCAGGCGGGAGAAATCCTGCATGGCAAAGCCTCCAGCATTGAGCATGACGGTCAGGCGATGTTCGCCGGGCTGGCGAATCCGCTACCGGTCGCGCGTTATCATTCGCTGGTCGGCAGTAATGTTCCTGCAGGGCTAACCATTAACGCCCATTTCAACGGCATGGTGATGGCGGTACGTCATGATGCGGATCGCGTTTGCGGTTTTCAATTTCATCCTGAGTCCATCCTAACGACGCAGGGCGCGCGTCTGCTGGAGCAAACATTAGCCTGGGCGCAGCAAAAGCTGGAACCGACCAACACCCTACAGCCAATTCTGGAGAAACTCTATCAGGCGCAAACTCTGACGCAACAAGAGAGCCACCAGTTGTTTTCGGCGGTCGTCCGCGGCGAACTTAAGCCTGAACAGCTCGCCGCCGCGCTGGTGAGCATGAAAATTCGCGGCGAGCATCCCAATGAAATTGCCGGCGCCGCCACTGCGTTGCTGGAAAATGCCGCCCCGTTCCCGCGCCCGGACTACCTGTTTGCGGATATCGTTGGTACCGGCGGCGATGGCAGTAACAGTATCAATATCTCTACCGCCAGCGCCTTTGTCGCGGCGGCCTGTGGACTGAAAGTGGCGAAACACGGCAACCGCAGCGTATCCAGCAAATCGGGGTCATCCGATCTGTTGGCGGCGTTCGGTATTAATCTGGATATGAACGCCGATAAATCACGTCAGGCGTTAGATGAACTGGGCGTCTGTTTCCTGTTCGCGCCGAAATATCACACCGGATTCCGTCACGCGATGCCGGTTCGCCAACAGTTAAAAACGCGAACCCTGTTCAACGTACTCGGCCCGCTGATCAACCCGGCGCATCCGCCGCTGGCATTGATTGGCGTCTATAGCCCGGAACTGGTGCTGCCGATTGCGGAAACCTTACGGGTACTGGGCTATCAGCGCGCGGCGGTGGTACATAGCGGCGGCATGGATGAGGTTTCGCTCCATGCGCCGACGATTGTCGCGGAGCTGCATGACGGCGAAATTAAAAGCTATCAACTTACGGCGGAGGATTTTGGCCTGACGCCTTACCATCAGGATCAGTTGGCTGGCGGCACGCCGGAAGAAAACCGTGACATTCTGACGCGGTTATTACAAGGTAAAGGCGATGCCGCGCATGAGGCCGCCGTCGCCGCCAACGTGGCGATGCTGATGCGTCTGCATGGTCAGGAAGATCTCAAGGCCAACGCGCAAACCGTGCTTGATGTTCTGCGCAACGGCACCGCATATGACAGAGTCACCGCACTGGCGGCAAGAGGGTAAATAATGCAAACCGTTTTAGCGAAAATCGTCGCAGACAAGGCGATTTGGGTAGAAGCCCGCAAACAGCAACAGCCGCTGGCCAGCTTTCAAAATGAGATCCAGCCAAGTACACGCCATTTTTATGATGCGCTCCAGGGCGCGCGTACCGCCTTTATTCTGGAGTGTAAGAAAGCATCGCCATCAAAAGGCGTGATTCGCGACGATTTCGATCCGGCGCGTATTGCCAGTATTTATCAACATTACGCCTCGGCGATCTCGGTGCTCACCGACGAAAAATATTTTCAGGGGAGCTTCGATTTTCTGCCGGTCGTTAGCCAAAGCGCGCCGCAGCCGATTCTGTGTAAGGATTTTATTATCGATCCCTATCAGATCTACCTTGCCCGTTACTATCAGGCCGATGCCTGTTTACTGATGCTCTCGGTTCTGGATGACGAACAGTATCGCCAACTCTCCGCCGTCGCGCACAGTCTGAAAATGGGCGTGCTCACGGAGGTCAGTAATGACGAAGAACGGGAGCGCGCGATAGCGTTAGGCGCAAAAGTGGTAGGTATCAACAATCGCGATCTGCGCGATCTGTCGATTGATTTGAATCGCACCCGCCAGCTGGCGCCAAAACTGGGCCACGGCGTGACTGTCATCAGCGAGTCCGGGATTAACACCTATGGTCAGGTACGCGAACTGAG
Source organism: Salmonella sp. SAL04213 (assembly GCF_046550535.1). Classification (NCBI taxonomy): domain Bacteria; kingdom Pseudomonadati; phylum Pseudomonadota; class Gammaproteobacteria; order Enterobacterales; family Enterobacteriaceae; genus Salmonella; species Salmonella sp. SAL04213. The sequence goes on along the minus strand of NZ_JBGDXS010000002.1, from coordinate 543,435 downwards.
CCACTTCGCCAACGGTTTTTTAATTGGTTCCGCGTTAATGGCGCATGACGATCTTAACGCCGCCGTCCGTCGCGTGCTGCTTGGCGAGAATAAAGTCTGCGGCCTGACCCGCGCCCAGGACGCTAAAGCTGCCTGTGACGCTGGCGCAATATATGGCGGGTTGATTTTTGTGCCCTCATCTCCACGCGCGGTGAGCGTTGAGCAGGCGCGAGAAGTGATAAGCGGCGCGCCATTGCAGTATGTCGGCGTTTTCCAGAACGCTGATATCGCCGATGTTTGCCAGAAAGCCGCCGTCCTGTCGCTTTCTGCCGTACAGCTACATGGCAGCGAAGACCAGGCGTATGTCAACGCGCTGCGCGAGGCGTTGCCGCGCAATGTGCAAATCTGGAAGGCGCTGAGCGTTAGCGATGCCCTTCCCGCACGCGATTATCACCATGTCGATAAATACATTTTCGACAATGGGCAAGGCGGCAGCGGGCAGCGCTTCGACTGGTCACTGCTACGGGGGCAACCGCTGGATGATGTGTTACTGGCGGGCGGGCTGGCGGCCGATAACTGCGTCCAGGCGGCGCAAGTCGGCTGTGCCGGTCTCGATTTTAATTCAGGTGTGGAGTCACAGCCGGGCATCAAAGATGCTCGTCTTCTGGCCTCGGTTTTTCAGACACTGCGCGCATATTAAGGAAAAAACATGACAACACTTCTCAACCCCTACTTTGGTGAATTCGGCGGCATGTATGTGCCGCAGATCCTGATGCCTGCGCTGAACCAGCTTGAAGAGGCCTTCGTCAGCGCGCAAAAAGATCCTGAATTTCAGGCGCAATTCGCCGATCTGCTAAAAAACTACGCGGGACGCCCCACCGCACTGACGAAATGCCAGAACATTACCGCCGGTACGCGTACCACGTTGTATTTAAAGCGCGAAGATTTACTGCACGGCGGCGCACACAAAACCAATCAGGTACTGGGTCAGGCGCTGCTGGCCAAACGGATGGGGAAAAGCGAGATTATCGCTGAAACCGGCGCCGGTCAGCACGGCGTCGCCTCTGCGCTCGCCAGCGCCCTGCTGGGTCTGAAATGCCGTATCTATATGGGCGCCAAAGACGTTGAGCGCCAGTCGCCGAACGTCTTCCGTATGCGTCTGATGGGCGCTGAGGTTATCCCGGTTCATAGCGGCTCCGCTACGCTAAAAGATGCCTGTAACGAGGCGCTGCGCGACTGGTCCGGTAGTTACGAAACCGCGCACTATATGCTCGGCACGGCGGCAGGACCGCATCCCTATCCCACCATCGTTCGCGAGTTCCAACGCATGATTGGCGAAGAGACGAAAGCGCAAATCCTCGACAAAGAGGGCCGTCTGCCAGATGCCGTTATCGCTTGCGTCGGCGGCGGCTCAAACGCTATCGGGATGTTTGCGGATTTTATTAATGATACCAGCGTCGGGCTAATAGGCGTTGAACCTGGCGGTCACGGTATTGAAACCGGCGAGCATGGCGCGCCGCTTAAACATGGTCGCGTTGGCATCTATTTCGGGATGAAAGCGCCGATGATGCAAACAGCGGACGGGCAAATTGAAGAGTCCTATTCCATTTCCGCCGGGCTCGATTTCCCATCCGTTGGGCCGCAACATGCGTACCTGAACAGCATCGGACGCGCGGATTATGTCTCCATTACCGATGATGAGGCGCTGGAAGCCTTCAAAACGTTGTGCCGCCATGAGGGAATTATCCCGGCGCTGGAATCCTCCCACGCGTTGGCGCACGCTCTGAAAATGATGCGCAAGCAGCCGGAAAAAGAGCAACTGCTGGTGGTCAATCTCTCTGGCCGCGGAGATAAAGACATCTTTACCGTACACGATATCCTGAAAGCGCGAGGGGAAATCTGATGGAACGCTACGAAAATTTATTTGCACAGCTCAACGATCGCCGGGAAGGCGCTTTTGTCCCCTTCGTAACTCTGGGCGACCCTGGCATTGAACAGTCACTGAAAATTATCGACACACTGATTGACGCTGGCGCCGACGCTCTGGAACTGGGGGTTCCCTTCTCCGATCCGCTGGCCGATGGCCCTACCATCCAGAATGCGAACTTACGCGCCTTCGCCGCTGGCGTCACGCCGGCTCAGTGTTTTGAAATGCTGGCGCTGATTCGTGAAAAACACCCGACCATTCCGATTGGCCTGCTAATGTACGCGAATCTGGTGTTCAATAACGGCATAGATGCGTTCTATGCCCGTTGTGAACAGGTTGGCGTAGATTCCGTGCTGGTCGCAGATGTCCCGGTTGAAGAGTCGGCCCCCTTCCGCCAGGCGGCGTTACGGCATAATATCGCGCCGATCTTCATCTGCCCGCCAAATGCGGATGACGATCTTCTGCGCCAGGTCGCATCTTACGGCCGCGGTTATACCTACCTGCTTTCGCGTTCGGGCGTCACCGGCGCGGAAAACCGTGGCGCATTGCCGTTGCATCATCTCATTGAGAAGCTTAAAGAGTACCATGCCGCGCCTGCGTTACAGGGCTTCGGTATCTCCTCTCCGGAACAGGTGTCTGCGGCCGTGCGTGCCGGGGCGGCTGGCGCTATCTCCGGCTCAGCCATTGTCAACATTATCGAGAAAAACCACGCGTCTCCCGAACAGATGTTGGCGGAGCTCAGGTCCTTTGTCTCAGCGATGAAAGCCGCCAGCCGCGCATAACGGGTTAAGCCGTCAGCATAACGCTGGCGGCTTAATGAGAGCTTGGCGCCGAACCAGAATCACGATTCAGACGTAGATCATCAATCTTTTTGGTGTTGTTCCCTGTCCAGCTTTCAAAAAGTCTGAAGTCAATTTTTGCTAAGAAAACTCCTAATCACGCCGAAAAATTTAGCGTTTTCACGTCAATTTCCCCCGCCTTTATGTAAAGAAATGTCAATAAACAATGCATTAACGTTTCTATGGCCGCAGATAGTGACGCTTGTTATTAATAGCAATGCAAAGCATTTTCTGTTAAATCGCTTATTCTAAAAGAAAATATAGAATATATTATCTCTAAACCATTTTTTGTGCGTTATTTACGCGGTAAATCACAACTATTTCCGTCAATTTGACTAATCGGTTTAACCAACTAATTTTAATAGGGTGTCGACACGGTTAAAACCGATTTTTTCAGCAAGCAACGAGACAGGAGAAATAATATGGCCGAACATCGTGGTGGTTCAGGAAATTTCGCCGAGAATCGTGAAAAAGCATCTGAAGCGGGCCGCAAAGGCGGTCAGCATAGCGGCGGGAATTTCAAAAACGATCCGCAACGAGCTTCTGAAGCCGGTAAAAAAGGTGGTCAGAATAGTCACGGCGGGCGTAAATCCGATAATTCCTGATTTACTGTAATGTAAATATAACACATGCTTTTATCAAGCAATCTGCGAGTCTTCTGGCTCGCAGTATTTTGCCCAGGAGAATTAGATTTATGAATATCAAAACCGTTGAAGACCTTTTTATCCATCTACTTTCAGATACCTATAGTGCAGAAAAACAATTAACCAAGGCTCTTCCTAAACTTGCCAGAGCCACGTCCAATGAAAAATTAAGCCAGGCCTTTCAATCTCATCTTGAAGAAACCCAGGGTCAGATTGAACGTATTGATCAGATCGTCGAATCTGAATCTGGCATTAAACTGAAAAGAATGAAATGCGTCGCTATGGAAGGGCTGATTGAAGAAGCCAATGAAGTCATCGAAAGTACGGAGAAAAACGAAGTACGCGATGCAGCGCTTATCGCCGCGGCGCAAAAAGTCGAGCATTACGAAATCGCCAGCTACGGCACGCTAGCCACCCTGGCCGAGCAACTCGGCTATAGCAAGGCATTAAAACTGCTCAAAGAAACCCTCGACGAGGAAAAACAAACTGATTTAAAACTTACCGATTTAGCAGTCAGCAATGTTAATAAAAGTGCTGAACGCAAATCGAAATAATATTTTTAATTATCAGCTTGCATGATTCCGATTTTATTATCGGAGCAGATTATCACGCATTGAGGAATTTAAAATGAATTATACTGAACATTATCATGACTGGCTTCGTGACGCCCATGCCATGGAAAAACAGGCAGAATCGATGCTTGAATCTATGGCCAGCCGTATTGAAAATTATCCTGATATAAAAGCCAGAATTGAACAACATATTAGTGAAACCAAACATCAAATTACCATGCTCGAAGAAGTGTTGGACCGTAATGGCATTTCCCGTTCGGTGTTGAAAGACTCCATGAGTAAAATGGCAGCAATGGGGCAATCTATCGGTGGCATGTTCCCTTCCGATGAAATTGTCAAAGGCTCAATTAGCGGTTATGTTTTCGAGCAGTTCGAAATTGCTTGTTATACCTCCCTGCTGGCGGCGGCAAAAAAAGCTGGCGACACTGCCTCAATCCCGACGATTGAAGCCATTCTGAAAGAAGAAATGCAAATGGCTGACTGGCTGATCAAACATATTCCGCAGACAACGGAACAATTTTTACTGCGATCTGAAGCAGATGGCGTTGAAGCCAAAAAATAAATAATAAGCAGGAGGCAATATGTTTCGACACGTAAAACAACTTCAATATACTGTGCGAGTGAGCGAACCTAATCCTGGATTAGCGAACCTGCTGCTGGAACAGTTTGGCGGCCCGCAGGGCGAACTGGCGGCCGCCTGCCGCTATTTCACGCAAGGTTTAAGCGATGATGATGCCGGTCGTAGAGAGATGTTAATGGACATCGCCACCGAGGAGCTGAGTCATCTGGAAATTATCGGCTCACTGGTAGGAATGCTTAATAAAGGCGCTAAAGGCGAGCTGGCGGAAGGCACCGAAAGCGAAGCGGAACTTTATCGCTCGCTGACGCAGAATGGTAATGACAGCCATATCACCTCTCTGCTGTATGGCGGCGGCCCTGCGTTGACAAACTCCGGCGGCGTACCGTGGACCGCGGCTTATATTGATACTATCGGCGAAGTCACAGCCGATCTACGCTCAAACATCGCGGCAGAGGCGCGAGCGAAGATTATTTATGAACGCCTGATTAACCTGACCGACGATCCTGGCGTAAAAGACACGCTCAGTTTCTTAATGACCCGTGAAGTCGCGCACCAGCTCTCTTTTGAAAAGGCGCTGTATTCGATTCGTAACAACTTCCCGCCGGGTAAATTACCGCCGGTAGAACAGTATACCGACGTGTACTACAACATGTCGCAAGGCGACGATCCGCGAGGTAGCTGGAATAGCGATGAGAACTTCAACTATGTCGCAGAACCGATGCCTGCTGTTGATGGCGGCGATGGCCTGGCGACAGTGAAATTGCCGCGCGAGCAGATGGCGCTGCTCAAAGCGATGGCAGAAAGAACGAAATCGGCCCCCACCGTTGATCCTCTCACTGGCGCAGAACTAGGCTGCGGCGAACCGAAAGAAGACAAGTGAGTTCCGACAAGTAAAATCCGTGTGTCATGTCCTTTTTTGACCCCGCCTGGCGGGGTCTTTTTTCGTCACAACATCACGCGATTAGAAACGATAGCCTGCCGAGAACATAAATACCCATGGGTCCAGACGCACGCTGTCATGCTGCTGCACGCCGCCCATTTTATAATTGGCGGTAGTATCAATATCCATGTACCAGACAGAGGCGCCAATTAACCAGTCGCGGTTAATCAGGTAATCTACCCCAACTTGCCCTGCCGCGCCCCAGGAATCCTTAAAGCTCAGATCGGACAGCCCGGTCTTTTTACCATTATCGTTAAAGTCGTTATCGAAGAAGGTGGTGTAGTTCACCCCCACGCCGACATAAGGACGCACTTTGCTGCTGGAATCGCCGAAGTACCACTGCGCCATTAACGTTGGCGGTAACAGGTGGACCGTGGCGATATCGCCCGTCGCGCCCGTACCCACCTTATGGCGGAACGGCGTAGCCGCCAGCAATTCAACCCCGATATTGTCCGTCGCCATGTAAGTGAATGTCAGGCCGAGTTGCGTGTTATTACTCACATCAAACCCGTTTAAATGCCCCAGCGTACCACCCGCCCCTTCTGTAGGTCTGACGGTTGCCGGACCTGCACGCATAAAGAATTCTCCGGCTTCGTGCGCGAACGCGCTGCCTGAGAGAAGAGTTGTTAACGCCAGTGCCGCCACTGTAAATTTTTTCATACCCGCTCCATCGTTATGGTTATAAAAGCGTGATGAATATACCCACAATGAAGTAATAAGTGATCTAACACAGATCACATTTGTTCTTATAATTTAACATTTATTGATCCAGATTAATTTAGAACTTGTATTGAAAATCCTGGTTATAGGAATTCAGATCAATTTTGACATATTCACGCTATGCAAATATTTGTCTGCTCCTGTTGCCCTGGCGATAAAGGCTGGCTAAGGTAATCAATGTCCCGCAATGGCGCGTGGCGTTAAGATTCGCGAACACTGCGGGACAGATTAATTTCCGTTGTAATCTATTGATACGTGAGTTTTTTGCAGGTGAATCATGAGCGTTCTTAACCCATGCATGACATGCGGTGCCTGTTGTGCCTATTTTCGTGTCTCCTTTTATTGGGCTGAAGGCGACGATGCCAGCGGACGCGTTCCGGCATCATTAACCGAGCCTGTTACCCCTTTTTTACGTTGTATGGCCGGTACCAACCAAAAACAGCCGCACTGTAAAGCGCTAATTGGCACGCCGGGTGAAAACGTCAGTTGCGCTATTTATGAAAACCGCCCTTCAACCTGTCGCGAATTTTCGATATCGGGCGAAGGAGGCGAAGTGAATGAGGCGTGCAATCGCGCCCGCGCACGATACGGATTACCGCCGCTTTACAAAGATATGCTTTTCCATACAACTGCTGATGCTGCCACTGTAGAGTTATCCAGGGTACAATTGCCCGCAAATTAACACCTGCAAAACTCAAGGAGAGTGCATGTCTATCACGGCGAAGTCCGTTTACCGTGACGCCGGAAATTTTTTCCGAAATCAATTTATTACTATCTTGCTGGTTTCGTTGCTGTGCGCATTTATCACGGTGGTCTTAGGTCATGCCTTTTCACCCAGCGATGCGCAAATCGCGCAACTCAGTGAAGGAGAACATCTGGCAGGCAGCGCTGGCCTGTTTGAGCTGGTACAAAATATGACGCCGGAGCAGCAGCAGATCCTGTTGCGCGCCTCTGCCGCCTCGACGTTTTCCGGGCTTATCGGCAACGCTATTCTGGCCGGCGGTATCATCCTGATGATTCAGTTAGTTTCAGCGGGACATCGGGTTAGCGCGCTGCGCGCTATCGGCGCCAGCGCCCCTGCATTGCCTAAACTGTTTATTCTCATTTTTCTGACTACCCTGTTAGTGCAAATCGGTATAATGCTGATTGTCGTTCCGGGGATTATTATGGCCATTGTGCTGGCGCTTGCGCCAGTGATGTTGGTTGAAGAGAAAATGGGCGTGTTTGCCGCAATGCGCAGCAGTATGCGTTTAGCCTGGGCTAACATGAGACTGGTCGCGCCCGCGGTGATAGGCTGGTTACTGGCTAAAACATTGCTATTGCTGTTCGCGCCCAGCTTCGCTGTACTGACCCCAAATGTAGGCGCTGTACTGGCGAATACGTTGAGCAATCTGATTTCCGCAGTATTGCTTATCTACTTATTCCGCCTGTATATGTTGATTCGCCAATAATCCGCAATGCGCCGTTACGCGGCGCATTCGACGCTCGTTGATGATGGAATCGAAGAATGAAGCAGTTTCTGGATTTTTTACCGCTGGTTGTCTTTTTTGCGTTTTATAAACTTTATGACATCTATGCGGCGACCTCCGCACTGATTGTCGCGACGGCAATCGTGCTGATTTATAGCTGGGTGCGCTATCGGAAAATAGAGAAGATGGCGCTGATTACCTTTGTTCTGGTTGCCGTCTTCGGCGGTCTGACGCTCTTCTTCCATAACGATGAATTTATTAAATGGAAGGTGACGGTTATTTATGCGCTGTTCGCCGGCGCGCTGTTAATAAGCCAGTGGGTGATGAAAAAACCGTTAATCCAACGTATGTTAGGTAAAGAACTGGCGTTGCCGCAGCAGGTCTGGTCAAAGCTGAACCTGGCGTGGGCGCTGTTTTTTATTGCGTGCGGTCTGGCTAACATTTATATCGCCTTCTGGTTGCCGCAAAATATCTGGGTTAACTTTAAGGTCTTTGGACTCACGGCGCTGACGCTCATTTTTACCCTGCTGAGCGGCGTCTATATCTACCGGCATCTGCCACAGGAAGATAAATCATAACCCTCCCGTGACTTATCATCGCCAGACTGCGAACGCCTGGCGATATTTTCTCCGCCTTTACGCCCTGCGCTTTCCCGTCAGTACCTTTATTCCCACTATTCTCCACACAAAATTCATAGTAGCATCGCGGCTGTAATTTTTTCTGATAGTCGGTTTTACAATGACAACAATGGATAATACTCCTCAGGGCGAGCTGGTTTTACGTACATTGGCCATGCCTGCCGATACCAATGCGAACGGCGATATTTTTGGCGGCTGGCTGATGTCGCAAATGGATATTGGCGGTGCGATACTGGCCAAAGAGATCGCGCACGGTCGGGTTGTAACCGTACGCGTGGAAGGAATGACATTTCTGCGCCCCGTCGCGGTTGGCGATGTCGTATGCTGCTACGCGCGCTGCGTTAAACGCGGTACGACGTCTATTAGCATAAATATTGAAGTCTGGGTGAAAAAAGTCGCGTCAGAACCGATTGGACAGCGCTACAAGGCCACCGAGGCGCTGTTTATTTATGTTGCCGTCGATCCGGACGGTAAACCTCGCCCGCTCCCGGTTCAGGGTTAAGTATACCCGCTTACGCCGCCAGCAGGTGATGGTATATTCCTGGCTGGCGGCGCCAGAGATTACTCAATCTGCGCCGTACCGTTCAGACGGAAGATAATATTGACCACCAGCCCGGAACCCGGCTTGCCTGCTTCATAGCGCCATTTTCGCATCGCATTCTTAACTTCACGCTCAAACATATTGGCTGGCTGCGCGGATAGAATCTGTACATTTTCCACTCGCCCAGCAGAGGTCACGTCAAACTTCACCTTTACGCGGCCTTCAATACGTAACGCCTGTGCTCGCGCCGGATACTGCGGCTGGTTACGGCTCAGAGCGCGAGGTCCAGTGGGCACGCTCACCGCCGGCTTGCTGGTCGCCGATGCGGTGCTGCTTGTTGGCCGCGCCGGGGCGCTATTTTCAAACGGTGAGGCAGGACGCGGCGCAGCCGGTTTGACTTCGCGCTTCGGCTGCTCTTCAACCTTTTTCACCGGTTCCGGTTTCGGTTTTGGCTTGGGTTTTGGCTTAGGTTTGGGTTTCTCAATCACCACGGGCGCTTCTTTAGGCGGTTCAGGGATCGGCTCTGGCTCCGGTTCGGGTTCAACCACCGGCTCCGGCGGCGGCTGAACCGCCTGGGGCGGCTCCAGGTCAGCGGGTGAAACCATTGTCACCGTGATAGGCTGCGCTGGCGCAGGCAATTCAATAACCTGATGTACCGAGGTATAGAGCAAACCTGCCACTACAGCACCATGAATGCCTACGGAAAGGAGTGTCGGCCAGGGAAAGCGACGAGGTAAATCAAGGGTCATTGAAGTCATAATCGTTTCAGTTGAAAAACCAGAGCTGAATTTTAAATGCAAATAGCAATCATATTCAATAAGGCATTGCCGATAGCGGCATTTAAAAGATGATATCGCGCAAAAATAACACACAAAATGTGCATGTTTAACAAAGTCGGTATCTTTACATTGCAGTTAAATGCCCTTTCCAATAACGTAATCAGCAACTTTTACCGATTAAGGAGCTCTACCCGTGCTGTATGTTATTTACGCTCAGGATAATGCCAACTCGCTTGAAAAACGCCTCTCGGTACGGCCCGCGCATCTGGCGCGCCTGCAACTTCTGCATGATGAAGGGCGATTATTAACTGCCGGGCCGATGCCCGCAGTGGACAGTAACGATCCTGGGGTAGCCGGATTTACCGGGTCAACGGTGATTGCTGAATTTGAATCTTTAGAAGCGGCGCAATCCTGGGCTGATGCGGACCCCTACGTCGCAGCGGGCGTCTATGCGCAGGTTTCGGTCAAACCGTATAAGAAGATCTTTTGAAAAGGATGGCCTGTTGGGCACCGCATACGGTGCCCTTTCTGGCTCACACACCGTGAATCGCAAAGAGTAATGAATTACGCTGACGATTAAAGATGCATTTCCTGATGGTATGGATACGCATATTACGGCGTGATTGCCCTTCAAGCCAACGCGCTTTACGGCGGCTCGCCTGACGTAGCATTCGCCAGCGCCCCACTTCCGTTCTACTACGCTTCATGTTTACGACTCTCACTGTAACAGAAGCGCCATTATACCCCCTCGCCGGATGCAGACCAGCGCTTTTCCCGTGTTTTTATTTGCCATGTGAATCCTGACGCGTAAACTCTTAACAACACGCTTTCTAAAGGATTTTTAAAGTTATGACAACCTTCTACACCGTGGTGAGTTGGCTGGTCATTTTGGGATACTGGGTTCTCATTGCCGGCGTCACATTACGTATTCTAATGAAACGGCGCGCAGTTCCCTCCGCAATGGCCTGGTTGTTAATCATCTATATCCTTCCGCTGGTCGGGATCATCGCCTATTTGTCCGTGGGCGAATTGCATTTAGGCAAACGTCGCGCCGAGCGTGCCCGCGCCATGTGGCCGTCTACCGCCAAATGGTTGAATGACCTCAAAGCCTGCAAACACATTTTCGCGCAAGAAAACAGTAGCGTCGCATCGTCCTTGTTTAAGCTGTGCGAACGACGTCAGGGGATTGCGGGCGTCAAAGGCAACCAGTTGCAATTGCTTACCGACTCCGATGATGTCATGCAGGCGCTTATTCGCGATATCCAACTGGCGCGGCATAATATCGAAATGGTGTTTTACATCTGGCAGCCAGGCGGCATGGCGGATCAGGTCGCTGAATCGCTAATGGCCGCCGCCCGCCGCGGCATCCACTGCCGGCTTATGCTGGATTCCGCGGGTAGCGTCGCTTTCTTCCGCAGCCCCTGGGCGGCCATGATGCGTAACGCTGGCATTGAAGTCGTAGAGGCGCTGAAGGTGAATCTGATGCGCGTCTTTTTACGCCGTATGGATCTTCGCCAGCACCGTAAAATGGTGATGATTGACAATTACATCGCCTATACCGGCAGTATGAATATGGTGGACCCGCGTTTTTTCAAACAGGATGCCGGCGTTGGACAATGGGTCGATTTGATGGCGCGGATGGAGGGGCCCGTGGCGACAGCAATGGGGATTGTTTACTCCTGCGATTGGGAAATCGAGACGGGTAAACGCATTCTGCCTCCCCCGCCGGATGTGAATATTATGCCGTTTGAGCAGGCCAGCGGGCATACCATTCATACCATTGCTTCCGGTCCTGGATTTCCGGAAGATCTCATTCACCAGGCACTATTAACCGCCACCTATGCTGCGCGCGAATATTTAATTATGACCACGCCATATTTCGTCCCCAGCGACGATCTGCTGCACGCCATTTGTACCGCTGCGCAGCGCGGCGTGGATGTCAGTATTATCCTGCCCCGTAAAAATGATTCACTGCTCGTCGGCTGGGCCAGTCGCGCCTTTTTCAGCGAGTTACTGGCGGCGGGCGTGAAAATCTATCAGTTCGAAGGCGGGCTGTTGCATACCAAAAGCGTGCTGGTCGATGGCGAACTGAGCCTGGTCGGTACCGTGAATCTCGATATGCGTAGCCTGTGGCTTAATTTCGAGATTACGCTGGTCATTGATGATACGGGTTTCGGCGCCGATCTGGCTGCGGTACAGGACGATTATATTTCGCGCTCCCGCCTGTTAGATGCGCGTTTGTGGGTAAAACGTCCGTTATGGCAGCGTATTACCGAGCGATTGTTTTACTTCTTTAGTCCATTGCTGTAAAACGTGACCAACATGAGTAAACAGGTAGTCACTATGGAAATGGATCTGAACAATCGCCTGACTGAAGACGAAACGCTTGAGCAGGCTTACGATATTTTTCTTGAGCTGGCGGCGGATAATCTTGATCCGGCTGATATCATTCTGTTCAATTTGCAATTCGAGGAGCGCGGCGGCGCGGAGTTGTTTGATCCCGCTGAAGACTGGCAAGAGCACGTCGATTTTGACCTGAATCCAGACTTTTTTGCCGAGGTGGTAATTGGCCTGGCGGATACCGAAGACGGCGAAATTAACGACATTTTCGCCCGCGTTCTGCTGTGCCGGGAAAAGGACCACAAGCTGTGCCATATTCTCTGGCGCGAATAAGCGGTTCAGGCCGGACGGCGTCTGATTGCGCCCTCCGGCAAGCCTGTTTAATCCGGTAGCTTACTGCCGCATCGGTTACAATATTGCGCGCTATGTTCATGCTGGCTTTGCTGGCACTGCGGACATTTTCGCTGCCAGTGACGTTTTTGAAACGCGCTGCTCATGTGCGTGGTAATCAGTCCTGTAGGAATCGCAATCACCGAATAACCAATCAAAATAAGCACCGACGCGACAATACGTCCCAGCGGCGTATGCGGCGTAATATCACCGTACCCCACGGTTGTGACTGTCACTATCGCCCAATACACCGAGGCATTAAGCGTCGTGAAGCCATATTTCGGTCCTTCAATAAGATACATCAGGGCACCGAAAATAATCATCACGATCGCAATAAATGAATAGAACAGAATAAGCTGATGACGCGCGCTAATAATGGCGCTCCAGAATACGCGCAGGGATGGCATAAAGCGTAGCAGTTTAAGAATACGCAGCACGCGAATCGCTCGCATAGCACGCCAGGCAAACATATAGTTCAGGCTAATTTCCGGCCACAGCCACATGACGTACAGCGGCAAAATCGTCACCAGATCAATAAATCCCCAGAAACTAAAAACGTATTTTGCCGGTTCGGGCCAGCTAAACAGTCTGAGCAAGTATTCACCGGTAAATATCAGGGTAACGCAGAGCTCCAGCCAGACAAAAATATGCCATTCATCAAATGTCAGGTGATATTCCGTTCCTACGCCTGATTCAACAAAAATGACCAGTACGCTAAGCAGCGCAAACAGCGCGCATAACCCTTCAAAACGGCGACCTGAGCGCGTAGTCAAATCGAACAGATTATGATAAAGACGACGGCGAACCGACGACAAAGAAAGTGACACGGTAACCTCACCTAAAAGAAGGGCTGACGAATTGTCAGCCCTTGCGATTATAACGGGTCTACTTTAAGGCAGGAAACGGCATGGCGAAAACTCCCTTCCAGCACCGGTCGCGTTTGCGCGCATTCTGGCCCGGCTATCGGACAGCGTGTACCGAACACGCAGCCGGAAGGCGGGTTAATGGGCGAAGGTAATTCGCCCTCCAGCAATTGTATCTTCTTATTTCGCTCCAGATCGGGATCGGGAATCGGTACCGCCGACATCAGCGCTTTGGTATAAGGATGCAGTGGATTATGGTACACCTCATCATAGGTGCCCAATTCTACTGCATGACCGAGATACATCACCAGGACACGATCGGATATGTGCTTTACGACCGCCAGATCGTGCGCAATAAAAATCAACGACAGCCCCATCTCTCGCTGTAACTGCTGGAGCAAATTCACCACCTGCGCCTGAATAGAAACGTCCAGCGCCGACACCGGCTCATCGCAAATAATAAGCTTAGGTTCCAGGATCAACGCCCGGGCGATACCGATGCGCTGGCACTGCCCCCCGGAAAATTCATGGGGATAACGGTTAATGAGATTCGGCAGCAGCCCCACTTTCAGCATCATGGCTTTCACGCGGTCACGCACGTCCTGGCGCGAAAGTTTAGGATGATAAGTGCGCAGCGGTTCAGCGATAATTTCGCCAATCGTCATTCGCGGGTTGAGTGACGCCAGCGGGTCCTGGAAAATCATCTGGATATCGCTGCGCACCTCGCGCCACTCATCCGCTTTCATGCCCAGCAGATCTTTTCCCAGCCAGGCGACTTTACCGTCTGTCGCCTTCACCAGACCAATAATGGCGCGCGCAAACGTCGACTTGCCGCAGCCGGATTCACCCACCACGCCAAGCGTTTCGCCTTCATACAGGCGTAGCGTAACGCCGTCCACCGCTTTCAGAGTTTTCGGCGGTTGCCAGAACCACTGCTTCCCTTCTTTGATATCAAAATGTACTTTCAGATCGGCGATTTCGAGGAGAACTTTACGTTGTTCAATCACAGCATTCATAGCAGTTCCTCCACCGGTTTAAAACAGGCGCGCAAGCGACCAGGACTAAACGCTTCAAGTGGCGGCGCATTATTGCAGATCTCCATCGCATGAGGACAACGCGGCTGGAACGGACAACCTTTAGGCAAACGCAATAAATTGGGAGGATTGCCCGGAATCGTCAACATTTCCGCCCCCTCGCTATCCAGACGCGGCACCGCATTAAGCAGGCCTATCGAATACGGATGAACGGGCTGATAAAAGACATCGCGCGCCTTACCGTATTCCATGGTACGCCCGGCATACATTACCAGGACCTTATCGCAAATACCCGCGACCACGCCCAGATCGTGGGTAATCATGATAATGGCGGTATTAAATTCGCGCTTTAGCTCATTAAGCAAGGTCATAATCTGCGCCTGCACGGTAACATCAAGCGCGGTGGTAGGCTCATCGGCAATAAGCAGTTTCGGCCTGCACAACAGCGCCATCGCAATCATCACACGTTGACGCATTCCGCCGGAAAATTCGTGCGGGTACATTTTCATCCGTTTGCGCGCTTCCGGCATTTTTACGGCATCCAGCATTCTGACGGACTCTTCAAAAGCTTCCGCTTTGCTCATTCCTTTATGCAGCATCAGGACTTCCATTAACTGCTCCCCAACGCGCATATAAGGATTTAGCGAGGTCATCGGGTCCTGAAAAATCATCGAAATCTGTTCTGCGCGCAGCGTATTCAGTTCGCGCTCAGGTAGATTAAGAATTTCACGTCCGTTAAAGGTCGCGGAACCGCCGATTCGACCATTCGTCGCCAGCAGTCCCATTAATGCGAACGCCGTTTGCGATTTCCCCGATCCAGACTCGCCAACAATGCCTAACGTTTCTCCAGCGCGAAGCGTAAAGTTCAGATCGTTGACCGCCGTCACATCGCCATCAGGCGTAGCGAACGTAACACGAAGATCATTTACCTCCAGCAGTACATTCGCCGGTTGCGGCGCCTGAGTTGCGGTTTCTGATAAGCTCATGGCTGTACTCCTTAACGATCTTTCGGGTCGAGGGCATCACGCAGGCCATCGCCAATAAAGTTAAAACAGAATAACGTCACCACGAGAAAGCCAGCCGGAAACAGCAGCAGCCACGGTGAGACTTCCATTGAATTTGCGCCATCGCTCAACAACGCTCCCCAACTGCTTAACGGTTCCTGCGTCCCAAGCCCCAGGAAACTGAGGAAAGACTCAAACAGAATCATGCTGGGCACCAGCAACGATGCATACACTACCACTACGCCCAGGACGTTAGGCACAATATGGCGGATCACAATGCTGGCGGTCGACACACCTCCCACCTGCGCGGCTTCGATGAACTCTTTACGTTTAAGACTTAGGGTTTGGCCACGCACGATACGCGCCATATCAAGCCAGGAGACCATGCCGATAGCGACGAAAATCAACAGAATGTTCTGCCCAAAAAACGTCACCAGCAAAATCACAAAGAACATAAACGGGAACGAGTTGAGGATCTCCAACAACCGCATCATTACAGAATCAATTTTGCCGCCCAGATAGCCGGACAGCGAGCCATACAGCGTTCCGACAATGACCGCCACCAGCGCGGCGGCAATCCCGACCATCAATGAGATACGCCCGCCGATGGCAACGCGCACCAACAGATCGCGCCCGGAAGAGTCAGTGCCGAAATAGTGGCCGGACGCCATATCCGGCGCGCTGGACATCATGCCCCAGTCGGTATCGAAATAGGTAAATTGCGACAGCATAGGCGCTACTGTCACGAACAGGGCTATCAGAAACAGGACAATAAGACTGGCCACCGCCGCACGGTTATGCATAAAGCGCCGACGGGCATCTTGCCAAAGGCTGCGACCTTCCACCTCCAGCTTTTCACTGAAATTTTCCAGCGTCTCGCTGTTTTTCTTACTTAACATCATCGCGAGCTCCAGTATCAATAGCGAATTTTCGGGTCGATAACGGCATAGAGCACATCGACAATGGCGTTAAACAATATGGTCAGCGCCCCGACTAAAATGGTCAAACTTAACACCAGCGAGTAATCGCGGTTGAGCGCGCCATTAACGAAAAGCTGCCCAATGCCCGGTAAGCCATAAATCGTTTCAATCACCATTGAGCCGGTAATAATGCCGACAAAGGCTGGCCCCATATAGGATAAAACCGGCAGCAGCGCAGGTTTTAGCGCATGGCGGAAGATGATTCTGCGCATCGGTAATCCTTTTGCCCGCGCGGTACGAATAAAGTTCGAATGCAGAACTTCAATCATTGAGCCGCGCGTAATACGAGCGATGCTGGCAATATAGGCCAGTGAAAGCGCGACCATCGGCAGGATCATAAATTTTAACGCCCCGCCGTTCCAGCCGCCGCCAGGCAGCCATTGCAAGGTTATCGCAAAGACCATCACCAGCAGCGGCGCCACCACAAAACTGGGGATAACGACGCCGGTCATGGCAAATCCCATCACCGTATAATCCCATCGCGTATTTTGCTTTAGCGCGGCAATCACGCCAGCGCTGACACCAATAATGACCGCCAGCAAAAAAGCGGCGGCGCCAAGTTTCGCCGAAACGGGGAAGCTGGCGGCAACCAGATCGTTGACCGTGTAATCTTTGTATTTAAACGATGGTCCAAAATCGCCATGCGCCAGCTGCTTCAGGTAGCTGAAGTACTGCGTCATGATGGGATCGTTCAGATGATATTTTGCTTCAATATTGGCCAGCACTTCCGGCGGCAATGCGCGCTCGCCGGTAAAAGGACTCCCCGGCGCGAGGCGCATCATAAAGAAAGAGATGGTAATAAGAATAAACAGCGTCGGAATCGCTTCCAGACAGCGGCGTAAAATAAATTTCAACATTGCCCGTACCTTCTGGCCTGTGCCTTTACTTCCCGGACGTGACAAAAGATCCGCCAGGGAAAGTTATAGTGCGATGAAAAAAGACACCATGGGACAACCGCAGTTGTCCCATGTCTTGCCATTAATGTTTGATAATATATAAGTTTTTCACATAAATATTATCCAGCGGGTCTTTACCGGTATACCCGCCCACCCAAGGTTTCACCAGGCGCGCGTTAACGTAGTAATACACCGGCACAATAGCCGAGTCTTTATCTAACTGCTGCTCCGCTTTAGCGTAGAGTTCGCTGCGCTGCGTATCGTCCGCCACTTTCAGCGTGTCGGCAATCAGCTTATCAAACGCCGGGCTCTTATAATGCGCGGTGTTATTTGAACTGTCGGACAACATGGTATTCAGGAACGAGGTCGGTTCATTATAATCTGCGCACCACCCGGCTCTGGCGACATCAAAGGTGCCCTGATGACGGGTATCCAGGAAGGTTTTCCATTCCTGATTCTCCAGATTCACATTGACGCCCAGATTTTTCTTCCAGATAGACGCCACGGCAATAGCCAGTTTTTTATGCAGATCGGAGGTGTTATACAGCAGGTCGAATGTTAAGGGCTTATCCGCCGTAAAGCCGGCTTCAGCCAACAATTTCTTCGCTTCTTCATTACGCTTTTGCTGGGACCATTTGAACCACTCAGGCTCTACTAGTTTTGCGCCATCGGTATACGGCGGCGTATAGCTATAAGCGGGTAAATCGCCCTGATTTTTAACCTTATTAACAATAATGTCGCGATCTAACGCCAGTTTCAGCGCGGTACGCACGCGGACATCGTTAAACGGCGCTTTTTGATTATTAATTTCGTAATAATAGGTACACAAATAAGGGTCTACGCGGACTTCATTCGGGATCTCTTTTTTCAGTTTCTGGAATAATTCGATCGGCATATTGTTATAAGTCATATCGATCTCGCCGCTGCGGTAGCGGTTAACATCCGTCACCTCCGAAGAGATAGGCAAATAAGTCACCTGATTGATGACGGTTTTGGCGTTATCCCAGTATTGCGGGTTACGCTCCAGCACGATACGTTCGTTCACCACCCAGTTTTTTAACTTATAAGCGCCGTTAGTGACAATATTGGCCGGTTGCGTCCATTTATCGCCAAATTTTTCGACCGCCGATTTCGGTACAGGAGACACTGAAGGATGGACCAACAATTTGTAGAAATAAGGTACTGGCTCACTTAAGGTCACTTCAAAGGTGTGATCATCAAGCGCTTTTACCCCCAGATCGGTGGCGGGTTTTTTACCGGCGATAATGTCATCGATATTAGCGATATGACCGTATTGCAGATAGCTGGCGTACGGCGATGCCGTATTAGGATCGGCCAGGCGTTGCCAGCTATAAACGAAATCATGGGCGGTGACGGGCGTACCATCTGACCATTTCGCATTTTCACGTAGATGGAATGTCCAGACTTTAAAATCTTTATTTTCCCATTTTTCCGCGACGCCCGGTGAAGGATGCCCCTCGACATCACTAATTAATAAGCCTTCGAAGAGGTCACGGCTGACGTTCGATTCCGGCACGCCTTCAATTTTATGCGGGTCGAGAGACTGCACTTCTGATCCGTTATTACGTACCAACGTTTGCTTGTCGGCTAACTGAACGCCGGCGGGCACGTCTGCCGCAGTCGCGGCGCTGGCGGCGATGAGCGCAGTGAGTATTCCCGCTGCAATCAAACTTTTTTTCGTGATGTTAGACATTGTGTTTGTACTCCACTCATTATAATTACTGGTTTTTACCAGCCTGTTTAATCCCGTCAGGGTTCCTGTACAGCACTGGTGGTGTACTGCCAGGTCTGTCACTGCTTTTGCTATCACCGACTTTATTTATTCTGACGATTCGTTCGATCGCCTTTCGTCGATTCGGTATACGACGTACCTGCCCACGTCGCACGTTATTTCTGACAACCATCTAAATGAAAATAGTTATCAACAATGTGAAATCTTCTGCAAAATGTTTGGCCGAAAAGTATCAAATGCGTTTCTGAACCGCCAATTCATTTTACAATTTTGTTAACCAATTCTCTTTTATGGAAAATTTCCTGCCCAGAAAAACAGTTAAAGAATGTTAAAAAATTTTAATTTATTATTTATAATCAATAACTTGAAGGAAAATCATCTCTCTGTCACATCGTAGATCATGCCTTCGGCAGAAAACACACACAAATTTAACAAATGCTCATTATTTAGCACATTCATCTACGATGGAGCTGAAACAACTAATAACATTTCAATAATCCTTCATCAAGCCCCAGAGTATGGTGTGAATAAAATAACAGACCTACCGCTTCTCACGGACTCAGTAATGTTCATAATAGTTTGATTAATAAAAATAAATAGCGTTAGATTATATTAGTATTTTTTATCATTTAAACGCTGAATGCTTATCAAAGTAAGAAGTGTTACGTGGGAATGTCACAAGGCGGCCCCTTAGGGCGCCGCCTGTAAATCAACAGGTGGGTGTTTAGTTGAGCAAGCCGGGGAAAATGCCTTTTATTCCTGTGACAATAAATTCGATGCCGAGCGCCATTAACAACAACCCCATGATTCGGGTAATAACGTTGATACCGGTTTGCCCCAGCAAACGAACCAGCCACGGCGCCATACGGAACACGCCCCAGCAGCAAAGCGCAAAAAGCGCAATGGCAACTGAAAAGCCAAGCAAATGCGCGATGCTGTGATAACGCGTCCCCCAGACGATAGTGGAGCTAATCGCCCCTGGCCCTGCCATTAACGGCAGCGCTAACGGCACAACGCCAATGCTCTCGCGTATGGCCGTCTCTGACTTTTCTTGCTTGTTTTGTTTATCTTCCCCCAGCTTCCCGCTGATCATCGACATTGCAATGGTGACAACCAGGATACCGCCCGCAATTCTGAACGAATCAATAGAAATACCAAAGAGTTGCAGGATGCCATCGCCGAGGAATAAGGAACTCCACAAGATAATCGCAACCGACAGATTCGCGGTGAGGTTAGTTTTATTACGCGCCGTGGCCGTCTGGTAGCTGGTCATGCTGATGAAAACGGGGATAATCCCCACCGGGTTAACCAGCGCAAAGAGCCCGATAAAGAACTTAAAGTAAACAGGAAAATCAAAAAGCGGTTGAATCACGGTTAGCTCCGAAGCGTTAGCCGGATGAAGTCAATGTTCGTTAATGATCAAAACGCGCAGAAGATACGCCTTTTATTCGCATAGTTCACCTCTTATCTATACCTAATTTCATCCATTCATCGCTGTTATTTATATGTACTCGTTATGCTAATCCACTTACTCTTCATGACAACGATTTCTTAACAATTTACATAAAAGGCTAAAATGGCCTGCTGAAAGGTGTCAGCTTTGCGTAATCTTGATTTAGATCACACAATCGCTACTCAGAAGTGAGTAATCTTGCTTACGCCACCTGGACGTAACGCGTTAGAGTTAAATGATACTAACGCAGAAGCTCTTTTAGTAAATCAGAGCGAAACGGACGTTAAGTAACCACCTGAATTTCAGGCATTTATACAAAGTATCGTCGATCTGTCTATACTCACGTATCGCGCAGATGATTTACTAAAAAAGTTTAACATTATCAGGAGAGCATTATGGCTGTTACTAATGTCGCTGAACTTAACGCACTCGTAGAGCGTGTAAAAAAAGCCCAGCGTGAATATGCCAGTTTCACTCAAGAACAGGTCGACAAAATCTTCCGCGCCGCCGCTCTGGCAGCCGCTGATGCCCGCATTCCGCTGGCCAAAATGGCCGTCGCCGAATCCGGTATGGGTATCGTGGAAGACAAAGTGATTAAAAACCACTTCGCTTCTGAATATATTTACAATGCTTATAAAGATGAAAAAACCTGCGGCGTGCTGTCTGAAGACGACACCTTCGGGACCATCACCATTGCTGAACCTATCGGCATTATTTGCGGTATCGTTCCAACCACTAACCCAACCTCTACCGCGATCTTCAAATCGCTGATTAGCCTGAAGACCCGTAACGCCATCATCTTTTCTCCGCATCCGCGCGCTAAAGAAGCAACCAACAAAGCGGCAGACATCGTTCTGCAAGCGGCTATCGCTGCCGGCGCGCCGAAAGATCTGATTGGCTGGATCGATCAACCTTCCGTAGAACTGTCTAACGCGTTGATGCACCACCCGGATATTAACCTGATCCTCGCCACTGGCGGTCCAGGCATGGTTAAAGCAGCATACAGCTCCGGTAAACCTGCTATCGGCGTAGGCGCAGGCAACACCCCGGTTGTCATTGATGAAACCGCGGATATCAAACGCGCTGTGGCGTCTGTTCTGATGTCTAAAACCTTCGATAACGGCGTAATCTGTGCTTCTGAACAGTCTGTTGTCGTTGTTGATTCCGTCTATGATGCCGTTCGCGAACGTTTCGCCAGCCACGGCGGCTACATGCTGCAGGGCCAGGAGCTGAAAGCGGTTCAAAACGTTATCCTGAAAAATGGCGCTCTGAACGCCGCTATCGTCGGTCAGCCAGCCTACAAAATTGCTGAACTGGCAGGCTTCTCCGTACCAGAAACCACCAAGATTCTGATCGGTGAAGTTACGGTCGTTGATGAAAGCGAACCGTTCGCACACGAAAAACTGTCTCCGACTCTGGCGATGTACCGTGCGAAAGATTTCGAAGAAGCGGTAGAAAAAGCAGAAAAACTGGTCGCTATGGGCGGTATCGGTCACACCTCCTGCCTGTACACTGACCAGGATAACCAGCCAGAACGCGTTGCTTACTTCGGTCAGATGATGAAAACCGCGCGTATCCTGATCAACACCCCGGCCTCTCAGGGTGGTATCGGTGACCTGTACAACTTCAAACTCGCACCTTCCCTGACGTTGGGTTGTGGTTCCTGGGGTGGTAACTCCATCTCTGAAAACGTTGGTCCGAAACACCTGATCAACAAGAAAACCGTTGCTAAGCGAGCTGAAAACATGTTGTGGCACAAACTTCCGAAATCTATCTACTTCCGCCGTGGCTCTCTGCCCATCGCGCTGGATGAAGTGATTACTGATGGCCACAAACGTGCGCTCATCGTGACTGACCGCTTCCTGTTCAACAACGGCTATGCAGACCAGATCACCTCTGTGCTGAAAGCGGCTGGCGTTGAAACCGAAGTCTTCTTCGAAGTTGAAGCAGACCCGACGCTTTCCGTTGTTCGCAAAGGCGCTGAGCTGGCTAACTCCTTCAAACCGGACGTGATCATCGCGCTGGGCGGCGGTTCCCCGATGGACGCCGCGAAAATCATGTGGGTCATGTACGAACATCCGGAAACTCACTTCGAAGAACTGGCGCTGCGCTTTATGGACATCCGTAAACGTATCTACAAGTTCCCGAAAATGGGCGTGAAAGCGAAAATGATCGCCGTCACCACCACTTCCGGTACCGGTTCTGAAGTCACACCGTTTGCGGTTGTGACCGACGATGCAACCGGTCAGAAATATCCGCTGGCTGACTATGCCCTGACCCCGGATATGGCGATTGTCGACGCCAACCTGGTGATGGATATGCCGAAGTCCCTGTGTGCGTTCGGTGGTCTGGATGCGGTAACTCACGCCCTGGAAGCTTATGTTTCCGTACTGGCTTCTGAGTTCTCTGACGGTCAGGCTCTGCAGGCCCTGAAACTGCTGAAAGAAAACCTGCCGGCGTCTTACCACGAAGGGTCTAAAAACCCGGTTGCGCGTGAACGTGTTCACAGTGCAGCGACTATCGCCGGTATCGCGTTTGCCAACGCCTTCCTCGGTGTATGTCACTCCATGGCGCACAAACTGGGCTCTCAGTTCCACATTCCGCACGGTCTGGCGAACGCCCTGCTGATTTGTAACGTTATCCGCTACAACGCGAATGACAACCCGACCAAGCAGACCGCTTTCAGCCAGTACGATCGTCCGCAGGCACGCCGTCGTTACGCTGAAATTGCTGACCACCTGGGCCTGAGCGCGCCGGGCGACCGTACCGCCGCTAAGATTGAAAAACTGCTGGCATGGCTGGAAAGCATTAAAGCTGAGCTGGGCATTCCTAAGTCTATCCGTGAAGCAGGCGTGCAGGAAGCTGACTTCCTGGCACACGTTGACAAACTGTCTGAAGATGCCTTCGATGACCAGTGCACCGGCGCTAACCCGCGTTATCCGCTGATCTCCGAACTGAAACAGATTCTGCTGGATACCTACTACGGTCGTGATTTCACCGAAGGTGAAGTTGCAGCGAAGAAAGACGTCGTTGCCGCACCGAAAGCAGAGAAAAAAGCGAAAAAATCCGCTTAATTCGTTATCTGCTTTAGCATGACAATAACGGCCTCAATTGAGGCCGTTTTTTTGTTTTACCTGTTTATCTGATGCCTGAAGGCGCTATGCTGATCATCTGGCCTACGTGCTCACGGCACGCCCTTCGTCAGGAGGCCTGAATAATGACCTCCAAAGCGCTACAGGGCGTTTTATAAGCCGATCTTTACCTCAGGTATCATATGTGCCGATGACGCTCCTGAATCGCCGTCAGTGAGCCCTCCTCCAGCGCGTCCTTATAATGCTTACGGCAAACTGAAACGTAGCGTTCATTCCCGCCAATAACCACCTGTTCGCCTTCGTTATAAGGCCTGCCGTCCTGATCAAGGCGCAGCACCATACTGGCTTTACGACCGCAGAAACAGATAGTTTTTAATTCCACCAGCTTATCTGACCATGCCAGCAAGTATTGGCTGCCGACAAAGAGCTCCCCACGAAAGTCTGTTCGTAGCCCATAGCAGAGTACTGGAATATCTAATTTGTCGACAACCTCGGATAATTGATAAACCTGCTGGCGAGTCAAAAACTGGCTTTCGTCGACTAACACGCAATGTATTGTCTGCCGCTCGCTCTCGGCACGAATCTCTTCAAACAAGGATGTATTTTGGTTAAACAATTTTGCCGGCGACGACAAACCGATACGAGAGCTGACTTTGCCTGCGCCAAAACGATCGTCGATTTCCGCCGTATATACGACGGTACGCATCCCGCGTTCCTGATAATTGTATGAAGATTGCAGCAGTGCAGTCGACTTACCCGCATTCATTGCCGAATAGTAGAAATATAGCTGTGCCATTGGTCGCAGGACCTCACCTGAGTGAAATAAAGATTGGCGGGATTGTACCATAATTTACCGACGCGACGGCGCGGCTCGCGCTCCGGTGAGTATTAAAAATTGTACAAACATCGCTCACTATACCCAAAATAATTCGAGTTGCTTAAAGGCGGCAAGGGAGTGAGTCCCCAGGAGCATAGATAACTATGTGGCTGGGGTGAGCGAGCGTAGCCAACACATAAGCAACTTGAAGTATGAAGGGTATATACACATTCCTTCACAAATTATGCCGTTAAAATTCATCAACAATGCTTATCATCACCCGCCAATATGAAAACCTTGTACTTATTGTTACCGTTACTCATACCCGGTGCAAAGTAATAGGGTTTTCTTGTAAGGAAAGCTAATACAAGAGATTGATATCTCTGCAATGAGATCGTATTTCATCATGATAAAATGTGACCTGACTCCTAAATTTTTAGCGACAGACGGTGAGTATCCCCCCTGCCAATAAGCTCTTTTTTGTGCGGCGCCTCAAGGAAAATTTAAGTTGAGATAATTAAAACGTGTGCTTAATAAAGCGTAATTTTGAATTCCTTACATTCCTGGCTATTGCACAACTGAATTTATCGCTCTATTATTAGCTCAACAAACCACCCCAATATAAGTTTGAGATTACTACAATGAGCGAAGCACTTAAAATTCTGAACAACATCCGTACTCTTCGTGCGCAGGCAAGAGAATGTACTCTGGAAACGCTTGAAGAAATGCTGGAAAAATTAGAAGTTGTCGTTAATGAGCGTCGTGAAGAAGAAAGCGCTGCTGCTGCTGAAGTGGAAGAACGCACTCGTAAACTGCAACAGTATCGTGAAATGTTAATTGCCGACGGCATTGACCCGAATGAACTGCTGAATAGCATGGCTGCCGCTAAATCCGGTACCAAAGCTAAACGCGCAGCTCGTCCGGCTAAATATAGCTATGTTGACGAAAACGGTGAAACTAAAACCTGGACTGGCCAGGGTCGTACACCGGCTGTAATCAAAAAAGCAATGGAAGAACAAGGTAAGCAACTGGAAGATTTCCTGATCAAGGAATAATTTACTTCCTGGATGCTTAAAATCCCGCCGCTGGCGGGATTTTTTTTGCCTGAGTTCTCCGCTGACGACCCCAGGCATAAAAAAAGCGCCGGATTTACCAGCGCTTCTGTTAAAAAATTTATAACGTATCGTTACTTCTTAATACCCATTTCTTCTTCAAGCCAGGCTTTAAATTCAGCACCCAGCGAATTATGACGGATGCCATATTCAACGAATGCCTGCATATATCCTAACTTATTACCACAGTCATGGCTTTTACCCTTCATGTGGTAGGCTTCAACCGTTTCTTTTTCGATCAGCATATCGATAGCATCGGTCAACTGAATTTCATCCCCGGCGCCCGGAGGGGTTTTCGCCAGCAATGCCCAGATATCCGCGCTCAACACATAACGCCCGACAATCGCAAGGTTAGACGGCGCGACATCCGCTTTTGGTTTTTCAACCACGCCAACCATCGGCACACTTTCGCCCGGCGCCAGCTCAACGCCTTTACAATCGACCACGCCGTATGCGGTCACATCTTCTACTGGCTCAACCATAATCTGGCTATTGCCGGTTTCGTCGAAACGGCGGATCATTTCAGCCAGGTTATCCTGAGACAGGTCGGACTCATATTCGTCAAGAATAACGTCTGGCAGAATAACAGCGACAGGTTCGTTTCCGACAACGGGATGCGCGCACAATACGGCATGGCCCAGGCCTTTTGCCAGCCCTTGACGTACCTGCATAATAGTGACATGCGGAGGGCAAATAGACTGAACCTCCTCCAGAAGCTGACGCTTAACGCGTTTTTCCAGCATCGCTTCCAGCTCAAAACTGGTATCAAAGTGGTTTTCAATAGAGTTTTTAGACGAGTGCGTAACAAGCACGATTTCAGTAATGCCAGCAGCGATACATTCGTTCACGACGTACTGAATTAATGGCTTATCAACCAGCGGCAGCATCTCTTTCGGGATAGCTTTGGTCGCTGGCAGCATCCTGGTTCCCAATCCCGCGACCGGGATAACGGCTTTTTTGACTTTCGAATTAAGGGCAGCCATTTAAAATTCTCCTGGACTGTTCATGTATTGAACGTGTTCATTAATCTGTATCGTGTTCCAGTATATCAGTACCAGAACAAGCCTCAGGTCCAAAAAGGACTTATATTGGTATAATTAAGACAAATACTTATAAATCTGCCGCAGATAGTAACACTCGTCGGGAAAGGCCGGTAAAGCAATTTCCGCTCACTCTTCCGTTTGGTCATTCCGCAGACAACATCAATCGCAGACGCCCTCCTGCGCCCCATATTTGACACTGCCACGAGTCGCAACGCTGGCTTAATTGGTTAAGGTAGGCGTTACCCAATGTTCCTAGCGGCACGCCGCTGCTAATTTGAACCTGATGAGCGCCCGTATTTAAGGTGGCGTTCAATCCGGCGGAGACGAGAATCAAATTTTTGAGCTCACTGTGATAGTAGCCGACAAATAGCGGGAATTGCCCAGGTAAATTGGCTTGTCTGAGCAGATGATTTACCTGTTTTAATAGCGCGCCTAACTCCGGTAAACGGTGCTTTTGTTGGCCGAGCTGATCCTGCAATAAGCCGTTAAATAGCGCTCGCAGCAACAATGCGGCTAACACGCCGTTATCGCCCGCCCGGGTGACATCCAGGCAATAAAATGCCAGTTCGTTATCAGATAGCGGCGCAATATCCAGCACCAGTCCAGGCTGATCGGCGGAGACGAGCTGCCGGTAATTAATGCGGCAATGGGAAATCACCTGCTGTACCGGGGGCTGCAATTCCTGCAACAATTGCGCTGCGGCGGTTGGATTACTCACCATTGCATCCCAGTCACGAAACAGGCGTTCTTCTTCTTCAACCCGCGAGTTAAACATATTAGGGTATAAGCAAGCGAATACGGTTTCCCGCAAGCGGTTGAGATCTTTTACCGGCTTCAGCAAGACATCTTCAACCCCAAGGCGTAACGCTTTGGCGATATCCGCCATATTTTCTGTTGCGGAAATAACCAGAATAGGCGTCTGGTCTCCGCGATTACGTAAGTTTTCTACCAGTTTGAGACCGTTCATTCTCGGCATCGCGATATCACATATCATGAGATCAGGGGTAAAACGCCCCATCAACTCCAGGGCATCCACCCCGTCGCCTGCCAATGCCGTTGTCGCTCCCAAAGAGGAAAACCACGAATCCAGAAGCGAGCGAAATACAGGCTCGTCTTCAACAATAAGAATCTGTTTTCCGACCAATGGCTGCGTCATGTTCTCTCCCCTGACTGGCTTTAATCAATAGTGGCATGGTATTGCCGCTTGCGCCTGTCAGAATTTGCTTAAGTGATCGTAAAAGGTACATTAAACGTCGGTACGCACCAAGGGTATAAGTTCGTCCATCTTTTTCTCTACGGCTAACTGACCCGCCGCAATAGCGGCATGGGCGCGATGAAAATCCAGCGTAGAGATTTGCGGACAGAATGGTTGAATGAGAATATCAGGCGGATCGCCAGCCATACGGTTACGTTTAAGACGATTTTCCAACACCTGGATGGAGGTTGTCATGATTTCCATTGCCCCAGGCGAACTCACGCCACGGCGTGAAGTCAGGCTGCTGAAACGTTCTTTTAAACGCTTATGCCAGGGCAGCGCATCATCGCTCTCTTCATTGATATTCCCGACATTTACAGAGAGCAAATCTTGCTGCATGAGGTGGGCATCATGTTGCAGGTCTACCGCAATAACGATATCAGCCCCCAGCGCCCTGGTTAACGAAACAGGTACCGGATTAACGACTGCGCCATCTACCAGCCAGTAACCGTTATGCTCAACCGGAGACATCAGCCCTGGCATACTGCACGACGCGCGTACGGCAAGGTGTAGATCGCCTTCAGTAAACCATAGCTCTCGTCCAGTGCTAAGATTCGTCGCGACCGCGCCAAAACGTCTTGAACAGTGGTCAAAATCCGTGACGGGCATAATATCCCGATAGTGATTAAATACGCGTTCGCCGCGAAGCAACCCTCCTCTGCCCCAGGATACATCCATCAGGCGTAAAACATCCCAGTAGCGGAATGAACATACCCACTGTTCAAGCGCCGATAATTTATTACAGGCATACGCGGCGCCGACCAGTGAACCTATTGAGCATCCTGCAACGATATCAATATCAATGCCTGCTTGCTTGAGGGCTTTGATGACCCCAATATGAGACCATCCTCTCGCTGCGCCAGATCCCAGCGCCAGCCCTATTTTCATTTTTCTCATCGTACTTAACGACTTCCCCTGGCTTCAAGACGTAGCAACATCGCCACTGCTCAGTTAACATAATGCCACCCTGGCGTTCAACGCCGTTTTTTATATTCAGGGAGATTATTGTGTCTCAGCCTTGTCCCTGTGGTAGCGCTGACGAGTATAGCCTATGTTGTGGTCGTATTGTGTCCGGAGAACGAGTAGCACCCGATCCGTCACATCTCATGCGCTCTCGTTACTGCGCTTTTGTGATGAAAGACGCAGATTACTTAATTAAGAGCTGGCATCCAACCTGCAATGCGGCCGCGTTTCGTGATGATATCATCGCCGGATTTGCCAATACCAGGTGGCTCGGCCTGACTATTTTTGAACATACCTGGTCAGAAGCAGAAAATACAGGGTATGTTAGTTTTATCGCGCGTTTTTCCGAACAAGGGAAAACCGGGGCGATTATCGAACGTTCTCGTTTTATCAAAGAAAACGGTCAGTGGTATTATATTGACGGTACCCGCCCGCAGTTGGGTCGAAATGATCCCTGCCCGTGCGGTTCAGGCAAAAAATTTAAAAAGTGCTGCGGCCAGTGACGCCTGACAGTATCGATACAGCAAACACTCTCAACAGGATTTTTCCGGCAATGCAATCACTACAACGTAAAGTTCTGCGTACTATTTGTCCCGATCAAAAAGGCCTTATCGCGCGGATTACCAACATTTGCTATAAGCACGAGCTTAATATTGTGCAAAACAATGAATTTGTGGACCATCGCACCGGACGCTTTTTTATGCGGACCGAGCTGGAAGGCATCTTCAATGATTCCACTCTTCTGGCCGATCTGGACAGCGCCTTACCGGAAGGCTCTGTTCGTGAACTCAATCCCGCCGGACGCCGTCGGGTAGTGATTCTGGTTACCAAAGAGGCGCATTGTCTGGGCGACCTGCTGATGAAAGCCAACTATGGCGGGCTGGATGTTGAAATCGCCGCGGTCATTGGCAACCATGAAACGTTACGCTCGCTGGTTGAACGTTTTGAGATCCCTTTCGAACTGGTCAGCCATGAGGGATTAACGCGTGAAGAGCATGACACGAAGATGGCGGACGCCATTGATGCCCATCAACCGGACTATGTGGTGCTGGCCAAGTATATGCGTGTTTTGACGCCAGGTTTTGTGGCGCGCTTCCCGAACAAAATTATCAATATCCACCACTCATTCCTGCCGGCGTTTATCGGCGCGCGCCCTTATCATCAGGCCTATGAGCGCGGCGTGAAAATCATCGGCGCTACCGCGCACTATGTGAATGATAATCTGGATGAAGGCCCAATCATTATGCAGGACGTGATTCACGTCGATCACACTTACACCGCAGAAGATATGATGCGTGCCGGGCGCGACGTTGAGAAAAACGTATTAAGCCGCGCGCTGTATCAGGTTCTGGCGCAGCGGGTCTTTGTTTACGGCAATCGGACGATTATTCTTTAATCGTCAGTAATATGAATTGATTAGCTTTAATCCGTTACGGATGAAAAGTACGCAAACAGTTCATTTCAGGCAAAGGAATACTTTACAGCGGCGTGTCATTTGATATGATGCGCCCCGCTTCCCAAAAGGAAGCGGGCCAGTATTAAGCATTACCCCGTGGTGGGGTTCCCGAGCGATCATAAGGGAGCTGACTGCAAATCTGCCGTCATCGACTTCAAGGTTCGACTCGAGCAATAGTGAGAAAACGTTGCCGCAGGCAACGGCCCGAAGGGTGAGGAGCTTTAGCTCCGAATAATCCTTCCCGCTATAGAATGCAAGCAGCATAATGAATTTATCCCGTGGTGGGGTTCCCGAGCGGCCAAAGGGAGCAGACTGTAAATCTGCCGTCATCGACTTCGAAGGTTCGAATCCTTCCCCCACCACCATTATTCACTACAGCGATGTAGTTAACTCGATGAGCAATGCAGAAGTCTGCACTTGTCGGGGAAGGGTGAGAACCTTCGATTAAGGTTCGACTCGAGCGAAAGCGAGAGAACGTTGCCAACGGCAACGGCCCGTAGGGTGAGGAGCGAAGCGACGAATAATCCTTCCCCCACCACCATCTTCAAGCTTTACCTACAATTTGAATTACCCCTGGTGGGGTTCCCGAGCGGCCAAAGGGAGCAGACTGTAAATCTGCCGTCATCGACTTCGAAGGTTCGAATCCTTCCCCCACCACCATCACTCCCGTCGCGTATCTTATCCCCGCTAAGCACAGTGCCTTATATCTCTCTGTACGGGAAGGATGAGAAGCTTCGACTAAGGTTCGATTCGAGCGCAGCGAGAAAGCGTTGCCGCAGGCAACGACCCGAAGGGCGAAGCGCGCAGCGCTGAGTCATCCTTCCCCCACCACCATCACTTCCGTCGCGTATCTTATCCCCGTTAAGCACAGTGTCTCATATCTCTCTGTACGGGAAGGATGAGAAGCTTCGACTAAGGTTCGATTCGAGCGAAAGCGAGAAAGCGTTGCCAACGGCAACGACCCGAAGGGCGAAGCGCGCAGCGCTGAGTCATCCTTCCCCCACCACCATTACTTCATAAAGCACCAATTTCAAATCAATCAGCACTGCCCCATATCCTTACCCCACAGGCAGACTTCACACCATGGCGCCATAGCTTATTGGTTATCTTATCAATACTTCTTCCTGGCAATCTTTTTCGCCTCCTTTGACTGGTTGATTTTTCGCCTGATGAGATCAAAGGCGGCATATGTCTCGCTAAGTTGATCTGGGGTGAGCGTTCCCTTGAGTCGGTCTCTTTCGGCAATGAGCGCTAAGCTATCATCCTTAGATTTCCTCGTATATATACTTGCCATGTAATACCAAATATAGGCCTGCTTATTATCTTTAGGCACACCCTGGCGCCCATGAGCATAAATTTCCCCAAGTGCTGATTGTGCCGGAGCAAACCCCTGCTCTGCCGCTTTAAGGTACCACTTCAGCGCATTCCGGCTATTTTCAGGCACGCCTCTTCCCGTGCTATATGCCACGCCAAGCTGATATTGCGCTTTCGCAAAATCCTGTTTTGCTGCTTTTCGATACCATGCGATAGCCTGTCTGTCGCTTTGCGCGACGCCGCGACCAAAAGCAGACATGATGCCCAGATGCGTTTGCGCAGCAGGCAGCCCCTGGCGAGCGGCTTTGCGATACCACGCCAGCGCCTGTTGGTAGTCCTGAGATACGCCCTCACCCTGCATAAACATCACGCCGATCGCATCCTGCGCCTCGGCCAATCCTTGCGCTGCGGCTCTGCGATACCACTCCAGCGCCAGGTTGTGATCTTTCAATAAGTGATAACCGTTGTAATACCATACGCCAAAATTGTACTGTACCTTTGCCATCACGCGTTGCGCTGTTTTTCGATACCACGTCTGAGAGTAAACCCGGTCAGCGGGATGCGCTTTATCATAGAGCGCATTCAGCGGAATGTGGCCTGGCGTATAGCTGCTTGGTATACCTTCATTAAGCCAGTAAACTGCCTGACGATAATCCTGAGGCACGCCTTCACCATAAAAATAGGCAACGCCGAGATAAAGTTGCGCAGGGTGGTACATATTTTCCGCCGCTTTACGCATCAAGATCGCCGTTTGCTGATAATCCTGAGGGACGCCCTGACCGTGGGCGTACATTACTCCAAGCTTAAATTGTGCTGACGAAGCTGAACCCTGGCCGCGGACAACGCCCGCATCATTGGTTGGAGAGGCGGCTTTTCGATACCACTCCAGCGCTAGCTGGGTATTTTGGGGAAACCCATCGCCATACATATAGGCGTCACCGAGGATTTCTTGCGTACTACTATCCCCTAGCTCTGCCGCCTTGCGATACCACTCCAGCGCTTTTTGTCGACTAAGTGGAAAATTTTCACCATAGTTGTAATGATAGCCAAGGATAAAATAGGAAAAATCAGAACCTTGTTTACCCGCTTTCTCCAGCCATTTTATGGCTAGTTTATAATCAGGCTTAACATATCGCCCCTCCGCATACCAGCTTCCAAGCGCGAACTGCGCGCTTTCATCTCCTTGTTCCGCTTTTTGCTCTAATTCCTGAACGTACTGGCATTCTTCTGAGTCGGCGGGATAGCGCTCCTCGCAGACAGCTGCGTGAGCCATTTTTGAAATAAATATATTTAATATTATTATTTTGAAAATTGATGAAAAACGCATACAACTATCCTTATTGTCGTTTATGGCGTGATTATATGCTGCATCATCCTTTTTCTGCTTACAAAAAACTCGCACAGATGCTGAATAAACCCAAAAACAAAGAGTACGGATTCAGATGCCAGACATGGCAGATCCGCTGTAAACGAAACAAGGCGGCGGTCGATAAGGCATTTATGCCGCACTCCGGCAAACAGCCATAAAAAAACTCCGCCGAAGCGGAGTTTAGGGCATCGAGAGAAAATCAGTGACGTGCACGAACAATCTGGTATTTGCGGGTCAGATACTCGACCGGCACGCTCCAGATATGCACCAGGCGCGAGAATGGGAACAACAGGAACAGCGTCATCCCCAGTACCAGATGCATACGGAAGATAAAGGCTACACCATCCAGATGTGCGGATGCGCCACCGTGGAAGGTCACAACTGACTGCGCCCACCCGACCAGCTTCATCATTTCACTCCCGTCCATATGCTGGGCGGAGAACGGAATGGTCAGCAGGCCCAGCGCGCACTGAATCACCAGCAGCGAGAGAATCAAAATATCTGCGCCGGTAGTGGTGGCGCGGACACGTGGGCTAAACAGACGACGCTTGAGCAGTAAAATACCGCCAACCAGCGTCAGCACGCCGCAGGCGCCGCCGGCAATCATCGCCATCTTCTGCTTCACGTCGACCGGCAGAAAAGCTTCATACATCCAGTGCGGCGTTAACATGCCCAGGAAGTGACCGGCGAAAATACCCAGAATCCCAATGTGGAACAGGTTTGACGCCAGGTTCATTCCTTTGCGATCCAGCATCTGACTGGAAGCCGCCCGCCAGGTGTACTGGCCGTAGTCGTAACGTAACCAGCTACCGATCAGAAATACCGATCCGGCAATGTACGGGTAGATATCAAAGAAGAACATATTCAGGAAGTGCATTAGTGCTGTCCTCCGGTGGTGATATTCAGATATTGCGGCGCCACGGCCCCGGCAAAACGACGCTGGTGAGCGGAGATTTCCGACTCGCCACACCCCTGATCGGCGAAGAATTTCACCTGCTCTTCTTCCCAGACCGCATCCAACGCCTGCGGGGTATCATCACGTGCTTCATTCGCAATTTTTTCAGCCACTTTATCGCTGTCGATAACGGTATTCGCCAGTTTTAACAGCAGATCGAACAGCACCGCATAACGGCTGTCACGCTGTTGCAAACGTGCGCTGAGCAGCGCCAGAATCGGCGCGATATCCTGTAAACCCCCTAACGCTTCGCTTTTCGGCAATTGCGCAAGGTATTCCAGATACAGCGGCAGATGATCGGGAAGTTCGCGACTGTCGAGCTGCAAACCGTGCTGCTCATACTGTGCCATCAGGTCAACCATCGCCTGACCGCGATCGCGGGATTCCCCGTGTACATGTTCAAACAGCAGCAGCGATGTGGCGCGACCACGGTCAAACAGTTCACTGTAGGCGGCCTGTACATCCAGCATGTCCTGCGCGGTTAAATCGCGCAGGAAAACGCCCAGAGTCTGGGCATCCTCTTTATCCAGGTTCTCAGATGACGCGAGCGCATCGAACAACTCCTGCTGATGCTGCCACAGGGCAGCATCCGGGTACTCGAGCAGACGCGAAACAATGACGAGTTCAATCATGCGTGCGGCTCCGTTTTGCTGGTCACATCAACAGCGTCGATGCGGCGGCTGTTGAACAGATTGAATTTGGTATCAGACCCGTGGCAACCATCGCCGAAGGTAAAGCCACAACCGCTTTTCTCCGGGAATGCGTCACGCGCCAGTTCACGATGGCTGCTCGGTACCACAAAGCGATCTTCATAATTAGCAATTGCCAGGTAACGATACATTTCCTGCGCCTGGGCTTCGCTTAAACCCACCTCTTCCAGCGCGCGGGTATCCACTTTACCGTCTACGGTTTCCGCACGTTTGTAGTGACGCATCGCCAGCATCCGTTTCAGCGCCAACAGTACCGGTTGGGTGTCGCCAGCGGTCAACAGGTTCGCCAGGTACTGCACCGGGATACGCAGACTGTCTACATCCGGCAGAATACCGTTGCTGCCCAGTTCACCCGCGTCGGCGGCAGACTGAATCGGTGACAAAGGCGGTACGTACCAGACCATCGGCAGCGTGCGGTATTCCGGATGCAGCGGCAGCGCCAGCTTCCAGTCCATCGCCATTTTGTACACTGGCGATTGCTGCGCCGCATCGATCACGCTCTGCGGCACGCCGTCCTTCAGCGCCTGCTCAATGACAGCCGGATCGTTTGGATCGAGGAACACGTCCAGTTGACGCTGGTACAGATCTTTTTCGTTTTCCGTACTGGCGGCGCTTTCAATGGCATCTGCGTCATACAGCAGTACGCCAAGGTAGCGGATACGGCCCACGCAGGTTTCGGAGCAAACGGTCGGCTGACCGGCTTCGATACGCGGGTAGCAGAAGATGCACTTCTCGGACTTGCCGCTCTTCCAGTTGAAGTAAATTTTCTTGTACGGGCAACCGGTGATACACATCCGCCAGCCGCGGCACTTGTCCTGGTCGATCAGCACGATGCCATCTTCTTCACGCTTGTAGATAGCACCGCTCGGGCAGGTCGCCACGCACGCCGGATTGAGGCAGTGCTCGCACAGGCGCGGCAGGTACATCATGAAGGTGTTTTCGAACTGGCCGTACATCGCCTTCTGCATGTTTTCGAAGTTCTGGTCTTTGGCGCGTTTTTCGAACTCGCCGCCCAGAATCTCTTCCCAGTTTGGCCCGCTGGTAATTTTGTCCATCCGCTGGCCGGTAATCAGCGAGCGCGGACGCGCGATCGGCTGATGTTTGCTTTCCGGCGCGGTATGCAGGTTCTGGTAGTCGTAATCAAACGGCTCGTAGTAGTCGTCGATGCCCGGCAGATGCGGGTTAGCGAAGATTTTACCCAGCAGCAGCGCCCGGTTGCCCATGCGCGGCTGTAGTTTGCCGTTGATTTTGCGGATCCAGCCGCCTTTCCATTTTTCCTGATTTTCCCAGTCATTCGGAAAACCAACGCCAGGCTTACTTTCTACGTTGTTAAACCACGCGTATTCCATACCTTCGCGACTGGTCCAGACGTTTTTACAGGTGACTGAACAGGTATGACAGCCGATGCACTTATCGAGATTCAGCACCATGCCGACTTGTGAACGAATTTTCATTTTACGCTCTCCTGTACCTGGTCATTGCCTTCGCCATCCAACCAGTTAATGTTCTTCATCTTACGTACCACCACAAACTCATCGCGGTTGGAGCCGACGGTACCGTAGTAGTTAAAGCCGTAGGCTAACTGCGCATAGCCGCCGATCATATGGGTCGGTTTCGGCGTAATGCGCGTCACCGAGTTATGAATACCGCCGCGCTGCTGGGTAATTTCCGACCCCGGCAGGTTTACGATACGTTCCTGCGCGTGGTACATCATGGTCATGCCCGCCGGTACACGCTGGCTGACCACTGCGCGTGCGGTCAATGCGCCGTTGCTGTTGAAGACTTCGATCCAGTCGTTATCTTCAATGCCCAGATCTTTGGCGTCGGTTTCGCTCATCCATACAATCGGGCCGCCACGCGACAAGGTCAGCATCAACAGGTTATCGCTGTAGGTCGAGTGGATACCCCATTTCTGGTGCGGCGTCAGGAAGTTGAGCGCCTTCTCCGGATTACCGTTGGATTTACGCCCCATCACCGCTTTCACCGAGCGGGTGTCGATCGGTGGGCGATACACCAGCAGACTTTCGCCGAAGTCGCGCATCCACTGGTGATCCTGATACAACTGTTGGCGACCAGACAGCGTACGCCACGGGATCAGCTCGTGAACGTTGGTATAACCGGCGTTATAAGAAACGTGCTCATCTTCCAGACCAGACCAGGTCGGGCTGGAGATAATTTTGCGCGGCTGGGCCTGAATATCGCGGAAGCGGATTTTCTCTTCTTCTTTATTGGTTGCCAGATGCGTATGGTCGCGACCGGTAAACTCGCTCAGCGCCGCCCAGGCTTTCACCGCCACCTGACCGTTGGTTTCCGGCGCTAACGTCAGGATCATCTCTGCCGCGTCAATCGCCGTGTTGAGCATCGGCTGACCTTTCGCCGGACCGTCCGCTTTGGTGTAATTAAGCTTACGCAGCAAGTCCATTTCGCTCTGCGTGTTCCAGGCAATCCCTTTCCCGCCGTTGCCGATTTTCTCCATCAGCGGGCCGATAGAGGTAAAGCGTTCGTAAGTCGCCGGGTAATCGCGCTCAACGGTCATGATGTGCGGCGCGGTTTTCCCTGGAATCAGATCGCATTCGCCTTTTTTCCAGTCTTTCACGTCCAGCGGCTGCGCCAGTTCAGCGGCAGAATCGTGCTGGATCGGCAGCGTCACGACGTCAGTCTCTTTACCCAGGTGGCCTACACAGACTTCGGAGAATTTCTTCGCAATGCCTTTGTAGATTTCCCAGTCGCTTTTCGATTCCCAGGCCGGATCTACGGCGGCAGACAGCGGATGAATAAACGGATGCATATCCGAGGTATTCATATCGTCTTTTTCATACCAGGTGGCGGTCGGCAGTACGATATCGGAGTACAGGCAGGTGCTCGACAGGCGGAAGTCCAGCGTCACCACCAGATCCAGTTTGCCGTCCAGGCCATTGTCACGCCATTCCACTTCTTCCGGCTTCACACCGCCCTGTTTACCCAGATCCAGCCCCTGAATACCATGCTCAGTACCCAGCAGATATTTCAGCATGTACTCATGGCCCTTACCGGAAGACCCAAGCAGGTTAGAACGCCAGATGAACAGGTTACGCGGGTGGTTTTTACCGTTTTCCGGCTGCTCGGCGGCAAAGCGAATCGAACCCTCTTTCAGGGATTTGACGGTATAGTCTACCGGCGTCATACCGGCTTTTTCCGCTTCACGCGCAATATACAGCGGGTTAGTGCCTAACTGCGGCGCCGACGGCAACCAGCCCATACGCTCGGCGCGCACATTGAAGTCAATCAGATGACCGCTATAGCGGGATTTGTCCGCCATCGGCGACAGTAATTCCTCGGCGGTCACCGTCTCGTAGCGCCACTGGCTGGAGTGGTTATAGAAGTAAGAGGTGCTGTTCATGTGACGCGCCGGACGCTGCCAGTCAAGGGCAAACGCCAGCGGCTGCCAGCCGGTCTGCGGACGCAGTTTTTCCTGGCCGACGTAGTGCGCCCAGCCGCCACCGCTCTGACCAACGCAACCACAGAACACCAACATATTGATCAGCCCGCGATAGTTCATATCGAGGTGATACCAGTGGTTCAGACCGGCGCCAACGATAATCATTGAACGCCCGTGCGTTTTGTCCGCGTTATCGGCGAATTCCCGTGCGACACGGATGATCTGCGCCCGCGGCACGCCGGTGATCTGCTCGGCCCATGCTGGCGTATATGCTTTGGTATCATCATAACTGGCGGCACAATTTTCATCGTTGAGGCCGCGTTCCAGACCATAGTTCGCCATGGTCAGGTCATACACGGTGGTGACTAACGCGGTAGAACCATCGGCCAGTTGCAGACGTTTAACCGGCAATTTATGCAGCAGGACGTTATCCAGCGCCACATGATTAAAGTACTCTGAACCTTCGCCGCCGAAATACGGGAAGCCCACGTCAGCAATCTCATCCTGGCTGCCCAGCAAGCTGAGCTGCAATTCAGTTTCTGCACCGGTAGTCCCGTCGCGCTGCTCGAGATTCCATTTGCCTTTTTCGCCCCAGCGGAAACCAATTGAACCGTTTGGCGCCACCATTTCACCGTTGCTGTTAATGGCGACGGTTTTCCATTCCGGGTTATTTTCCTGCCCCAGCGAATCAACGAGATCGGCAGCGCGCAGCATACGACCTGCGGCATAATAACCATCACGCTCTTCAAGCATCACCAGCATTGGCATGTCGGTATAGCGACGGACATAATCGGTGAAGTACTGGCGCGGGTTGTCGAGGTGGAACTCGCGCAGCATGACGTGGCCCATCGCCAGCGCCATCGCCGCATCGGTCCCCTGCTTCGGCGCCAGCCACAGATCGCACAGTTTGGCGATTTCGGCATAGTCCGGCGTCACCGCGACGGTTTTAGTGCCTTTGTAACGTACTTCGGTAAAGAAGTGGGCATCCGGCGTACGGGTTTGCGGCACGTTAGAGCCCCAGGCGATAATATAGCTGGAGTTGTACCAGTCAGCGGATTCCGGCACGTCGGTCTGCTCGCCCCAGGTTTGCGGGGAGGCTGGCGGCAGGTCGCAGTACCAGTCGTAAAAGCTCAGGCAGGTACCGCCAATCAGCGAAAGATAACGTGCGCCGGAAGCGTAGGAGACCATCGACATCGCCGGGATGGGTGAGAAGCCCGCGACGCGGTCAGGGCCATAGGTTTTCACTGTGTACACGTTGGAGGCAGCGATCAGCTCGTTCACTTCCTGCCATGAGGAGCGAACAAAGCCGCCACGACCACGCGCCTGTTTGAAGCTTTTGGCTTTATCGGCATCTTCAATGATGGAGGCCCATGCCTCTACCGGATCGCGATGCAGTTTTTTCGCCTCGCGCCACATCTTCATCAGACGTTTGCGCATCAGCGGATATTTCAGTCGGTTAGCGCTGTAGAGATACCAGGAGTAACTTGCCCCGCGCGGGCAGCCGCGAGGTTCATGGTTTGGCATATCAGGACGGGTGCGCGGGTAATCGGTTTGCTGTGTTTCCCAGGTCACCAGACCATTTTTGACATAAATTTTCCAGCTACAAGAACCGGTGCAGTTCACCCCATGGGTTGAGCGCACAATTTTGTCATGCTGCCAACGTTGGCGGTATCCGTCCTCCCAGTCCCGGTTTGTTTCGAGAAGCTGGCCGTGCCCATCGGCAAAGGTTTCGCCCTTCTGCTTGAAGTAGCGAAACCGGTCCAGGAATTTACTCATCGGGTTTCTCCTGTGTGGAACCTTACGGCTCTCTGATAAATCGACATTGCTTAACTAAGGGCGAAGGTAACGCGCTGAATGGGCGTGAGAATTGATAACGATCAAGGCGGACAGGGATGCAAATGGCGCGCAAACCTCCTGCATACTCCTTTTGGAGGAGGAGTTTTATTTATATATATTACTGATTTAATTACATAAAATTAAATTTACGCACAACATGAATGTTAAATTTTCAACAAGTGGGTATTAAGGGGTATCCCCCCTGGATGACCGATAAAAATGTGCGTGGTCAGCCCTGTCGCGCCTCTCTTTTTGACTATAAGTATGTTGTAACTAAATGCAGGTAAAAAAAAGCGCGGTCTAACGCCGCGCAAAGGATAATCAAAAGTTACTTTTTATTTTTAGAATGACGTCCATATACCGCCCAGGTAATAACGACGCAGGCGATATAGAAAATAAGAAAGACTTTCATCGCGCCGACTGGCGAACCGGTTAATGCTAAAGATGAACCAAACGCTTTCGGAATAAAAAAGCCGCCAATCGCGCCAATCGCGGAAATAAAGCCCAGCGCCGCCGCCGTATCGGTCGCCGCTTCACGCATGGCTCTTTCGTCCGACCCGCCTTCCGCTTTTACCCGGTCCATCGTCAGTTTACGGAAGATAACGGAGATCATCTGGAAGGTAGAACCACTCCCCAACCCAGCCGTCAGGAACAGCGCCAGAAATACCCCGTAGAACGCGATAAAGCTACCGCCAACGCCGCCAGTAGGTAATGTCAGGAACAGCAGACCGCTGAAAATCGCCATCAGGACAAAGTTGATAAGCGTGACGCGGGTCCCCCCCAGACGGTCAGAAATTGCGCCGCCTGCCGAACGCGCCAGCGCGCCGATAAACGGACCGAAAAACGCATAATGCAGGATCTGCACATCCGGGAATTGCGTTTTAGACAGCATAGCGAACCCCGCGGAGAAACCGATAAACGATCCGAAGGTCGCCAGATACAGCAGACTCATGATCCACAGATGACCACGTTTGAGCACCGGCAGTTGCTCTTTTAGCGAGGCCTTAGACGTCGCCAGTTCGTTCATGCCGAACCACGCCGCCAGCGTAAAAATGGCCAGGAAAGGCACCCAAATCCAGGCCGCGTTCGCCAGATAGAGCTGAGAACCGTCCGGCTGCTCTACACCGTGGCTGCCAAAGGCGGCAAAGATAGAGAGCGAAACCACCAGCGGCGCAACCAGCTGCATCACGCTCACGCCCATATTGCCCAGACCGCCGTTCAGACCCAGCGCGCCGCCCTGCTTTTGTTTAGGAAAGAAAAAGCTGATGTTCGCCATACTGGAGGCAAAGTTCGCGCCGGCAAAACCACACAGCAAGGAAATAATAATGAAAGTGCTAAAGGGCGTACTGGTATCCTGAACGGCAAAGCCTAACCATACGCAAGGCACGATGAGGATACCGGTACTGAACGCTGTCCAGCGACGTCCGCCAAATAGCGGCACCATAAAGGAGTAAGGCACCCGTAGCAGCGCGCCGGAAACAGATGGCAGCGCAGTCAACATAAAGAGCTGATCGGTCGTAAAATTAAATCCCACTTTCGGCAGGTTCACCGCCACTGCGCTGAATAGCATCCAGACGCAAAACGCCAGCAGTAAACACGGCACAGAAATCCACAAATTACGGCTGGCGACACGATGGCCGCGCAGCTGCCAGAATGCCGGATCTTCCGGACGCCATTCCGTGATAACAGCGCCAGTTGCCCTTTCCGGGGCGGATGAGTGACTCATAGACACCTCTGATTCTTGATTTGATGTCTGCCACATTAGGGTTTACTGCCGAAGGTAAGTTGATATAAATCAAAGGAAAAGTCGTCATCACCGGCGACTAAAAAGCGTTATTACCCTTAATGAGTAGGCTATTTTGGTAAAAAAGCTGTGGTTTTTCACCATGCTGTGTCTGTCTACTCCTTCCCGTCGCAGATACCTCTTTACGGCGGCAATTAAGGAGTAACTCGTTATAGGTATGGGTATACTCCGCTGTATCGTTGAGAATAACGGCACAGCCGATTGACGCCCCTCTTTTTTGCTACGTTTTTTCGGCGACATTACCCCGAAGAAAGAAGGTAACATGTTTAAACGGTGTTTCTCTCCTCTTACGCTGGTTAACCAACTGGCGCTGATTGTCATGCTCTCTACCGCTATCGGCGTGGCGGGGATGGCGGTTTCCGGCTGGCTGGTTCAGGGCGTACAGGGTAGCGCTCATGCGATTAATAAAGCGGGCTCATTGCGTATGCAAAGCTATCGACTACTGGCAGCTGTCCCGCTGGATGCTAAAGATCAAAAGCTGCTGGATGAGATGGAGCAAACGGCATTCAGCCCGGAACTGACCCGCGCCGCTGAGCGAGACGGGCAGCAAAAGCAGCTTAAAGCGTTGCAGGATTACTGGCATAACGAACTCTCGCCAGGACTACAGCACGCGCAAAACGCGCACGCGGTCGCAGAAGATGTCACGCGCTTTGTGGCGGGCCTGGATCGCCTGGTGACGTCGTTCGACCATACTACTGAATTGCGTATCGAACGCGTGGTATTAGTTCACCGGGTAATGGCGATCTTTATGGCGCTATTGCTGGTATTTACGATTATCTGGCTACGTGTTCGCCTTTTGCAGCCCTGGAAACAGTTGTTATCAATGGCGCGCGCCGTCAGTCAGCGCGACTTTACCCAACGTGCCAATATCAGTGGACGCAATGAGATGGCCGTGTTGGGTTCTGCGCTCAATAATATGTCTGAAGAGCTGGCCGAAAGTTATGCGGTACTGGAACAGCGCGTACAGGAAAAAACAGCCGGTCTGGAACATAAAAACCAGATTCTCTCATTTTTGTGGCAAGCCAACCGCCGACTGCATTCACAGGCTCCGCTATGTGAACGTCTTTCACCGGTACTGAATGGCCTGCAAAATTTAACCCAGTTGCATGATATTGAGCTGCGAGTCTATGACCTGGAAGATGAAGATAATCACCAGGAATTTACTTGTCAGTCGGACATCAGTTGCGATGATAAAGGCTGCCACCTTTGCCCACGTAGCGCCCTGCCGATGATTAACGGCGGCACCACTTTAAAATGGCGGCTCACCGATTCTCACACCCAATACGGTATTTTGCTGGCGACGCTGCCCTATGGACGCCATCTCAGCCACGATCAGCAACAGTTGGTGGACACGCTGGTTGAACAGCTTACCGCGACTCTGGCGCTCGACAGGCATCAGGAGCGCCAGCAGCAGTTGATTGTCATGGAAGAGCGTGCCACCATTGCCCGCGAACTGCATGATTCTATTGCCCAGTCGCTCTCTTGTATGAAGATGCAGGTGAGCTGCCTGCAAATGCAGGGCGACGTGTTACCGGAAAGCAGCCGTGAGTTACTCAGCCAAATTCGCAATGAGCTAAACTGCTCCTGGGCGCAACTGCGCGAACTGTTAACTACTTTCCGGTTACAGTTGACGGAACCCGGGCTACGTCCGGCGCTGGAGGCAAGCTGCCAGGAGTTCAGCGCCCGGTTTGGCTTTACGGTAAAACTGGATTATCAGCTTCCCCCCCGCCTGGTGCCTTCACACCAGGCGATACACCTGTTGCAAATTGCCAGGGAAGCCCTCAGCAACGCCCTTAAACACTCTCATGCCGACGATGTGGTGGTGACAGTGACGCAATGTGGCAAACAGGTCAAACTAAAAGTGCAGGATAATGGCTGCGGCGTCCCGGAAAACGCCGAACGCAGTAATCACTACGGCATGATCATCATGCGCGATCGGGCGCAAAGTTTGCGCGGCGATTGCCAGGTACG
Organism: Salmonella sp. SAL04213; assembly: GCF_046550535.1. Taxonomy (NCBI): domain Bacteria; kingdom Pseudomonadati; phylum Pseudomonadota; class Gammaproteobacteria; order Enterobacterales; family Enterobacteriaceae; genus Salmonella; species Salmonella sp. SAL04213. Next base: position 499,979 of record NZ_JBGDXS010000002.1, on the reverse strand, counting down.
CCGACGCGAGACTGGCGGAACAGAGGTCACTGTTACTTTTATTCCAGAAACAAACTTCACAGAAACCCAGGGAGATACCCATGAATAATCAGGAACCGGCAACCATCCTGTTAATTGACGACCATCCGATGCTACGCACGGGTGTAAAGCAGCTTGTGAGTATGGCGCCCGATATCAGCGTGGTCGGAGAAGCCAGCAACGGTGAGCAGGGTATTGACCTGGCGGAATCGCTCGATCCCGATCTGATCCTCCTTGATTTGAATATGCCGGGAATGAATGGTCTCGAAACGCTGGATAAATTACGCGAAAAAGCGCTGTCAGGACGTATTGTCGTTTTCAGCGTATCCAACCATGAAGAAGATGTCGTCACGGCGCTAAAGCGCGGCGCGGATGGTTATCTGTTGAAAGACATGGAGCCGGAGGACTTGCTCAAAGCGTTACAACAGGCCGCCGCCGGCGAAATGGTATTAAGTGAAGCGTTAACGCCGGTACTGGCGGCCAGCCTGCGGGCCAACCGCGCCACCACCGATCGCGATGTAACGCAACTCACCCCGCGTGAGCGCGATATTCTGAAGCTCATCGCGCAGGGATTGCCGAATAAGATGATTGCCCGGCGTCTGGATATCACCGAAAGTACGGTCAAAGTGCACGTGAAACATATGCTCAAGAAAATGAAGCTGAAATCGCGCGTGGAGGCCGCCGTCTGGGTGCATCAGGAACGCATCTTTTAATTATTGCTCCTGGAACGGTTGCCAATGCGGATTATCGTCCGGCATCGTGATAAACGGTTCAGTCAGCGCGAGCGTGATCTCATTGGAAGAGACACGCTGACCTTTTTCATCCTCAACCACCACCGATAAACGCCAGCGATTTGCCGCGCCTTCGCGGTGATCCCAGGCCGGCATAATGATTGTCCAGCCCTCGGTACTGCGGGTGTCCGTTCCTGCCGTCAAACTTAAGGCCTGTGTATCGCCCTGCCAGCTCAAATGACGAATACCGTGCACGCTGCGCACCTGCAATTTTAACGCAACCGTCTCACCAGGCGTAAGATCCCAGGGCGGCGTCGCCAGAAAAACCGTTAACGTTTTACGCTGCCGATACTCCATTGTCGGCAGCGAGTTACGTTGCGGCGTATCATAGCGGCTACCGCGTAATGACTGGCTTTGCGCCACTTCACTGGCGGCAAGCTGCTTTTTGAGCGGCACGCCGAAGCGGTAGTTAAGCGTCAGCCCCAGGTTGTTCTGACTGACCCCGCTCTCGCCCTGTTTGTGCTGGGCGGTCATGGTAAGCAAAGGTACTGGCGTATAGTTGAGACCCAGTTTTAACGCGACAGGATTGTGATACCCCGTTCCGGAGTCAAACAGATCCACGCTATCGCCAAAGTACTGCTCCAGACTAACGCTGGTATTGATATGCTGGTAAAACGGCAGCCGCACTTGCGCGTTGATATCATATCCGCGCGCCATTCGCTGTTCTAAGGTCGCCGTATGCGTCTGCCAGTCGGCAAAAGGCTGATAATAGTTGGCGGATAAACGCAAATATTCTCCCCACGCCTCCGCGCCAAAGCCGGCGCGCTGTAGATTTTCATCCAGCAGATTATCGTAAAAGGTATTATAGCCAAGAAGCCAGCCATCCTGCGCCCAGCGCTGTCCTACGCCAATGTTGCTTACCAGTCCGTCAGTCTGTTGCGTAAGACCAAGCTGGCTCCAGGTCAGATAGCGCTGTTTATCCTGTAAAGGGATAAACCAGCTTCCGCGACTGCCGTTAAAATGACCTTCGTTATCGACGTTAATATCCACGCTGGCGCTGCCCCAGGCTGATAGCCAGCTTTCAAGCTGCTGGTTAACCTGCTCGCTGACCACATCGCGTACCTGTCCGAAAGCGAATTGCCGCGCCTGTTCACCGGTATCCAGATCGTTATTTTTCATGCTGGCTTCGCCAAACGCTTTGGCCATCTCGGCAAAATGCTTTTCCCCTTCGTGGGATTCCGGCATCATGCCTAAATCCGGCAGACGGTTTTGCGTGAAAGGGTCTTGCGCCTGCGCACGGATCGTACCGCTGGCAGCCAGCAAGAGAAGCGAGAGTGAGAATGAACGAAAAACAATACGGCTCAACGTGTCGGCAACTTCTACAACAAAAGATAAGAGGAATGGCATCAGAGTAAACCATAACGTGTCCGGACAGGTTTTGCAGCCTTTTCTCGTGCTTCCAGGAATATCCTTATTTTTTCCGCAGAGCGTCCCGGGATTTTCTCCACGCATTTGGCGGTACCCGGTTCCCGAGGTAACATAACGCCATTGCCGACAAAATTTCTCAAGGAGAAGGGTTATCCATGCAAAATATCGTCATTATCGCTAACGGCGCCGCCTACGGCAGCGAATCATTATTTAATAGCCTGCGTCTGGCCATTGCGCTTCGCGAGCAGGAAAGCCATCTCGATTTACGCCTGTTTTTGATGTCAGATGCCGTAACCGCAGGGTTACGCGGTCAAAAACCAGCCGAAGGCTACAATATTCAGCAAATGCTGGAAATTCTAACCGCGCAAAACGTACCGGTAAAATTATGCAAAACCTGTGCGGACGGACGTGGTATCACTCCCCTGCCGCTGATTGACGGTGTGGAAATCGGAACGCTGGTCGAGCTGGCGCAATGGACGCTGGCGGCGGACAAAGTGCTGACATTTTGAATCTGTACGCGGGAAAAGCTCCCGCGTCAGGATAGACTTCCGGCAAGAAAATCAGGCTAACGCGTGAGTAATACCGCGTTTATTTTTTCTTATGCCATTTATCATCCTCGCCTTTTTCATAATCGTTTTTAACCGCCGCCCAGGCGACTTTGTGTGCGGTTTCCTCGCGACTGGCGTCATCACGACGATCGGCTTTATCTTTATATTGCTCCCAGGCGCTATTAAACGCTTCTTTGTAAATGTCCTGGGCATGGGCTGGAAGAACATTCCGCACATTATCGGGTAAATCACTTTTGGCTTTATACGGCATCAGCGCCTCCGTCTTCAGGGAAAACATTAAGTGTGGTAAACAATGCGTTATTACGCCAGTCGAGGAGGATTTTTGGTTTTTACGGAAATTAACTTTTTGTTATTTAAACACTGTTAAAACAAGATGCTTGTTTTACTAACCTTGAAAGAAAAAAATCGTCTACGCCGTAAAACTACGTAAAAAACCACTAAAAAAATACAAATTTCTGCTATTTTTACCTTCTTTACTCTTTCCAAAATATTAACACCTGCACAAGGGAGACCCTCATGACACATGCCTGTGAGGCGGTGAAAACCCGCCATAAGGAGACTTCGCTTATTTTCCCGGTTCTTGCGCTGGTAGTGCTGTTCCTTTGGGGAAGCAGCCAGTCACTACCAGTGGTTATTGGCATCAATATCCTTGCACTTATTGGTATTTTAAGCAGCGCATTTAGCGTGGTCCGTCATGCCGATGTATTAGCGCACCGACTCGGCGAACCCTATGGATCGCTTATTTTAAGCCTGTCCGTCGTTATTCTTGAGGTGAGTTTAATTTCAGCGCTGATGGCTACCGGCGATGCTGCGCCAACGCTTATGCGCGATACGCTCTACTCTATTATTATGATTGTCACCGGGGGACTGGTCGGTTTCTCGTTGTTGTTGGGCGGGCGTAAATTCGCAACGCAATATATGAATTTATTTGGGATTAAGCAGTATCTTATCGCGCTGTTTCCGCTGGCGATTATTGTGCTGGTTTTTCCAATGGCATTGCCGCAAGCCAATTTCTCTACCGGTCAGGCATTATTGGTCGCGTTAATTTCCGCCGCGATGTACGGCGTATTTTTGTTGATTCAAACCAAAACGCACCAGAGCTTATTTATCTATGAACATGAAGATGAAGGCGATGATGACAATCCACACCACGGTAAACCCTCCGCGCACAGTAGCGGCTGGCATACGGTCTGGTTACTCATTCATTTAATTGCGGTCATTGCCGTTACCAAAATGAATGCCAGCCCGCTGGAGGCGTTGCTGACCAGCATGAACGCCCCGGTCGCCTTTACCGGTTTCCTGGTCGCGTTGTTAATTCTCTCGCCGGAAGGACTGGGCGCGCTGAAGGCGGTACTGAATAATCAGGTTCAGCGGGCAATGAATCTGTTCTTCGGATCGGTGTTGGCGACGATTTCATTAACCGTGCCGGTCGTCACGCTCATCGCCTGGGCGACAGGTAATGATCTGGTGTTTGGTTTAGGCGCGCCGGAAATGGTAGTGATGGTGGCCTCGTTAGTGCTGTGCCATATTTCGTTCTCTACCGGACGCACCAACGTGCTAAACGGCGCGGCGCATCTGGCTCTATTTGCCGCCTATCTGATGACGATTTTTGCCTGATATAAAAAAGCCGGATAGTGTCTTATCCGGCCTACACAAGCTAAAAACCGCAATCAGTTCTCGGTATCCAGCTCGTCGAAGCTTTTCACCAAATCATCAATCGCTTTTATCTGGGTCAGGAACTGCTCCAGTTTCGCCAGCGGCAGCGCGGAAGGACCGTCGCACTTCGCGTTAGCCGGGTCCGGATGCGACTCCAGGAACAGGCCCGCCAGACCGACAGCCATACCGGCGCGCGCCAGCTCGGTCACCTGACCACGACGACCGCCCGAGGCAGCGCCAAATGGGTCGCGGCATTGCAACGCATGAGTAACGTCGAAAATCACCGGCGAGTTGCCGGAGACCTTTTTCATCACGCTAAAGCCCAGCATATCCACCACCAGGTTGTCATAGCCGAAGTTCGCGCCGCGGTCGCACAGAATCACCTTATCGTTACCGCCCTCATGGAACTTATCCACGATATTGCCCATCTGACCCGGGCTTACGAACTGCGGCTTTTTCACGTTAATCACAGCGCCGGTTTTCGCCATCGCTTCCACCAGGTCGGTCTGGCGCGCCAGAAACGCCGGGAGCTGAATCACGTCAACCACATCAGCAACAGGCTGCGCCTGGCTGGCTTCATGGACGTCAGTGATCACTTTTACGCCAAATGTCTGCTTGAGTTCCTGGAAGATTTTCATCCCTTCTTCCAGACCCGGCCCACGGTAAGAGTGAATAGAGGAACGGTTGGCTTTATCAAAAGAGGCCTTGAACACGTAAGGAATACCCAGCTTCTGGGTAACGGTTACGTAGTGCTCACAAATGCGCATTGCCAGATCGCGTGACTCCAGCACGTTCATACCGCCAAACAGCACAAACGGCAGGTCATTTGCCACCTTAATGTCGCCAATGTTAACCACTTTTTGTTTCATAGGATCGCCTTACACTTATAGGTAAAATGTCGGTTAATTAATGTAGAACAATTTGCTTGTGCGCAATGGTGTTGATCTGCGCACGAATCATTTCGCTGATCGGGTCTTCCGGACACTGTTCAACGAAGTAGCTTAAATCAGTCAGCGCAACGTGTTCACACTCAAGCTGCGCGTAGATCAACCCGCGGTCACGGATTTCGTAAGGATCTTCCGGGTTAAATTGCAACAATGCTTCGCTAACGCGCAGCGCCAGCTCCATTTGCCGTTCCTCCATCAGCGAGGATTTCAGCGTATCCAGTAGCTTACGAATCACTTCGGCGTTATCCGCCTCGTCCAAATCTTCGTTAAACAACTCGGCGACCGGACTAATATTGCCTTTTAACCAGACTTCGAGGGTATGTTCATCAAGCGTTTCACCGTTGAACGGGTTAATCAGCCACATTTCCCCTTCCAGCGATTCAATACGCAAAATCAACTGCGTTGGGAAGATAACGGGCACCAACGGCAAATCAAGACGGTTTGCTATCCATAATAAAATAGCGCCCAACGATACCGCGCTACCCTGGCGTTTTTTCAGGACTTTATCGAGCCATAAAGCATCAGAAAGACGGTAGACGCCGCGGGAATCCGTGAACCCCCACTCGCCGTAAAAAAGTGCCAGCAATTTTTCCAGTTGCTCATCCTGAGACAGGAGCTGGCTAATTTCTTCCTGCGCCAGACTGACCAGACGTTCCAGTTCGTCGTAGACAAACTGCGTGGGAAAATCCAGGCGAATCATCTCTGATGCCAGGATCATGCCATCACACAGCGGCGCATTGTTAAATTCGAAATCAGCTAACGACCTCATGACTTACCCCAGTAACGGTATTTTTGTGGTGGCGAGTTTAATGATGATGTACAGCACCACCAGCGCCAGCGGGAAAGCGATAAAACGCGCCTGCTGGCTGCGCGCCTGACGATAATCAAGCGCAATAAAACCCAAAACGATGTAGATGATAACGCCAAACAGTTTTTCAGTCAGCCATGAGCCCGACTCCGTGAATGGCAGGATGTGCGTTTTAACGATTAACCCAATACCGCTAAGCAGTAACAGGGTATCTATGACGGGAGGCACGATTCGTGTCCAGCGCGCGGCGGCCAACGCATGGCCGCAATAGCGCCACCAGTAACGAGCGACAAACAAACTGACGGAGAGCGCAACACAGATAAGATGAAGCGTGAGCAACATTGCAATTGTCATGGCGTAAAACGTCCGCAGGTCACGCGTTCATTACCACCATAATCACGACACGTTTCTACATCCGAGTAACCAGACCGCCTGAAAACCGCTCTTACCGCTTCGCCCTGCTGCCAGCCGTGTTCCAGCAGCAGGAAGCCGCCGGGCGTTAACATCTGGCGGGCGTTATCGATAATATGCGTAAGATCCGCCATACCGTTTTCGTCCGCCACCAACGCCGAGCGCGGTTCAAAGCGTACATCGCCTTCGCTAAGGTGCGGGTCCTGCGCATCAATGTAGGGCGGATTGCTGACAATCATGTCGAACTGCTGCCCCGATAGCGCGCTGAACCAACAACTTTGCAGTATACGCACATTCCGGATAGCCAAATGTTCCGCGTTGCGTATCGCCAGCGCAACCGCATCAGGCATACGATCGACCGCAGTCACCTCGCAATCCGGTCGCTCGCAGGCCAGCGCCAGCGCAATCGCGCCGGTTCCGGTGCCTAAATCCAGAATACGACAGGTTTTTACCGGCAATCGCGCCAACGCCTGTTCCACCAGACATTCGGTATCCGGGCGCGGGATTAGCGTGGCGGGAGAAACGAAGAACGGCAGCGACCAAAATTCGCGTAAGCCCGTCAGGTACGCAATAGGTTCGCCCTGTTTACGCCGCTGCAGCAGATCCGCGAGCTGTTGTTGCTGGACGTCGGTAAGCGGCGTTTCGCCAAAGGCCATGATATACGTCCGCCCCTTGCCCGTAACGTACTCAAGCAGGATCTCGGCGTCGCGCCGGGGGCTGTCGCTGTCCCGGAGCTGGTTTACCGCCTCATGCAGCCAGTGCTGAAAATCCATTATTCCTGCTCGGATAAGGCGGCCAGCAGGTCAGCCTGGTGTTCCTGAACAATCGGCTCAATCAGCATATCCAGCTTACCTTCCATCGTTTCATCAAGGCGATATAACGTCAGATTAATACGATGATCGGTCACGCGCCCCTGCGGGAAATTATAGGTCCGGTTACGATCGCTGCGATCGCCGCTGCCAAGCAGATTGCGGCGCGTTGACGCCTCGGCCTGCTGGCGTTTTGCCGTTTCGGCGGCGTGAATGCGCGCCCCGAGCACCGAGAGCGCTTTCGCTTTGTTTTTATGCTGCGAACGTTCGTCCTGGCATTCCACCACGATGCCGGTCGGCAAGTGGGTAATACGGATAGCGGAGTCGGTGGTGTTAACGTGCTGACCGCCCGCGCCGGAAGAACGAAACGTATCAATGCGCAGATCCGCCGGGTTAATATCCGGCAGCTCGGCTTCCGGCAGCTCCGGCATCACGGCGACGGTACAGGCGGAGGTATGGATACGCCCCTGCGACTCGGTCGCCGGAACACGCTGTACGCGGTGTCCGCCGGACTCAAATTTCAGTCGGCCATACACGCCGTCGCCGCTGATTTTGGCGATGATCTCTTTATAACCGCCATGCTCGCCTTCGCTCATGCTCATAATCTCCACACGCCAGCGGCGCGCTTCGGCATAACGGCTGTACATGCGGAACAGATCGCCGGCAAACAGCGCGGCTTCGTCGCCGCCGGTACCGGCGCGAACCTCAAGGAACGCGTTTCGTTCATCGTCCGGATCTTTCGGCAGCAGCAGTACCTGTAACTGTTGCTCCAGTTGTTCGCTTTTTTCTTTCGCTTCGCGCAGTTCTTCCTGCGCCATTTCTCGCATTTCAGGATCGTCGAGCATCATCTGAGCCGTCTCGATATCGTCCTGAACCTGTTGCCAGTCCGTAAAACAGCGAGAAACGTCGCTTAATTGCGCATATTCGCGCGACAATGCGCGAAAGCGGTCCTGGTCGGCGATAATTCCCGCATCGCCCAGCAACGCCTGAACTTCCTCATGGCGTTCGTGCAGGGCTTCCAGTTTGGCAACGATAGAAGGCTTCATAGGCGTAAATTCACCCTGTAAAAAAGTGTGGTGTGTGCTGCTACTCCAGCCCGAGGCTGTCGCGCAGAATATTCAGGCGTTCGTCATCCCCGTCACGGGCAGCCTGTTGAAGTGATTTCGTTGGCGCATGAATCAGGCGGTTGGTCAGTTTCCATGCCAGATCCTGCAAGATGGCTTGCGCATCACCGCCCTGTTGAAGGGCCGACAGCGCTTTGGTAGTCAGTTCGTCACGAATCTGCTCCGACTGACTACGGTATTCCCGAATGGTCTCGCTGGCCCCCTGGGCGCGTAGCCAGGCCATAAACTCGCTGGCTTCCTGCTCAACAATCGTTTCCGCTTCTACTGCCGCAGCCTGACGCTGCGCCAGATTATGCGAAATGATGCTCTGTAAATCATCGACGCTATAAAGATAAGCGTTCGCCAGTTTGCCGACTTCCGGTTCAACGTCGCGCGGTACGGCAATATCCACCAGCAGCATCGGCTGGTTGCGACGGCTTTTTAATGCGCGCTCCACCATGCCTTTACCGATAATCGGCAGCGGGCTGGCGGTCGAACTGATAATAATATCGGCATCCTGCAAACGGGCGTCGATATCGCTGAGCGAGATAACCTCAGCGCCTACCTCATCCGCCAGGGCTTGCGCGCGCTCGCGGGTTCGGTTGGCGATAATCATCTTTTGTACTTTATGCTCGCGCAGGTGACGCGCCACCAGTTCAATGGTTTCGCCCGCGCCAACTAACAGTACGGTGACCGTCGACAGCGATTCAAAGATTTGGCGGGCGAGCGTACAGGCGGCAAACGCGACGGAGACGGCGCTGGCGCCGATATCGGTTTCAGTCCGCACTCGCTTAGCGACGGAAAAAGACTTCTGAAACATTCGCTCCAGCGCGCTGGCGTTAAGGTGGCCTTTTTGCGAATCCGCAAACGCTTTTTTCACCTGACCGAGGATTTGCGGTTCGCCCAGCACCAGTGAATCCAGACCGCTGGCGACGCGCATCAGGTGGCTGACGGCGTCATTATCCTGATGCCAGTACAGACTGTTGCGCAGATCGTCCTCGTTCAGGTTATGGTAATCGCATAACCAGCGGATCAGCGCTTCTTGCAGGTTATCCTGCTCTTCCACGCTCAGATACAGCTCTGTACGGTTACAGGTTGACAGCACGACCCCGCCCTGCACCATTGGCTGCGCAAGCAGGCTGTCCAGCGCCTGATCAAGCGTGTCCGGCGAAAACGTTACGCGTTCTCGCAGCGATACAGGTGCCGTTTTATGGTTAATACCGAGCGCTAAAAGGGTCATGTCTGCGGGAGTAGTACCAGCGTTGATATGGTTAGTCTGCTTGCATCATACAGGATGCGCGTGGTCAATAAAAGAGAGAGCCCCCTTTTGGAGTAATTGGCAGCGCTCGCTAATTTGATGATTTAAGACAACTTGAAAGTAGACGATGTCACCAGGCGGCGCTAGCATTAAAGGCTATAACTGTAACCGATAGCAAAAATTTGCCGAATCGCGGCGCGAACGTTTTTACAGCCTGCAGGTTCAGTTTTCAGGCCTGATAAGCGTAACGCCATCAGGCAATTATTGCACCGTATCACAAGGATTCGTCATCACTATGACCCTGCCCGATTTTCGCCTGATTCGTCTACTGCCGTTAGCAAGCCTGGTTCTCACCGCCTGTACGCTTCCTGGGCATAAAGGCCCGGGCAAGAGCCCGGATTCCCCTCAGTGGCGCCAGCATCAGCAAGAGGTGCGTCATCTGAATCAATACCAGACGCGCGGCGCCTTTGCTTACATCTCAGATGATCAGAAAGTCTATGCGCGCTTCTTCTGGCAACAGACCGGACAGGATCGCTACCGACTGCTGCTTACCAACCCGCTGGGCAGCACCGAGCTGGAGCTTAACGCCCAGCCGGGCAACGTCCAGTTGGTGGATAACAAAGGCCAGCGTTATACCGCCGATGACGCCGAAGAGATGATCGGCAAACTCACCGGGATGCCGATTCCGTTAAACAGCTTGCGGCAGTGGATCCTCGGTCTGCCTGGCGATGCCACCGACTACAAACTGGACGACCAGTACCGCCTGAGCGAAGTGAACTACCGCCAGGATGGTAAAAACTGGAAAGTGGTTTACGGTGGCTATGACAGCAAAACGCAGCCTGCCATGCCTGCCAATATGGAGCTTTCAGACGGCAGTCAGCGCATTAAGCTGAAAATGGATAACTGGATTGTGAAATGATGACCCATTGGCCTTCTCCGGCAAAATTAAATCTGTTTTTATATATCACCGGACAGCGTGCAGACGGCTACCACACGCTGCAGACGCTGTTTCAGTTTCTGGATTATGGCGACACACTCCACATCGAACCGCGTCACGATGGCGAAATCCATTTATTAACGCCGGTTACCGGCGTTGAAAATGAAGACAATCTGATCGTCCGCGCCGCGCGGCTGTTGATGAAAGCCGCCTCGGAGAGTGGACGCCTGCCCGCCGGAAGCGGCGCGGATATCAGCATTGAGAAGCGCCTTCCCATGGGCGGCGGTCTGGGCGGCGGCTCGTCTAACGCCGCGACCGTTCTGGTGGCGCTCAATCATCTTTGGCAATGCGGGCTTTCCATTGATGAACTGGCGACGCTCGGCCTGACGCTCGGCGCCGACGTCCCGGTCTTTGTTCGTGGCCACGCCGCGTTTGCCGAAGGCGTAGGCGAAATATTAACGCCGGTGAATCCGCCGGAAAAATGGTATCTGGTCGCGCACCCTGGCGTAAGCATTCCGACGCCGGTTATCTTTAAAGATCCTCAATTGCCGCGTAATACGCCAAAAAGGTCAATAGATACGTTACTAAAATGTGAATTCAGCAATGATTGCGAGGTTATCGCAAGAAAACGTTTTCGCGAGGTTGATGCGGCGCTTTCCTGGCTGTTAGAATACGCGCCGTCGCGCCTGACTGGGACAGGGGCCTGTGTCTTTGCTGAATTCGATACAGAGTCTTGTGCTCGCCAGGTGCTTGAGCAAGCCCCGGAATGGCTCAATGCTTTTGTGGCGAAGGGTGTCAACCTCTCCCCATTGCATCGAGAGTTACTCTAACGCATTCGGGTTTCAGGAAGATGGCGAAATGACGAATCGCCGGTCATATATGCCGTATTTGACCGGTGTGAGGCATCGATACCAGCGCACATGAAACGTGAATGAAGACGAGTAAGCCGGGCAAGCTGAGCTTCGGTGACAACGTCACCTTGTTCCAGACGTTGCATCGCGCTCTTTAATACACCGCCTGGATAGGATTTTGCCTGGCCCGCACAGTTTTCGGCAGATTCTTTCCACCAATGGACGCATGCCTGAGGTTCTTCTCGTGCCTGATATGAAGCTTTTTGCTGGTAACGCCACCCCGGAACTAGCACAACGTATTGCCAACCGCCTGTACACTTCTCTCGGCGACGCCGCCGTAGGTCGCTTTAGCGACGGCGAAGTCAGCGTACAAATCAACGAAAATGTACGCGGTGGTGATATTTTCATCATCCAGTCCACTTGTGCCCCAACCAACGACAACCTGATGGAATTGGTCGTTATGGTTGATGCCCTGCGTCGTGCTTCCGCAGGTCGTATCACCGCCGTTATCCCCTACTTTGGCTATGCACGTCAGGACCGTCGCGTACGTTCCGCCCGTGTGCCGATTACCGCAAAAGTTGTCGCTGACTTCCTGTCCAGCGTCGGCGTTGACCGCGTTCTCACCGTAGATCTGCATGCTGAACAGATCCAGGGCTTCTTTGACGTTCCGGTTGATAACGTGTTCGGTAGCCCAATCCTGCTCGAAGATATGCTGCAACTGAATCTGGATAACCCGATCGTGGTTTCCCCGGATATTGGCGGCGTGGTTCGTGCCCGCGCTATCGCTAAGCTGCTGAACGATACCGATATGGCTATCATTGATAAACGTCGTCCGCGCGCGAACGTTTCTCAGGTGATGCACATCATCGGCGACGTCGCTGGCCGTGACTGCGTGCTGGTTGATGATATGATCGATACCGGCGGTACTCTGTGCAAAGCAGCAGAAGCATTGAAAGAACGTGGCGCTAAACGCGTGTTTGCCTACGCGACGCACCCGATCTTCTCAGGCAATGCGGCAAACAACCTGCGCAACTCCGTCATTGATGAAGTCGTTGTCTGCGACACCATTCCGCTGACCGACGAAATCAAAGCGCTGCCGAACGTGCGTACTTTGACCCTGTCAGGTATGCTGGCCGAAGCGATTCGCCGTATCAGCAACGAAGAATCGATTTCCGCCATGTTCGAGCATTGATCGAACCCGGATCTGAAACCCGCTGCGGCGGGTTTTTTTGTCTGTAACACCCTTTTGTATGACTTATGCCTCCTTCACCTGCCATTTAGTTGACAGATGATGCGCTCATGGATGAAACATTATTGTGAACAAATTATTTTCCTCACATGTGATGCCTTTCCGCGCTCTCATCGATGCTTGCTGGAAAGAAAAATATACCGCCTCCCGGTTCACCCGTGATGTGATAGCCGGGATCACCGTCGGGATTATTGCTATCCCGCTGGCGATGGCGCTGGCAATTGGCAGTGGCGTTGCGCCGCAGTATGGCCTCTATACCTCCGCTGTCGCCGGGATCGTGATCGCGCTAACCGGCGGCTCGCGCTTTAGCGTTTCCGGCCCTACCGCCGCGTTTGTGGTGATTTTGTATCCGGTATCGCAACAGTTTGGTCTGGCGGGCCTACTGGTCGCCACGCTGATGTCGGGCTTCTTCCTGATCCTTTTCGGCCTGGCGAGACTGGGGCGATTGATTGAATATATCCCGGTGTCGGTCACGTTGGGTTTTACCTCAGGGATTGGTATTACCATCGGTACCATGCAGATTAAAGATTTTCTTGGTCTGCAGATGGCCCATGTGCCAGAGCACTATTTGCAGAAAGTCGGCGCGCTGTTTATGGCGTTGCCCACCGTCAATATTGGCGATGCCGCCATTGGCGTAGTAACGCTGGGAACGTTGATTTTCTGGCCGCGTCTCGGTATTCGTCTGCCAGGACATCTTCCCGCGCTGCTGGCTGGTTGCGCCGTGATGGGGATCGTTAATCTGCTGGGCGGTAATGTGGCGACTATCGGCTCACAGTTCCATTATGTTCTGGCTGACGGCACTCAGGGCAACGGCATCCCGCAGCTCCTGCCGCAACTGATGCTGCCGTGGAGTCTTCCTGGCTCCGATTTCACGCTAAGCTGGGATTCACTGCGCGCGCTGCTGCCAGCGGCCTTCTCGATGGCAATGCTGGGGGCAATCGAATCATTGCTCTGCGCCGTCGTGCTGGACGGCATGACCGGCACCAAACATAAAGCTAACAGCGAACTTATCGGCCAGGGACTGGGGAATATGGTCGCGCCGTTCTTTGGCGGCATCACCGCCACCGCCGCGATTGCCCGCTCTGCCGCCAACGTCCGCGCTGGCGCGACCTCTCCCATCTCGGCGGTAATTCACGCTATCCTGGTCATTCTGGCGCTACTGGTCTTGGCCCCGCTACTCTCCTGGCTGCCGCTTTCCGCGATGGCGGCGCTACTGCTGATGGTGGCATGGAATATGAGTGAAGCCCATAAAGTGGTAGATCTGTTACGCCATGCGCCGAAAGACGACATCATCGTTATGCTGCTGTGCATGTCATTAACGGTTCTGTTTGATATGGTCATCGCCATCAGCGTGGGGATTGTCCTTGCTTCCCTGCTGTTTATGCGCCGTATTGCGCGAATGACTCGACTTGCGCCGGTCAATGTCGATGTGCCTGATGATGTGCTGGTGCTGCGTGTTATCGGTCCACTCTTTTTCGCCGCGGCGGAAGGGCTGTTTACTGACCTTGAGTCACGTATTAAGGGCAAACGTATCGTCGTTCTGAAATGGGACGCAGTACCAGTGCTGGATGCAGGCGGGCTTGATGCTTTTCAGCGTTTTGTGAAGCGTCTGCCGGAGGGTTGCGAATTGCGTATCAGTAATCTGGAGTTCCAACCGCTGCGCACAATGGCGCGTGCCGGTATCAAACCTATTCCTGGGCGTCTGACCTTCTTCCCGAACAGGACGGAGGCGTTAGCGGATTTACTCAGTTAATGGACAATGCCCGGTGGCGATAACGCTTACCGGGCCTGAACCGGTTAGCTATGACGACGATTATCGTTACGGCGGCAACGTTTGTCATAGTGACGTACCCACCAATATTTGTCGCTCACCTGCTCATGCCCCCCTACACGAGCCCCCGCCAGCCAAAGAACTGCACCGACAAAAATGCTCAGTATTGCGCCATGCGCAAAAAATTGCGGCAAATTAAACTGCGGCAGTTGGTTTAAAATAGAGTAACCCACGCCGACAACCATCACGACCAGCCCCAACCCCATCAGCACGTTACCGAATAACGAAGCGTTTTTGCGTTTCATATGTCACCTCCGGAACTTTTGGGTTGTTTTTAGGAAATCCCCCTAAACTTTATGTGTAAAGTATAGACAACACTTTCGTTTGTAAGTGCGGGTGCGATCACAAATGTAAAGTTTCATTTAACAAAACTTTACAAATAACACTCTGAACAGTTTACATTTTTAATAATCAATGCTGGCAATTATTTAATTTACTTCAGAGTGCCGCTGTGTTTTGTCAAGCGGGCAGACAGACAGTAAACTACGCGCCAGTTATGGATCTACTCAGGACAAAAAACGTGGCAATTAAATTGATTGTTGGTCTGGCGAATCCCGGCGCGGAATATGCCGCGACGCGACACAATGCAGGCGCATGGTACGTCGATTTACTGGCGGAGCGCCTGCGCGCGCCGTTGCGTGAAGAGCCTAAATTCTTTGGCTATACCTCACGCATCACGCTGGAAGGGGAAGATGTTCGCCTGCTGGTACCCACCACGTTCATGAACCTCAGTGGTAAAGCAGTTGGCGCAATGGCCAGTTTTTACCGTATTCAGCCGGACGAAATTCTGGTCGCTCACGACGAGCTGGATCTCCCTCCGGGCGTCGCGAAATTTAAACTTGGCGGCGGCCACGGCGGCCACAATGGTCTGAAAGACATCATCAGCAAGCTGGGCAATAATCCCAACTTTCACCGCTTACGCGTTGGAATTGGTCATCCAGGCGATAAAAATAAAGTTGTTGGTTTCGTGCTGGGTAAACCCCCTGTTTCTGAACAAAAATTAATTGATGAGGCCATTGACGAAGCGGCACGCTGTACGGAATTGTGGTTCAAAGAGGGTCTGGCCAAAGCAACAAGCCGTTTGCATACCTTTAAGGCGCAATAACCAGTGATGTGCGGCATTTTTGCCGCACGCCGTGTATAATAGGCGAAGTTATTTCCATTTCTGCAATCTGTTTTCTATAACAGATTGATTATTAAGATATTAAGGTGAGTTAAATCATGGGATTCAAATGCGGTATCGTCGGTCTGCCCAACGTCGGGAAATCCACCCTGTTCAACGCGCTGACAAAAGCCGGTATTGAAGCGGCAAACTTTCCGTTCTGCACTATCGAACCGAATACCGGTGTCGTGCCGATGCCCGATCCGCGTCTGGACCAGTTGGCTGAGATTGTTAAACCGCAACGCATTCTACCAACCACGATGGAGTTCGTGGATATCGCCGGTCTGGTAAAAGGCGCGTCCAAAGGCGAAGGGTTGGGTAACCAGTTCCTGACCAATATCCGTGAAACCGAAGCTATCGGTCACGTGGTTCGCTGCTTTGAGAACGACAATATCATCCATGTGGCGGGTAAAGTAAACCCGGCAGAAGATATTGATGTTATCAATACCGAACTGGCGCTGGCTGACCTCGATACCTGCGAGCGCGCTATCCATCGCGTACAGAAGAAAGCCAAAGGCGGCGATAAAGACGCCAAAGCGGAACTGGCCGCGCTGGAAAAATGCCTGCCGCACCTGGCCGAAGCGGGGATGCTGCGTTCGCTGGACCTGACGGACGAAGATAAAGCGGCTATCCGTTATTTAAGCTTCCTGACGCTGAAGCCGACAATGTATATCGCTAACGTCAATGAAGACGGTTTTGAAAATAACCCGTATCTGGACCAGGTTCGCAAAATCGCCGCCAAAGAAGGTTCGGTCGTGGTTCCGGTGTGTGCCGCCGTCGAAGCTGATATTGCTGAGCTGGAGGATGACGAGCGCGACGAATTTATGGCTGAACTGGGTCTGGAAGAGCCGGGGCTGAACCGCGTTATTCGCGCGGGTTATCGCTTGCTGAACCTCCAGACCTACTTCACCGCCGGGGTGAAAGAAGTTCGCGCATGGACCATTCCGGTTGGCGCAACCGCGCCGCAGGCAGCAGGTAAAATCCATACCGACTTTGAAAAAGGCTTTATCCGCGCCCAAACTATCGCTTTTGACGACTTTATTACCTATAAAGGTGAACAAGGCGCGAAAGAAGCCGGTAAGATGCGAGCGGAAGGCAAAGATTACATCGTTAAAGATGGCGATATAATGAACTTCCTGTTCAACGTCTAAATAACATTCGTTGTCTTATGAGGTTTCATTGAATCTCAGAACAACGGTAAAACTCTATAAAATCCACGCCATTGCGTGGATTTTTCATTTCATAATGTCTCAACTCATCTCGTAACAATGCTGTCAAAAATGAGTACAACATTTTTCCATCTTCATTTTAAGTAAGTACAAGAACGGTATAATAAATAAACAAGGCCCCGTTATGCTCACCGATACGCAATGCCGCACTGCCCGGGCCATAGTGTGAATGTTGTTTCGTCTAAGGTTTTGACTCTATACCAGCGAAAAGCTTTTTAGAAAGGTATAGATACCGTATGGCCTGTTTGGGTTAACTCATATCACAGTATCGCACATAGCCTCAGATCTTGTTCAGGCGTTCCCCCTACACTCGCCACCGAGGATCTTAGGCCAACTGCATGAACTACAAAATTATAATCATTTTGCAATTCTGAAACTAAATATAATTTGCGATTGCACTGCCATTAATTTAATACGCATAATGAATGAATAAAAAATCATTAAAATCGTAGACTGTAATACTCTAAGAATCGCGTGAAGGAATTCATATTAAAATATTGAGATGATTTCTTAACAAAGAATCAACTCTGTTTGCTCTGTGACTATAGAGAAATACCGAAAGTTTTATTTTAGATCAAATCCAACCGGCTGGACGCACCATCATCAAATTTATATTGACATTCATTAATAATAGTAGAATAGTGACCATAGAAATTTCGGTAGATATACAGGATGATGCCGTGGATAGTTTTATTTCTAATTTAATCATTTTCTTATTTATTGCCTTTTTGATAGCATTTTTTATATTCACACAAAGAATAAAAGCTAAAGCAATAAATAAAATTGACAATAGTTTGACGCTTTACAGCATTATCTTTAACAAGGGCGTTCAGGACCATGTCACATCTCCTCAGAATATCATATCACATTTAAAAATCGATCGTTTTTACCCGTTGGTCACTTACCTCCCTGCAATCCCACTCTTTTGTCTTGTTTTATATTGTCTGGAGGGCTTGTCATTAGCAATATTAACAATTTCCATCATTGTATTACTTTCATTTGCTGCATTGAATCTTACAATGTCACTTGATATATATGAAAATGCTATTGTTCATAATACTTTGCTAAGGAAAAGAGTCTTTTTATTTAGCCAACTTGACTCTATTGATGAAAAAATAGACTATGACGGTGTTCCAAACACAAAAGAAGAAGCGCTAATGTATCCAAGATATTATGCCATAGTAAAAAATGGGCGAGTCATCTTTTGCATACCGAAAACACTTAGCAATTACTCCAGTTTCAAAAAAAATTTCAAAGAATCGTCTATGTTTATAAAAGAAATAATAGGCAACGAATATTAACCAGATAATTAACCCATTATTTATCAGGAAGGTATAAAATGTTTCAGAATTCAGGCGAAGTGATTATGTACTTCGGTTGTTTTTTATTTTCCTTACCATTTATTCTTGTTTTAATCAGAAAAGTGCTTTTTTTTGTTGGGCTACCATATAATTTTCTTCATAGCCACAAAGCAGGTGTCGCTTTTGGATTGCTACTTATATATGGACTTATCATCGCATACATAGGGCAGTCGTATAAAGACAGGATCTGCAATGATGTGATGCTTTCTTATTATGAACAAGGTATAAATTATTCTGAGCTAACGCCATCGCAGAGAATAAATATATTATATGCGAGTATTCATATGCCTATAGATTTCAAAAAAGGTAACGACGTCTCTAAGTACTTACCTGCGTTAGAAAAATACACATACCAATCAAAAATATATAAACATAAATCAATAGAAGAGGCCAAAGAAGAGACAAATCAATTTATGAAAACATTCACACAATAATTATACACACTGCATACCAAGCCACAAGTGCGGTAAACACATCGACCTTTGGTGTATTGGTGTACATTAACACTAAGAGCCGATCCCACCAGGCGTTATTGGCGCAGCCAGTTTGGACACGGACAGCGCGCAAAAACAGGAGCGTACACGTAGTACGTGAGGTTTGACTCGCTACGCTCGCCCTTCGGGCCGCCGCTAGCGGCGTTCAAAACGCTAACGCGTTTTGGCGAGCACTGCCAGGTTCAAAATGGCAAGTAAAATAGCCCTAATGGGATAGGCTCTAAGCGTCAATCCCTCTTACATAGTTATAGCAGCGCACCAGGTACAATGCATTGATACTTAAAGACTGGTGTAGAAATTCATAATTGGAAACATCGAAGATTCAGGGTTTTCGTCAGAGATCGGGCCAGGATCAATCTGGCCGGGATCTCAAAAATGCATGGAACTAAAACGAGTCTATTTACAGTAAGTTCTTTTCTTAATTACCAGTCGACATTCACTGTATGATTATAAAAAGGATGCTGGTCCTTTAGCGGCGTCTCATAACTTGGGATCGCATCATAATCATCTTTTCCCCAAACGGAATACCTTCCCGCTTCGATATCAAAACGATGTTTTAGCCATCCCGCAACATGACTTGCGAAAGCTTCTTTTCTTCTTAATGGCCAATCAACAGAAGCCAAATTAACATCTAATAAGTACCGCCCTTCTTTATTAACGTTGATCATTCCAGCCTGCAGTAACGCCCGTACCACCTGGGATTGGTTATCATGAATCCAGACCCAAGCATTTCCAAATTCCATTGCATAACTATCATTTAGAAAATCTTTTTTTGAGTATAATTCATTTACATAATCATTGATAGAATCAGCATAATTTTTTACTTTAGATGCAGATAAATCAAAAAAAGATTCAAATCCGAAAGTATTATCATTAATACAAGACAGTAACGCGCCCGGTTCCGAGAGCTGGGTCCATGATTGTAAACTCTCTACAGCTATAATGAATTTGAAAGTATTTCTTCCAATGACACCCCGGTCAATTAAAGTTAAAATATCGTGAGCTACGGTAGAGATATCTTCTGCAAATGGGACTATTATTCCCGCACCACTTATTTCGCTTGATCTAAAATCAAACCCTGGGGTACTTTCAATGTTTTCCGGAATACCATACTCTTTAATATGATTAAGGAAATTTTTAATATCGCCACGATATGGCCATCGCCATTCGCGTTCATGTGTCCAGTCAATCTTACCTGGAACATAAGTAACATATCTATATTGTTCAATCAAAGGAAGAGCAGTTTCATCAAGAATACGTTCCCCGTTTCTGCCTTGCGAGCATCGAGCATTGTTATGCTCATCCAACCCATATATGACTGGCCTTGCCCCATAATTAAACATTTGCTCTTTAGGTAAAACGATTGCATATAAACCGATTTTTTCATTTCGTTCTAATCGGCGAACACCAGTTTCTAAATAAGCTGCAATCGGCATATCTGTAAAGCATACCACCGGGGAGTCACCATATACGGTTCGTTGCCCATTTCGGTATGACCAGGACGAGAAAATTTTATGACTGCGTAAAGATAATCGAAGTAAATATTTAGCATCAATGAAACAGGCGTGGTGCTGATTATTAAAACCACAGTGTTCAGGCAAATAAATATGGCTACCGGTCTCTAAATTAACGTCCCGAAAAAAATGAATCAAATAATCGGATAAGTCAAATCTGATGTTATTTTTCATGGGGCGCCCTC
The DNA here is from genome assembly GCF_046550535.1 of Salmonella sp. SAL04213. Lineage (NCBI taxonomy): Bacteria > Pseudomonadati > Pseudomonadota > Gammaproteobacteria > Enterobacterales > Enterobacteriaceae > Salmonella > Salmonella sp. SAL04213. The sequence goes on along the minus strand of NZ_JBGDXS010000002.1, from coordinate 479,428 downwards.
TTTCAAATGGTCTCTTTTTTGCATTCCTTTAAAACCAGCACCATCATTTTATATAAAAATCATCACGAAGTATGCTTCTTTTAACGATGACATCAAACCCTCCCTCCTTTTGCGTCAACTTACGTATCCCTGAAATGGCGAGACCAGGCTAAATCTACCCGAGGTTGCTCACTGAAAACCTCATCCTGGAACAAGCTCAACCGTCCTTCCCCGCCACGGCCCTTTCGCCGAAAAACCGATAATGGGTATAAATATACCGCTATAAGCTATACCCACACACTTCACATTGTTTCTTATCGTTAATCCGATACGCTTTTTTTACATTATTTCTGGCGATATACGCCGGTGCAAAGTGAATCGGGCTCGTTTCCGCGCTCGCGCGTAACCCAATGATTTGCCTTGCTGGCGGAACGTCAACGGACCCGCAAAAGCGCCTTATGCCCCTGGCGGAGCGTGGTGCAAAAAGGAGAAAAAATACGCGTTATGAATAACGAGGAGACCTTTTATCAAGCCATGCGTCGTAAGGGAGTGACCCGACGCAGCTTTCTCAAATTCTGTAGCCTTGCCGCCACATCGCTGGGACTGGGCGCCGGAATGACGCCAAAGATCGCCTGGGCGCTGGAGAATAAACCGCGGATTCCGGTGGTCTGGATTCATGGACTGGAATGCACCTGCTGTACCGAATCCTTTATCCGTTCCTCGCACCCGCTAGCCAAAGATGTGATCCTCTCGCTGATTTCCCTCGATTATGACGACACCCTGATGGCCGCCGCCGGCGCACAGGCCGAAGAAGTCTTTGACGATATTACCACTCGCTACGCCGGGAAATACATTCTGGCGGTGGAAGGCAATCCGCCGTTAGGAGAGCAAGGAATGTTCTGTATCAGCGGCGGCCGCCCGTTTATTGAAAAACTGAAGAAAGCCGCCGCGGGCGCCAGCGCTATTATCGCCTGGGGAAACTGCGCCTCCTGGGGTTGCGTCCAGGCCGCCCGCCCCAATCCAACCCAGGCAACGCCTATCGATAAAGTGATCACCGACAAGCCGATCGTGAAAGTCCCTGGATGTCCGCCAATCCCGGATGTCATGAGCGCCATTATCACCTATATGGTGACGTTTGATCGTCTGCCGGAACTCGATCGCATGGGCCGTCCACTGATGTTCTATGGTCAGCGTATCCACGATAAATGCTACCGCCGCGCCCATTTTGACGCCGGTGAATTTGTCGAGAGCTGGGATGATGACGCCGCCCGCAAGGGATACTGCCTGTACAAGATGGGCTGTAAAGGGCCAACCACCTATAACGCCTGCTCCTCCACACGCTGGAATGACGGCGTCTCCTTTCCTATCCAGTCCGGTCACGGATGTCTGGGATGTTCAGAAAATGGTTTCTGGGATCGCGGCTCGTTTTATAGCCGCGTGGTGGATATTCCCCAGATGGGTACCCATTCAACCGCCGATACGGTGGGGCTGACCGCGCTGGGCGTGGTCGCGGCGGGCGTTGGCGGTCACGCTATCGCCAGCGCACTCAACCAACGTAAACGCCACAAACAACAGTTAGCGCAAGCCGAACAACAGCCGGACAATGAGGATAAACAGGCATGAGTAACCAGTATCAAACCCAGGGTTATACCGTTAACGACGCCGGCCGTCGTCTGATCGTGGACCCGATTACCCGCATCGAAGGGCATATGCGCTGCGAAGTGAACATTGATGAGCAAAACGTCATTACCAATGCCGTTTCCTGCGGCACAATGTTCCGCGGGCTGGAGATCATTCTGCAAGGCCGTGACCCGCGTGACGCCTGGGCGTTTGTTGAACGTATTTGTGGTGTATGTACCGGGGTACATGCTCTGGCATCGGTGTACGCTATCGAAGATGCGATTGGTATCCAGGTGCCGGATAACGCCAATATTATACGTAACATCATGCTGGCTACGTTGTGGTGTCACGATCATCTGGTCCATTTTTATCAGTTAGCCGGTATGGACTGGATTGATGTTCTGAATGCGCTGAAAGCCGATCCGCGCGCCACCTCGCAGTTGGCGCAAAGCCTTTCCGCCTGGCCGATGTCATCGCCGGGCTACTTCTTTGACGTACAAAATCGATTGAAGAAATTTGTCGATGGCGGCCAGCTTGGGATATTCCGTAACGGCTATTGGGGACATCCACAGTACAAACTGTCGCCAGAGGCTAATCTGATGGGTTTTGCCCACTATCTTGAAGCCCTCGACTTCCAGCGCGAGATCGTCAAAATCCATACCATATTTGGCGGTAAGAACCCCCATCCTAACTGGATCGTCGGCGGGATGCCGTGCGCGATCAATCTCGATCAAAGCGGCGCGGTCGGGGCTATCAATATGGAGCGCCTCAACCTGGTGCAGTCGATCATCACCCGCACCGCCGACTTCATTAACAACGTGATGGTTCCGGACGCGCTGGCTATCGGCCAGTTCAATAAAGCATGGAGTCAAATTGGCACCGGTCTGTCGGATAAATGCGTGCTGAGTTACGGCGCATTTCCGGACATTGCCAACGACTTCAGCCAGCAAAGCCTGTTAATGCCGGGCGGCGCGGTGGTCAATGGCGATTTTAAAAATGTCATGCCGGTAGATTTGGCCGATCCGCAGCAGATACAGGAGTTTGTGGATCACGCCTGGTACCGCTATCCGGACGATCGGCTGGGTCGTCATCCTTTTGACGGCATTACCGATCCCTGGTACAACCCGGGTGATGTCAAAGGCAGCGATACGCATATCCAGCAGCTCAACGAGCAGGAACGTTACTCCTGGATTAAAGCGCCGCGCTGGCGGGGTCATGCCATGGAAGTCGGCCCGCTTGCCCGAACGCTTATCGCGTACCACAAAGGGGATGCCGCCACCATAGAGTCGGTAGATCGCATGATGTCCGCCCTTAAACTGCCGCTCTCCGGTATCCAGTCTACGCTTGGCCGTATTTTATGCCGCGCGCACGAAGCGCAATGGGCCGTCGGTAAGCTGCAGTATTTTTTCGACAGGCTTATGACCAACCTGAAAAACGGCGACCTGGCCACCGCCAATACCGAGAAATGGGAACCGGCCAGTTGGCCGCAGCACTGCCGCGGCATCGGTTTTACCGAAGCGCCTCGTGGAGCGTTGGGACACTGGGCGTCAATACGCGATCAGAAGATTGAACTCTATCAGTGCGTGGTCCCCACCACCTGGAACGCCAGCCCGCGCGATCCTAAAAAACAGATCGGCGCCTATGAAGCGGCATTGATGGGAACACAAATGGCGATTCCCGACCAACCGTTAGAAATCCTGAGGACGCTGCACAGCTTCGACCCCTGCCTCGCCTGTTCAACCCACGTGCTCGGCGACGACGGCAGCGAACTGATTGCCGTCCAGGTACGCTAAGCGTTAAGGAAAAGAACGATGACTGGAAAGCTATCTCCACGCGTCGGGGAGGCGCGTGATACTGCCGTCAGCCACTATGTGTTTGAAGCGCCGGTACGCCTATGGCACTGGCTAACGGTGGCCTGCATGTTGGTACTGATGGTAACAGGCTACTTCATTGGCCGGCCCTTGCCGTCGGTGAGTGGCGAGGCGACCTATCTGTTTTACATGGGCTATATCCGGCTGATCCACTTTGCCGCCGCGATGATCTTTACCGTGTTACTGCTGGGGCGAATTTATTGGGCCTGTGTCGGCAACCGCTATTCGCGAGAGCTGTTTATCGTCCCGGTCTGGCGTCGTAGTTGGTGGCAAGGCGCTTTCTCCGTGGTCCGCTGGTATCTGTTTCTGGAGAAAAAACCGGGGAGCGACATCGGACATAACCCTGTCGCGCAGGCCGCGATGTTCGGCTATTTCCTGTTGTCGGTATTTATGATCCTCACCGGTTTCGCTCTGTTTGGCGAGCATAGCCAGTACGCCATCTTTGCGCCGTTCCGCTATGTGGTTGAATTTTTCTACTGGACCGGCGGCAACTCCATCGATATTCACAGCTGGCACCGACTGGGCATGTGGCTGATCGCCGCCTTCATCGTCGGGCACGTTTACCTCGCTATCCGGGAAGACATTATGTCCGACGATACGGTGATCTCCACCATGATCAATGGCTATCGCAGCCATAAATTCCCCAAACCGCACGACAAGGAGCCCTCATGAATGCGCAACGCATAGTGGTGATGGGGTTAGGAAACCTGCTGTGGGCCGATGAAGGATTCGGTATCCGGGTCGCGGAGCGTTTGTATGCCCGATATCACTGGCCTGAAGAGGTGGAAATTGTGGACGGCGGTACGCAAGGGCTAAACCTGTTAGGTTATGTAGAGCAAGCCAGCCATCTCCTGCTCCTTGACGCGATCGATTACGGCCTGGCGCCGGGCAGCCTGCGAACCTATGCCGGCGAGAAAATCCCCGCGTATCTCAGCGCCAAAAAAATGAGTCTGCATCAAAACAGTTTTTCCGAAGTTCTGGCGCTGGCCGACATCCGCGGGCATCTGCCCTGTCACATAGCGCTGGTCGGTCTGCAACCGGCGCAACTGGACGACTATGGCGGTAGCCTGAGCGAAATAGCTCGCAGCCAGCTACCGGCGGCGGAACAGGCCGCCCTGGCGCAACTGGCCGCCTGGGGGATCGTACCGCAGGCAAACGAGGTCGCACGCTGCCTGAACTATAAATGCCTGTCGATGGAAAATTATGAGGGAGTGCGCATACGTCAGTATCAGACACGTCTGGAGGGCAAAAGAAGTGGCGAATGACACCCCGTTCTCTGCGCTATGGCAACGCCTGTTAACCCGTGGATGGCAACCGGTAGAGGCTTCCACGGTAGACGACTGGATCAAACGGGTTGGAGATGGCGTCATCCTGTTAAGTAGCGATCCGCGGCGTACGCCGGAAGTCAGCGATAACCCGGTGATGATTGCCGAACTCCTGCGTGAGTTCCCGCCGTTTGACTGGCAGGTGGCGGTGGCCGACCTTGAACAAAGCGAAGCTATCGGCGATCGCTTTAATGTTCGTCGGTTTCCGGCGACGTTGGTTTTTACAGACGGCGAGCTACGCGGCGCGCTCAGCGGCATTCATCCCTGGGCTGAACTGCTCACGCTGATGCGTTCGATGGTTGACACTCCCGCAGCGCAGGAGACAGTACAATGAGCAACTCCTTTTTTCATCTGCTGGGGCCAGGTACGCAGCCTGATGACGCCAGTTTCTCGATGAATCCCTTACCGCTCACCTGTCAGGTCAATGGCGACCCAAGTATGGCGGCGCTGGAGCGCTGCGCTCACAGCCCGGCGGTGATGGCATTGTTGACCGATCTGCGAGGTCAGCTTGCCCGGCGCATTCCGGAAGTCGGCGACGTGCTGGGATGGGAGTTATCTCCCCTGAATGCCGATGATCTCTCATTCCTCAATACGCTATTGGGCGAAGGCGAAGTCTCGGTACGCATTCAGCATCCGGACGGGAGTGAAAGCGAGATCCAGGAGACCATCTTCTGCGGCCTGTGGCGGGTACGCCATCTGCATAACCGACGTCTGCTGACGGATCGTCTGGAAGCGGGTAGCGCGCCCCTGACATTATGGCAAGCGGCGACTGCCGATACGCTGCCTGACGACTCTCTGCTGCCTCCGCCTGTCGCTGGCCTGATGAATGGACTGCCGCTGGCCCATGAGTTATTGGCGCACGTACGCGATCCGGCGTTGCAACCTCACAGCATCAATTTGACCCAACTGCCGCTCAGCGAGGCCGATCGTCTTTTTCTGGCGCGTTTATGCGGACACGGGAATATTCAGATTCGCATCTCCGGGTATGGCGAAAGCCAAATCAACGCCACAGCATTGCGCCATCTCTGGCATGTGCGCTGTCTGGACGCCCTTAAAGGGCCGTTGCTCGATAGCTATGAGATTTGTCCTTTGCCGGAGCTGGTACTGGCGGCCCCGGAAGATCTGGCCGATTCGCGCCAGCGCCTGGATGAAGTCTGCCGATGGCTGGAGACGCGCTAGCGCTCTCAACAGGAACGTCACCGGAGTCCGGTACTGATTAGCTTTTTACTCTCTTTCTGCCTACAGGAGTTAGCATGTGGGATGTCATTGACTTGTCGCGCTGGCAGTTTGCGCTGACCGCGCTGTATCACTTTTTATTTGTTCCTCTTACGCTTGGGCTGATTTTTTTGCTGGCCGTCATGGAGACGATCTATGTGGTGACGGGGAAAACCGTCTACCGCGATATGACGCGTTTCTGGGGCAAGCTCTTCGGGATCAATTTTGCTCTCGGTGTGGCTACCGGCCTGACCATGGAGTTTCAGTTCGGGACTAACTGGTCGCTCTATTCCAACTATGTGGGCGATATTTTCGGCGCGCCGCTGGCGATGGAAGCGTTACTGGCCTTTTTTCTCGAATCCACTTTTGTCGGTCTGTTCTTTTTCGGCTGGCAGCGGCTGAATAAATACCAACACCTGCTGGTCACCTGGCTGGTGGCCTTCGGCTCCAATATTTCAGCATTATGGATTCTGAATGCCAATGGCTGGATGCAGTATCCTACCGGCGCTCATTTCAACATCGATACGTTACGGATGGAAATGAGCAGCTTCAGCGATCTGGTCTTTAACCCGGTGAGCCAGGTGAAATTCGTCCATACCGTCATGTCCGGTTATGTCACCGGCGCCATGTTTATTATGTCCATCAGCGCCTGGTATCTGTTACGTGGCCGCGAGCGTGAGGTGGCCTTGCGCTCGTTTGCTATCGGCTCAGTATTCGGCACCCTGGCCATTCTGGGAACCCTGCAACTGGGGGACAGTTCGGCCTACGAGGTCGCCCGAATTCAGCCGGTGAAACTGGCGGCGATGGAAGGCGAATGGCAAACCGAACCCGCGCCCGCGCCGTTTCATCTGATTGCCTGGCCGCAGCAGGAACAGGAGCGTAATGCATTTGCCGTGAAGATCCCTGCTCTGCTGGGTATTCTGGCCACCCATTCGCTGGATACGCCAGTTCCGGGGTTAAAAAACCTGATGGACGACGCTCTGCCGCGCCTGAAGCGTGGCCGGGAGGCCTGGCTGTTCATGCAGGAGATAGCGCAAGGCAATCGCTCGCCGCAGGTACTGAATGCGTTTCACGCCGTTGAGGGCGATCTGGGGTACGGCATTCTGCTGGCGAAATATGCCCCGGATATGAACCATGTGACGCCGGAGCAGTATCGTGCGGCCCAGCGTGGCGCTATTCCTCAGGTGGCGCCGGTGTTCTGGAGTTTCCGTATTATGGTCGGCTGCGGTTCGCTGCTGTTAGTGGTGATGTTGATTGCGTTGATACAGACGCTGCGAATGCGTATCGACCAGCATCGCTGGGTATTGCGTATGACGCTGTGGAGCCTGCCGTTACCGTGGATTGCCATTGAAGCCGGTTGGTTTATGACGGAGTTTGGCCGTCAGCCCTGGGCGATTCAGGACATTCTGCCGACCTGGTACGCTCACTCCGCGCTGACGCCGGGCCAGTTGGCCTTCTCAATGGGGCTTATCCTCGGACTTTACACCCTGTTTTTAATCGCGGAAGTCTATCTGATGCAGAAGTACGCGCGTCTTGGGCCGAGCGCCATGCAACATCAACAACAAGCGCAACAACAGGGATAAAGGAGACAATCATGTTGGATTATGAAACGCTGCGGTTCATTTGGTGGCTGCTGATCGGCGTCATCCTGGTGGCATTTATGGTAACTGACGGGTTTGATATGGGTGTCGGTTGCCTGCTCCCGCTGATAGCGCGCAACGATGACGAACGCCGGGTATTGATCAATAGCGTCGGCGCCCACTGGGAAGGAAACCAGGTATGGTTGATTCTCGCGGGCGGGGCATTATTCGCCGCCTGGCCACGGGTCTATGCCGCCGCGTTTTCCGGTTTTTATGTGGCGATGATCCTGGTGCTGTGTGCCCTCTTCTTTCGCCCGCTGGCCTTTGATTATCGGGGAAAAATCGCCAATGCCCGCTGGCGCGCGCTGTGGGATACCGGTCTGGTTATCGGCAGCCTGGTTCCCCCCGTTGTATTCGGCATCGCGTTCGGCAACCTGTTTTTAGGCGTGCCGTTTGCCTTCACGCCGCAGCTTCATGTTGACTATTTTGGTACCTTCTGGCAGTTACTCTCGCCCTTTGCACTACTGTGTGGATTATTGAGCCTGTCGTTGGTGATTATGCAAGGAGGCGTCTGGTTACAGTTGAAAACGGAGGGCGTTATTCGTCAACGGGCTCTGTCGGCCACCCGCCACAGCGCGCTGCTGATCGTGATCTGCTTCCTGCTGGCCGGTTACTGGCTGTGGGCCGGCGTTGATGGCTTTGTCTTACTCACGCAGGATGCCAACGGCCCTTCCAATCCGCTCTTAAAAGGCGTGGCGATACTCCCTGGCGCATGGATGAACCACTTTATACGCTCGCCGCTACTGCTCATCATCCCGTTGCTCGGTATGATCCTGCCGATTCTGGCTTTCTATGCCTGCCTTCGCGGTCAGACTATTCGTGGATTTCTGTTCGCTTCCCTGACCCAGGCCTGCGTCATCTTTACCGCCGGCATAACGCTATTTCCTTTTGTGATGCCGTCGAGTGTTAGTCCTCTCTCCAGCCTGACGGTGTGGGACAGCACCTCCAGCCAGATGACGCTCGAAATCATGCTGGTGATTGTGCTGATTTTTCTGCCGATCGTACTGCTCTATACGCTGTGGAGCTATTACAAAATGTTGGGGCGTATCAACCTGGAGACCCTCCGCCGCAACGATCATGAACTTTATTAGGGAGCGGGAGCGATGTGGTATTTACTGTGGTTTGTCGGCATTCTGCTGATGTGCTCACTGTCGACGCTGGCGCTGGTATGGCTTGAGTCGCGTCAACAATAAAGAGGTAAACCGGGGTCAGCGCCGTCTGACTCCGGTTATTTTTATCTTTTTACGCGCCTGGTGAAGACGTTTCCCCGCCGACAGGACGACATAACATTGATACATGTCGTTATCATAATGTTTACTTTTAGAGGTGCGTCATAATTATGACAAATAGCCGTCTTGCACATATTACGCATATTTAAGCAATTAATTGCATAATTAGCGATATATCACCTCTTATAGCGGATAGTTAACCACTTCCCATCCAAAATCACAACGAAAATCCAACTGCCTGCCATTTTTGATCTGAGTTAATTGTTTAAAAAAGTGTTAAATTTATCGCTACATGGTGTGATCTACTATGTACCACGGTCAATTAAAGAACATATTACTTTTATCACTAAGGTTTATCATGGATAAGTTATCTTACGCTTCAGATAGCAGCACATCTGCCTGGAATACCTACCTGCAACAAATCGAGCGTGTGGCCCCTTATCTGGGCGAGTTATCCCCTTGGGTGGATACTCTGCGCCACCCAAAACGCGCTCTGATCGTCGATATTCCGGTACAAATGGATGATGGCACTATTCGTCATTTCGAAGGATATCGCGTGCAGCACAACCTCTCCCGAGGTCCGGGTAAAGGCGGTGTTCGCTACCATCCTGACGTTGATCTCAATGAAGTGATGGCCCTGTCAGCATGGATGACCATCAAATGTGCCGCGCTGAATCTGCCGTACGGCGGCGCCAAAGGCGGCATCCGCGTCGATCCGTTCTCGCTGTCGGAAGGTGAACTGGAGCGTTTGACCCGCCGCTATACCAGCGAGATCGGCATTATCATCGGGCCGCAGAAAGATATTCCTGCGCCGGATGTCGGCACCAACGGTAAAGTGATGGCCTGGATGATGGATACGTATTCCATGAATCATGGCACGACGGTCACTGGCGTCGTCACCGGTAAGCCTATCCATCTTGGCGGTTCGCTGGGCCGTGAAAAAGCGACGGGGCGCGGCGTTTTCGTCAGCGGGCTGGAAGCCGCGCGTCGGGCGAATATCGCCGTTGAAGGCGCTCGCGTTGCGGTTCAGGGTTTTGGTAACGTCGGCAGCGAAGCCGCGCGTCTGTTTGCAGGCGCTGGCGCCCGTGTCGTGGCGATTCAGGATCATACCGCGACCCTGTTTAACGCCACCGGTATTGACATGAAAGCGCTCACGGCATGGCAGACAGAACACAAACAGATAGCCGGTTTCCCGGGCGCGGAAACTATCGCCAGCGATGCGTTCTGGCGTCTGGAGATGGATATTCTGATCCCGGCGGCGCTTGAAGGCCAGATAACTCGTCAGCGCGCGGAAGCCCTGACGTGTAAGCTGGTGCTGGAAGGGGCTAACGGCCCGACCTATCCGGATGCTGATGATGTTCTGGCCAGCCGTGGTATCCTTGTGGTGCCTGACGTGGTCTGTAACGCAGGCGGCGTAACCGTCAGCTACTTCGAATGGGTACAAGATATGGCCAGCTTCTTCTGGAGCGAAGAAGAGATCAACGCGCGCATGGACAAAATCATGACCGACGCGATCGTCCATGTCTGGGAGAAAGCGGCTGAGAAATCCTGTTCTCTGCGCACCGCAGCCTATATTGTCGCCTGTGAGCGCATTCTGTTGGCCCGTAAAGATCGCGGTATCTATCCGGGTTAAGGCTACAAGTTATTGCGCTAAAATCCACGTCCCGGCGTGGATTTTTTGTCTGTATACCCCGTTTTCCACGCGCGCGCCGATAAATTCTGTCTCAATAAAATGTCTGTTTGTTCGCAAAATAGCGGTTCAATCACGCGTATCTGGTCATCGTAGACTAAGGTTTTGTCATGGTAAATGCCGTTGGCTTTGGCTCACCGCTAAGGAGATAACTTGATGATACCCCCAGAGATTCGCCGTTCTGTTCTACTGCAGAAAGCCATAAAACTGGCGCTGGCAGGGACGCTGCTGACGTTTGCATCGTTTTCGGCGACTGCCGCAGACCCGTCTTCCGACACTGAAACTCCGCAGCCGCCGGATATTTTGCTTGGCCCGCTCTTTAATGATGTCCAGAATGCAAAACTCTTCCCCGATCAGAAAACCTTTGCTGACGCCATACCTAATAGCGATCCGCTCATGATTCTTGCGGATTATCGTATGCAGCGGAACCAGTCCGGCTTCGATTTGCGTCATTTTGTTGATGTTAACTTCACCCTGCCGAAAGCGGGTGAAAAATATGTCCCGCCGGCCGGACAGTCATTGCGTGAACATATTGATGGCCTGTGGCCGGTGCTGACCCGTTCAACTAAAAACGTCGAAAAGTGGGACTCGCTCTTGCCGTTGCCTGAATCCTATGTCGTACCGGGTGGGCGATTCAGAGAGATTTACTACTGGGACAGCTACTTTACGATGCTGGGGCTGGCGGAAAGCGGGCACTGGGATAAGGTGGCGGATATGGTAGCGAACTTTGGTTACGAAATTGACGCCTGGGGGCATATTCCTAACGGCAACCGTACCTACTACCTGAGTCGTTCGCAGCCGCCTTTCTTTGCGTTTATGGTTGAGTTACTGGCGCAACATGAAGGTGACGATGCGCTGAAAGAATACCTGCCGCAACTGCAAAAAGAGTACGCCTACTGGATGGAGGGCGTTGAGACATTGCAGCCAGGGCAACAAAACCAACGCGTCGTCAAACTGGAAGACGGCAGCGTTCTCAACCGCTACTGGGATGATCGGGATACGCCCCGCCCTGAATCCTGGGTTGAAGATATCGCTACCGCCAAAAGCAACCCCAACCGCCCGGCAACGGAGATCTATCGGGACCTCCGATCTGCCGCCGCCTCCGGCTGGGATTTCAGCTCCCGCTGGATGGATAATCCGCAGCAGCTCAGTACCATTCGTACCACCACGATTGTCCCTGTCGATCTTAACGCTCTGCTGTATCAGCTGGAGAAAACCCTCGCCCGCGCCAGCGCTGCGGCGGGCGATCGGGCCAAAGCCTCGCAATATGACGCGCTGGCCAACGCGCGGCAAAAAGCCATTGAAATGCATCTGTGGAATAACAAAGAGGGTTGGTATGCCGACTACGATCTGCAGAACAATAAAATCCGTGACCAACTCACCGCTGCCGCGCTGTTCCCGCTCTATGTAAACGCCGCCGCGAAAGATCGCGCCGCGAAAGTGGCGGCGGCGGCCCAGGCGCATCTGCTACAGCCTGGCGGGCTGGCTACCACCTCGGTTAAAAGCGGACAGCAGTGGGATGCGCCAAACGGCTGGGCGCCGTTACAATGGGTCGCTGCCGAAGGATTGCAAAATTATGGGCAGGATGACGTGGCAATGGAAGTCACCTGGCGCTTTTTAACCAATGTGCAGCACACCTACGATCGCGAGAAAAAACTGGTCGAAAAATATGATGTCAGCAGTACCGGAACCGGCGGTGGCGGCGGCGAATATCCCCTTCAGGACGGCTTTGGCTGGACCAACGGCGTGACGCTGAAAATGCTCGATCTGATTTGTCCGCAGGAAAAACCGTGCGATAGCGTACCGTCTACTCGTCCGGCATCGTTAAGCGCAACGCCGACAAAAACGCCGTCTGCAGCGACGCAGTAACGCGTGTTTATAGTAGGTTGACCCGGTGCTGACCGGGTCAACGCTTACACGTTCTGCAGCGGTTAGCCGCGTCGCAGAAGGCGGAAAATCACCAGCACCACGATCGCGCCCACCACAGCGACCAGGAAACTGTGCAGATTAAAGCCGCTGATACTGCCGCCAATACCAAACATCGTCGCCAGCCATCCGCCAACGACCGCCCCGACGATACCGAGAATACAGGTCAGGATAAATCCCCCGCCATCGCGCCCCGGCATAAGCAATTTGGCGATAACGCCGGCAATCAAACCAAAAATAATCCAGGCGATAATTCCCATTTGCAAACCCTCTTTCCAGTAAAAACGTTTTAAGTATAGGCAAAGTCGAGCGTCGCATTTCTGAACACTGATTTATCTCGCGGACATAAAAATTTATTTATCGCTATTAAGTTCTTTCTACTGATGCCGATAACCCAACGATAGTCTGCGTATCAGGGGTTATTTCGTGTGAGTGGTTACAATGAGCAGTTCCTGAAAAAAAATCCATTAGCGATATTAGGCGTGCTACGGGATTTAAATAAAAATCAGGTTCCACTGCGTATTTCATGGGCGCATGGTCAATTCATCAGTAAAATTTTGGCGGTAGACCCGGAAAAACTCATCGTGGATTACGGCAGCCAGGAATACGAAAATAGCGCCGTATTACGTGCCGGGCAGGTAGCCATTATCGCAGAAACGCAGGGCGCAAAAGTCGAGTTCACGTTGCCGCAACTCGTTACAGGCGAATATCAGCGGCTGCCGGCCTTTATCACGCCCCTGCCGTCGTCACTGTGGTTTGTCCAGCGCCGGGAGTATTTTCGCATTGGCGCGCCGCTGTATCCGCCTTATTACGGCGTCACCACGCTACCGGACACCCGTACGTTACGTTTTCGCCTGTTTGATCTTTCCCTGGGCGGCATGGGCGCGCTACTGGAATCCGCCATCCCCGACGGACTAATCGAAGGCGCACGCTTTTCGCAGGTTGAACTGAACATGGGGCCATGGGGGATTTTTCACGTTGACGCCCAGCTTATCTCCATCAGCGAGCGTAAGGTGATTGATGGGAAAAATGAAACGATCACCACTCCCCGCCTGAGCTTTCGTTTCCTTAACGTTAGCCCGGCGGTGGAGCGGGAGTTGCAGCGGATTATTTTTTCGCTTGAGCGCGAGGCCCGAGAAAGAGCGAATAAAGTGCGAGAATAATCTTCACGCTAAACTACATGGCGTCCAGCGCCTGCTGAAGCTTCCAGATATAGCGCGGCGCCTGCGGCGCGGGATGATTATCAACAACATGCTCAAAAAACTCGTCCGCATCCAGATCGTTAATTTTTTCTATCGCCTTCTTCCTGTCGGATGAAAAAGTACGCAATAACGCGCCTGCGCCGTTAGCATAAGAGACGACCAGCGCATATTGCATCACCTGCGGATCTTTGATGCCGGCCAGCGGCCCATTTTCCAGAATGCTCAGATACGCCGCGCCCATTGAGATGTTACGCTCAGGGTTTTTCAGCTCGCTGGTGGTCGGTTCGCCACGCCAGCCCATGCGACGGTAAACGTCGCGCCCGGAGGTCGACGCCTTTAACTGCATCAGGCCAATCGCATTGGATTTACTGACCGCGTTAGGGTTGCCGCCGGATTCAATGGCGATAATCGCGGTGATTAAATGCGGATCAACCCCCCATGCCGCCCCGGCTTTTTCACTGATGGGCATCCACTGCATCGCACGCTTTACAGGCACTTCGGCATTCCACGGCGGATTCCTGTAATCCTGTTTTGAGCTACAGCCAGCCAGTATTACTACCAAAAAAGCAAACCATCTTAATTTCACGTCATCTATCCTTATAGCCGTAACTTATCTGCCGAAGAGGTTATAACCGCCCCGTCCAGGCACTTAGGTTGCCTCCCTGGTGCGCATCCAGAAACGTCGCACAACGAGGGACATCGCCTAATATATGCGGCATGATATACATTTGCATTCTATTGTCAGCAAGGAATTACCATGTCTCTGTTTCATTTAATCGCCCCCTCGGGCTACTGTATTAACCAACAGGCCGCGTTACGCGGCGTTCAGCGCCTGACTGACGCGGGTCATCAGGTGGAGAATGACGAGGTGATTCGTCGCCGCTATCAGCGTTTTGCCGGTACGGACGCGGAACGGCTGGCCGATGTTAATTCGCTGGCCTCGCTAACTTCGCCGGATACGATCGTCATGCCGGTTCGCGGCGGCTATGGCGCCAGCCGCTTGCTGGATCGTATCGACTGGCAGGCGCTCGCCTCCCGGCAACAGCGCGATCCCTTACTGATTTGCGGTCATAGCGATTTTACGGCGATTCAGGCTGGACTCCTGGCGCAGGCCAATGTCATCACCTTTAGCGGTCCTATGCTGGCGGCAAATTTTGGCGCCGAAACGCTGAATACGTTCACCGAGCAACATTTCTGGCTGGCGCTACGCAAGGCGCAATTTACCGTAGAGTGGCAAGGCGACGGCCCTCAGTGCGACGTACAGGGCACCTTATGGGGCGGAAATCTGGCGATGTTGATTTCCCTTATCGGTACGCCCTGGATGCCGACTATCGATAAAGGAATTTTAGTGCTGGAAGATGTCAATGAGCATCCTTTCCGGGTGGAGCGTATGCTTTTGCAACTGGAGTACGCCGGAATTTTAAACCGCCAGAGCGCCATCGTTCTCGGCAGCTTTAGCGGCGCGGCGCCCAACGAGTATGACGCCGGCTATTCTCTGGAGAGCGTCTACGCGTTTTTACGTTCCCGTCTGTCCGTTCCGCTGATTACCGGTCTCGACTTCGGGCATGAACAGCGTACGGTAACGCTCCCTATCGGGGCAAACGCGACGCTTAAAAATACGCGCCAGGGGACTCAACTCACTTTATCTGGTCATCCTACGCTGCAATTGTAAAAAAAGTCCCCGACAGGCTAAGTAAAACGCTGCCCTGGCCGTTATTATGTTAATGTTAAATAATACGAAGTCGTGTGAGTCAGGAGATATAAAACGTTGGATGCTGCAACAATTATTAGTCTATTTATTTTAGGTTCCATCCTTGTAACCAGCAGTATCCTGTTAAGTTCATTCTCATCGCGACTGGGTATCCCGATTCTGGTCATTTTCCTCGCCATTGGGATGTTAGCGGGTGTGGATGGCATTGGCGGTATTCCTTTCGATAATTATCCTTTCGCTTATATGGTCAGTAACCTGGCGCTGGCGATTATTTTACTCGATGGCGGCATGCGCACCCAGGCCAGCTCTTTCCGGGTAGCGCTGGGCCCCGCGCTGTCGCTGGCGACGCTCGGCGTGCTGATCACGTCGGGGTTAACAGGTATGATGGCCGCCTGGCTGTTTCATCTGGATCTTATCGAAGGTCTGCTTATCGGCGCGATAGTCGGTTCCACTGACGCCGCAGCGGTCTTTTCTCTGCTTGGCGGCAAAGGGCTAAACGAACGTGTAGGCTCCACGCTGGAGATCGAATCGGGAAGTAACGACCCGATGGCCGTTTTTCTGACCATTACATTAATTGAGATGATCCAGAAACATGAAACCGGTCTGGACTGGATGTTTGCCGTCCATATTATCCAGCAGTTCGGTCTCGGTATTGTTTTTGGCCTGGGCGGCGGTTACCTGCTACAGCAGATGATCAACCGTATTTCTCTGCCCAGCGGCCTGTATCCGATGTTGGCGCTCAGCGGCGGTATTCTGATTTTTGCTTTGACGACCGCGCTTGAAGGCAGCGGCATTCTCGCGGTCTATCTGTGCGGATTCCTGTTAGGAAACCGTCCGATTCGCAACCGTTACGGCATCCTGCAAAACTTTGACGGACTGGCCTGGCTGGCGCAGATCGCGATGTTCCTGGTTCTGGGGCTGCTGGTGACGCCTTCCGATCTGTGGCCGATTGCCGTCCCTGCGCTTATTCTCTCTATCTGGATGATTTTCTTCGCCCGCCCGCTGTCGGTGTTTACCGGCCTGCTGCCATTTCGCGGCTTCAATCTTCGGGAGCGCATTTTCATCAGTTGGGTCGGACTGCGCGGCGCGGTGCCGATTATTCTCGCCGTTTTCCCGATGATGGCCGGGCTTGAAAACGCTCGCCTGTTCTTTAATGTCGCTTTCTTTGTGGTACTGGTGTCGCTGCTCCTGCAGGGAACATCGCTGTCATGGGCGGCGAAGAGAGCCAAAGTGGTCGTGCCTCCGGTTGGCTGGCCAGTATCGCGCGTGGGGCTTGACATCCATCCTGATAATCCGTGGGAGCAATTCATCTATCAGTTGAGCGCCGACAAATGGTGCGTCGGCGCGGCGTTGCGCGACCTGCATATGCCGAACGAAACCCGCATTGCCGCGCTATTTCGCAATAATGAACTGTTTCACCCCACGGGTAGCACTCGCCTGCAGGAAGGCGACGTACTCTGCGTGATTGGCCGGGAGCGCGATCTGCCAGCGCTGGGCAAATTGTTTAGCCAGTCGCCGCCGGTTTCGTTAGATCAGCGTTTCTTTGGCGATTTTATCCTCGAAGCGAATGCGAAATTCGCCGACGTGGCGCTTATCTACGGGCTGGAAGAAGGAACGGAATACCGGGATAAACAACAAACCCTGGGTGAAATCATACAGCAACTGCTGGGCGCTGCGCCGGTCGTCGGCGATCAGGTGGAGTTTGGCGGCATGATTTGGACGGTAGCTGAAAAAGAAGATAACGTGGTACGCAAGATTGGGGTACGCGTCGCCGAAGACGAAGCAGAATAAGGTCGCCGGACAACGTCGACCCGCCCCCGGTGGACCGGTCGACGCCTTAGCCTGAGTTAGGTTACGTTGTCACAAACGGCACGCGCGGCGCTACGGCGCACAGTAGCTCATAGCCCAGCGTGCCTGCCGCAGAGGCGACATCATCGACCTTAATTTCTTTGCCCCATAATTCAACCGGCGTGCCGATTCCCGCCTGCGGACACGGCGTCAAATCCACCGCCAGCATATCCATTGAAACGGTGCCTACTGTTCTGGTACGGATACCGTCCACCAGCACGGGCGTCCCGGTCGGCGCATGGCGTGGATAGCCATCGGCATAACCCGCCGCGACGATGCCAATGCGTTGTTCCTGAGTCACAGAATACCCTCCGCCATAGCCTACCCTTTCACCCACGCTCAACGTCTGCACGCCAATAATTTCGCTACTCAGCGTCATCACGGGTTTTAGTCCGGTATCGGCAATATCCCGCCACTGTCCTGACGGCGACGCGCCGTACAAAATAATGCCCGGCCTGACCCAGTCATAATGCGCCTGGGGATGCCACAGCGTCGCTGCCGAATTTGATAACGAGTATGAACATTGAAGGCCTTCCGTCGCCAGCGCAATACGCCTCATCGCCTCCCCGATACCTTCCGGATGATCGGCCTGAGCGAAATGTGACATCAGGGTCATTTCACCGACATTGCGCATTGCCCGCAATTGCTGCCAGACGGTCTGCGCCCGCTCAGGCTGAAAACCGAGTCGGTTCATGCCGCTGTTGACTTTGACATAGATATCCAGCGGCGCGTTAAGCCGCGCATTTTGCAGCGCTTTCAACTGCCAGTTACTGTGGATGCAGGTGGTCAGCCGATAAGTGTCATACGCCTCCAGGTCTTGCGCATGGAAAAACCCCTCCAGCATCAATATCGGCCCTTTCCACCCGCGCTCACGCAGGGTAATCGCCTCTTCAAGGTTGAGCATAGCGAAACCATCTGTGGCGCCCAGCGCGCTCCAGACGCGTTCAATACCGTGGCCGTAGGCGTTGGCTTTCACTACCGACCAGACGCGCGCCTCCGGGGCCGCCCGGCGCACAATAGCCAAATTTTGTTTCATTACCTGTAAATCAAGGCTGGCCTGTATAGGGCGGGTCATTTCACTTCCTTTATCAGTTATGCGCGCTATGCAAACGTTGCGGGCGGGTGGGCGTAAAATCGGAACGGTATCGCGCCACGCTCAGATCGTCGTAGGGTATCGCTGGCGTACGACCCGACAAGATATCGCTTAACAACTGGCCTGAACCGCAGGCCATCGTCCAGCCTAAGGTGCCGTGTCCAGTATTAAGCCACAGATTTTTATAATGGGTACGTCCTACTACCGGCGTGCCGTCCGGCGTCATGGGGCGCAGGCCGGTCCAGAATGTGGCCTGCTCAATATGACCGCCGCGCGGAAAAAGATCGCGCACAACCATCTCCAGCGTCTCGCGGCGTGGTTGCAGTAAGTCGGTATTAAAGCCCACGATTTCCGCCATTCCCCCCACGCGAATACGCTTATCAAAACGCGTAATAGCGATTTTGTAGGTTTCATCAAGAATCGTCGATACCGGCGCGCCGTCTGGCTCGACGATTGGGATGGTTAATGAATAGCCTTTCAGCGGATACACCGGGATATCAACAATGCCTTTAAGCATCGCCGTCGAATACGATCCAAACGCCATGACATACGCATCTGCTTTAATGATCTCATCGGCGCATTTCACGCCGTAAATCTGATCATTTTCGTACAGTAATTTTTCCACGGGAGTATTAAAGCGAAAGGTTACGCCCGCCTGCTCCGCCATGCGCGCCAGACGCTGGGTAAAGAGCTGACAGTCCCCGGTTTCATCATTCGGTAAGCGCAGTCCGCCGGTTAATTTATGCGCAACCTCAGCCAGAGCGGGTTCAACTTCCGCCAGTCGGCTGGATTCCAGGAGCTGATACGGCACCCCGGCATCTTCCAGCACGGCGATATCACGGGTGGCGTTCTCATACTGTTGCGCGGTACGGAAGAGTTGTAGCGTTCCCCCCTGGCGGCCTTCATATTCGATACCGGTCGCGGCGCGTAGCGTTTTCAGGCAGTCGCGACTATATTCCGCCAGACGCACCATGCGGCCTTTATTTTCCATATAATGCCGGGTATCGCAGTTACGCAGCATTTGCCACATCCACTTCAGTTGAAACGGGGTGCCATCCAGACGCACCGCCAGCGGCGCATGGCGCTGGAACATCCATTTTATCGCCTTCAGCGGTACGCCAGGGGCCGCCCAGGGCGCCGCATATCCCGGTGAAATTTGTCCGGCATTCGCCGCGCTGGTTTCTTGCGCCGGGCCGGATTCGCGATCGATGACGGTGACATCATGCCCCGCCTGACTCAAATACCAGGCGCTGGTCACGCCAACTACGCCACTCCCCAGGATGACAACTCGCATAGCCACTCCGTTAATAGTAAAAGAACAATCTTCTGATTACATCTTGATAACCCAGATGAAAATATTATTCAACATATGACTTTTTTATGGTGACGTGCTTCACATATACCCTAAAGACAAGCGATCCCACTGGTTTGGGATCTCCTGCTACGCGGCATGGCTATACAGCATAAAATGATGCCAATACCCGTTTTTTTGCCGTTCAGATTGGAGGAAATCGCAAAGAAAAGTTTTCACGATCAAGTCGTTTTTTAACATGGTGTTCTATGCTTGAAAGGAGGCGCTCCATACAGAGAGCGTCGCCAACAATGAGGGTGCGCGAATGGCAACGATTGATTCCATGAACAAGGACACCACACGTTTGAGCGATGGACCCGACTGGACATTTGATCTGCTGGATGTCTATCTGGCAGAGATAGACCGCGTGGCGAAACTCTACCAACTGGATACTTACCCGCACCAAATTGAAGTCATCACTTCCGAACAGATGATGGACGCCTACTCCAGCGTCGGGATGCCGATCAACTATCCGCACTGGTCGTTTGGCAAAAAGTTCATTGAGACGGAACGTCTGTATAAGCATGGTCAACAAGGACTGGCTTATGAAATTGTGATCAACTCTAATCCCTGCATTGCCTACCTGATGGAAGAAAACACCATCACCATGCAGGCGCTGGTCATGGCGCACGCCTGTTACGGACACAACTCCTTTTTTAAAAATAATTATCTCTTCCGGAGCTGGACGGATGCCAGCTCTATCGTCGATTACCTGATTTTCGCCCGAAATTACATTACCCGCTGTGAAGAACGCTACGGAGTGGATGAAGTAGAAAAACTGCTCGACTCCTGCCACGCGCTGATGAATTACGGCGTCGATCGCTATAAGCGCCCGCAGAAAATCTCGTTGCAGGAAGAGAAAGCGCGACAAAAAAGCCGGGAAGAGTATCTACAAAGCCAGGTGAATATGCTGTGGCGCACGCTGCCAAAACGCGAGGAAGAAAAAACTGTCGCCGAAGCACGCCGCTTTCCCGCTGAACCGCAGGAAAACCTGCTCTATTTTATGGAGAAAAACGCTCCGTTGCTCGAGCCGTGGCAGCGCGAAATTCTGCGCATCGTGCGTAAAGTCAGCCAGTATTTTTATCCGCAGAAACAGACGCAGGTCATGAACGAGGGCTGGGCGACCTTCTGGCACTACACCATCCTGAACCATCTGTATGATGAAGGCAAAGTGACGGAACGCTTTATGCTGGAGTTTTTACACAGCCATACCAATGTCGTATTTCAGCCGCCCTATAATAGCCCCTGGTATAGCGGAATTAACCCCTATGCGCTCGGCTTTGCCATGTTCCAGGATATCAAACGTATTTGTCAGTCGCCCACGGATGAAGATAAATACTGGTTTCCGGATATTGCCGGTTCCGACTGGCTGGAAACGCTGCACTTCGCCATGCGCGATTTTAAAGATGAAAGCTTTATCAGTCAGTTCCTGTCGCCAAAAGTGATGCGTGATTTCCGTTTCTTCACGGTACTTGATGATGACAGGCATAATTATCTGGAGATCTCCGCCATTCATAATGAAGAAGGTTATCGGGAGATTCGATCAAAACTGTCGTCACAGTATAACCTGAGCAACCTGGAGCCGAATATTCAGGTCTGGAATGTGGATTTACGCGGCGACAGATCGCTGACGTTGCGTTATATCCCGCATAACCGCGCGCCGCTGGATAAAGGCCGCAAAGAGGTACTGAAACATGTGCATCGGTTATGGGGCTTTGATGTGATGCTGGAGCAACAAAATGAGGATGGCAGCGTAGAACTGCTGGAGCGTTGTCCGCCGCGCATGAACACGCTGTAATCGAGATGCTGCCCGGTAGTGTTTGCGCTTACCGGGCATCGCGGGATTATCGTCCCTGAATCGCTAAATCGCCGGGAAGATTTTTCTGCATCCGATGCCAAATCTCGCCGCTGTCATGCCCGTAACGCCGCACCGTTTCATACACCTGGTCGTGCGCGCCCTGCTCGCATAACGACGATAATTTATGATAGAAACCCAGTGCCAGACTGCGCGCTTCCGGACTGGCGAAATAGTGGCGACCAATGCGGGTGTATAACCCTTTCATGCCGTTCAGGATCAAGCCGTAAATAGGATTGCCGGAGGCAAATGCCAGACCACGAAAGATGTTATAGTCCAGATCGGCGAATGCATCGGCATGGTCGGCCACTTCGTGGGCAGTGGCCAGCACTTCCTGCGCCTTATCCGGGTGTTGACGCAACGCGGTACGAATAAAGATAGTAGAAATATTGGTACGCACCGACAACAAATTGTCGATCAGTTGCGGAACGCTTTCATGATCAAGGCGGGCCAGCGTTTCAAGGATATTCAGCCCTGACGTTTCCCAAAAATTATTAACCTTTGTCGGTTTGCCATGCTGAATGGTCAGCCAGCCATCTCGCGCCAGCCGCTGTAACACCTCGCGTAATGTCGTGCGCGTCACGCCGATCAGTTCGGAGAGTTCTCGTTCTGCCGGTAAGATCGTGCCAGGAGGAAAGCGGTTATTCCAGATACTTTCAATAATATACTCTTCCGCGAAACCCGCCGGGCTCTGCGCCTTAATGACCATAGTGAGATTTCCATTACACAGCAAAACATAGTTGTACTCATCATACCAGACGGGCGTAACACCTGATAGCGGACGCAATGAAGAAAAAGGGGATCAAGGCACCATTTCTGATATCGCCTGCCAATATCGTTAAGGACTTGCTTGCATTCGTCGCGCTCGCT
This sequence comes from Salmonella sp. SAL04213, assembly GCF_046550535.1. Lineage (NCBI taxonomy): Bacteria > Pseudomonadati > Pseudomonadota > Gammaproteobacteria > Enterobacterales > Enterobacteriaceae > Salmonella > Salmonella sp. SAL04213. Next base: position 457,003 of record NZ_JBGDXS010000002.1, on the reverse strand, counting down.
ACTCTCTGTGTTTAAACATAAAAACGCTATTTCATTTTTCTAGGTAAGGAAAAATTTCATGGAGATCTCATGGGGTCGCGCCATGTGGCGCAACTTTTTAGGCCAGTCGCCCGACTGGTACAAACTGGCACTACTTGTCTTTTTAATTGTTAACCCATTCATTTTCTTAGCTAATCCCTTTATTGCCGGTTGGCTGCTGGTGGCAGAGTTTATCTTCACTCTGGCGATGGCGTTAAAGTGTTACCCCCTGCTGCCCGGCGGGTTACTGGCCATTGAAGCCGTCATCATCGGTATGACCAGCGCCGCCCATGTACGTGAAGAGGTTGCCGCCAACCTGGAAGTCTTGCTGCTGCTGATGTTTATGGTGGCAGGCATCTACTTTATGAAGCAGTTATTGCTGTTTATTTTTACCCGTCTGTTACTCAGTATCCGCTCGAAGATGGTTCTGTCGCTGGCCTTTTGCGTCGCCGCCGCATTCTTGTCGGCTTTCCTTGACGCGCTTACCGTCGTTGCGGTGGTGATCAGCGTCGCCGTCGGTTTTTACGGGATTTACCATCGTGTGGCCTCATCGCGCGGCGAAGAGAACGATATGCTGGACGACAGCCATATCGATCCGCATTACAAAACGGTGCTGGAGCAATTCCGCGGATTCTTGCGTAGTCTGATGATGCATGCAGGCGTGGGGACGGCGCTGGGCGGCGTCATGACCATGGTCGGGGAGCCGCAAAACCTGATCATCGCTAAAGCGGCTGGCTGGCATTTCGGCGACTTCTTTTTGCGGATGTCGCCTGTCACCGTCCCGGTACTGGTATGTGGACTGTTAACCTGTATGCTGGTCGAGAAAATGCGCTGGTTTGGCTATGGCGAAACGTTGCCCGAAAAAGTCCGCGACGTTTTACAGCAATTCGACGATCAAAGCCGTAAGAAGCGCACCCGCCAGGATAAAATTAAACTAATAGTCCAGGCGGTTATTGGCGTCTGGCTGGTTACCGCCCTCGCCCTCCATCTCGCGGAGGTGGGACTGATTGGTCTGTCGGTCATTATTCTGGCCACCGCGTTAACGGGTGTCACCGATGAACACGCCATCGGCAAAGCGTTTACCGAGTCGCTGCCATTTACTGCGCTGTTAACCGTTTTCTTCTCCATTGTGGCGGTTATTATCGATCAACATCTTTTCGCGCCGATTATTCAGTTCGTCTTGCAAGCCTCTGAACACGCGCAGCTAACGCTGTTCTATCTCTTTAACGGCCTGTTGTCTTCCATCTCAGATAACGTCTTTGTCGGCACCATTTATATCAACGAAGCGAAGGCGGCAATGGAAAACGGCGCTATCAGCTTAAAACAGTTTGAGCTGTTAGCTGTGGCCATCAATACCGGTACTAACCTGCCATCGGTAGCGACGCCAAATGGTCAGGCGGCATTCTTATTCCTGCTGACCTCCGCGCTGGCGCCGTTAATCCGTCTCTCCTATGGCCGTATGGTCTGGATGGCGTTACCGTACACTATCGTACTGACCCTGATAGGGCTACTGTGCGTCGAATTCACTCTTGCGCCGGTCACCGAATGGATGACTCAGGCAGGATGGTTAGCAACGCTTTCGTAACGTTTGGCCGGGCAATACACCGCCCGGCTCCGATTTTTGCCTGATAATTATCCAATTACACATTATTTCATTTCCCGCTAGTGGCGCACGAATTGAATTGGTTTACACTGCGGTCTCTACGCATGTTGCAGGGAAATTATTATGTTGCGATTTTTAAACCAGTGCTCACGGGGTCGGGGCGCATGGTTACTGATGGCGTTTACCGCCCTGGCGCTGGAAATGGTGGCGCTGTGGTTCCAGCACGTCATGTTACTTAAACCTTGCGTGCTATGTATTTACGAACGTTGCGCCCTGTTTGGCGTGATGGGCGCGGGTCTGGTCGGCGCAATAGCGCCGAAAACGCCGCTGCGATACGTGGCAATGGTTATCTGGATTTACAGCGCCTGGCGGGGTCTACAACTGGCGTATGAACATACGATGATTCAGTTGCATCCCTCGCCGTTCATGACCTGTGACTTTATGGCGCGCTTTCCAGACTGGTTGCCGTTGGGTAAATGGCTGCCGCAGGTGTTTGTGGCATCCGGTGATTGCGCCGAGCGCCAGTGGTCGTTTTTAACGCTGGAGATGCCGCAATGGCTGTTGGGGATCTTTGCCGCTTACCTTGTGGTGGCGATAGCCGTCGTCATAGCCCAGGCATTTAAGCCTAAAAAACGCGACCTGTTCGGTCGTTGATACACACGCTCCTTCGGGAGCGTTTTTTTTGCCCGAAGCGTTGTTTGCCAGTGATTAAAAGGTGTATATTAAATACATCTTTTAATCACCACATCAGGGAGATGTCTTATGTCCCACTTACGCATCCCGGCAAACTGGAAAGTTAAACGCTCTACCCCCTTTTTCACCAAAGAGAATGTTCCGGCGGCACTGCTCTCTCATCACAACACAGCGGCAGGCGTTTTCGGACAACTCTGCGTGATGGAAGGCACCGTGACCTACTATGGCTTTGCGAATGAAACCGCGACAGAACCAGAAGTGAAAGTGGTGATTAATGCCGGGCAATTCGCCACCAGTCCGCCGCAATACTGGCATCGGGTAGAGCTGAGCGATGATGCGCGGTTCAACATTCATTTTTGGGTAGAGGAAGACCATCAGGGCGAGGAAATGTATCAACAGAAAAAAGCCTGACATCGGTAAACCAGTCACCACTGGGCGGGTCCCGCCCAGTAGCCAGGTGATTAATGGCGCTAATTAAACGCTAGAGTAGTTTAATTTTAACGTGGTATCCCTCAAGCCCTTTCATCGTTTCTCGCGGCGCGAACTCTATTTCGGAAACCTCTTGCCCGGTTTTCTTCCGTAGTTCGGCAACCTTTTTGCTAATGAGTGCCGCGATTTCCTCTTCTGCTTTATGTGTCAACTCTTCGCTGTTCATTGATTTCCTCCTTTGAACTCGCAAACGGCTAAGCGCAATAAGACAGTGTCGTCATGGACGCGCTACTATTTTAACGTACAAAAAATTATAGGCTATCTTTCTGAGGATTATCAGGATGTTTCGCTTTAGAAGATGTAAAAAACCGCCTGGCACAGACGGTGCATCAGGCGGTTGGTTAATAGCACAAGACGCTATCTACGAGGATCTTCAACCTCATTCTGGGTATCCGGGTCGAGAGGATCGTCTCCCTCTGGCGTATCCGGAATATTTTCACCAGGAAGCGGCTCATCCTCTGGTAATGGATCGACTAAATCAGGACGTTCAGACATAAAGCCTCCAACGAACCATAGTTATTAAAGATACCCTACAGCACTACTTTTGGTTTTTCTTTGGATTTTTTCCTTCGTCTTCGGGTGTCTTATCAGGCTTCCTGGGCTGATCCTTTGAAACGCGCAACGGTTGGTTATTCATGGGGTAACTCCTCAGGATAGGCAGCGATATACTGCTTTGAAAGTATAGAGTCGCCGCCATACGTGCGCGAGCGCAGCGACAAGGCGCGTGAGGGAGGAATAGAAGGCGGTGATAACGCCAGGTGACGGAATTTGCACGCAATTCCTGGTTTCAGGGGCCGCCCGGCGTAAATTAAAGAATTGTAAACAATCAGCCGTTTTGCCGAAGACTTATTCTGCCCACGACGGTTTATTTAAAATATGATCCTGCCAGTCCCGTACTTCGGATTCTTTAACCGCGATATGACGGACAGAAATTCGCTCGCCATGCATAGCAGCTTTCGATCCAGTCAGCAGCGGATGCCACGTCGGCAAGGGCTTACCTTCCGCCAACAAACGGTAGGCGCAGGTCATCGGCAACCATTCAAAGTCTGGCAAGTTTTCGCGAGTGAGTTTGATACAGTCGGGTTCAAATTCAAAACGGCGTTCATAATGACGGCACTGGCACGTTTTGATATTTAATTGCCTGCACGCCACGTTGGTGAAGTAGATTTCATCTGTATCTTCATCCATCAGCTTATGCAGGCAGCATTGACCGCAGCCATCGCACAGCGACTCCCACTCGGCATCGGTCATTTCATCCAGGGTTTTACGTTGCCAGAAAGGTGTATCGCTCATTAAAGTATCCGCCATTGCACTAAAGCTGCACCTTATAACCAGTCTGGCCTGCAGATGCAAGTTTTACCGCCGCTGAAGGCGGCAAGCAGATTTTACAGAACGCGGGTAGACAACGTTTCGCCATTAAAACGAATGTCCAGCTCATCGCCGCTTAATAATGGCCCCACGCCTGCCGGCGTGCCGGTTAGCACCACGTCCCCGGCTTTGAGCGTAAAATAGCGGCTCATATAGGCGATAAGGGGCACAATAGGATGAATCATATCCGCGGTCGACCCTTGCTGGCGAACCTCGCCATTAACGTTAAGTCCGATAACCGTATTTTGCGGATCGCCGCAGAAGGCCGCGACAGGGATGAAACCTGAAATCGGACATGCGTTATCAAAACCTTTGGCTTTTTCCCAGGGCTGTCTGGCCTTTTTCATTTTCCCTTGAATATCGCGCAGGGTTAAATCAAGCGCCACGCCATAACCGGCTATCGCTTTACGTACATGATCTTCGGTCGCCTGGCGGAGCGTTGCGCCAATCAGCACAGCAAGCTCAACTTCATGATGAACAGCGCCCATATCCGCCGGAATCGCCAGCGGTTGGCGAATATCACACAATGCGGTTTCCGGCTTGATAAAAAGCACGGGTTCTTCCGGCGTCGCACTGCCCATCTCCTTGATGTGATTTGCGTAATTACTGCCCACGCAGACCACTTTACTTACCGGGTAATCAAGCAAGGCGCCTTGCCAGTTACGATGTTGATACATATTTTCCCCTAAGATCATGATGGAATTCAGGCGCGGCGCCGAATACCGTTTAACGGTCAGCGGGCGACGTATTTTGTCCTACCGAAGAAAGATGTTGTTTCAGCAAATCTTCCGGCGGCGGCGGCAATTGTAAATAATAGCCCTGCTCGCTTAACGCCTGTTTTACTTTTTCGAGCTCGGCATTGACTAATTTTTTACGTCCATCAAGCGGCAGCATCATCGCTAACTGCGGCTGACCGAATCCTTTCATCAACGCTTCAGGCACCCGCAAAAAATCGTCTTTTTTTTCGACATACAAATAGGTTTGATCGCGCTTGCTACTTCTATAGATCACACAAAACATACTTTTACTCTGAATTAACGGGATGGTGACTTGCCTCAATATAATACTGACTATAACATGCCTTCTGGACTTCGGAATATCACTCCGTATCGGAGATGATAAATAGCAAATTGAGTAAGGCCAGGATGTCAAACACGCCAATCGAGCTTAAAGGCAGTAGCTTCACCTTATCAGTGGTTCATTTGCATGAAGCGGAACCAGAGGTTATTCGTCAGGCGTTAGAAGACAAAATAGCGCAGGCTCCTGCGTTTTTAAAACACGCCCCTGTCGTTATTAACGTTAGCGGTCTTGAAAGCCCGGTAAACTGGCCGGAACTGCATAAGATCGTGACCTCAACCGGCTTACGCATTATCGGCGTGAGCGGCTGTAAAGACGCCAGCCTGAAAGTAGAAATCGATCGGATGGGTCTTCCTTTACTGACTGAAGGTAAAGAGAAAGCGGTTCGGCCTGCGCCCGTTGAGCCGGCAACGCCCAGCGAACCGCCGCAAAACGCTAATCCCATCACAAAAACGCGATTAATTGATGTTCCGGTTCGTTCCGGTCAGCGCATTTATGCTCCACAATGTGATCTGATTGTTACAAGTCACGTCAGCGCTGGCGCAGAGCTTATCGCTGACGGCAATATCCATGTCTATGGCATGATGAGAGGTCGCGCGCTGGCAGGGGCGAGCGGCGATCGGGAAGCGCAAATTTTTTGTACCCATCTGACGGCAGAACTGGTCTCTATCGCAGGTGTTTACTGGCTGAGTGATAAAATCCCGGCAGAATTTTATGGCAAAGCGGCGCGCCTGCGTTTAGCAGACAACGCTTTGACAGTTCAACCGTTGAATTGATCCCTTTTTAACAAGGAATTTTTATGGCACGCATTATTGTTGTTACTTCGGGTAAAGGGGGCGTTGGCAAGACCACCTCCAGCGCGGCCATCGCTACAGGTTTGGCCCAGAAGGGAAAGAAAACTGTCGTCATTGATTTTGATATCGGACTGCGTAACCTCGATCTGATTATGGGGTGCGAACGTCGTGTCGTTTACGATTTTGTAAACGTCATTCAGGGCGATGCGACACTGAATCAGGCGCTGATCAAAGATAAGCGTACTGAAAATCTCTTCATTCTTCCGGCGTCGCAGACCCGGGATAAAGACGCGCTAACGCGCGAAGGCGTCGCTAAGGTACTGGACTCACTGAAAGCGATGGACTTTGAGTTCATCGTTTGCGACTCGCCGGCGGGTATCGAAACCGGGGCGCTGATGGCGCTCTATTTTGCCGATGAAGCGATCATCACGACCAACCCGGAAGTCTCTTCTGTCCGTGACTCGGACCGTATTCTGGGTATTCTGGCATCGAAATCTCGTCGCGCAGAAAATGGCGAAGAACCGATTAAAGAACATCTCCTGTTGACGCGCTACAATCCAGGCCGTGTAAGTAAAGGCGACATGCTCAGCATGGAAGATGTACTGGAGATTCTGCGTATTAAACTCGTCGGGGTGATCCCGGAAGATCAATCCGTACTGCGCGCATCGAACCAGGGCGAACCGGTGATTCTTGACGCCACTGCGGATGCAGGTAAAGCCTATGCAGATACCGTAGATCGTCTGTTGGGAGAAGAACGTCCTTTCCGCTTCATTGAAGAAGAGAAGAAAGGTTTCCTCAAACGCCTGTTCGGAGGATAAATTATGGCATTACTGGATTTTTTTCTCTCGCGGAAAAAGAGTACCGCTAATATTGCAAAAGAGCGGTTGCAAATCATTGTCGCGGAACGTCGCCGTAGCGATGCCGAACCGCATTATTTACCGCAGTTACGTAAAGATATTCTTGAGGTCATTTGTAAATACGTACAAATCGATCCGGAAATGGTTACCGTCCAGCTTGAGCAAAAAGATGGTGATATCTCCATCCTTGAACTTAACGTAACGCTGCCGGAAGCCGAAGAGTCAAAATAAGCTCTTTTATGGGAAAATTCCTGGATTAAAAAAGGCAGAAGAATCTGCCTTTTTTATTTTTTTACATTATTCCGGATACGGACATTTATTTCACTGGCCGTTTTCCCGGCAATTACCGCCGTTAACGCGGGTACTCCTGCAACAGAAGAGTTAACTTCTCCGCCATCAGTTCGGCGCGCCAGCCGGAAATCAATTCCGGTTGCCCATTTTGCGGTTTTAATTTCCAGTGCCAGTTAAGCAACTGATTAATCTGCCGACGCGATGCCAGTAGCTCGCCGCTGACGTGATGCGACGCGCTCACCTCCGCCACCAGAGCTTTGATGGCCTTAAACGCTTTGCGATAGCCCGGCATGTCCATCAGATTCAACAGGGGTTCCGGCAATGCCTCTTCCGGTAATGCCTGTGCTTTCGCCACCAGCGATATCAACGTCTTGCCGTGAAAACGAATCTCGCTGCCGGAAAGCCCCAGGCTATCCAGCTCACCGAGACTGCCCGGCATATAACGCGCGACCGCCCACAGGTTTTCTTCACGCACAACAAAGTTCACCGCCATATCGCGCTCACGCGCCTTACGCAGCCGCCAGTCAGCTAAAAGTTGCAGACAGGCTAACTGGCGGGTACGCAGTTGCCAGGCATTAGTGATATCCCGCCATGCTTCTTCCGGCGCCTGAATCTCCTGACGGCGCTGCTGCATCAACCGACACTCATCAAGCGCGGCAGGCAGCCATCCTGCGGCTTCAGTTTCAATCATCAGCTTTTTGGCGATCGGTAACAGATACCAGACATCCGCTGCCGCGTATTCACACTGACGTTCGCTTAAAGGCCGGGCTAACCAGTCGGTACGAGACTCGCTTTTATCCAGCGCCACGCCCGTATACTCTTCTACCATCGCCGCAAACCCCCACGACAGCGGGCGCCCGCAAAACGCCGCCAGGATTTGCGTATCAATCAGGGGTTCCGGCAGTTCGCCAAACGCATTCAGAAATACTTCCAGATCTTCGCTACCCGCGTGCAGAAATTTGGTGATTCCCGTATCTCGCAGCACCGCTTTTAACGGCGACCAGTCGCTGATGCCGAGCGGATCGATCAGGGCGACATTTGCCCCGTCAAATAACTGTATCAATCCTAACTGCGGGTAATAGGTGCGGGTACGGACAAATTCCGTATCTAAAGCAATAGCCGGACATGCGCGGACAGCCTCACACAGGCTCGCCAGCGCATCGTCCGTTTCAATCATTTGGTAATTCAAATCGTGTTCTCTTTGGTTCGCGCCAAAAAAAACGCCGGCTTAACCGGCGTCTCTCGTTAGCTGACTTAACGCTCAGGCTTTATTGTCTACTTTGCCACGGGCTTCGTCACGCAGTTCTCGTCGTAAAATTTTCCCAACGTTAGATTTTGGTAATTCCTCGCGAAACTCGACCTGTTTGGGCACCTTATATCCGGTCAGATGGCGACGGCAGAAGGTGATCAACGCATCGTCAGTCAATGCCGGATCTTTCTTAACCACAAAAAGCTTCACCGCTTCGCCGCTACTACCGGAAGGCACGCCAACCGCCGCGACTTCCTGCACGCCAGAATGCTGCATCACCACATCTTCAATTTCGTTTGGATAAACGTTGAAACCAGAAACCAGAATCATATCTTTCTTACGATCGACAATCCGCAGAAAGCCCTCTTCATCCATAACCGCAATATCGCCCGTATGCAGCCAGCCATCTTTAATGATTTCATCCGTCGCGTCAGGACGCTGCCAGTATCCCAGCATAACCTGCGGACCTTTCACGCAAAGCTCTCCGGCCTCACCCGGCGCGACTTCGTTGTCATCGTCATCCACCAGTTTGGCTTCTGTTGACGGTACTGGCAGGCCGATACTGCCGCTGTGATAATCAATATCATGCGGGTTGACGCTCACCAGCGGGGCGCACTCGGTCAGCCCGTAGCCTTCCAGCAGGTATTGCCCGGTCAGCTTTACCCAACGTTCCGCAACGACATTTTGTACCGGCATCCCGCCGCCGGCTGACAGATGCAGCGAAGAAAAATCCAGCTGTTGAAACTCTTTATTATTGAGCAGAGCGTTGAATAGCGTATTAACGCCAGTCATCGCCGTAAATGGATATTTCGCCAGCTCCTTGACCAGGCCGGGGATATCACGCGGATTGGTAATCAGCAGGTTTTGCCCACCCAGCTCGATAAAAAGCAGACAGTTCATGGTTAAGGCAAAAATGTGATACAGCGGCAGCGCGGTCACTACCAGCTCTTTCCCCGGGTGCAGCAGCGGCCCATAGGTCGCTTTCACCTGCTCCAGATTCGCCAGCATATTGCGGTGGGTCAACATCGCGCCTTTCGCCACGCCCGTCGTACCGCCGGTATATTGCAGGAAAGCCAGATCTTCAGCGACAACCTCGGGTTTTACATACTGCATACGGTAGCCATGCTGTAGCGCGCTGCGAAACGAGATCGCATCTGGCAAGTGGTATTTTGGCACCAGACGCTTGATGTATTTCACGACAAAGTTAACAACCGTACCTTTGGCGGTAGAAAGCTGGTCGCCCATCCGCGTCAGAATAACGTGCTGTACCGACGTTTTCTCGACCACTTTTTCCAGCGTATGGGCAAAGTTAGAAACAATAATGATTGCCGCCGCGCCGCTATCGTTAAGCTGATGCTCAAGTTCGCGCGGCGTGTAAAGCGGGTTAACGTTCACCACAATCATGCCGGCGCGTAAAATACCAAATAGCGCGACGGGATACTGCAACAGGTTTGGCATCATCAGCGCCACACGGTCGCCTTTTTTGAGTCCCAGCCCTTGTTGTAAATAAGCCGCAAATGCCCGACTACGTTCTTCTAATTTGCGGAAGGTCATTACCTCCCCCATATTGACGAACGCAGGCTGATCGGCATAGCGCGTCGCCGCATGTTCAAACAGTTCAACCAGGGATTGATAACGGTCAGGGTTGATCTCCGCCGGAACATCAGCAGGATAACGGTTAAGCCAAACCTTCTTCAATGCATCACCTCTAAAATGAGTGTTCGTCGTCATCACAACCCCAGTTAATAAACAAGTCGTTAACATTATATTAACTCAGCGTACCAGTTTATTAATTACGCAACTGAAAGGTTGCGAAGCGCGTCACTATTTATTTTTATTATGTCTCTATGAATGCAGAAACAGCGGACCAGCCGCTGTTTCTTTTATTGATAAAACAAAGAGTTACTCTGTTACTATCGTCTGAACCTCCGCGGGTCCAGGGTTATACCATCCCCAACCGCCATAGCCATAAGGCCAGGCGCGTCCGCCGTAAAACCACGGATCGATCGGCTGTGGAGGCATGACGACCTGCTGAACAAGATGCCAGCGTTTATAGCCGGTAGCCTGCATCAGCATAAATTTATACGGCGTATTGCCGATTTTACCGTCAACCGTGCCGGTTATCGGGCCGACAACGGTAACTAACTGGCCACGGAAGTCCACCGGGTCCAGAAAACCGTTCACATCGGCAAAAATTCTGCCGCGCGAGGCTTCGCCCAGAACAGGACGCGCGCCGCTGTCGAGCGGTACGGTCGCGATTTCAAGCCGGGTTTTTCCCTGCTGATTTTGTACCGCCACAACTTTGCCGCCAAAACGCGCCTCTTGCCCGATATAGAGCTGCGGCGCATTCATCACCCGCACCAAATCCTGCTGCGGCGTCGGACTCGAACCTTTAATGGCATCCGGGATAGTCACGCAACCACTCAGCATAAGCGCAAAAGCGCACGCCAGCGCCCCTTTTATTAACCTTTTTTGAACCGCCATGATGCGACTCCTTTTTCTCGACCTCTATTCCACCCCACAGCATAAAGTATGGGGGGTAATAGTAGTGAGAGTCATTCTTTGCCGGGAAGTTTCTTCCACGCCACTTCGTTACGCAAATAAACCGGCTCGGCATGTTCCACGGCAACGGTCTCTCCTGCCGCCAGCTTTTGACTGGCGATGGGCAGCATATCTTCCGCTGCCGGGAGCGACACCTCCCCATCATGAAGCGTCAGGCCGCACTCCTTCGCCAGATCGGGCCACGCGGACCAACCCGTTCCTACGGTCGCCCACTCGCCGGAAAGCTGTTTCAACCGCTCACCGACCCGTTCCGGTTTCAGCACCGCTTCCGTCTCTTCGCCCTGCCAGACGCCCTGCGCATCACGCTGGTATTCCGCCCAGTACACTTCGCCCATCCGCGCGTCAATCGCAGCGAGTACGCGGGTCACGCCGGTTTTACGCCACGCGCCCTGCGCCATCGTGGCAAGCGTCGAAACACCGATCATCGGCAGATTTGCCCCTAACGCCAGCCCTTGCGCAATGCCAATGCCGATACGCACGCCGGTAAAGCTGCCCGGACCGCGCCCAAACGCCAGCGCATCTATCTCATTGAGCGAGACGCCGCCGGCGGCCAGAATCTCCTGCACCATGGGCAGGATACGTTGAGTGTGTTCTCGTGGACAAAGCTCAAAGTGAGCATTGATAGTACCGTTGTTCCACAGAGCGACAGAACAGGCCTCTGTGGCGGTATCGATAGCCAGAATTCGCATGAGGTTTCGTGCTTAGATCAATAAAATAGCGCGCATCTTACCATACTCCGTAACAAATTACTCGGCGGATGGAATCGCAAGAAAGCGAACGGCACGGGCGATATCACGCGTGCGCGGCGCAGGAGGCAGGCTGGCGAGAAACGTGGCGCCATAGGGCCGCATCACCAGCCGGTTATCACAAATCACTAACACCCCGCGATCGTCCGCATCGCGAATCAGCCGCCCTACTCCCTGCTTCAGCGTAATCACCGCGTCGGGCAGTTGAACCTCATCAAACGGATCGCCGCCGCGCAAACGACAGTCTTCCATTCGCGCTTTTAACAGCGGGTCGTCCGGGGAGGTAAACGGCAATTTGTCGATAATCACCAACGATAACGTATCGCCGCGCACGTCCACCCCTTCCCAGAAGCTGCTGGTGGCGACGAGCAGCGCGTTGCCGGCGCTAACAAATTGCTGTAACAGTTGGCCTTTACTGGTTTCCCCTTGCAACAATACCGGCAGCGTCATGGTGGCGCGAAACTGCTCCGCCAGATCGCGCATCATGGCGTGCGAGGTGCACAGCATAAAACATCGCCCGTTATTGGCTTCGATAATCGGCCTGAGCATAGCCGCCAACTGTCGCGCCGCGCCGGGCTGGTTGGTTTGCGGTAGGTTACGCGGTACGCAGAGTAACGCCTGGCGCGTATAGTCGAATGGGCTGGGCAGTAGCATGGATTCTGCCTGTTCAATTCCCAGACGGGCGGTAAAGTGGTGAAGATCATCATTTACCGACAACGTGGCCGAGGTAAAAATCCAGCTACCGGGCTTCTGTTCCATCACCTCTTTGAATTTGTCCGCCACGGTGAGCGGCGTCAGCGCCAGAGTGAAATGGCGCGAGGTGCACTCATACCAGTAGCTGTATCCCGGCTGATTGATCTCTTTTAAGCGTTTCAGCCGTGAACGGTATAGCGTGGCGCGTTCAAAAGCCGCATCCAGCAGCGCTGAACGGCCCAGCGACAGCTTCGCCACGTCGTAACAAAGCTCCAGCGTATCATCCAGCAGTAAAAATGCCCGTTGGATACGTGAGTCGGCTAACAGTTCACGCAAATTTCCCCGGTAGCCGGGCTCCCCCAGTTGCAGACGAAAATCCTGGGCGCTCTGGGCAAGGCGATCGGCGCATTTTTGCAACTGTTGAGTGTCTTTCAGTTCCGTCCGGTAGGCGATGGTGATGTCTTTTGCTAAATCCAGCAACTGACGGCTGGAGAGCGATTGTCCGAAATACTGGCTGGCGATGTCAGGCAGTTGGTGGGCTTCATCGAAGATCATTACTTCAGCCTGAGGGATAAGTTCGCCAAACCCGCTCTCTTTAACCACCATATCCGCAAGAAATAGGTGGTGGTTTACAATCACCACATCCGCGTCCATCGCCTTTTTACGCGCTTTCACCACAAAGCACTCTTTGTAGAGCGGGCAATCGCTGCCAAGGCAGTTGTCGTTGGTACTGGTGACCAGCGGCCAGGCCTGGGAATCCTCCGCCACGCTGACGCAGGTGCTGATATCGCCATCCCGCGTCTGATTTGACCAGGAGCGCAGCAATATCACGTCGCTTAACGTTTGTACCGGTAAATCGCCGCCCGCCAGCGCTTGTTGTTCCAGCCGCTCCAGGCAGAGGTAGTTTGAACGTCCTTTCAACAGGGCCGTCTTACCGGTAAACGCCAACGCTTTTGCTACCGTCGGCAGATCGCGGCTGTAGAGTTGATCCTGCAACGCTTTCGACCCGGTTGAAATAATGACTTTTTTCCCGGCACGCAACGCCGGAGCGAGGTAAGCATAGGTCTTCCCGGTTCCGGTGCCGGCTTCAACAACCAGAGGCTGCGCATTTTCAATCGCTTGTGTTACGGCAATCGCCATTTGTCGCTGTGGTTCGCGCGGTTTAAAGCCGGTTATCGCTTTGGCCAGTTGGCCATCTGCTGCAAAATCGTCCGTCACACTGCCCCCTGTTAATTTGCACAGGGATTATGTCAGGGTAGAAAGGCTTACGCCAGTTACAGAGGTGACGGCGGCGCCACATTGTGGCAGTCTTGAGCCATTCAAATGGAAAGCAAATGAGGAATAAGTGATGTCTATCGTGCGTATTGATGCCGAAGATCGTTGGTCAGACGTGGTGATCTACAATAATACGCTGTGGTATACCGGCGTGCCGGAAAACCTCGACGCCGACGCTTTTGAGCAAACGGCGAATACTCTGGCGCAAATTGATGCGGTGCTGGAAAAACAGGGCTCCAGTAAGTCACGTATTCTGGATGCCACTATTTTCCTGAGCGATAAAGCGGATTTTGCCGCCATGAATAAGGCGTGGGATGCGTGGGTCGTCGCAGGCCATGCGCCGGTACGCTGTACCGTACAGGCCGGGTTAATGAATCCGAAATATAAAGTTGAGATTAAGATTGTCGCGGCGGTATAAGCCGGTTATTCGTCTTCATCCTCAAAACGCGCCACTATCCGTTCGCCGGTATGGTTGGCGCGAAGTTCGCCCGCCACCTGGGCAATCGCTTCTCCGCTGCTCATACCTTGCGACATCAATTCCTGGATACGTTCTACGGCTTTTTGCTGTTGTTCATGACTGAGTGAAGGTAAACCTGCAAACATGATTAACTCCTGCTAAATTGTTAGCGCTAATTATTTCACGCTACCCGGCGGTAAGCCAGTAGTGTTGTAACGAGTCAGGAATGATGAAGACGTTATCTCCCACTGTTATCACCTTACCCTGGCGTCCGGACGCCGCTGAACACTATTTTGCGCCCGTAAACCATTTGCCCTGGGCGATGCTGCTGCATTCAGGTGATGCTATTCATCCCTATAACCGCTTTGATATTCTGGTCGCCGATCCTGTCACCACGCTGACCACGCGCGCCCAGGAAACCACGGTATGTACTGCGCGCACGACTACCGTCACTCTCGACGATCCGTTACACGTTTTGCAGACTCAACTGGAGGCGCTGCCTTTTCATCCTCAGCCTGACCCTGACTTACCCTTTCAGGGCGGCGCGCTGGGTCTGTTTGGTTATGATTTAGGGCGGCGTTTCGAAATTCTGCCCGATACTGCCGCGCGCGATATCGCTTTACCCGATATGGCGATTGGCCTTTACGACTGGGCGCTGATTGTCGATCACCATAAACAGGTAGTGTCGCTGATAAGCTATCACGATGCAGACGCCCGATATCGCTGGCTCACCAGCCAGCGCGCGCCGACCCGAACGCCCTTCAGGCTTACCTCGGCCTGGCAATCCAATATGACGCGTTGCGAGTATGGCGAGAAGTTTCGTCAGGTGCAGGCCTGGCTGCACAGCGGGGACTGCTATCAGGTCAATCTTTCCCAGCGTTTTCAGGCGAGCTACGAGGGTGATGAGTGGCAGGCTTTCGAACACCTTAACCGCGCCAATCGCGCCCCGTTCAGCGCCTTTCTTCGTTTACATGACGGCGCCATATTGAGCCTTTCTCCCGAGCGTTTTATCCAACTGGAGAATGGTCATATTCAGACGCGCCCGATCAAAGGTACGCTCCCACGGCTTAACGATCCGCAGGCGGATCGTCAGCAGGCGCAGAAACTGGCCAACTCAATGAAAGATCGCGCTGAAAATTTGATGATCGTCGATTTGATGCGTAACGATATTGGCCGGGTCGCCGTACCGGGTTCGGTGAAAGTGCCGGAACTGTTCGTCGTCGAACCATTTCCTGCCGTTCACCATCTGGTTAGCACCATTACCGCCCGTTTACCGGACTCGCTTCATGCCACCGACCTGCTGCGCGCGGCTTTCCCCGGCGGCTCCATTACCGGCGCGCCTAAAGTGCGGGCGATGGAAATTATCGACGAACTGGAGCCGCAGCGACGCAACGCCTGGTGCGGTAGCATCGGTTATCTGAGTTTCTGCGGCAAGATGGATACCAGTATTACTATCCGCACCGTCACGGCAACGCAGGGCCAACTCTATTGCTCAGCCGGCGGCGGTATCGTGGCCGATAGCAACGAAGAAGCGGAATATCAGGAAACTTTTGATAAAGTTAATCGTATCCTGCACCCACTGGAGAACTAATACGTGGATACCAGCCGTCTGACGCTCGATCATTTCTTATCGCGCTTTCAGCTTTTGCGCCCGCAGATGACTCATGAAACGTTGAACCAACGTCAGGCCGCCGTACTGATCCCTGTGGTTCGCCGCCCCCAGCCGGGGCTGCTGTTGACCCAGCGGGCTATTCATTTGCGCAAACACGCCGGACAGGTCGCCTTTCCCGGCGGGGCCGTGGACAGTACCGATGCTTCGCTTATCGCCGCAGCGCTTCGCGAAGCGCAGGAGGAAGTCGCCATCCCGCCGCAAGCCGTGGAAGTGATTGGCGTTTTACCGCCGGTAGACAGCGTGACCGGTTTTCAGGTCACCCCGGTGGTCGGCATTATTCCGCCAAATCTCCCCTGGCGCGCCAGTGAAGATGAAGTGTCTGCGGTGTTTGAAATGCCGCTGGCGCAAGCGTTGCAACTGGGTCGATATCATCCGCTTGATGTTTACCGTCGCGGCAATTCGCACCGCGTATGGCTCTCCTGGTATGAGCATTATTTCGTCTGGGGCATGACCGCAAACATTCTTCGTGAGCTGGCGCTGCAAATCGGCGTAAAGCCCTGACTGTACACAACGCCATTCACGTTGCCTCAAGGCGGTAACAATCGCCTCCCCCAAAGAGGCAGCCTGAAGGGCAACGTGTATATACTTAACTTTACGCGCGCAAGACACGACTTGAGATTACTGTCGCAATATTAGTAAAAACGCGGTTATTCATTAGTTTAATTCATGTGAATAGTTAAGCTGATGCCAGCGTTCCCTCTTACACTATGCGCAGTTATAACATCGTAACCGGAAGCCCCGGTTGCCCTGTCAGGAGTATTATCGTGATTAGCCTATTCGACATGTTTAAGGTAGGGATTGGTCCCTCCTCTTCCCACACTGTTGGCCCGATGAAGGCCGGTAAACAGTTCGTCGATGACCTGGTCGAAAAAGGATTACTGGATAACGTTACCCGCGTCGCTGTCGATGTCTACGGCTCGCTGTCGCTGACGGGGAAAGGTCACCATACCGATATCGCCATTATTATGGGTCTGGCGGGTAATGAACCCGCTACCGTGGATATTGATAGTATCCACGGTTTTATTCGCGACGTCGAAACGCGCGAGCGTCTGTTACTGGCCCAGGGACGTCACGAAGTCGACTTCCCGAAAGATGACGGAATGCGTTTTCACAACGGCAATTTGCCGCTGCATGAAAACGGGATGCAGATCCACGCCTGGCATGACGACACGGTCATTTATAGCAAGACGTACTATTCCATCGGCGGCGGCTTTATCGTTGATGAAGCGCATTTCGGCCAGGAAGCGACGAATGAGGTTACTGTACCTTATCCGTTTAAATCGGCGAAAGAAATGCTGGAGTATTGCAACAGCACCGGCCTTTCACTCTCCGGCATGGTGATGCAAAACGAACTGGCGCTGCATAGCAAGAAAGAGATTGAAGAGTATTTCGGTCACGTCTGGCAAACCATGCAGGCTTGTATTGATCGCGGTATGAATACCGAAGGCGTTCTGCCGGGGCCGCTGCGCGTACCGCGTCGCGCCTCTGCGCTGCGTCGTATGCTGGTTTCCAGCGATAAGCTTTCCAGCGATCCGATGAACGTCATTGACTGGGTGAACATGTTTGCTCTGGCGGTGAACGAAGAGAACGCCGCAGGCGGTCGCGTCGTGACGGCGCCAACCAACGGCGCGTGCGGCATCGTTCCTGCTGTACTGGCTTACTACGACCATTTTATTGAGTCTGTCAGCCCGGATATTTACACCCGCTACTTCCTGGCGGCAGGCGCTATTGGCGCGCTGTATAAGATGAACGCGTCTATTTCCGGCGCGGAAGTCGGCTGTCAGGGTGAAGTCGGGGTCGCCTGTTCGATGGCGGCGGCAGGCCTTGCTGAACTGTTGGGCGCCAGCCCGGAACAGGTTTGCGTTGCCGCTGAAATCGGCATGGAGCATAACCTGGGGCTGACCTGCGACCCGGTTGCCGGTCAGGTGCAGGTGCCGTGTATCGAGCGTAACGCCATTGCTTCGGTTAAAGCGATTAACGCTGCGCGTATGGCCATGCGTCGAACCAGCGCGCCGCGCGTCTCGTTGGATAAAGTCATCGAAACGATGTACGAGACCGGAAAAGACATGAACGCAAAATACCGCGAAACGTCGCGCGGCGGGTTGGCTATTAAAGTCCAGTGTGATTAAACGCCGTTTCCCCTCCCTTCGCCCATCTGCTACGGATGGGCGAAATTTTTATCTCTTCCTCGTCGACTCCACGTTTCCCCACTACACTTGCTGTGTCGCGGTTGGCTTTTGTCGCCAACGCTTATTGGGCGGCCCGCATGCAAACAGCACAACGGATCATCAATCATTATCGCCGTAATCGTTTCATTGTTTGCACGATTTGTGCACTGGTCACGCTTATTCTTACGCTGAGCATCCGATTTATTTCGGAGCGGAACTTAAATCACCATCGCACGGTTGCATTCGCGAATCATGCCGTTGATGCGCTGGATAATGTGCTGCATCCTCTCCTGGTCGGACGAAACATACTGCTACCCTTACTTGAGCTTCCGTGCGCGACCGCGCATTTGCCGTTGCGTAAGCAAGCCGCCCGCCTGCAAACCATTCGTTCTATCGGGCTGGTAAAAGAGGGAATTCTCTACTGCTCAAGCATTTTTGGCGCCCGTAATACTCCCATACGCCAGCTTCAGCCCGATCTTCCCGCAGCTGGCGATCTGCTGCTACTTTCCACGGACCAATCGTTACTCAAGGGAAGCCCGATCCTCATTCAGTGGTATCCCGCCTCTGCCGATGGCCAGGATGGCGTGATGGAAATTGTGAATATTGACTTGCTGGCGACTATGCTACTTGAGCCGCAGCAGCCGCAAATTACCAGCGCCAGCCTGACGGTCGGCAAACGGCACCTATTATATGGTCGGGGCGTGGTCGATACTCTTCCAGAATTAAAAAAAGATGAAGAGCGTTACCAGCTTTCATCGCGGCATTTCCCTTTTACTATCAGCGTCAGCGGGCCGTCGGCAGGCGTACTGGCGTTCAAACATCTCCCGACACAGTTACCGCTGGCCGTATTGCTTAGCCTGTTGATCGGTTATATCGCCTGGCTGGCAACGGCCAGCAGAATGAGCTTTTCCTGGGAGATTAATCTGGCCCTTGCCGAACGGGAGTTTGAGCTATTTTGTCAGCCGTTGCTTAATGCCCGCACGCAGCAGTGTACCGGCGTTGAGATCCTGTTACGCTGGAACAACCCGCGTCAGGGCTGGATCTCACCGGATGTTTTTATTCCTATCGCCGAGGAGCATAACCTGATAGCGCCGCTGACCCGCTATGTGATTGCGGAAACCATTCGGCAGCGGCACTACTTCCCCATCAACCATCAGTTTCATATCGGCATCAATGTGGCGGCAAGCCATTTCCGACACGGCGTGCTTCTCAAGGATCTTAATCAGTACTGGTTTAGTGCGGAACCTGTTCAGCAACTGGTGCTGGAGCTCACGGAACGCGACGCGTTGCTTGACGTTGATTACCGCCTGATGCGCGAGCTGCATCGTAAAGGCGTGAAGTTAGCCATCGATGATTTTGGCACAGGAAACAGCTCGCTCTCCTGGCTGGAAAAACTGCGGCCGGATATTTTGAAAATCGATAAATCCTTCACCGCCGCCATCGGTACCGATGCGGTCAATTCAACGGTGACCGATATTATTATCGCGCTGGGGCAAAGACTGAATATTGAACTGGTGGCGGAAGGGGTCGAAAACCAGACGCAGGCACAGCATTTGCGCCAGCATGGCGTGCAAATGTTACAGGGCTATCTCTATGCGAAGCCGATGCCCATTAGCGAATTTCCACAGTGGCTGGCGGGCAGCGCGCCGCCGCCCGCCCGGCATAACGGACAGATTATGTCCGCGATGCCGCATCTATAGACTTGATTCCTGCGTGTGACGTTATTCCTCTTCGTCGTGGGCAGGCTGTTCTTTAACAATCCGAACCAGATCGACACGGTAGTCGTTGGCCTCGACAATGGTGATCCGCAGTGGCGGAACATCAATGACATCGCCTACACGAGGAATATGGCCATTAGCGGCGATCACTAACCCCGCGACCGTCGCAATATCGCCCTCTTCGTTCACCAGATGGTCAACTTCCAGCGCCTGCTGTAGCGCATGGAGATCGGTGCCGCCCTTCACTATCCAGCCCTCGGCATCGGCAACGATTTCCGGCGTTTCATCGGCATCCGGGAACTCACCGGCAATCGCTTCCAGCACATCCAGCGGCGTAACCAGCCCCTGCACCACGCCGAACTCGTTAGTGACGATAACGAAACTGCCGCGCGCGCGACGCAAAACGCCTAACAGATTGATAGGATCAAGCGTTTCCGGCACCACTATCGCCGGAGAAGATGCGGCGATAGCCGCAACGTCCGCGCCCTCTTCCAGCGCCACCAGCAACTCTTTCGCCCGAACGATACCGATAATTTCATCCAGCTCGCCCCGACATACCGGGAACAGGCTATGCGGAGAAGAGAGTAACTGCTGACGGATTTCAGCTACGCTGAGATTCGCATCCACCCAACTAATTTCGCCTCGCGGCGTCATAATGCCGCGCAGGGAGCGCGACGCCAGAGTCAGTACGCCGTTAATCATGTAGCGTTCTTCTTCGGCGAAGGCGCCTTCCGACACCGATATCGCGGCCGGGCTATCCGTCTCATGTTGCGTACTTGCCTGACGTTTACCGCCCATCAGACGCAGGATAGCGTCCGCAGTACGCGCGCGCAGCGGCAACGTGGACTGATGACGAATAAAGTTGCGGCGCGCAATCTGGTTAAACACCTCGATAACGATCGAGAAACCAATTGCCGCGTACAGGTAGCCTTTCGGAATATGGAAACCGAACCCTTCCGCCACCAGGCTCAAGCCGATCATCAGCAGGAAACTCAGACAGAGCACCACCACCGTCGGATGCTGGTTGACAAAACGGGTCAGCGGTTTTGACGCCAGTAGCATCACCGCCATCGCAATCACCACCGCCGCCATCATAACCGGCAGATGGTTTACCATACCTACCGCCGTAATCACGGCGTCCAGCGAGAAGACCGCATCCAGGATGACAATCTGCGTGACTACCACCCAGAAGCTCGCATAGCCTTTACCGTGTCCGGTGTCATGCTCGCGGTTTTCCAGACGTTCATGCAGCTCGGTGGTCGCTTTAAACAGCAGGAATATACCGCCCAGCAGCATAATTAAATCGCGGCCGGAGAAGGTAAAATCCCAGACGGTAAAGAGCGGCTTTGTTAAGGTCACCAGCCACGAAATAATGGACAGCAGCGCCAGACGCATAATCAGCGCCAGCGAGAGCCCGATAAGACGCGCTTTGTCACGCTGCTTTGGCGGCAATTTATCGGCGAGGATCGCGATAAAGACCAGGTTATCGATACCCAGGACAATTTCCAGGACGACGAGCGTGAGTAAACCCACCCAAATTGAGGGATCCATTAATAATTCCATGACAAGCTCCTGCTTAAGGAATGACTAAACGGCGCCCACAACATCTCAAAGGATGCAGGCGGTAACGCAATAAACAAAGTAAGGCTATGGCAAGATATGCCAGATTGACAGGCGCAAAACGGCCAAAGAGTGAAATGACGTCGGTGACGATCCATACAACGGGCTGCTGCCCTATACCCCATTCTAATTAAACGGAAGCTAAACATAACAGAGACAACTGGTTTTTGGCAAAGATTTACCTTCCTTTGCAAAGAGATGTAACCGGGATATTTTACACTTCGAAATTTCTCATTATCGAAAACAAAATTACGGATCTCCATCACACAAAATATTTTTTTCGATATCTAAAATAATTCACGAAAATCATGCGTTTTTCGTTGTAACCCTCATCTGAATCGATTCGCTTGCGGACGGCGATTCAAAAAATACATCTGTCAAGTTGATGTGTTGACAATAATAAAGGAGGTAGCAAGTGACCATTGCTATTGTTATAGGCACACATGGTTGGGCTGCAGAGCAGTTACTTAAAACAGCCGAAATGCTGTTAGGCGAGCAGGAAAACGTCGGCTGGATCGATTTCGTTCCAGGCGAAAATGCCGAAACGCTGATCGAAAAGTACAACGCTCAGTTGGCTAAACTCGATACCAGTAAAGGCGTGCTATTTCTCGTTGATACATGGGGAGGCAGCCCGTTTAATGCTGCCAGCCGCATTGTCGTCGATAAAGAGCGCTATGAAGTTATTGCCGGCGTCAACATCCCGATGCTGGTCGAAACGTTTATGGCTCGTGACGACGATCCGAGCTTTGACGAGCTGGTCGCACTGGCGGTAGAAACTGGTCGTGAAGGCGTAAAAGCGCTGAAAGCGAAACCGGTAGAAAAAGCCGCGCCAGCGCCAGTCGCCGCCGCGCCAAAAGCGGCCACGCCAGCAAAACCGATGGGCCCGAATGATTATATGGTTATCGGGCTTGCCCGTATTGATGACCGCCTCATTCACGGTCAGGTCGCTACCCGCTGGACCAAAGAGACCAATGTCAGCCGTATTATTGTTGTGAGCGATGAAGTGGCGGCGGATACCGTACGTAAAACGCTGCT
This sequence comes from Salmonella sp. SAL04213, assembly GCF_046550535.1. Classification (NCBI taxonomy): domain Bacteria; kingdom Pseudomonadati; phylum Pseudomonadota; class Gammaproteobacteria; order Enterobacterales; family Enterobacteriaceae; genus Salmonella; species Salmonella sp. SAL04213. Next base: position 434,618 of record NZ_JBGDXS010000002.1, on the reverse strand, counting down.
GACGCAAGTTGCGCCGCCGGGCGTTACGGCGCATGTGGTTGACGTCGCGAAGATGATTCGCGTCTACAATAACCCGAAATACGCCGGTGAACGCGTGATGCTTCTGTTTACCAATCCTACCGACGTCGAGCGCATCGTTGAGGGCGGCGTGAAAGTCACTTCCGTGAACATTGGCGGTATGGCCTATCGTCAAGGTAAAACGCAGGTGAACAACGCCGTTTCCGTCGATGAAAAGGATATCGAAGCCTTTAAAAAGCTCAACGAGCGCGGCATCGAGCTTGAGGTGCGTAAAGTTTCCACCGATCCGAAACTGAAAATGATGGATTTAATTGCCAAAGTGGCGAAATAACCGCCGGCATTTAATTAGCTTTCACACTTAAGATAGCAATAGGAGAAGTACAATGGAGATTACCACTCTTCAGATTGTGCTGGTGTTCATCGTCGCATGTATCGCGGGTATGGAGTCGGTACTTGATGAATTTCAGTTCCACCGTCCGCTGATCGCCTGTACCTTAATCGGCGCCGTTTTGGGGGACATGAAAACCGGTATTATCATCGGCGGTACTCTGGAAATGATCGCTCTGGGCTGGATGAACATCGGTGCTGCCGTTGCGCCTGATGCCGCACTGGCGTCCATCATCTCTACCGTTCTGGTCATCGCCGGGCATCAAAGCATTGGCGCCGGTATCGCGCTGGCGATTCCGCTGGCGGCGGCAGGCCAGGTACTGACCATTATCGTACGTACCATCACCGTGGCATTCCAGCACGCGGCGGACAAGGCGGCTGAAAACGGCAACCTGACGGCGCTCTCCTGGCTGCACGTTTCTTCTCTGTTCCTGCAGGCAATGCGTATCGCTATCCCGGCGGTTATCGTTGCCATCTCCGTAGGCACCAGCGAAGTACAGGGAATGCTGAATGCGATTCCTGAAGTCGTCACAGGCGGTCTGAACATCGCCGGCGGCATGATCGTCGTGGTTGGTTATGCGATGGTTATCAACATGATGCGCGCAGGCTACCTGATGCCGTTCTTCTACCTCGGTTTCGTCACCGCGGCTTTCACAAACTTCAACCTGGTCGCACTGGGTGTCATCGGCGCAGTGATGGCTATTCTTTACATCCAGCTGAGCCCGAAATACAACCGTGTAGCGGGCGCGCCTGCAGCGGCTGCTGGCAATAACGATCTCGATAACGAACTGGACTAACAGGTGAGCGAAATGGTTGATATGACTAAAACTACCACCGAGAAAAAACTCACTCCGAGCGATATTCGCGGCGTATTTCTTCGTTCTAACCTGTTCCAGGGGTCATGGAACTTCGAACGTATGCAAGCGCTGGGCTTCTGCTTCTCTATGGTGCCGGCTATTCGTCGCCTGTATCCGGAGAATAATGACGCGCGTAAACAGGCGATTAAGCGTCACCTGGAGTTCTTTAACACTCATCCTTACGTTGCGGCGCCGGTACTGGGCGTGACCCTGGCAATGGAAGAAAAGCGTGCGAACGGCGCAGAGATTGACGATGGCGCTATCAACGGTATCAAAGTCGGTCTGATGGGACCGCTGGCAGGCGTCGGCGACCCTATCTTCTGGGGTACCGTCCGTCCGGTATTCGCGGCGCTGGGCGCAGGTATTGCAATGAGCGGCAGCCTGCTTGGTCCGCTGCTGTTTTTCATCCTGTTTAACCTGGTGCGTCTGGCGACCCGTTATTATGGCGTGGCTTATGGCTACCGCAAAGGCGTCGATATCGTTAAAGATATGGGCGGCGGCTTCCTGCAAAAACTGACTGAGGGGGCGTCAATCCTCGGCCTGTTTGTCATGGGGGCATTGGTTAACAAGTGGACGCATGTGAATATCCCGCTGGTGGTCTCCACCATCACCGGTCAGGATGGTCAGACACGCGTTACCACCGTGCAAACCATTCTCGACCAGCTGATGCCGGGTCTGGTTCCGCTACTGTTGACCTTTGCCTGTATGTGGCTGCTGCGTAAGAAAGTTAACCCGCTGTGGATTATCGTGGGCTTCTTCGTCATCGGTATCGCCGGCTACTCCGTAGGGCTGCTGGGCCAGTAAGGCTGTTGTACACTACCGGGGCCAAACGGCCCCGTTTTTTTATTTCTCTGGAGGATAAATGACTATCACGGACCTGGTGCTGATTCTCTTTATTGCCGCATTATTGGCTTACGCTCTCTACGATCAGTTCATCATGCCCCGTCGCAATGGCCCCACTCTGCTTTCTATAGCCCTGCTCCGCCGTGGTCGCGTAGACAGCGTTATCTTCGTTGGGCTGGTCGCCATCCTTATTTATAACAACGTAACCAGCCACGGAGCGCAGATGACCACATGGTTATTAAGTGCGCTGGCGTTAATGGGGTTTTATATATTCTGGATCCGCACGCCACGGATCATCTTTAAACAACGTGGCTTTTTCTTCGCCAATGTCTGGATAGAATATAACCGTATTAAAGAGATGAATTTATCGGAAGACGGCGTACTGGTGATGCAATTAGAACAACGACGCTTGCTTATCCGTGTACGCAATATCGACGATCTGGAAAAAATATATAAACTTCTTATTGAAAATCAATAATCTAAGATATAGCCTCAACTATGTTTTTCGAATTTTATTTCGAATCATAATATAGCTAAGGCTATATTTTCTATTGACCAATTGTTATTTAATTTAACGTTTTATTGATGAACAAATCTAAATGAAAATCGTTTTCAATTAGAAGGAAAATAATATTTTATCGCTGTTGTTTTATATTCTAAAAATATGTTAATGTTGCGCCGTCAATTGGGGAGTAGCCGATTTCCAGACTCCGGAAATGTACGCGTCAACATACTCGTTGCAAAACGTGGCGCGTACGGACCAGCCGCCGCTGGTCAGGCGAGACCATAGGCGCATCAACTGCTGTGTATTTCGTCACAGAATGGCGACATGCATGTTTGCTGGGGGCAGTGATGTGTTTAATGGATACCCCGGTCAGGACGTTGTCATGCACTTTACTGCTACTGTTCTTCTCGCTTTCGGCATGTCGATGGATGCTTTCGCGGCATCAATTGGCAAAGGCGCCACCCTACATAAACCCAAATTCTCAGAAGCGTTGCGTACCGGCCTTATCTTTGGCGCGGTTGAAACGCTGACCCCGTTAATCGGCTGGGGGCTGGGGATATTGGCGAGTAAATTCGTTCTGGAATGGAACCACTGGATAGCCTTTGTTCTGCTGATCTTTCTGGGCGGACGCATGATCATCGAAGGTATCCGCGGCGGTAGTGATGAAGACGAAACACCGTTACGCCGCCACAGCTTTTGGCTATTAGTCACGACGGCTATCGCGACCAGCCTCGATGCGATGGCGGTTGGCGTCGGTCTGGCGTTTTTGCAGGTAAACATCATCGCTACCGCATTAGCTATCGGTTGCGCCACGCTTATCATGTCCACCCTCGGAATGATGATCGGTCGCTTTATCGGCCCAATGCTGGGTAAGCGTGCTGAAATTCTCGGCGGGGTCGTACTGATAGGAATTGGCGTCCAGATCCTCTGGACGCATTTTCACGGTTAACGGTTACGCTGCCAGAGATGAAGGTTGAAATCCGTCTGGCAGCTAAGTCCGGCGCTGGCGGCCAGTTGTTCCCACACTTCTGGCCTAGCGCGCCAGGCAAATGGCGTCATTTGCAACAGTGCTACAGCCGCTTCGGCGGTAAGCTGCATGTGATAAGCAAGGCGGGTACTCTGCTGCAATGTGAACCCGTCGAGCTGCTCGGTATACGGCGCATGTAAACGCACCTCATCATAAATAAGCCCTTTTAGTTCCATCAGATGATGCGGCCCCGGCGTGGCGGTAACGACCCAACCACCAGGTTTCACCACGCGCGCTAATTCCTGCGCCTTACACGGGGCGTAGATTCTGATCACCGCATCCATTGACGCATCGGCAAAGGGCAATCGATGGCTTGACGCCACACAAAACTTCACCTGCGAATAGCGCTTCGCTGCCGCTTTGATCGCCGTTTTAGCAACGTCCAGTCCAAACGTGGTGACTCCCGGCAACGCCTCGGCAAAAGCATGAGTGTAATACCCCTCGCCGCAGCCGATATCCAGAATCGCCGTGGCCGACTGTTCCAGCCGCTCGCGCAACAGGTTAATCACGGCATCGCGCAGCGGCTGATAATGGCCCGCATCAAGAAACGCTCTCCTCGCCTGCATCATTTCGGCGCTGTCGCCCGGATCGCGCGAACGTTTATGCTGTACCGGCAGCAGATTGATGTAGCCCTCTTTCGCCACATCAAACTGATGGCGCTGTGGACATATAACGCTGTTATTAATCTGCGTAAGCGGCTGATGGCAAAGCGGACAGGTAAACGACATGACAACTCCGGACTGGGGCGCTAAAGGGCGCAAGTGTAACGCGAATTGCGCCCCGGGAAAATCCTTTACGAGCCCGGAACCGCAACGTGGCTGCCATGCATCACCAGAAGGTGATCTGAATCGGCTGGCATACCGTCTGGCTCAACATTTTCCAGCCGCAGCACATCGCCCATGATCTGGCTGAATACGGGCGCAGATACCGCGCCGCCATAATAAGCCCCATTTTGTGGATTATTAATCACCACCACCAGCGCAAACCTGGGGTTACTTGCCGGCGCGACGCCTGCGGTATATGCCACATACTTATCGACGTATTTACCATCATCGCCAATTTTTTTCGCCGTCCCGGTTTTGACCGCAATACGGTAGTCTCTTACTGCGGCTTTTGTTCCGCCGCCGCCAGGCAACGCGACGCTCTCCATCATATGTTCCACCTCGTGCACCAGTTCTTCCGGCATTACTCGCGTGCCGATCACGGGTGGATCAACTTTGGTGATCGATAACGGACGGTAGATACCAAAGCTGCCAATCGTGGCATAAACATGCGCCAGTTGCAGCGGCGTCACCATTAATCCATAGCCAAAAGCGAAGGTAGCGCGATCTAAATCACTCCAGTAACGGCGTTTCGGTAATAACCCGCTGCTCTCTCCGGTGAGACCCAGTCCGGTAGGCACGCCGAAACCAAAGCTTTTATAAGTATCCATTAATTTCTGCACCGGCATCGCCAGAGAAAGGTGAGAAACGCCGGTATCGCTGGATTTTTGCAAAATGCCGGTTAATGTCAGTTCCGGATAGTAACCGACGTCGCGGATACGGTGTCCATCGAGAGTAAAAGGATGGGTATCGATAACGCTGTCCGGCTGCACGATGCCCTGCTGTAACGCAGTCATAATGACCAATGGCTTCACAGTAGAACCGGGTTCGAAAGTGTCGCTAATCGCGCGGTTACGAAAATCGTCCAACTGCGCGCCTTCACGGTTGTTCGGGTTGAAATCCGGATAGCTCGCCATCGAGAGAATTTCACCCGTTGGGATGTTAATCAATACGGCAGCGCCGGATTCCGCTTTGTTCCAGATGACGGCGTTATCCAGCGCATCTTCGGTAACCGTTTGCAGACGTTCATCAATGCTAAGCTGAAGTTCATGAGCAGGAACCGGATTCACTTCCGTAATGTTCTCAATAACGTGACCAAATTTATCTTTACGCACCAGTCGGGAGCCCGGTTTTCCCGTCAGTTGCGCGTTAAAGCTTTTTTCAATACCTTCTATTCCCTGCCCGTCGATATTGGTAAAGCCGATCAAATTGGCCGCTACGTGTCCGGCAGGGTAAAAACGGCGCGACTCTTCCCGCAGGTTAATACCCGGTAGATTCAGTTTATCTATCCATTCGGCTTGCTGGGGTGAAACCTGGCGCGCAAGGTAGATAAAACGGCCTGCCGGGTTACTGTTTACCCGTTCCGCAAGCGTACTGAGAGACAGATGTAAGGCGCTGGCCAGCGCCTGCCAGCGCTCATTGTAGCCAACGCCGCCTTTGCTTATGATAGTCTTCGGATCAGCCCAGACAGCATTAACCGGAACGCTCACCGCTAAGGGTCGCCCTTCTCTGTCGGTGATCATGCCGCGTGGAGAGGCCGTGGTCACTTCACGAAGCGAGCGCATATCTTCTTGTTTCACCAGTTTCGACGGCGTAACAATTTGCAACCATGCCACCCGCCCTAACAACAATGCCATGCTGAGCAGAATGGCAGTGCAAAGTAGTGCAAAACGTATGGGCGTAAAATTACGGGTATCGCCGTCGCTTTTCTTTTTCACCTGATCTCCAGCCGAATCATTTTTCAGGTGATTGATTTAACGGGAAACGGACGGAAAAACCAGAAAAAACAATGCTAATAACATCGCGCCTTTGCAACAAATCGCTAACGAGAGCGCATCCAGACACATTTTGAAGGATATTGAATTAAAAAGCCCCGCTTTTAGCGAGGCTTTATATCTGAGGCTGACGCGACAAACGCATCAAATCAGTGGTGTCGATCAGATAGCTGTTACGTTAACAGCAGCCGGACCTTTCTGGCCGTCCTGAATTTCGAACTCAACGTTCTGGCCTTCAGCCAGAGTTTTGAAACCATTGCCCTGGATAGCGGAGAAGTGTACGAACACATCTTTGCTGCCGTCAGCCGGAGTAATGAAGCCAAAACCTTTGGATTCGTTGAACCACTTAACTTGACCTTTAATCTTTGCCATTTGCAAAATTCCTTAGAGTGTTTTCTTTGCCCGTAGGCATAACATAGATAAAACTGAGACATTACTGCTTGAGGCACTAATATAAGGTTCGGCAGAGAAGCGGTATTCAACGTCAACGTGTTTACTCAGGACTTCTTTACTGAAAATGCCACACATAAACAGAACTGTACCTCGTTTAACCCAAAGCCTGTTATCACATACAACGTTAATTATGGCAAGCCATTTTTAAACGTGTCTCGATCCGTCGCACAAATTACGAGAACCTTCACAAATTGACAGCAAGTTTATGCAACAAAATTGCGAAAGATATATCCTCACGCGCTGACGGACTCCTGACAACGTCACTGCTGAAAAGCCATTTTTCTACCATAGCTCAATAACTTCGCTTCTTCCAGTGCATCAAATCACATTTAAAAGCTGTATTTTTCATATCACTTTTTATGCTGAGTTATGCATAAATTGTCACAATGATAAAAAACACCTTTTAATCAAAATAATAGAAAAGAAAAGCGATTTTCGACACCGCTTTTTGTGATGTTCTGCGTCTTTACAGAATGCCTTAAAATAATGAACAAACAATGACAATCCATAAAGAGAGAGAAACGTTTCGCTTTTAATAGAGAATGAGCGGTATCACAAAAATGCCATATGTCCATTTGTTATACATATAAAACTATGTTGCATATAAAGCCATATATTATGTAAGGTGTTGATGCTGTAGTATCAGTTGCAAACGGCAACGCGGAGAGATCCGACGGGGAAATGGGGCGTATGGCACTGGCGCCATTTGCGCCCCGGTAAGCATTATCGTTCTGCAACCAGACGAATGATGTCCTCATCCTCTTTCGGTTCGCTTGCCGCTGTTGCGGGTTCCGCTTCTTTTTCTGGTTCGTTTGCTTCGCAAAGGCGGCGTAACAACGCGTTTTGCCGCTTCTGTTGATCCAACAACGCTTCGAGCAATTCTATCTGCTCGTTGGCACGGGAACTTGCCCGGTTGACAAAGAACCAGAGCGCCAGCCCCACCACCAGAACCACCATTGATACTATTAAAGATGCAAGAGAAAACGCACCAGAGTTTAAAACGTCGTTCATTTCACCACCTCAATGTAGAGACGTCATTCTACCACTGCTACACGGGAAGGAAATCTCTGGTGTAAAACGTTTACCAGGGAATAAATTTATTGATGGCGCAAATACCGCTGAAAAATTGTACATCCTGATCGCACATGATATTAAACACCTGCGCCCACAGCAACAGGCATACTACCACCACGATGCCGAGAACGACCCATCGAAATTTTTTCACTCCACTCTCCGATCTTACATCTTATGTCGCTAAATTATCATGAGTTACTTAAACCAGGAGTAACTGTAGCGGCATTATATGTTTTTAGGAATGATTCACTTGTTTCAATCAATGTACACGCTACTCTTATTCTAACTAAAAAAGAAAAGAGGTAGTAATGCGTTTGATCATTCGCGCAATTGTATTGTTTGCCCTGGTGTGGATAGGCCTGCTGATGAGCGGCTATGGCATCCTGGTGGGAAGTAAAGTGAACGCTGCGGGGCTGGGTTTACAGTGCCATTACCTGACCGCACGCGGCACCAGCACGGCGCAATATCTCCATACCAACAGCGGCATTATTGGCTTTTCCGACTGTCCCATTTTCAGAAAAATCGCCACCGTGGTGGATAATGGCTAAGCGGCAATAAATAATTTCACAGTGAAACTATCACCAATAATTCCCCTATATTGGCTGTTGTTCATAAGTACTGTTAAATAATATTTTAATAACCGTTAAATAAGCCGACAGATATTATCTACTTTTACGATTTCATCCCACCCGATGTTATAAAAAAAGCAGCTACATTTTTCGTAGCTGCTTTTTTTTAACGTCATGCTAATAACGTTGCTTAGAAGGGATAATCGTTGTAACCCATTTGTTCAGAAATTTTACGCGCGGCGGTGTGTAACATAGCCACATATTCCTGCAGGCGTTCTTCTGAAAAGCGCAGCGTCGGGAACGAAATGCTTAACCCTGCGATGACTACGCCAAAACGGTCAAATACCGGTACGCCGATACAACGTAACCCTTCTTCCTGTTCTTCGTTATCTTCACCGTAGCCTTGCGCACGCACCTCATCCAACAGCGGCAGCAACGCCTCAGTGCTGGTAATCGTGCGTCCAGTGCTTTGCTTATACTCAACGCCGTCGAGAATCTGCTTAACCTCATCACGGTCGCGCCAGGCCAGAAGCACTTTACCGATGGCCGTACTGTACAGCGGATTACGACGCCCAATACGTGAGTACATCCGCAGATTGTACATAGAGTCAATTTTATGGATATAGACAATGCTGTCTTCATCCAGCGCGCCAAGATGGATAGTTTCTTTTGTCAGACGAGACAGTTCACGCATCTGAATGTCCGCACTGCGGATGAGATCAACATTTTGCAAAGCTCGCGCGCCCAGCTCAAACAGCTTTAGCGTCAGAGAGTATTTTTCAGACTCCCCTTCCTGAGCCACGTAGCCCAGCGTTTTCATGGTTTGCAAAAAGCGATAAACGGTGCTTTTCGACATCATGACGCGCTGCGATAGCTCGGTAATCCCTATTTCACGCTCTTCACCCAGCGCCTGCAGAATGCCGAAAACTTTCAGCACAGAAGATACAGAATCAGGCTGCTTATCCAGATCTGCGTTTGCCATTTATCACCTCATTACGAGCGTTTTATAAAATTCAGAACGAGTTTTTATTATAATTTCACGCCAGGTCGCCCGCAATCCATCTTTGCTTACTTCGTTACAAATCTGCGACATAACAACTCAGTATTAATGCTAACATTATTATTCAGCTCATAATTCCCCTTATTACAAAATACTTATGGAAAAAACACGGGCCGATGGCCTGCCCCTCCCGCAGAGATACGGCGCTATCCTGACGATTATTATCGGTATTTCGATGGCGGTTCTGGATGGCGCAATCGCTAATGTCGCACTGCCAACCATTGCGACTGATTTACATGCCTCCCCTGCCAGCTCTATCTGGATTGTCAATGCGTACCAAATCGCCATTGTCGTCTCACTGCTTTCCCTGTCTTTTTTAGGCGACATGTTTGGTTATCGCCGGATCTACAAATGTGGTTTAGTGGTATTTCTGCTTTCATCATTGTTTTGCGCGCTTTCAGACTCGCTGCAGATGCTGACGCTGGCGCGCATCGCGCAGGGATTTGGCGGCGCGGCGCTAATGAGCGTAAACACGGCGCTGATTCGTCTTATCTACCCCCAGCGTCATCTGGGACGAGGCATGGGAATTAACTCTTTTATCGTCGCAGTCTCTTCCGCCGCGGGTCCGACGATCGCCGCAGCGATTTTGTCCATCTCATCATGGAAATGGCTGTTTCTGATTAATGTCCCGTTAGGTATCATCGCGTTAATTCTGGCCATACGCTTTTTACCAGCAAACATCGCCCATGACACTAAGCCGCGCTTTGACTTACCGAGCGCGGTAATGAATGCGCTCACATTTGGCCTGCTGATTACCGCATTGAGCGGCTTTGCCCAGGGACAGTCGCTAACGTTGATTGGCGCAGAGCTGCTCGTTCTGGTCGTGGTCGGGTTTTTCTTCGTGCGCCGCCAGCTTTCTTTGCCCGTCCCTTTGTTACCCATCGACTTGTTACGCATTCCGCTTTTTTCACTCTCGATCGGCACGTCAATTTGCTCGTTCTGCGCGCAAATGTTAGCCATGGTCTCGCTACCTTTTTATCTGCAAACCGTGCTGGGCCGTAGCGAAGTAGAAACCGGCCTGTTATTGACGCCCTGGCCGCTGGCAACGATGGTGATGGCGCCGCTAGCGGGATACCTGATAGAACGTCTTCATGCCGGTTTGCTGGGGGCGCTGGGAATGGTGATAATGGCAGCCGGGTTGTTTGCGCTGGTCATGTTGCCAGCCTCCCCCTCCGATCTGAATATTATCTGGCCGATGATCCTTTGTGGCGCAGGGTTTGGCCTGTTCCAGTCGCCGAATAATCACACCATTATCACTTCCGCGCCGCGTGAGCGCAGCGGTGGCGCCAGCGGGATGCTGGGCACGGCGCGACTGTTAGGCCAAAGTACTGGCGCCGCGCTGGTAGCGCTGATGTTGAACCAGTTTGGCGATAGCGGTACGCATCTTTCGCTGCTTGCGGCGGCGATCCTGGCGACTCTCGCGGCGGTGGTGAGCGGTTTACGTATTACGCAACCACGCGTTCAGGCGTAAAAAAAGCGCGTCATTCGACGCGCTTTTCATACTTGCCAGTGGGCTTATTATTTCAGGTACTCGCCGCTACGCAGCGCTTCAATGCGTTTATCCAGCGGTGGGTGCGTCATAAACAGCTCGCTTAACGATTTCGATTTACCGTTAATACAAAACGCCATCATGCTGGTCGCTTCTTGCGGCTCGTAGCTGGTTTTCAGGCGCTGCAACGCGGCAATCATTTTTTCACGGCCAACCAGCTTCGCCGATCCCGCATCGGCATGAAACTCACGGTAACGGGAGAACCACATGGTGATAATGCTTGCCAGAATACCGAAGACCAGTTCCAGCACTGTCGCAACGGCGAAATAGATTAGCGGATTACCGTTACTTCCTTCGCCTTCATCGCGGTTGCCGCCCAGAAAACCAGCAGCAATTTGCGCGATAATGCGCGAAATAAAGATAACGAAGGTGTTAACCACCCCCTGAATCAACGTCATCGTCACCATATCGCCATTGGCAATATGGCTGATTTCATGCGCAATGACGGCTTCCGCTTCGTCAGGGCTCATGTTTTGCAACAAACCGGTGCTCACAGCGACCAATGAGGCGTCACGGCGTGCGCCCGTCGCAAACGCGTTAATGTCCGGCGCATGGTAGATAGCAACCTGCGGCATGGCGATACCGGCCTGGCGCGCTTGCGTTGCTACGGTGTTCATCAACCAGCGTTCTCTTTCATTGCGAGGCTGTTCAATAACTTCCCCTCCTACGGATTTTAACGCCATCCATTTGGACATCAGCAATGAAATAAAAGAACCGCCAAAACCAAACAGCAGCGCCATGATCAGCAAGCCTTGCACGCTGCTCGACTGTATCCCTGTCAGGCTCAGAACCAGCCCGAAAACGACCATCACGGCCAGGTTCGTCAGCAGGAAGAGCGCGATTCGCATCATAATTTTCTTTTAACCTCAATTTAACAAAGCGCACTATGCGATTACCCACATCGTATGGGTCTTATGGCTATTTTCAAGCATCACCAGGCGGTAAGTCACGAGAAAAACACAACTTTACATTTTGTAGCATTATCCTGACGACTTCTGCGCTTGTTAAAAAAAAACAGGCACAATTTTTTGTGCCTGTTTAGCGTTACTTATTGGCTGCCGCCTGCTCCGCTGGTTTTTCTTTTTCAAGATGCGCCAGGTCCAGAGCAATCTTCACCGTTTCATCAAGGTACGGGTCCGGCTCCTGGTAATCCTTTGGCAGATCGTCCAGTTTCTTCAGCAACGGTTTACCTTCACGTTTAAACCGATCGTTAATACGCGCCAGACGCAGAGCGTCTTCTTCATTGTTCTCTTTCTCACGCTGCGCATAATTCAGAGAGACGATGTTGCGCTTATCCTTCATGGCATTGAAACGTGCGATATCCTTCATGATGTACTGAAACTCAGGATCTTTGGCGATACGCGCGTTGTGTTCTTTCAATAATTCCGGGCCAAACGGGGCCAAATCGTCCGATTTCACGTATTTCGCCGCATCAATGCTATCCCACGGCAAGGCGTTATCTTCAAATTTTTCTCCGGTTTCCGTCTCTTCATTGCCGGTCGGCATGATGATATCCGGCGTGACCCCTTTACGCTGCGTACTACCGCCGTTGACACGGTAAAACTTCTGAATGGTGTACTGCACCGAACCCAGCGCAGGCCATTCCGGGCGAAGCATCTGATCGTAAATTCGGTTTAGCGAACGATATTGCTGTACCGTCCCTTTACCGAAGGTCGGCTCACCGACAATCAGCGCGCGACCATAATCCTGCATCGCGGCAGCGAAGATTTCCGATGCCGAGGCACTGAAACGATCGACCAGCACCACCAGCGGGCCTTTGTAGTAGACCACGCCGTCGGTGTCGCTATCCTCACGCACTTTGCCGTTATTGTCGCGCACCTGAACTATCGGACCAGAAGGGATAAACAGACCGGAAAGCGAAACGGCTTCCGTCAGCGCCCCACCGCCGTTTGAACGCAGATCGATAACGATGCTGTTAACGTTCTGTTTTTCCAGCTTCTGAAGCTGAACTTTGACATCATCGGTCAAGCCAACATAGAAGCCTGGAATATCCAGTACACCAACTTTTTCCTTGCCGACGGTTTTCACCGACATTTTAACCGCGCGATCTTCAAGACGAATCCGTTCACGCGTCAGCGTGATAATACGCGTTTTCGTCCCTTTGCCAGCCGGCAGTATTTCCAGTCGAACCTTGCTGCCTTTTGGCCCTTTGATCAGCGCCACCACATCGTCAAGACGCCAGCCAATGACGTCGACCATCGGTTTTCCGGCTTGCCCTACGCCGACGATACGATCGCCGACGCTAATCGACTTGCTCTTCGCTGCCGGGCCGCCGGCAACCAATGAGTTAATGACAGTATAATCGTCATCCATTTGCAGCACCGCGCCGATACCTTCCAGAGACAGGCTCATTTCGGTATTAAACTGCTCGGTATTGCGGGGAGAAAGATAATTCGTATGCGGGTCGATTTCACGCGCAAAAGCGGTCATCGCCAGCGAGAACACATCTTCACTGTTGGTCTGCGCCAGGCGACGAATAGCGAATTTGTAGCGACGCGTCAGCGTTTCGCGAATTTCTTTGTCGCTCTTGCCGGTGAGTTTCAGACTGAGCTCATCGAATTTCACTTTACCATCCCACAGCGCATTTAGCTCAGCCTCATCTTTCGGCCAGGGCGCTTTACTGCGGTCCAGGTTAAACGTATCGTTTCCGGTGAAATCCATTGGCCGTTCCAGCACTTTTAGCGCGTACTGGTAACGTTCAAACCGGCGCTTTTGCGCCAGGTTATAAAGATCGTAAAAAACATCCAGCTTACCCGTGCGCAGCTCATCGCCCAACACGGTTTTCTTTTTCGCAAACTGCTCGACATCGCTCGCCAACAAAACGTTGTGGCTATAGTCGAGAAGATTCAGATAGCGATCAAAAATCTTTGCCGAAAATGCCTCATCCAGATCGAACTGGCGATAGTGGGAGCGGGTAAAACGCGACGTTACTCGCTCGCTCACCGTCGCATGTTGCGTCTCTTCCTTTAGTACGGGAATTTGATCGGCACGCGTAATATCTTCCACGGCGAAGGACTGGCCTGCTAATGCAAGCAGGCCAGCTAACGCGGTAAGCCTAAAAAAAGTGTTCATGCCAGGCCTGGCCTCCGTTTCAGAACACCAGGTGTTCTGCGCGTACAATCAAAGACATACCCGAATTCAGCTGTACACGGACACCATCTTTGGTGATTTCTAATACGGTGGCATCCATCGCATTATTACCCGCTTTCACCTTGAGGGACTGCCCTACGGTCAATACTGAAATATCAGAAACCGGCGTGTGCTTCTCTTCGCGAGGCGCACGCGGCGCTTTCGTCGTCGGTTTATCAGCGCGAGGTTTACGTTCAGCGCCTTCTTTACGACGCGCTACCGGGCGAGGTTTACGCTCGCGTCGCGGCGCGTCTTCTTTTTCGCCAGCCGCCGCGGCAGCTTCGCGTTTTTTCGCTTGCTGCTCTGCGCGCTGCGCCTGAACACGGGCTTTGGCTTCTTCAAGCTGCTTACGCGCATGTTCGACATGCTGTTCTTCCAGCTCGCCGCACGGATTGCCATCAAGGTCGACGCGCGTTACGCCCGGCTTAACGCCGTACAGGTAACGCCAGCTTGAAGTATAAAGACGTAAAGCGGAACGAAGTTGCGTTTTGCTGAGGTTCATTTCGCCCCCAACTCGCTCTACCAGATCCTGAAAAATACCAATTTTCAGCGGGCGAGCTTCGCCTTCCGCACTAAAACAGTGAGGAAAACGCTCGGCCAGAAACGCGATAACTTCTTTACTGCTATTCAACTTAGGTTGATTTTCCATGAAATTTCCTGATTACAACGGACGTAGCCAACAAGCAGCAGGCATGAACAGGCGTCATTATAATGACGCCATCAGTAATTGCTACGTTATCCGTTGATTATCCTGCGACGCTCGCAAAGAATTTTTTGTAATCCGTCGTTGCAAGCACGGTTTCAAGCTGTGCGACCAGCGTACGCAGGCCGTGTTCATCTTCTTCGGTAAAACGGCCAAACGCCGTGCTATCTATATCCAGCACGCCGATAATCCGTTCGCCAACCGTGACAGGCAGCACAATTTCGGCGTTGCTGGCGGCATCACAGGCAATATGGCCGTCAAACGCATGAACATCATCAATACGTTGAACCTTATTCTGCGCTACCGCTGCGCCGCACACGCCGCGACCAACCGGAATCCGCACACAGGCGATTCGCCCCTGAAACGGCCCCAACACCAGCGTATCGCCTTCGAGGAGATAAAACCCTGCCCAGTTCACCTCGGTAAGACGTTCGAACAGTAGCGCGCTGGTATTCGCCAGCGTGGCCAGAAAGCTGGTTTCACCTGCCATTAACGACTGAAAATCGCGGTTTAACGCCGCGTATAGTTCTGTTTTGCTCATTATATAATCACTTCGTGGTCTTACTCCTAAACACAGGCTATTAAAATAAGCATTAAATGCGTTCTTGCTCAAGATTATTCCTGTCATGAGTTAAGATTACATTATTCTAACACTTTGATTCACGATACATGGCTCTGAACACCTCACACGTCACGCCAACAAAAAAGCTAACAATCAGGTCAATTAGCGAAGCGCTGCCGCGCAGCCACTACCAGCGCTGCCCTGAATGCGACATGCTGTTCAGCTTGCCGGAGATGAGCGCTCATCAAAGCGCTTATTGTCCTCGTTGCCAGGCCAAAATTCGCGATGGGCGCGACTGGTCGCTGACGCGGCTGACCGCGATGGCAGTAACCATGCTGCTATTGATGCCGTTTGCCTGGAGTGAACCGCTACTCCATATCTACCTGTTGGGCGTACGCATTGATGCCAATGTGATGCACGGCATCTGGCAAATGACGCAGCAGGGCGATCCGTTAACCGCCGCAATGGTGCTCTTTTGCGTGGTGGGCGCGCCGCTTATTCTGGTTTTTTCAATTGCTTACCTGTGGTTTGGCAGCCTTCTCGGCATGAATCTGCGTCCAGTCCTGCTGATGCTGGAAAAACTGAAAGAGTGGGTGATGCTGGACATCTATCTGGTCGGTATTGGCGTTGCCTCTATCAAAGTGCAGGACTATGCCTTTCTGCAGCCGGGCATCGGGCTTTTAGCGTTCGTCTCGTTGGTGGTTCTTAGCATTCTGACTATGATTCATCTGAATGTGGAGCAACTATGGGAACGATTTTATCCGCAGCGCCCTGCTCAACGTGCGGACGAAAGATTGCGCGTCTGTCTTGGCTGCCACTTTAGCGGCTATCCGGATGCGAAAGGACGCTGCCCGCGTTGTCATATTCCGCTACGGTTACGCAGAAAACAGAGCATACAGAAGTGTTGGGCGGCCTTGCTGGCGTCTATTGTCTTTTTGCTGCCGGCAAACCTGCTGCCTATCTCGGTAATCTACATTAATGGCGAGCGTCAGGAAGATACTATCCTGTCGGGCATTATGTCGCTTGCCAGCAGCAATATCGCCGTCGCCGCCGTCGTTTTTATCGCCAGTATTTTGGTGCCGTTTACCAAAGTCATCGTGATGTTTACGCTACTATTGAGTATCCATTTTAAATGCGAACAGGGACTGCGGACGCGAATTCTGTTGCTGCGTCTGGTGACATGGATAGGCCGCTGGTCGATGCTGGATCTTTTCGTTATCTCGTTAACCATGTCTCTGATTAATCGCGATCAGATTCTGGCTTTTACTATGGGACCGGCTGCGTTTTATTTCGGCGCAGCGGTAATTTTGACTATTCTTGCAGTGGAATGGCTGGATAGCCGCTTACTTTGGGATGCACATGAGTCAGGAAACGCCCGCTTCGAAGACTGAAGCGCAAATTAAAACCAAACGCCGTATTTCACCTTTCTGGCTGCTACCGCTTATCGCGCTAATGATCGCAGGGTGGCTGGTATGGGATAGCTACCAGGATCGCGGCAATAGCGTGACTATCGATTTTATGTCGGCGGACGGTATCGTACCGGGCCGTACTCCCGTTCGTTATCAGGGAGTAGAAGTCGGCACCGTGGAAGATGTCAGCCTGAGCAAAGATCTGCGCAAAATTGAAGTTCGCGTCAGTATCAAATCAGATATGGAAGATGCGTTGCGCGAAGAGACGCAATTCTGGCTGGTGACGCCCAAAGCCTCGCTGGCGGGCGTTTCCGGCCTGGATGCGTTGGTCGGCGGGAATTACATCGGTATGATGCCAGGTAAAGGCAAGCCCAGGGATCATTTCGTCGCCCTGGATACACAGCCTAAATACCGGCTTAGCAACGGCGATCTGATGATTCATCTCAATGCGCCGGATCTCGGTTCGCTTAATAGCGGTTCACTGGTCTATTTCCGTAAAATCCCTGTCGGACGGGTGTATGACTATTCGATTAACCCTAACAAACAGGGCGTGACGATTGACGTTCTGATTGAGCGACGGTTTACCGATCTGGTGAAAAAAGGCAGCCGTTTCTGGAATGTCTCCGGCATTGACGCCGATCTAAGCCTGAGCGGCGCGAAGGTGAAACTGGAGAGCCTCGCGGCCCTGGTCAATGGTGCGATTGCGTTTGATTCGCCGGACAATTCCAAACCCGCCGCCCAGGATGACACGTTCGGCTTATATAAAGATTTAGCCCACAGCCAACGAGGGGTAATCGTTAAACTTGAGCTGCCCAGCGGAGACGGTCTGAAGGCGGAATCTACGCCGCTCATGTACCAGGGACTGGAGGTGGGTGAGCTTTCTAAACTGACGCTCAACCCTGGCGGTAAAGTCACCGGAGAGATGACCGTCGATCCCAGCGTTGTTCCGCTGATGCGGGAAAATACGCGCATTGAGTTACGCAATCCCAAACTGTCGCTGAGCGACGCGAATATCAGTTCGTTGTTAACCGGAAAAACCTTCGAACTGGTGCCGGGCGACGGCGAACCGCGCAGTGAATTTGTGGTGGTGCCGGGTGAAAAAGCCCTGCTGCATGAGGCGAATGCCTTAACCCTGACGCTGACGGCCCCGGAAAGTTACGGTATCGAACCGGGCCAGCCGTTAATTTTACATGGTGTAAAAATTGGCCAGGTCATCGAGCGCAACTTATCCAGTAAAGGCGTGTCATTCACCGTCGCGATTGAACCGCAGCACCGGGATTTGGTACAGGGCGACAGTAAATTCGTGGTTAACAGCCGGGTGGATGTCAAAGTCGGCCTTGACGGCGTAGAGTTCCTCGGCGCCAGCGCCAGCGAGTGGATTGACGGCGGAATTCGTATTTTACCCGGTACGAGCGGGAAGATGAAATCCACCTACCCGCTCTATGCTAACCTGGAAAAAGCGCTGGAAAATAGCCTCAGTGACTTACCGACTACCACCTTAACGCTGACGGCCGAAACGTTGCCGGATGTCCAGGCAGGTTCCGTCGTGCTGTATCGAAAATTTGAAGTAGGCGAAGTCATCACCGTTCGCCCACGCGCCAATACCTTTGACATCGACCTGCATATTAAGCCGGAGTATCGCCACCTGTTAACCAGCAATAGCGTGTTCTGGGCGGAAGGCGGCGCGAAAGTGCAACTTAACGGCAGCGGCCTAACGGTACAGGCCTCGCCACTCTCCCGCGCGCTGAAAGGGGCCATTAGTTTTGATAACCTGAGCGGCGCCAGCGCCAGTCGGCGCAAAGGCGATAAACGCATTCTTTATGCTTCAGAAACTTCCGCCCGCGCGGTAGGCGGACAAATTACGCTGCACGCGTTCGACGCCGGAAAATTGGCGGAAGGGATGCCCATTCGTTACCTCGGTATTGATATCGGCCAGATCCAGACGCTGGAATTGATCACCGCACGTAATGAAGTGCAGGCAAAAGCCGTACTTTATCCGGAGTATGTACAGACATTTGCCCGCGCCGGGACACGTTTTTCCGTTATTACGCCACAAATTTCCGCGGCGGGCGTCGAGCATCTGGATACGATTCTCCAGCCCTATATTAACGTTGAGCCAGGACGCGGCGCGGCACGGCGCGACTTTGAACTGCAGGAAGCCACGATTACCGACTCACGCTATCTGGATGGGTTAAGCATCGTCGTGGAGGCGCCAGAAGCAGGCTCGCTTAATATTGGCACCCCCGTCCTGTTCCGCGGTATCGAAGTGGGAACCGTCACCGGAATGTCCCTGGGGTCGCTCTCCGATCGCGTGATGATCACCTTGCGCATCAGTAAGCGTTACCAATATCTGGTGCGTAATAACTCCGTATTCTGGCTTGCCTCCGGCTATAGTCTCGACTTTGGTCTGACAGGCGGCGTGGTGAAAACGGGGACATTTAATCAGTTCATCCGTGGCGGTATCGCCTTCGCTACTCCACCTGGTACGCCGCTGGCGCCAAAAGCGCAAGCCGGTAAGCATTTCCTGTTACAAGAGAGCGAACCGAAAGAGTGGCGTGAATGGGGTACCGCTCTGCCACGTTAAACACCCGGCTCCGGCGTACTCGCGCCGGAGCGTTTTATGCTACACTGCGCGCCTGTTTTTTTGCCGGCGATACACCTGTGGCTCAACACGCTGTCTATTTTCCTGACGCTTTTCTGACGCAAATGCGTGAAGCAATGCCTTCCACGCTCTCTTTTGATGAATTTATTTCGGCCTGCCAACGCCCGTTGCGCCGCAGTATACGCATCAATACGCTTAAAATATCCGTGGCTGATTTCCTTGCCCTAATCGCGCCCTACGGCTGGTCGCTCACGCCAATTCCGTGGTGTCATGAAGGATTCTGGATCGAGCGCGATGATGAAGAGGCATTGCCGCTTGGCAGTACCGCTGAGCATTTAAGCGGCCTGTTTTACATTCAGGAGGCCAGTTCGATGCTGCCGGTCGCGGCCCTGTTCGCCGATGATAATCATCCGCAGCGGGTCATGGATATGGCAGCAGCGCCTGGCTCCAAAACCACGCAGATCGCTGCCCGCATGGGGAACCGCGGCGCCATTCTGGCCAACGAATTTTCGGCCAGCCGCGTCAAAGTTCTGCACGCTAATATCAGCCGATGTGGAATCGCCAATACCGCACTGACGCATTTCGATGGCCGCGTATTTGGCGCTGCGTTACCGGAGATGTTTGACGCTATCCTGCTGGATGCGCCCTGCTCTGGCGAAGGCGTAGTACGTAAAGATCCTGATGCGCTAAAAAACTGGTCGCCAGAAAGCAATCTGGATATCGCGGCGACACAGCGGGAACTGCTCGACAGCGCTTTTCATGCTTTACGACCCGGCGGCACGCTGGTCTACTCCACCTGCACGTTAAATCGCCAGGAAAACGAAGAGGTCTGCCTCTGGCTGAAAGAGACCTACGCCGACGCCGTTGAATTTTTGCCGCTGGGTGATCTGTTTCCTGACGCTGACCGCGCCCTCACCCCGGAAGGCTTCCTGCACGTCTTCCCGCAAATTTACGACTGCGAAGGATTCTTTGTCGCACGTCTGCGTAAAATGTCATCCCTTCCAGCCATGCCCGCGCCGGGGTATAAAGTGGGGACGTTTCCTTTTACCCCCCTCAAAGGCCGCGAAGCATTACACGTTAGCCAGGCGGCCAACGCCGTCGGACTGCTATGGGATGAAAATCTCCATCTTTGGCAGCGTGAAAAAGAGGTCTGGCTGTTCCCGGCAGAGATTGAATCACTGATCGGAAAAGTCCGTTTTTCCCGGCTCGGCATTAAGCTGGCCGAAAGTCATAATAAAGGCTATCGCTGGCAACATGAGGCGACGATAGCCCTTGCCTGCCCGACTCATGCTCACGCGTTCGAACTCTCTGCGCAAGAGGCGGAGGAGTGGTATCGCGGTCGGGATATTTATCCGCAAACACCCCCTGCCGCTGATGATGTCCTGGTGACGTTCCAGCATCAGCCGCTTGGTCTGGCAAAACGTATCGGCTCAAGAATAAAGAACAGTTACCCGCGTGAACTGGTACGTGATGGCAAACTCTTTACTGGTAATAGTTAAAAGGCGCACAAAAAAACCGCACTTTTTGACTGGCGCTTTTGCGTACGTTGACTACGCTGAAAAATGGACGGCTAAACTGGTCGTACCACAATTAGCGTATTAACGGAGAGCACGATGATGAAAACCAGTGTGCGCATTGGCGCTTTTGAAATCGACGATGCCGAATTACATGGCGAATCGCCGGGGGAGCGAACGTTAACAATCCCCTGTAAATCCGATCCGGATTTATGTATGCAACTGGACGCCTGGGATGCCGAAACCAGCGTTCCCGCCATTCTCAACGGGGAACATTCCGTTTTGTTCCGTAATCATTACGATCCTAAATCTGATGCCTGGGTCATGCGTCTTGCCTGACTCAAAAAGAACCCGTCGCCAGGCGGGTTATTTATTCTTCCTTTTCTCATTTCCCCCCTGCGCTAACCTCTCCTACACTATCGTGTAAAGTAGTTAACATTGAGGATGTAATGTTCGCGCTGGTACTTTTTGTATGTTACCTGGATGGAGGATGCGAGGATATTGTCGTGGACATCTACGATACCGAGCAGCAGTGTCTTTATTCGATGGACGATCAACGGATTCGCCATGGCGGCTGTTTTCCGGTAGAGGATTTTATCGACGGCTTCTGGCGACCTGCGCAGCAATATAGCGATTTTTAACCCTGGTCGCTGATACCGCTATTGTATCCGCGCTAACGTCAATTGCCCGCCAAATACCGCGCCCGTATCAATATAGTGTACGTTGGCGAAATCCATGCGCCGACGCAACGGCGTATGGCCAAACCAAAAATGATCGGCACCGCTAATCCCGCCGCGCTTATTTATGAGTCGTTCGCGGCTCCAGAGAACCTGATGTAAATCGACCTTTTTTTGCCATTGATAGGTTGACGCGGGGTAATCAGCATGAGCGATCACATGCGTGCTATGGCGGCAGCGAACTTCCAGTATCCAGGGCAGTCGCTGACAAAGGATAAAAAGCGCTTCAGCTTGCGCAGCGTGTTCAGCCGTCAGGCGGGTAAACCAGTCGCCACCATTCATCAACCACAGCGTCGACTGCGATGAGGCCCGCGCATCCAGCGCCATTTGTTCATGATTGCCGCGAACCGCCGTCATCCAGGACTCACGCAGTAAAGCCAGGCAACCCAGGATGTCCGGGCCTCTATCAATGAGATCGCCCACAGAAACTAACAAGTCTTGTTGCGGATCAAATCGACACTCACGTAACCTTTTCATTAACATTGAAAAACAGCCGTGGATATCACCGACCACCCAGACATGCCGCCAATTCTTTGCCTCTATTCGCTGATAAACCTCTTCAGGCCGCATCATGTTTTCCTGTCGTTCATTACCCAGGACAGATATAAAAAGATAGCGTGTGCAGATTTTCTTGCTTAGTAAACGTACACTGTTGTAAATAGCGAATTTCATCAGTAGTGAGTAAATGCTTTGTTATCATCGCACTAAAATATAACTGACTGCGCCAGGGGAGTGTTATCCCCTGGCGCAGCGAGCTACTCACTATCGCCTGTTCACCTTCAATATTCTCCCTCCTTAAAAGCATGCCAAAAACATAAACCACATATCGACACCACAGACTTCAGCACACTCTTGAGCTGAGTGAGTTGCAAGGCAAACCAGCGCCAATGCAGGTGTCGTTACCGTGGCGACCATCACCCCCACAAACAGGAGCAGCATAATTTTTTTTAAAGGCGGCATAACCTCTCCTGACAGTTAACAGACCATTAATCCTTATCGAGACATCATCCGTGCGCGGGTATCATAGACTTAACAACACGCAGCGTTACAAAAAAAACTGTCTGGTTATGTAGGTATTTAGGGTAATAACAATTATTTTAAGTTTTAAGGGTATCCATTTTATTTTTATATTAAAATAAAGATGGCGACGTTTTGTTAAAAGCGTCGCCATAAAAATGAATATATACTTTCAGAAAATCTGCTATTAATTCATATGGTTAATAGCAGTATTGTGTTTGCTATCTTCAGGAGGCATTCTGAAGATGCTTATTCGCAATATTTTCTATAGTTAACTGAAATTGTTGTGGCGTCGGCATCGTCCCCTTATTAAACAGCGGCGCAACCTCTTTCATAACGATTTTCTCAGCATACGCTTTAAAAGACACCTGCTGATTATGATTTATAAACATATGCGGATATTTAATGCTCGCTGCAGCAATGAGGGGGACGACAAAAGGATTCGCTCCTGCCCCACCTGGAGTAAATACGCCGTTTTTTATCTCCCCAGGTAGCCCCGCATTCTGCGCAGCCTCTCCTATCTCTTTCAGAAAGGGGGTAATACTGACCCCTTTACTGATGAGTAATTTACAACAGTGATCTTTATTATTACTGTACACGGCTGATAACATGGCTTCGCATGTCTGACGAGCATAGGCCGGATCTTTACTCGCATTACCTTTGATATCCAGGCTATTGAGCTTTTGCAGCATAAAATCTTTAACAGTTTTACTGGTTAATACTGCCCTACCCTCAGAGGCGTTCCCACGATGAAAATGGGTAGTCGGTATGTCTGTTTGCAGATGCAGGCTAAAGCGATCTGACAAACTCGTCGACAGGCTGATAAAGCTATTTCTAACGGCAGTAATACTTTTCGCAAAAATGTCCTTCTCCGTTGTTTTTTCTTTTACTGGTTCAACGTCACTTCTATGGATTCTGTAGTGCTGGGTGGATAGGGTTATATTAGTCACGGTAGTTCTCCTTTTAGATAACTATGCATAGCTACACTTTATTTATATTTCTTGCTTTCAAAAAATAGCCACCTTCTCCACAACCATTCTTACTCATTGATCTGTATAAATTTTATTTTCCTGATGAATTTTGTTCTTCTGTCACTTAGCCTGTTTTTTTTTCGGCGCAAGGTGATCGACTTTTATCGAGGAACATTTTTATCGGGACAATCCTGAACAGGCAAAACATCACTTCAATTCAGCTGCTACATCACAAAAAACATTCATGAATATTATTATTTATGCTGATGTTGTTACGATTTTGCCCCCATTCAAACACTGACTGTCAGTTATCCTGCCTGCAGGTTAGCCGCTTTTTCAAAACCTATAAAGTCTCCACGCCAAACCTCTCCGCCACTGTAATCCTTATCTAAATATCAATTAATTAACTGATTTTTATATATTATGACTTTTCATGGCGTTCAGAAAAACTACAAATGAAATGGATTGACGCATCTATTAGTGGTCAAAAAAACGCGCTACGAGAAATAATCAGTAACAATTGCAACACTATTCCAATCATAACGTAAACTATATGATACCAGGCGATTATTATTGCTTTTAGGTAACATCTTTGTATGGCTGCTTTTAAGCAACAATACTCTAACACAACATATAACATTATAACTTACAATAGGTTAACAAATGGAATTACAGCTTATGCTTAACCACTTTTTCGAGCGCGTCAGAAAGGATGCAAATTTCAACGCATTTCTAATCGATCTGGAATATAATAATATCGCTTATTACATCTATTTTGTTGCTACCGGCAATGTGAAAATTATCACTCATGCAGGCCACTTCATTTCTATTAAAAGCAATAGAAAGCTGATTAAAGTCAATTCAACACCGAATACGCAATTAATAAAATTGACTTCAGCCAAACACTTTTCGGGGGAGCATTCCTATGAAAAATACTGTACCGATCTGGCAACAGCAGGCGTTTTTAAATGGATTGTGGAATTAAACCAAAAAACTCGACAATACTGGTCGAAAGACAACCAATTATTATATATAGAAAATGTGGTCATGCCGCTTTAACAAGCCAGGGTAATAATAGCGTCAGTCGTGACATCCGGCGTGTTGCGACTGCGGGTTATCCATTTAGAGACCATAATGAGAGTCTGACTGCGAGAGTTACCCTGTGCAGTCCGACCGACGCAGCAACGTTTGACACGATGCTCGACAATAGCATCTCCTGATGCAGGAGAAATGATATTCAAAGCGATATCGACTAAAAGCTCAAAATATTTGCCTGCTATTTATATTCCATCTAATTAATACCCTCCAGGAAGTGTGGCATAATTGCAGAATCTGTCAGGATTCCGGGAACATACCGGAGCGTAATCGAAAAACTATCTGGAGATGTATGAGCAAGGATGAAATCAGTTATCAAATTCTTTACCGGTACTCTCTGGAAAAGCTATACAGCACCCTTACCAGAAGAGTAGATAACGTGCTGTCATTCGCCCTCGTTTTTCTCGGGGTCGGCGTCACCATAAACGTCGGGAGTCCCTTTATTCTGGGGCCAGGCATTGTGGGTATCGCCATACTAAAAAGAGCACTCCGCTTCGGCACGCGATCAGCACAGGCCGACCGGCAGTCCCGCGCCTGGCTGAAACTTTTTAATACTCAGCACCGCTTTCCTTCAGATAAAACACTGTTCCTTGCCTTCACATCGCTTGAGCAAGACGCGAGCGAAGTATGGTCCATGCTTATTGGTCCTGCCATCGTCATGACTGAGACCGCCCTCGGAAAAACGCCCATTGAGCCATTGACGGCGGGTGAAAAACTCTGCGCATTTTTGAGTGGCGCGACGAAATCCCAGCCAGCAGATCGCAATTGACCTGTCTTCTAAACGCCTGCGCCATACCACAGAGATTTAGTATAAAATTAATTACGTTTATGTGGAGTACTAACGCTGTCAGCAGGTTTCTCTGAGTGAAAGATTCATATTATACGCACAGCCCAGTTTACAGTTTATATAACAGCGCAATATGTTTTTGTATCCGCACCATGCCGCCTACAAGCGGCTGTCTGAGTACCTCTAGCCGTGCCAGGGGCGAAGGGCAATTAGTTAAACGCCATCCAGCCCTCCCCTTAGCAATTATTTTTTTATCATTTCATGGTAGAGAGAATGTATTTCTCCAAGCGAATGAAATACCGGTAAATGTAAGTACGCTCTTTTACCTTGCCCATGATACCACAGTCCCAGCACACACTTTCCAGCACTCATCAATTTCAGTGACACGCTATCATCTCCACCAAGAATAATCGCCATAAATACTTGCTCGCGCCATAAAAAATGCTTTATTGTGATAACCTACAAGTCGAGTATTTCAGCAGCATAACGCTGTTTGGCTAAAAAGATATAAATCCTTTCGGCAATTGAAGAGACCGTGATATGAAATTCTCTCAACTGCTGCAATAACAATTTTCGTCTAACCGGAGACAAAGGAATACTTCCAGAGTCGGCATATGTTGTATCTTTAACATTTCAGTGCTCAACACGACTGATAGCCAGACTACTCCAGTAGACAGTGTTAGCTGTAGTAGTTTCATACTATGTTCAGTGCTGCGAAGTACATGGCGACTATCGTGATGACCATCACAATTAAAGAAATATGCCGCTTCACCGATGAATCTTTATTGCATTTGAGCCTGGACAGTTTAAAACATTAGAATTAATAACCTTACATTTGATTTTGTAGCAGTATTTAATCCTGTTTTCGTTTCGGTCTGAACACAGACTTGAAATTATCATTCATGATATTGAGCTCTCCCGCAAAATAAAAGACACATTTCATCAATAATATTATAAAATATTTCACAATCATGGTAAACACTTACAAACAAGACATTCGACATGTTAGTTTTTTAAAAGTGCTTCTTTCATGATTACTCTTAAATCACAATCATAAACGTTTATCGTATCGATCTATTTTTTGTTATTTTGATTCAAATTGACTATTATTATCAATGAATTATATTAAATATCGGCGTCCTGGGAGGGGGCCAGACACTTTGGTGGTGTGGCTTTTATTATTGATACCCGCTTTACATGAACGTCTCTCATTAATATTTTCAGACCTATCTTCAGCCTGTGATCAATAATTCTCATTCGCTCAAATGACATTATCTATGCGTAATAAAATAATGCTTACCCTAGCGACTGTCGGTATGATATATGGCGCGTCGACTTTTACTGCTGGCGCTATTGCCACCACTGACGCTGGCGGGAGGGCGATGACCTCAGTGTCTCAGCCATTGATGCGTCGGACAGCATTGTGCCGGACAGCGAGAGCATCAAAGTAGACCAGGGTCTCAGCAGCAGGCAAGTCCTCGAGTTCGGTTTCAGTTATTATCAATCTTACCGGGTATTTATTTGAGGGCCTCGGAAGTACTTCAGGCGCGGGTGCCGCCACTATTCAACAGTGGCCATGACATTCCCGAGTGTTCTGCCCCCACTGGACGGTCATTTGGCTAAAGGAGAAATAGCAAATACTGCAAGCAATTCTGTTACTAATGTGGCTATTCAGCTTCTGACAGGTGATGGCGTTAATCCTGTGGACCTGAGCAAGGCACCTACAGCAGGTGATATTACGCTGGATATCTATTCGGCGACTAATAAGCTGAATTTCTTTGCACGTATGATAACCGCTGGAGGATCAATCTCCCAAGGCACTGTCGGCACCACAGTCATCTATAATCAGAAACACTTCTGATACGGCCCACAAGCCGATATTTATTTCAGATATTAATAAACAGTTTCGCTGTCCATTTATCTGGTATGTCCGGACGCCAGAATTGTTTATTTCTTCAGTGATGCGCTGTTATTTCACGGAACGGTTTAAATCAGCAGCGGCGGATTTTCATTTATACAGGCAACACGGATAGCGGCTTATACCATGAAACTGAATTGGCCTACACTGCTAATTACTCTGAATATACTGACGTTGCCAGTAGAGACGACGGAGTTCAGCGCCGATTCTCTTAAAAGCAGTGACCACCTCAGTGTGGATTTATCCGCCTTCAGCCGGGATGGTTATATTGCGCCAGGGGTTTACCTGCTTGATATTTACGTGAATGACAGACTCATTTACAATCAATAAAAAGTCAGTGTGGTGGAGATTAGCGACGAGCACTCACGGTTCTGCATCATCTCTGCACTGGCAGACATGCTCGGGTTAAAAGAGGAGAACCGCCGACTACTCGGGCCCGTCCGGCAGTGTCTGAAACTGAACACTACGCATGGTAAAGTAACATACAGCCCGGATAACCAATCTCTGTTAGTCACTCTGCCCCAAGTCTGGATAGAATACCAGAATCTGGCTTGAGTACCCCGGCCCGCTGAAGTGATGGTGTCACAGCCGCCCTGCTGAGCTATAACCTGATGACGAACCTGTGGTCTACATTCCACTGGTATTGGCATCTGAAGCTGCACGCGAAAGATCTGGCTGGAAAATGGCATAGCCATTCATAGTCTCAGCCAAGCATGTACTGCAATTGACCCTGCAGATCTCGTCAATTTTGAATCTCTGGCTGTCGCTTGCATATGCTGGGTTCTCCTTAGCCCCCTCGTTCCTAAGTTTGTAATGCAGAGACGGTTTTTATGTTTGTAAATTTTCTGGCGCGATGGTTTTGCTCACAAGTGGTAAGTTGTTTTTCTTTTCCAGTGTAATATGTTAAATTTCTCGCACTGATTAATTCACTTTTTGTACGACATGCACAATCTAACGCCAGAATTATTGCAAACTCCATCTGTAAGAAGCAACAGAGACAGAAGTCTTGATATAGCCAAGGGAATTATGATGCTGTCTGTTGTTGCTGGACACATTGCAAATTTCCCATTTGGGGAGGTATACTATTACTATCAAGTTGCCGGATTTTTTCTGCTATCGGGTTATTTCTTTCATTACGACAAGTATGCTGACAGATTTAGTAAATTTTTAAAAAGCAGATCAAAGCTTATTTGTCAGTACCTTATTTATTCTGCGATAATCATATCGGCGCATAATTTACTTACTGAGTTTGGGTTACAACCTACAAATTACATTTATTACTCACCTACTGATTATGTCACAGCATTTATACGGTCTATAACAATACCATCTGAAGCACTGGCAGGTGCAATGTAGTTCATACCAGTATTGATTTTAATGCAGTTTGTTTTT
Organism: Salmonella sp. SAL04213; assembly: GCF_046550535.1. Lineage (NCBI taxonomy): Bacteria > Pseudomonadati > Pseudomonadota > Gammaproteobacteria > Enterobacterales > Enterobacteriaceae > Salmonella > Salmonella sp. SAL04213. The sequence continues at coordinate 405,823 of NZ_JBGDXS010000002.1, read as the reverse complement.
TATTGGCTAAATAGAGTGGTTAAAGAAAATAAACTGCTAATTGGATCTTCAGTTTTAATTTTATTCTTCATTGGTTGGTGGATTGTAAAAAGTAATGCAATTGCTAATAATCCCTACATAAACACTCACATTCCAAACGCACAATACTTTGTCTATTTGCCGTTTTTCTACATAGGCTATATATTTAAAAAATTTGGATTCAAATCCTTGAGCAGCATAAATGCTATGCTGCCAGCGCTAATCGTCATAGTCCTTAGTTACATTGTAATACGGCCAACTATGTATTTATACGGAAGCATTGATCCGTATTGCTTTATCTTTTTATCGCTTATTAGCATTTCTCTCGTAATTGGTATTTCTTACCACATAAAATCTAACATACTCGTTAGATTTTTCACAACAATAGGCGAGAATACAGTACACATCCTCGCTATGCACTTCTTCTTTTTCAAGATAGCAACTCTTCTATTAACCATTGTAGGGCTCAAGCAAATTGATGATCTTCATCGCATTGACGGCCCATCTAATGGGTCAATCATTGAAACAATAACATATCTTTCATTCGGTATAGTTTTCCCATTAGTTCTTGTATCCTTAGTAAGGAAGATAAGAAGTAAGATTTTTGTAAATAAATATTCTCCGGCATAGCCGGAGGTTTTTCAGATGCGTCTGTAAGGCTATCTTACCCGCAGCCCCTAACAGGCGCATACGATCTAACATTTACATTAAGCTTCGTTACTTACGGCCCGTAAACGGACTGCCCGGATTAGGAGAAATGATTCTGGCAGAAGTAAGCACGCGTCATGTTGCAGAATTTCTTGAGCTATGGATCGCGGAAGGTAAAAACACGATGGCGGGGGCGACGAGGTCTGTACTATCTGACATGTTTTGTGAAGCTGTTGTAGAAGGAAGAATAACACTGAATCCGGTTGAAAAAGCCAAGGTACCAAAAATTGAAGTTGCAAGGGAGCGCTTGCGAATAGAGGTTTATAATGCTACACGAGCATATGCCCTCATGGTTCCCTCTCGCGATGGATTTAGCACTCGTTACAGGTCAACGTAGGGAGGATATCGTAAACATGAAATTTAATGATGTTTTTGACAACCGCTTATACGTAACTCAAATTAAAACCGGAATGAAAATAGCTATTCCCCTATCCCTGACCCTTGAGGTGCCAGGGTTACGTCCGGGAACGGTTATCGATCGCTGCCGGCTGGTAAGCAGAACCGATTTCATGATCAGTGCAGGAATCAGGAAAAATAGCCCGACCGGGAATATTCACCCGGATGGGCTCACAAAGAAATTTGTAAAAGCCAGAAAAATTTCAGGTGTTAAATTCAGTGATAACCCACCGACATTTCACGAGATCCGTAGCCTGGCTGGTCGGCTGTACAAAGACGAACGCGGCGAGGAATTCGCTCAAAAACTACTGGGCCACACCTCAGAGAACACCACGAAACCCTATCTCGATGAACGCAATAATAAAGCTTACGTGATGCTCTGATTTTACTGTAAAAGAAATGTTAACCCGGATTTGGATGTGATCTAACCAAAAAGACCGGAATACAGAAATTTGAGGAAATTTCGAAGGGAAACACATAACCCATTGATTTACAATGGAAACAAAAAGAGACCGAATTCGATTCCTGTTCTCGCCAAAAATAAAAATTCACTTTAAATTCATATAGTTAAACAAAAAACCACTATTTTATCGTCTGAAATACGTTCCGTTGCGTTCTAATAGATTCAATTAGTTATCACTTTTTCCGTTTTAATTCGGGCAGATTTCGGGCAAGTTTTCCTCTTATTATTAGCTCTCCTGACCGCATGAATAATAACGTTTTTTTAACGAATAACGATTTCGTTCTTAACTAGCTATGGAGTTTTATAAGTTCACCAGATGTCACATCCCACACTCGACATCTTTAGCTAGCACGCTAATCTATAATCTGAGAAAATGTTAAACACTTGCCGCTTGTGACAAAAAACAGATTTTAAGCGAAAAAGCGAGGGCCTGCTGTTAAATATACCAATGATTCAGGCAGCTATCATTATACCGGGACACTGCAAGAATCCACTTTATTGCTTGTATTCTATTGAGTTTTCCGCAACTTCTTCGAACTAACCACCGTCATCCTACCGCCAGGTAGTGAGGTACTGCAAACCAGCTAGTTCATTGAGCACATCGCTGCGGCCATCATCAGTGTAAAAGTCGAAAGGTTCGCATACCCCAATAAGTACATAGCAAGAATATTAATAGCTAACGAAGTTGTGAGTTGGTTCATGTTTTTTATCTGTTACGTATGAAATAAGAATTATCTGCAATGTTAATACGAAGTGTCAGGCGCAGTCGCCTCGTTGAGTAAAAACTCAACAAGATTTACGGAGTTACAATGATCGATAAATTAGTGCTTACGGTTACACCAATTTTCTCCATACCACCGCGTGGTGCAGCCGCAGTAGAGATATGGATGTACCAAGTTGCACGGCAAACAAAAACTACCAAACAGAATCGCTTGTATTAAGAATGAAGGTTATAGTGATTTTTTAAAGGTAAATGACCATTGTTCTGTTCATCGCATAGGTTTCAGAAGACTCTATAAGCGCCTCTTTCAGAAGTGGACTCGCCTTGACCCGCTCCCCTACTCACAGCGCATTCTGAATATTGCAAAAGACTTTAACGTTACCGATGATAGTGTAATCATCGTTCATAACAGCATAAAGCTGTACCGCCAGATCCGCAAAAGAGCCCCAAAGGCAAAAATGGTTATGCATATGCATAATGCTTTCGAACCTGATGGGTTAGATCAAAACGTTAAAACGATCGTCCCCAGCATGTTTTTGAAGAAGCATTATCAGGCGTACCTGCCGGATGCTGATATCGCTATCGTCCCTAATGGTATTGACCTGGAGGTCTATCAGAAAAACGCTGTACCACTGCAAAAGTCTGACCTGGGAATAACTCCGGAGAAAAAACGATTTTCTTTGCAGGCCGTATATCACCGGATAAGGGAGTGACTTTGCTTTTACAGGCGTTCGAACAACTCCTCAAGGAACGCAACGATATAGAGTTAGTTGTCGTTGGTAACTATATGAGTAAAAGTAAAGGTGAAAAAGCAACCTATCAGCGTGAGGTGCGGGAATTAGCAAAACGGCTAAAACCACACTGTCATATGGTTGAAGGTGTAACGCCTGAAGAGATATACAATTACTATTCGTTAGCAGTTCTGGTTGTTATTCCCTTTCAATTCCAGGAACCGTTCTGCATGGTTGCAATTGAAGCAATGGGGCAGGAAAGCCTGTACTGGTCAGTACACGCGGCGGGATGACTGAGCTCGTAAAAGAGGGGGATACCGGCTTCCATTTGCAGGAGCCAATGACCCCGGAGACCATTGCCAGGGACATTAATAAAGCGCTGGCATCCCCTGATTTAAACAATATTGCCTTACATGGACAACGTTGTGTGGAAGAGAAATTCCCGTGAGAAAAAGTAACCCAGCGGTTTGAGGAAGTGGTTAATAACTGGTTTAGATAATTAATGCGCATTAGCACAAATGTGAGCTGACATATCTATGGCACAGCGCCAAACCTAATCTGACTGTCCGCCCTGTGCCAGAAGCGGACGCTGATCATGGTGTGTACAGGCCACCAGTACGATATATTATAAAGCCACCAGATTGCAGCTTTCATAAAGCTATGGGTATTCAAATGCAGCAAAGCTATAAACCGGGCTTAATTAAATAATGCCTTTGCGAACCTACTTTAGGAAAGTCCGGTAGCGACATTTGAAGTATATAACCCTGTTTTTCATAAAAAGGGAGAGCCTGGAAGCTAAAGGTATCTACAAGTCCATGAACACAGCCTTTCCGCAAACCTTCTTTTTCGGCCATCTCCATAAGTTGACTCCCCAGACCGCGGCTCCTTGCAGATTCACTTACCCAAAGATAGTCGATGCAAAGCCACGGACCTTTTCTGTCAGCAATTAATCCGCCTACCATTTCGCCGCTTTCGTTTCTGCAGTAGACCCCAAGCTGCCCATTTTTACTAAAATCGACGAACTGAGCATTGTAGCTTCTTAATCCGGCTAATAGTTCTTCTTTATCAAATTCAGTAACTTGATGTGTAATTTGAATGTCCATACATATCCAATTGAACAAGTTTGCATTTGGAATATAACGTTATAAATAAGTTAATTAAATGTATCAATAGAAAGTTTATTTTTACTCCTGCGGGACAGGTCACGTCCGCTTCACGCCCTGAGACATTCGACAAGCTTTTTATGGCTTCAGTAAGGGCGAGTGGCGCGCTTCGAGAGCCAGCAAATATTTTGCTTCATCGTACTGGGTTCTGGCCTTCCAGCAGCGGTAAATGATCCTTATCCATTTGAACGCCAGTGCCCGGATCGCAGACTGATGAGATTTGCCCTTCTCTCTGAGGCCCTGATAATACAGTCTGGCCCAGTATGATGAATTAACCGTCTTGGCAGCCCATTCAACAAAGGTTTGCCTGACGAACTTGGCACACTGCCATCGCCAGTGAACCCAGGATTTCTGGCCACTTCGTTCTGTCACCGGTGCAATACCTGCGTAGTTTTGAATTTCTTCAGCGCTGTTAAACCGGTCACGGTTATCACCAAGTGCAGCAAGCATTCGTGGGCCCATACACGGCCCCATGCCCGGAAGTGATTTGAACAGCTCCGCATCTGGCAATGTGTCAAACAACGCTTCGATTCGTTCGTCATAGGTTTTGATGATTTCACTCACGACTTTAATTTGTGTCGCCAGTGCTGTTGCCATCAAAGCATTAGCCTCTATAACGCTCGGGTCTGTAGTCAATGGGATCGCGTTATCAATACTCGCAACACGTTGCTCGGTAAGAGCCATTGCGCGGCCACCTTTGGCATTCAGAAAGTTGCGGATCGTGTCGCGCCTCGCTCGTTTCAGTTGTTGCAGACTGGGCCACCGGATAATCAGCTCACACAATAGTAAGCTACCCCGATGTGAGAACCACTCCAGTGGCTGAGGATAATACTGTTTAAGTGTGTTGATTATCCGGTTCACAAAACGGCGTTTATCTTCAACCAGCTGACGGCGCTGCTCAACCAGTTGCTGGAGTAACCGGATATCCGCATTGTCGGGTTCAATGGCTTTTATCTTTTGGGGATAACGCAGCATTAACTCTAATGCCAGCTCGGCATCCTGCGGGTCATCTTTAGCGCCGCTGGGCGAGAAGGCCTGCCGGTAACGAGCCAGGGACAAAGCGTGGACGGGGAAAACGGTGATAAATGGATATTTCTGAAGAGCATACACCACGGGACCTTTCTTCAGCTCAACGGCGATAGCGATCCTGCCTTTTACCTTCTGGTGTAACTCGGTAAGCCAGACATCAAGTGCTTCCGGCGTATGTTCAATCACATGGAATGTGCGTTCACCGTTTTTAAACTGAACACAGACATCGTGCTTTTTATCTGCCCAGTCCAGACCAACGTGCGCAGCAAATTGATTAGTCGCAGTCATCACCAACTCCTTTTTATCGGGGATTGGTATGCATTCCACGCTCTTCGAAAGAAATATAGCCAGCAGTTTATCTGCATGCCCTGAGTATTCGTTAGCGAACGTGGAGCACCCACTGGCTCGAAAGAAAAGCGGCGATCATCACGTGATTCTCGCTCAATATTCGTAACCAGTAAGCGCATACCCTGAATCACTTAAAGTGTAATTCTCAGGGTGCGAATGACTATAACTCGCTTAAAGCAAACTGTCAGTTGGAGTCTGAGCTGGTACAATTAATGTGCCACTGGTTAGAAATCAGTAATACGATTTTATCAGGCTGATGCTCTGGCCTGTCAGGATTTGAGGTATCCACCCGGTTTACCAGCCCACTGTATTTGGCACCAGTGGAACCCACTTCCCGATCCAGGATATCCAGTACCCACCACCGAACCTTTTTCCCCAAAAGACATGAGCAACCTCAAGCGCCTTGTCTGGATGATAACCACGGCATGAAGTTTGATAACGCGTGGAATCAGGGCGTATGGTTCGCTCTCCGTTCAGCAACTGGACGCCCTTCTCCCCAGCCTTTCAGCGTTGAAGATTTGCCAGCGCAGGGTGAAGAGTGTAGGCGAATTATGAAAATCACTTCTGCCGTTTATACTTCGAAAAAGACGTTATCAAAAAGGTGGTTCGCAAGCGCGGAGTCATTAAACCTTTACTTAACGAAATACGCTTTAAGTTGCTTGAATTGCAGCAGAAAGAAAACGACGGCTTGCTGATGCTGGACAAATTAAGCAAGCATGGCATCAATGGACTGATACGCCGTCAATAAAAGGAAGGGTGCATGGACGATCCCGTCACATCACCAATCACAACAGAAGAGCACAAAACAACATTTCACAGCGTAAAGGATAAAACACGATGCCATTTTCAATCAAACACATATGTTCAGGCCCAAAAGGACACTACCCAGAAATCTCCGGACCTATACAGAACAAGCCAGTACCGAGGAATTGCACACTGACCTCAACAACATGCGATATACAGTGCTATACAGTATTCAGCAGATGGTCCTGCAGTTATGAAATGCGCCCACCCGGTGCAGAAGAAAGAACCCCACGACTAAAACTCTCAGCAACGGAGCTCTTATGGCTATCTAAAACAATAGAAACAGAGAGGTGCAACACAAAAGAATGAGCCTGTCAGTAATTCTGTGTAACTGCCCAGTTATTAAAGGTGATCGCTCAGGCGGTCACCGAACTCGATAATAAAACGGCTCATCGCCAGCCGCCAGTTCTGGATCGGCATACTCCATTTTTTTAACGCATCCTTGATTGCCAGATAAATAACTTTTCGTACTGAGTCATCCGTTGGGAACACCTTGCGTTTCTTAATCGCGGCACGGATCACGCAGTTCAGGGATTCGATTGCGTTTGTCGTATAGATGGCCTTGCGGATATCCGGCGGATAACTGAAGAGCGTATTGAGGTTTTCCCGGTGCGCACGCCAGCTTTTGCTGATTTGCGGATATTTATCGTCCCGGACTTTCGCGAACGCATCCATCGCCATCAGTACCGCCTCTTCGGCCGGGCCTGAGGCCGCTGGTGGCGGCTTTGTAGTCTTTCCAGGACACGTATTTCAGGCTGTTACGCACCATATGAATGATGCACAGCTGGATATGGGTCTGCGGGAAGACGCTGTTTATCGCACCCGGGAAGCCCTTCAGACCATCCACACAGGCAATCAGGATGTCCTGAACATCAGGACGAAGCAGGTCTTCATAGCGGGTGGTGTACCGAGGCGAAAGCATTTCTCGCTTCATAGCCCACTGTTGCGGCATCCCCTGCCCGGCGAAGTACAACGTCCCCCATTCGCCTGGCGCGGTGAATATCATGTTCAGTTAAGGCGCTAGATAGCTACCCAGCATCTCCTCCACAAGAGGTCGCAGGCCATCCAAAAATGTCTTTTTCGCGCTCTCCATCGCTCTTGCTCCGATAGTGCGCTCTGCATCGGTATTACCGACAAGCCCAAACGGTCTCAGCTCTGTGTCAGACAGCATCCGGTACGTTTCCTCATAATCCGATATTTGCTTTTCACGAAGCGCGTTAACGCGTTCCGGCGATTTGCGTTCCAGCACGCTGTGTAACGGCCCCCACTGCAGTATCCACTCCCTGAGCTCGCTTTTTTCAGCGGCTTTCACCTGAAGCTCCGCAGCCTGAAGGTCTGAAACCGTCACGCCGGATACGCCAAAGAAACGCATTTCTGCCGTCACGCTGGTCAGCCCGAGTGATTTCTTCAGCTTATTCTGATACGCCAGCCAGACCTCAATTTCATCAACGAGAGCCAGCGTTCTGACCTTTTCCCGGGCAATCTGTTCCAGTTTTCCCAGACGGAACATCTCACGCCCCGTGGCAACCAGCGCCGCGAGGTTATTATCGTATTCCCCTTTTTCTGCATCATGTACCAGTTGTACGTTCTTCATCTGGTGCAGAGCAAGTGTGACCCGATCCTGGCAGCTTGCTGTTGCCTCTGTTGCCATGGCAAAGGTTTTTGCTCTCAGCGCCTCATCTCCAGCCAGTTGTACCAGCCAGGACGATATCTGTGCCTTAAACCCCGCGTCCTTTATGCAGTTTTCCGTCTCACCCAGTCTGTCCAGGAAGAGGCTGAAGGCAGCAGCGTTATCTTCCTGTCCGAACATATGCCATCTGTCTGCAGGAGCCGGTTCCCCCTCCCGGGCAGGCACCAGCCAGTCAGCGGCCGCCAGGTGCAGTGCCCGGGCTTCCCGGGGGGCGGAGGCCCCCGCCATATCGAATAGTATCCTGGGGCCTGAATAGCCAGGCGCGCTGGTGATATTCCGCAGCGCCTGCAGAGTGCGTTCAGACAGAGGATTGCCATACAGATTTACGCTTGCCTCTGAAGACAGACCCGTGATGCTTTCCGGCAGGCGGGTCAGTTGGTTATTGCGGGCATACAACCGTTGTAGGCCTGACGGCAGCGCCGGCAGGCGGGTCAACTGTGGGTTAGCATCAACCGACAGCGTCTGTAGTCCTTCCGGCAACGGCGGCAGGCGGGCCAGTTGTGGATTGCGATCGAGCGTCAGCAACTCCAGTCCTGCCGGCAACAGCGGCAGGCTGGTCAGTTGATTATCTGATACCGACAGCACCTGTAGTCCTGCCGGCAACGGCGGCAGGCTGGTCAGTTGGTTACCTGCTACCAACAGCCTCCGTAGTCCTGCCGGCAACGGCGGCAGGCGGGTCAGTTGATTACCTGCTACCGACAGCATCTGTAGTCCTGCCGGCAACGGCGGCAGGCTGGTCAGTTGGTTACGTGCTACCAACAGCATCTGTAGTCCTGCCGGCAACGGCGGCAGGCTGGTCAGTTGGTTACCTGCTACCGACAGCGTCTGTAGTCCTGCCGGCAACGGCGGCAGACTGGTCAGTTGGTTACCTGATACCGTCAGCACCACCAGTCCTGCCGGCAATGGCGGCAGGCTGGTCAGTTGGTTATCTTCGACAGTAAGTACCTCCAGTCCTGACGGCAACGGCGGCAGGCTGGTCAGTTGGTTATCTTCGACAGTAAGCACCTCCAGTCCTGACGGCAGCGTCGGCAGGCTGGTCAGATAATTATTATGAGGAATAACCAATGTTGTTATATGCGCTGGTAAACGGTCTGGTAAGGCGGTAAGGCCTGACTCTCCCACATTAAGCTCTCGACTGCCGTTATTCAGGCAGGTACATATTCTCTGTACCGTCGCAGCACGACCGCGTAACTCTTCTGCTGGCGCAGCTCCCTTCCATTCTGACCAGACAGCATCATACTCTGCTGGTGTCTGTGGAGCCGCCGGAGCCGGAAGGGGGGATACCTGGAGTGTCCCGGATGCCCCTTCCGCATGTTCTGTACATTCCTCTCCCTGTTCTATGTCCATGGTGAAGCGATATGTTTCATTGTGCCCCTGGCAATTCACGGTATAGTTCCCGGCGTCATCAAGGGTGACCGACAATATCTCCTGGTTGTCTGCATCCAGGATACAGAAGTGGCTTTCCCCGTGGCGGCCGGAGTGAATGCTTTCCTCGTATCCGGCATACACGAGCATCCTGAGCTGTTCAAATCTGCTGACTACATCCTCCCGCGTCGTTCCGACCGAAGGGTGGCAAATCGTCCAGATACATTCCTGCGCTTCAGTCTGGTGCGTTGAGCAGAAAAACTCCTTAATTTTTTCCCATAAGCTCATTTCAGGCGGGGTTGCAGATTGGGCTATACAGTTAATACGAAGATTAGTAATTGTGGCGGGAAGACATCCGCGTCCAACATGCAAGGGCATAATAAAAAACCTTTATAAATTTACAAATAATGTCTGTCTGGCGGACATCCTCTTTCCCTGGTCTTAATTTCACAATAAGGTTATCGACGGATTCATGGTCGTCCTGCCATGGCGGGCTTCAGTAGGTGCAGAAGAAAAATCCGTTATGATGACCGGATGGCGGGACTGTCATTTTGCAGCTAAAGGTGTCGATTTTTTCAGGGGCGCTTTCTACGATGACCAGATCATCCGGCATCAGCGCCCGGGCGTTCAATTTTGGCAGGCAGATCCCTGACCCTTGAGGTGCCAGGGTTACGTCCGGGAACGGTTATCGATCGCTGCCGGCTGGTAAGCAGAACTGATTTCATGATCAGTGCAGGAATCAGGAAAAATAGCCCGACCGGGAATATTCACCCGGATGGGCTGACAAAGAAATTTGTAAAAGCCAGAAAAATTTCAGACGTTAAATGTAGTGATAACCCACCGACATTTCACGAGATCCGTAGCCTGGCTGGTCGGCTGTACAAAGACGAACTCGGCGAGGAATTCGCTCAAAAACTCCTGGGCCACACCTCAGAGAACACCACGAAACTCTATCTCGATGAACGCGATAATAAAGCTTACGTGATGCTCTGATTTTGTTGTAAAAGAAATGTTAAACTGGATTTGGATGTGATATAACCAAAAAGACCGGAATACAGAAATTCGAGGAAATTTCGAGGAATTTCGAGGGGAAACACATAACCCATTGATTTATAATCTAAATAAAAAGAGACCGAATACGATTCCTGTATTCGGTCCAGGGAAATGGCTCTTGGGAGAGAGCCGTGCGCTAAAAGTTGGCATTAATGCAGGCTAAATCGCCTTGCCCTTTAAGAATAGATGACGACGCCAGGTTTTCCAGTTTGTGACGAAGGTGATTGAAAAAACCTGGCGTATTGTCTGTCATCAGAGATAAAAAAACCGTAAGCCTTTTCGTGAAGGTTTACGGTTTTTTATTAAAAATCAGTCAGCTATTGGATGGATCACAAAGCTTTTGCGCACGTTCGATAAACGGCGCCAGACTCATTTTCTCACCGGGCTTCGCCGGGTTATCGATTTGAATGACGGCAATAGGCTGAGCGCGCGTTTTACCCTCCGCTACTTGCTGTTCGGCAATGGCATTCAAGGGATACTGCACCAGCGTACTGGGGTTGATCACATAGAGCGCCTGGCCAGGCCGACAGGTCAACATGACCTCTTCCCGATTAAACGCCCACTTGTCTTTTCCTACTTCAAAACGACTTACGGTAATCACCTGCGGCGCCGCCAACGCTACGCCCGAAGTGGCCAGCAGAAGCGCCGGAAAGAGTATTTTTTTCATTCGTTATGCCAGTCCATCAGAAAGGTTCGAGGGTTGCAAACAGGCTGACGATCGCCAGAACTATGCCTCCAACTCCCCATTCAATTTGCGTCATCCTGACAAACCATAGGTCAGTCCGGGGATTTTCCTGTCGCATACGTGGTACGAGAACATACCGATTCGTCAGCGCAATTGCTACCATAAGCACCACCAGCGCACATTTTAACAAAAGCAACTGTCCATAGGTGGTCTGCCAGATGGCGGTAAATCCCGTGATAAATAGCGTGTTGCCAATGCCTGTGAGCAATACGCCCGCCACAAAAAAGTGACCATAACGAGAAAAACGCATCATGGCGCTAATAGCATGTTGACGCCAGCGTCCCTGAGCCATGCGCATACAATAAACCACTGGCAACAGCCCACCAAACCAGGCTGCGGCACAGAGTAAATGCAGAGCATGGTTAATCTGCTGTAATGTTCCCGCTACACCGTCGCGCATCGTCGCATGTCCAACGCCTGCCAGCAGGATAAACTGAGCAACGGTGAGAATAAGAAGCCGTCGTTGCATTTTTACCGGCGCAATGACTACCACCGCCAGCGTGACCAGCGCGAGGATAATTTGCCATATCCAGACCGCGCCAAAGCGGGTTTGCAGTACCGCGCCCCACACAGAGACGGAAAAAACATCGGGCCAGCCGCCACCCATCAGTCCGCCCTGAATTGCCAGCATAAAAGCCGCGCTGATAACGCTCCAGGCGGCGGCATGTCGTTGCAGATGTAAAAATCGACGCGTCATTAAACGACGAATTGATGCGGGTGCCAGCCAGGCGCCGTAAAGCGCGCAGCCGTAGACCAGCATCAAACTAGCAAAATGAATAAATCGGAGAGTTATCCAGACGAATGTCAGCATCATTTATTTCACGCTGAAGGTGTATTTCCCTTTTGTTTTATGTCCATCCACCGACACAACGTGCCAGTCTACCGTGTAAGCGCCAGATTTTAACGGCTGCTCAAGCGGGATAATCAACTGCGTTTTATCCTGTTCATTTCGCTTTGCCGGGCGCGTTTTGATGAGCTCTTGCTGAGGGCCAGTAATGGTTGCGCCGCTGAACCCTGGCTCAATCCCTTCAGAAAAATTCAGAGTCAGCGCCTGTGGCGAGGCCGTAACGGCAGCATTCGCCGCTGGATACTGATGCGTCAGGTGCGCATGTGCCCAGGCCGCTGGCGTCGCAAATGTCGATGCCAGCAGCACTAAAGCTAAACGTCGCGATGGTGCAGAAGAAGCCATATTCACTATTCCTTTTTGTTATACCTACGTTACAAAGAATAACCTTCAACAATCAATGAGTCGAGGATCATCATTTCCATCTTGCCATTACCGCGGACTCTTAGTACCTTCTGGCGGCAACAAAAAAGGAGACACGTATGAAAACAAATCTGGCTCAGCTTGAACAAGCGGAAATGGATAAAGTCAATGTGGACCTGGCGGCAGCCGGGGTGGCATTTAAAGAGCGCTACAATATGCCTGTTGTCGCGGAGGCGGTCGAACGTGAGCAGCCAGAGCATCTACGCGCCTGGTTTCGCGAGCGGCTGATTGCCCATCGTCTGGCTTCCGTATCACTATCCCGACTCCCTTACGAACCCAAAGTTAAATAAAAATTATATAACGTTACACTTCCTTACATGCAGACGACTACATTATAAGGCGATTCTTAACCTATGCTTTTTAGAATGGCTGTAGAGACTATGAAAAGGAAGTCATTATGTCCTCCTGGAAAATTGCTGCTGCGCAGTATGCGCCCCTGAACGCCTCGCCGGCGGAGCATGTCGCCCATCATCTGGAATATATTGAGCTTGCGGCTCGTCAACAGTGCGAACTGCTGGTCTTTCCGTCGCTGTCGCTATTAGGCTGCGACGAAAGAAATAAACCGTTGCCCGCCCCGCCTGACGAGGCGCTTTTACAGCCGCTCACTCATGCGGCCGATACCCACCATATGACTATCATTGTGGGTATGCCTGTTGAGCATAACTGCCGCTTCGTAAAAGGCATCGCTATTTTTGCCCCATGGCTAACGTCGCCGCTCATGTTTCACAAAAGTCATGGCGCCTGTATTGCCAGGCAGCGAAGCGCTATCAACGTGGTGGATGAGCAGCCAGAAGGTGGTGATATAGATCCCTCATTTACGTTATTCACAACCAGTCAATGTCTTAACGAACCTGAACTCCATGCTTCTACCTCACGCTTACAACGTTTTTCGCATAAATATGCGCTGGCCGTACTGATGGCCAATGCCTGTGGCAGTAGCGCGCTGTGGGATGAAAGCGGGCAACTTATTGTTCGTGCCGATTGCGGTTCGCTATTACTGACGGGCCTGCGCACAACCGAGGGTTGGCAAGGCGATATCATTCCATTACGCTAAGGTCTTTCGGTGAGGAATGAATCATGTTGCGGATTATAGACACGGAAACCTGCGGGCTGCAGGGCGGGATCGTAGAGATAGCTTCTGTAGATGTCATTGATGGCAACATTGTCAATCCCATGAGTCACCTGATACGCCCCGATCGCCCTATTACGCCGCAGGCAATGGCGATACACCGTATTACCGAAGCCATGGTCGCCGATAAGCCGTGGATTGAAGATGTCATACCGCTTTATTACGGTAGTGAGTGGTATGTCGCTCACAATGCCAGTTTTGACAGACGCGTATTACCTGAATTGCCGGGTGAGTGGATCTGTACCATGAAGTTGTCGCGACGCCTGTGGCCGGGAATAAAATACAGCAATATGGCGCTCTATAAATCGCGCAAACTAAGCGTACAAACGCCGCCGGGGCTGCACCATCACCGGGCGCTTTATGATTGCTATATCACCGCCGCCTTGCTGATTGATATTATGCAAACCACCGGCTGGACCGCAGAAGAAATGGTCAATATCACGGGCCGTCCTGCGCTGTTAACCACTTTCCCGTTCGGTAAATACCGCGGTAAGGCGGTATCTGAAGTCGCAAAACGCGATCCGGGCTATTTACGCTGGCTTTTTAATAACCTTGATAATATGAGCCCGGAACTTCGCCTGACGCTTAAACACTACCTGGAAGATGTTCAGGCTGGCGAGCAACGCAGCAATGGAACATCACAATAACCCGCGACGCTCACAAGCCGTTGCGGGCACGCGTCTATGCGCTATGTAAGGTTCCCTGCGCCAGGCCGATTAAAAAGGCGAACTCCAGCGCAACGCCTTCGTAGGATTTAAACCGCCCCGACTTACCACCGTGCCCGGAGTCCATATCCGTACATAACAGCAGCAGACGTTGGTCCGTTTTTAGCTCGCGTAATTTTGCCACCCACTTCGCCGGCTCCCAGTATTGCACCTGGGAATCGTGCAATCCTGTCGTCACCAGCAGGTGCGGATAGTCCTGCGCTTTGACATTGTCATAAGGACTATAGCTTTTCATATAGTCATAATACTCAATATCCTGCGGGTTCCCCCACTCTTCAAACTCTCCTGTCGTTAGTGGGATCGACTCATCCAGCATCGTGGTTAATACATCAACAAAGGGTACCTGGGCAATAACGCCGTGGAAAAGCTCGGGGCGTTCGTTGATAGCGACGCCCATTAGCATTCCGCCCGCGCTCCCGCCCATCCCGTAACACAGCGACGGCGAACCGTAACCCAGTTTTAATAAGGCATCGCAGGCATCAAGATAGTCATTAAAAGTATTCCGCTTTTTGAGGAATTTGCCATCTTCATACCACTGCTGCCCCAGCTCACCGCCGCCGCGAACGTGTACGATTGCGTAAACAAAGCCACGATCCAGCAAGCTCAGTCGGCTGCTGCTGAAGTCGGCGTCAATACTGGAACCGTAAGATCCGTAGCCGTAAACCAGAAGCGGATTTTGCCCTTTACGAAAATACTTCTGATGATAAACCAGCGATACCGGCACTTCGACGCCGTCGCGTGCGGTGATCCACAGGTGTTCGCTCTGATAACAGCCAGAATCAAACCCAGGCACTTCCGTCTGTTTAAGTACCCGTCGTTCTCCGGTATCCATATCCAGTTCAAACAAGGTATCTGGCGTCGTCATTGAAGAATAGCCGTAACGCAGCCGGGAGGTCTCAGGTTCGGGATTATAGGCCAGCCACGTCACGTAAGCCGGATCGTCAAAGGCAATGCCTATCACTTCACGGGTTTTACGGTTAATTTGCCGCAGGCTGGTAAGCCCCCGTTGACGCTCTTCTACTACTAACCAGTCGGTAAACAGGGTAAACCCTTCCAGCATAATATGCTCGCGCGGAGGGATCAGCTCTTCCCAGGCGTTTTCATTGCGCACGCGGGTACGGTACAACCCAAAGTTTTTACCGTTCCGGTTAGAGCGCAGGTAAAACTTATGTTGATAGTGATCGAGACTATATTCGTGGTCTTTGCGGCGCGGTAAGAATGAAAACGGCTCGGCATCGGCCAGTTCCGCGTCAAGTAATAGCACTTCGCTAGTGGTGGCGCTGGCAAGATGAATTACCACATAATGCTGCGAAGTGGTTTTATGCAGGCTGACATAAAAGGTGTCGTCTTTCTCTTCATATACCAGTTCATCTTGCGATGACGGAGTGCCAATCGTGTGCCGCCAAACCTGATAGGGCAGCAGCGTCTTCTTATGCTTACGCACATAGTAAAGGGTCAGGGAATCATTGGCCCAGACAAATTCAGGCGCAACGTTATCCAGCAGTTCCGGATACCAGTTACCGCTTTCGAGGTTACGAAAACGCAACCCATACTGACGACGGGATAAATAATCTTCTGCCAGCGCCATGATGGTATTATCCGGCGTAATGGCAAGTCCGCCGAGCGTATAAAATTCGCTGTGCGCGGCCCGCTGGTTCGCATCGAGCAAGGTTTCCCACACATCCCACTCTTCGCTTAACGCCGATTGTCGTTGATAGATGGCATATTCGCAGCCGGGTTCATAGATATAACGGTAGCGATAGCCATTTTTCACATACGGAGCGGAAACTTCTCTGGGCGGGATGCGATCGATAATTTCTTTTAGAATGCGGTCCTGTAACGCCTGCTGAGAGGACATGACCTTCCGGCCATACTCATTTTCCTGATGCAGGTAATCAAGGACTTCCGGCTGCGAGCGAGTGTCATCTCGCAGCCAGTAATAATTATCAATGCGCGTATCGCCATGTACGGTCATGGCATAGGGAATTCGATTGGCTTTTGGCAACATGTCGTTTTTTCTTTTGCGTTAATATTTGTTATATATCACGCGGCAAACACAGCGGCGTAGCATGGTAGTCCCGGTCGCTCACCTCGGTAAGCGCCTGAGATGTCACTGCTTCGCCGCTATCCTGCAACATGAATGACGTAAACTATCCATCCTATAAGGGTGGCAAAAGACACGCATGATGCAAGCGAAACATGTTACTTAATGGCAGGTTATCAGCCTGGTAGCGCTTGTTTTTGCTGCTGCAAGTCCTGCTCGATACCGTCCCGAACCTCTTGAGGAATTTTTAGCGCGTCTCCTAACGCATTCAGATAGCTACGTTCCATAAAGTGGTCAATATCAATGGCGGCGCAGCTCAGGAAGTAGATTTCCAGGGCTTCTTCTTCATTGCGAACGCCCTGTGCCAGACGTTGTGGATCAAGCGGCTGCTCAATAGCTTTCTCGATAAACACACGCCCTTGCTCTTCCACACCTGATTCTCGCAGTTGGTGCTCAATCGCCGCGCGTTCTTTGGCATCAATATGCCCATCGCTTTTTGCAGCAAAAACCAGCGCCAGGATCAGTCGCTCAGTGCGAACATCCAGCGGCGTACTTTGGCTGCCGAATTGCGGCTCCCCCTGATGCGCAGCGCGTACTTTATCTTTGTACTTATTCCACAATACGGAACCCGCCACCGCGCCGCCGCCCACCAGCAAAGCGCCAGTACCGTATTTGGTTAATAATTTGCGCGAAGACTTATTGGCGACCAACAGTCCAGCCAGACCGCCCAGCGCGCCGGGAACCAGCAGTTTATTTAACCCCTGTTCACCGGAAGGCGATGCAGAAGCGCCTTTTTGCCCAAGAAGTGATTGTAATTGGTTCAACCAGTTAGCCATAGTACCCCTCAAATACAGACCAATAATGGTCAAGCGTACCTGAGGGGATGTCAGGAATTGTCTGTTCCGGCAAAAGAAGCGCAAATTACGCTGCTAGCGGGGCTTATATTCCGCCTTGCCGGCTTTGCAATCAACGATAACCTGATAATGAATATCGGCACTTTTACCGCGAACGGTTAGCGGAACTGTCCATTTATCATTTTGACCTACAACGTCCTGCACATTAACCCACGCGACCGGGTCAACCTGCCCGACCTTTTTTTGGTCGTCTGCCCACCGCACGATACGATTTTGCTGGTAGTCGCGCTTGACGCTTGCCGCAATCCCGGCGGCATCCAGCCCTTCGCACTGCGGAAACTTAACCGATTTACTCTCGGTGGATGCCGCAAATGCCGATACGCTGGCGGATAACAACAGCAGGCTCAACAACGCTCCTCTTTTATTCATACTTTTCTCCTTAGCACAATGATTCAGGAAAAGCATGGTACAAAACGCCGGGAGCGCAAGTATGGGTTCAGGCGGCTTGCTTTTTCGTTTTACTCGCGGCGTCCTTTTCAACCGCCTGCGGAGAAGGCAACTTACCGGTTTTGAGGATCGTGCTTAACACCTCTTTATGTTCCGCCAGCCACAGCGACAACGCTTCGCGCTGCCCATCTTCCAGCACGACTGGCGACTGCTCAAGCCAGGTATCAAGAAGATCGGCAGTATCGAGCATTTTGTCCCAGGCGTCGGCTTCCTTTTTACTGGTAAATGACATCTTCTCCTCACCCTCGCGAATGACTACGTATTTAACTTCAACCGCCATTTTGCAGCCCCTTATTTACCTGTGTTTATATACAGTATATTGCAAGACAGCAAGAAAAGCAATCTATTCGAAAAGACATACGCAAACGTTTTCGTATATACTGCGCGCAGGTAAATAAGGGGACAGAAATATGACGCTATTAGGCACTGCGCTGCGTCCGGCAGCAACGCGGGTGATGTTATTAGGGGCAGGAGAATTGGGAAAAGAGGTGGCGATTGAATGCCAACGCCTGGGGATCGAGGTTATCGCCGTCGATCGCTATCCTGATGCTCCCGCCATGCATGTGGCTCACCGTTCACACGTCATTAATATGCTGGACGGCGAGGCGCTACGTCATGTGATTACAGAGGAAAAACCGCATTATATCGTGCCGGAAATAGAAGCGATCGCCACCGATACGCTGCGCGAGCTGGAGGGCGAAGGGCTGAATGTTGTGCCTTGCGCTCGTGCAACGCAGCTCACAATGAACCGCGAAGGGATCCGTCGCCTGGCCGCAGAAGAATTAGGTCTGCCGACATCGACGTATCGCTTTGCCGACAGTGAGGCCAGTTTTCATGATGCGGTAGCCGCAGTGGGTTTTCCTTGCATCGTCAAACCGGTCATGAGCTCTTCCGGCAAAGGCCAGAGCTTTATCCGCTCGGCCGAACAGCTCGCGCAGGCATGGGAGTATGCTCAACAGGGCGGACGCGCTGGCGCGGGTCGCGTGATTGTGGAAGGCGTGGTTAAATTTGATTTTGAAATTACGCTGCTCACCGTTAGCGCCGTCGATGGCGTGCATTTCTGCGCGCCGGTCGGTCATCGTCAGCAAGATGGTGACTATCGCGAATCCTGGCAGCCACAGCAGATGAGCGAACTGGCGCTGAAGCGGGCGCAAGAGATTGCCCGTCATGTGGTACTGGCGTTAGGCGGTCATGGCCTGTTCGGCGTTGAACTCTTCGTCTGTGGCGATGAAGTCATTTTCAGCGAAGTCTCCCCTCGCCCGCACGATACCGGAATGGTCACGTTGATTTCTCAGGATCTCTCTGAGTTTGCGCTGCATGTGCGCGCCTTTCTGGGAATGCCCGTAGGCGCTATTCGCCAGTATGGTCCCGCTGCCTCGGCCGTGATTCTGCCGCAGCTTACCAGTCAAAATGTGACGTTTGATAATGTACACGCGGCGGTAGGAGCCGGAGTGCAGGTACGGCTGTTTGGTAAGCCTGAGATCGACGGCACTCGTCGTCTTGGTGTAGCGTTAGCGACAGGTGAAAACGTTGAAGAAGCGGTGATAAGAGCGAAAAAGGCCGCCAGCCGCGTGACGGTAAAAGGCTAATGCGCCATCGCCTGATGGCGACGTTAGCGCATTTTTATCAGACCTGCCTGATCGCCACTCGTAAGCCCGATAAGCAAGCGCCATCGGGCATTTAACGGCTTACTGCTTTGCGCCTTCTACCGCTTCGCGCGCCAGTTTGGTGATGCGATCGTAATCACCCGCTTCCAGCGCGTCGGCCGGCACCAGCCAGGAACCGCCGATGCACAACACGCTTTTCAGCGCCAGATAGTCACGATAGTTTGCCGGAGAGATGCCGCCAGTTGGGCAGAAACGTACCTGAGAGAACGGACCGGCAATCGCCTGCAACGCTTTAGTGCCGCCATTCGCTTCCGCCGGGAAGAATTTGAACTCTTTCAGACCATAGTCCATGCCCAACATCAGTTCAGAAACGGTGCTAATACCGGGAATCAATGGGATAGTGCCTGCCGTCGCGGCTTTCAGCAGTGGCTCAGTCAGTCCCGGGCTAATCGCAAACTGCGCGCCCGCTTCCGTCACCTCCGCCAACTGCTGCGGATTGAGAACGGTTCCGGCGCCGACAATCGCTTCCGGTACTTCTTTAGCGATAGCGCGAATAGCATCCATCGCGCAGGCCGTACGTAAAGTCACTTCCAGAACGCGAACGCCCCCGGCCACCAGCGCTTTAGCCATCGGCACCGCGTGCTCCAGTTTATTGACTACAATGACCGGGACAACCGGGCCGGTGGTCAGGATTGCTTCTGCACTTGTTTTCCAGTTTTTCATCGGAATTCTTCTCTCGCCTGATTACTAGTGTGTCATCTTAAAAAGTGATACAGGTTGCGCCCTGCTCCGCACCCGACAGCTTTTCGCGCAGCGCGCCAAACAACTCACGCCCCGTTCCGACGCGCGACGCGCTCAGGTCCGGAATATGAGGCTGACGAGCGGCAAGTTCCGCCTCGTCGACCAGCAGGGTTAACTCACCTGTCTGCCCATTCACGCGAATGATGTCGCCATCGCGCACTTTTGCCAGTAAACCGCCATCGTAGGCTTCCGGCGTTACGTGGATAGCTGAAGGCACTTTACCCGAAGCGCCTGAAAGTCGTCCATCAGTAACTAACGCGATTTTGAAACGGCGGTCCAATAATACACCAAGTGGCGGCATGAGTTTATGTAATTCTGGCATTCCATTCGCTTTTGGTCCCTGATGACGCACGACAACGACACAATCCCGGTCAAGCAGGCCCGCGTCAAACGCAGGCAGCACATCATGCTGACTTTCAAATACCATGGCAGGCGCTTCAATGATCTGGTTTTCAACCGGTACCGCAGACGTCTTCATTACTGCGCGCCCCAGATTACCGCTTAGCACCTTAGTACCGCCGTGAGGAGAGAACGGCTTATCAAAAGAGGCAATGACATCGTTATCCAGTGACCTTTCCGCGCCTTCACGCCAGTCCAGCTCGCCGTTGTTGAGCCAGGGCTCCAGCGTATAGCGTTTCAGGCCGAAGCCTGCGACAGTATTAACGTCTTCGTGCAGCAATCCGGCATTGAGCAGCTCACGCATCAATACCGGTACGCCGCCCGCCGCCTGGAAGTGGTTAATGTCCGCCGGACCGTTCGGGTACAGACGCGCCATCAACGGAACCACTTCCGACAAATCCGAGAAGTCATCCCAGTTGATCAGAATGCCCGCCGCGCGCGCCATTGCAACCAGATGCATGGTGTGGTTGGTGGAACCGCCGGTAGCCAGCAGCGCGACAATGCCGTTCACCACGACTTTTTCGTCGATCATTTTACCGAGCGGCATCCACGTATTGCCGTTGCCGGTAAGACGTGTTACCTGACGTGCGGCAGCGGCAGTCAATGCCTCGCGCAGCGGCGCATCCGGATGCACAAACGAGGAACCCGGCAACTGCATTCCCATAAACTCCACCACCATCTGGTTGGTGTTGGCGGTGCCGTAAAATGTACAGGTGCCCGGCGCATGGTAAGAGGCGGCTTCCGACTCCAGCAGCGCCATTCTGTCTACTTTTCCTTCCGCATATAGCTGACGAATACGGACTTTTTCTTTATTCGGCAGGCCGCTCGCCATCGGGCCTGACGGAACAAAAATCGCGGGTAAATGACCAAAAGAGAGCGCGGCCATCGCCAGCCCCGGAACAATTTTGTCGCATACGCCGAGGAATAACGCGCCGTCAAACATATTGTGAGAAAGGCCTACTGCTGCCGACATCGCTATCACTTCGCGGCTGAGTAATGACAACTCCATGCCATCCTGCCCTTGCGTAACGCCATCGCACATTGCCGGTACGCCGCCTGCGACCTGACCTACCGCATTCACGGAATGCAGGGCCTGACGAATAATCTGCGGATAATGTTCATACGGTTGATGCGCAGAGAGCATGTCATTGTAGGAGGTAATGATGGCGATATTATTGCGCAACATACTTTTCAGCGAGGCTTTGTCCTCTGGCTGACAGGCGGCGAAGCCATGCGCCAGGTTGCCGCAGGCCAGTTGAGATCGGTGGACCGTGGCGGTTTTCGCCTGCTCAATGCGGGCAAGATAGGCTTTTCGGGTCTGCTGCGAGCGTTCGACAATGCGCTGTGTTACGCGTAACAAATTAGGATTCATAGAGGCTCCTGAAATTTATCTGTCCGGCTACCGGGTTTACCATGCGTTTCATCAATGTGGAAAGACAGTGAAATACATGATGTCCGGGGATAATGGGGCAAAATCGTTTCAGGCAGTGTAATAAAAAAAGCCTCGCAGGTGAATCCACACGAGGCTTAAAAGTGCAAAAATGATTCTACAATCTGTGTTAGATCATGTTACCGGTAAAATACCACCTAAGAGTGAGTGGCAAATTTACTCAAACTCATTCCACGAACGACCGTCACGGGTAATCATCGCCACGGACGCTACCGGTCCCCAGGTGCCCGCCTGATACGGCTTCGGCGCGTCGTTGTCCATCGCCCATGCTTCGGTAATGGAGTCCACCCACTTCCAGGCTTCTTCCACTTCGTCACGGCGGACAAACAGCGCCTGAATGCCACGCATCGTTTCCAGCAGCAGGCGCTCATATGCATCCGCCAGGTGCGTCTGATTAAAGGTCTCGGAGTAGCTCAGATCAAGCTTCGTGATCTGCAGATTATGCTTATGATCCAGCCCCGGTACTTTGTTAAGCACCTGAATATCCACGCCTTCATCCGGCTGCAGGCGAATCGTCAATTTGTTCTGCGGCAGGTCTTGCCAGGACTCTTTAAAGAGGTTCAGTTCAGGCGTCTTGAAATAAACCACGACTTCAGAGCACTTGGTTGGCAGACGCTTGCCGGTGCGCAGATAGAATGGCACGCCCGCCCAACGCCAGTTATCGATGTCGACGCGGATCGCGACGAAAGTTTCGGTGTTGCTGCTTTTATTCGCGCCCTCTTCTTCCAGATAGCCCGGCACCTTTTGCCCCTGCGCAAAGCCCGCGGTGTATTGACCACGAACCGTTTTTTCACGCACGTTGGAGCGATCAATACGGCGCAGCGATTTCAACACTTTGACTTTTTCATCGCGAATACTGTCGGCGCTCAGGTCAGACGGCGGTGACATGGCAATCATGCAGAGAATTTGCAGCAAGTGGTTCTGGATCATATCGCGCATCTGACCGGCCTGGTCAAAGTATCCCCAGCGCCCTTCAATCCCCACCTCTTCCGCTACGGTAATCTCAACGTGATCGATAGTGCGGTTATCCCAGTTATTAACGAATAACGAGTTGGCAAAACGCAGAGCCAGCAGGTTGAGAACCGTTTCTTTGCCCAGATAGTGGTCGATACGATACACCTGGCACTCTTCAAAGTATTCGCCGACCCGATCGTTAATCTCACGCGAGGTCGCCAACGAAGTACCCAACGGTTTCTCCATCACGACACGCGCCGGTTTGGCGTTGAGTTTAGCCTCCCCTAACCCTTTGCAAATAGCGCCAAACGTGCTGGGCGGCATCGCAAAATAGTTAATGGTGGTACGGTTTTTTTGATCCAGCATATCGCCCAGGCGACTGAACGCAGGCGTATCGTTAACGTCAAGATTACAAAAATCCAGACGGCCGCTCAGCGTATCCCACAAGCCTTCATCAATTTTTTCCTTCATGAAGGTTTCCAGCGCCTCACGCACGACGTGGGTATAAGCTTCTTTATCCCAGTCCGCGCGCCCCACCCCAATGATCCGGGTATCCGGATGGATCTGGCCGGCTTTCTCAAGCTGATACAGGGAAGGCAGCAGTTTCCGGCGCGCCAGGTCGCCTTTCGCGCCGAAAATGACCAGGTCACATGCCTGGGCTGTTTGCGTTACCGCCATGTCATTCTCCTCAGTTAATCTCCTGGTACTTTAGCCAGGATATCGTTGTAATTTTATTACACAGCACTGTACTGCTTTTACGAGATTACGGAAACCGTAAACGCCTTTTCATAGGTGAACCGGCGTTTGATTGGCAATATAATCGGCAAAACGCCTAATAAAATTGTCGCTTTTCCACACAAGCTGGAACTTAAAATCCGACGTCGGTCATGTAATGAAAAAAAACGACACCTTTTTTAGCCATTTTGCCCCCTTTGACAGCCTCCAGGAGTAATATCTAACAAAACGCGCTCGGTTTCGCGCATCATTGAAATCGCTAATACCCATGAGCCTTGCTAATCATGAATATGCTGGAAAAAGTCCAGTCTCAACTGGAACATTTAAGCAAATCTGAACGAAAAGTCGCCGATGTTATTCTGGCCGCCCCAGGCAGATCGATTCACTTAAGCATTGCCATGCTGGCCCAGGAAGCTAACGTTAGCGAGCCAACGGTGAACCGTTTCTGTCGCAGCATGAATACCCGCGGCTTTCCTGATTTTAAACTGCATCTGGCGCAAAGTCTGGCAAATGGCACCCCCTATGTTAATCGCAATGTGGATGAAGATGACAGCGTTGAGGCCTATACAGGAAAAATCTTCGAGTCCGCCATGGCCAGTCTCGACCATGTTCGTCAGTCGCTGGATAAATCGGCCGTCAACCGCGCCGTCGATTTACTGACCCAGGCAAAAAAAATCGCCTTTTTTGGTCTTGGTTCCTCCGCCGCGGTCGCGCATGACGCCATGAATAAGTTTTTTCGCTTCAATGTGCCGGTGATTTACTCCGACGATATCGTGCTGCAACGGATGAGCTGTATGAATTGTAACGATGATGACGTCGTCGTGCTCATTTCGCATACTGGCAGAACCAAGAGCCTGGTGGAACTGGCGCAGTTGGCGCGGGAAAACGATGCGATGGTGATCGCCCTGACCTCCGCTGGAACGCCGCTGGCGCGCGAAGCCACGCTGGCCATTACCCTCGACGTACCGGAAGATACAGACATTTATATGCCCATGGTCTCTCGACTTGCTCAGCTGACCGTGATAGATGTGCTGGCAACGGGATTTACTTTGCGTCGCGGGGCGAAATTCAGAGATAACTTGAAGCGTGTCAAGGAAGCGCTCAAGGAATCGCGTTTTGATAAAGAATTACTCATCAGGAGTGATGACCGCTAAAAGCAATAACAATGTTCTACCCTTTTCGTCATCCGGGGACGTTCATTTTATACCGTTAAGGTTTCAGAACGACCGGATCAATGTTCACGCAACACCAAGTTGTTTTAGTCAACGGAGTATTACATGTCCAGAAGGCTTCGCAGAACCAAAATCGTTACCACGTTAGGCCCGGCAACTGACCGCGATAACAACCTTGAGAAGGTTATCGCCGCGGGCGCAAACGTAGTACGTATGAACTTCTCTCACGGCTCGCCGGAAGATCATAAAATGCGTGCTGATAAAGTCCGTGAGATTGCCGCCAAACTGGGGCGTCATGTGGCTATTTTAGGCGACCTGCAAGGGCCAAAAATTCGCGTTTCCACTTTTAAAGAAGGCAAAGTGTTCCTCAATATCGGGGACAAATTTCTGTTAGACGCTAACCTGGGTAAAGGCGAAGGCGATAAAGAAAAAGTCGGCATTGATTACAAAGGGTTGCCGGCAGACGTCGTTCCTGGCGATATCCTGCTGCTTGACGATGGTCGAGTGCAGTTGAAAGTGCTTGAAGTCCAGGGCATGAAAGTCTTTACCGAGGTCACCGTCGGCGGCCCGCTGTCTAACAATAAAGGCATTAACAAGCTCGGCGGCGGGCTTTCTGCTGAAGCGCTGACCGAAAAAGACAAAGCCGATATTCAAACCGCTGCGCTGATAGGCGTTGACTATCTGGCCGTATCCTTCCCGCGCTGCGGCGAAGATCTGAACTATGCACGCCGCCTGGCACGCGACGCCGGCTGCGACGCGAAAATTGTGGCTAAAGTCGAACGCGCCGAAGCGGTATGCGACCAAAACGCCATGGACGATATCATTCTGGCCTCTGACGTTGTGATGGTCGCACGTGGCGACCTGGGCGTTGAAATCGGCGATCCGGAGCTGGTTGGTATCCAGAAGGCGCTGATTCGCCGTGCGCGTCAGCTAAACCGTGCAGTCATCACCGCAACGCAGATGATGGAGTCGATGATCACCAACCCGATGCCGACCCGCGCGGAAGTGATGGACGTAGCGAACGCCGTCCTGGATGGCACGGATGCGGTTATGCTGTCTGCCGAAACCGCAGCCGGTCAGTATCCTTCTGAAACCGTTGCCGCAATGGCGCGCGTCTGTCTGGGCGCAGAAAAAATCCCCAGCATCAATGTGTCTAAACACCGTCTCGACGTGCAGTTCGACAACGTTGAAGAAGCCATTGCCATGTCTGCGATGTATGCGGCAAACCATCTGAAAGGCGTTACCGCGATCATCACCATGACGGAATCCGGTCGTACCGCGCTAATGACTTCCCGTATCAGCTCCGGCCTGCCGATTTTCGCCATGTCGCGCCATGAACGCACGCTGAACCTGACCGCGCTCTACCGCGGAGTAACGCCGGTGCATTTTGATAGCGCGGCTGATGGCGTTGTCGCGGCGCATGAAGCCGTTAATCTGCTGCGCGATAAAGGGTATCTGGTTTCCGGTGACCTGGTTATCGTGACTCAGGGCGATGTCATGAGCACCGTCGGCTCAACCAATACCACGCGTATTTTGACCGTTGAGTAAAACTCCCCCACGCCTGTTCATCAGGTAATACAGGGTTTGTCAGCATAAAGCCTCTCTTACGAGAGGCTTTATTTATTTGATGGGATAAAGATCTTTACGCTTATACGGCTGAATCTCGCCTGGCTTGCGGGTTTTGAGCAGCTTCAGGATCCAGGTGTACTGTTCCGGATGCGGGCCGACAAAAATTTCGACCTCTTCGTTCATCCGTCTGGCGATAGTGTAGTCGTCAGCCGTGAGCAGATCGTCCATTGGCGGGCGAATCTGGATAGTCAGGCGATGCGTTTTACCATTATACACCGGGAAAAGCGGTATCACGCGTGCGCGGCACACTTTCATCAGCCGACCAATTGCAGGCAGCGTCGCTTTGTATGTCGCAAAGAAATCAACGAATTCACTATGCTCCGGGCCGTGATCCTGGTCCGGCAGGTAGTAACCCCAGTAGCCCTGACGAACAGACTGAATAAAGGGTTTAATCCCGTCATTACGCGCATGCAAACGTCCGCCAAAACGCCGACGCACGGTGTTCCAGATATAGTCAAAAACCGGATTACCCTGATTATGAAACATCGCCGCCATTTTTTGCCCCTGAGAGGCCATCAGCATGGCTGGAATGTCGACGCCCCAGCCATGCGGTACGAGAAAAATGACTTTTTCGTCGTTACGACGCATCTCCTCGATAATCTCCAGACCTTCCCAGTCAACACGCTGTTGAATTTTTTTCGGACCGCGCATCGCCAACTCAGCCATCATCGCCATTGCCTGCGGCGCGGTGGCGAACATCTCATCGACAATCGCTTCGCGCTCAGCTTCGCTACGCTGCGGAAAGCACAACGACAGATTAATTAGCGCCCGGCGACGAGAACTCTTCCCCAGCCGTCCGGCAAAACGCCCCAGCGTCGCCAGCAAAGGGTCACGGAATGATGCCGGTGTTAATGCGATCCCCGCCATTGCCGCCGCGCCCAACCAGGCGCCCCAATACTGCGGATAGCGAAAGGATTTTTCGAATTCAGGGATATACTCACTATTATTTTTTTTGGTTTCCATGCTTTTCCAGGGTCTGCTGACGCGAAAAGGAATTGTGAATAGTGTAGCGACGTCTGCGCCGCACACAAAACAAAAAAGCCGGCACACATCGCGTACCGGCTCTGTCAGCGCATTTGTTAATCGAAGCGCAGTTGCGGCAGAACCTCTTTCACCTGTGCCAGGTATTCACGACGATCTGACCCCGTCAGACCTTCCGTGCGCGGCAATTTCGCTGTCAGAGGGTTAACGGCTTGCTGGTTTATCCATACCTCATAATGCAGATGCGGCCCTGTGGAACGCCCGGTGTTACCAGAAAGCGCAATACGATCGCCACGTTTCACTTTTTGCCCCGGTTTCACCAGCAGCTTACGCAAGTGCATGTAACGTGTGGTGTAGGTGCGTCCATGACGAATCGCAATGTAGTAACCGGCAGCGCCGCTACGTTTAGCGACCACGACCTCGCCATCCCCCACCGACAGCACCGGCGTACCCTGCGGCATCGCAAAGTCAACGCCACGATGCGGCGCAACGCGTCCGGTAACCGGGTTCAGACGACGCGGATTGAAGTTGGAGGAGATGCGGAACTGTTTTGCGGTCGGGAAGCGTAAAAAGCCTTTCGCCAGGCCAACACCGTTACGGTCATAGAATTTACCGTCAGCGGCGCGAATGGCGTAGTAATCTTTACCATCGGAACGCATCCGCACGCCCAACAACTGACTCTGTTCACGCTTGCCATCCAGCATCTCGCGCGACATCAGAACCGAAAATTCATCGCCCTTTTTCAGCTTGCGAAAATCCATCTGCCACTGCATGGCTTTTATCACTGCGCTGATTTCGCTGCTGGTTAAACCGGCCTCTTTCGCGCTGGCGACAAAGCTACCCCCTACCGTACCTTTCAGCAGACTGTTAACCCAGTCCCCCTGCTGCATTTCACTGCTCATTTTAAAACCGTTGGCAGTGCGATCGTAGGTACGCGTTTCACGGCGGGAGACTTCCCATGTCAGACGCTGTAAATCGCCATCGGCGGTCAGTGTCCAGGAAAGCTGTTGGCCAATTTTCAGATTGCGCAGCTCCTTATCAGAAGCGGCAAGTCGGCTAATATCGCTCATATCGATGCCGTACTGATTCAGAATGCTGCTTAACGTATCGCCTGTGGAGACGACGTATTCATGGACGCCGACTTCGCCTGCGGTTTTATCGTCCAGCTCATCCTGAGGAATAGCTTCATCTTCCTGCGCGGCCTGATCGATGGGTTCGCTGGCCTCCGGTAAGAGGGAACGAATCTCGCTTTTCTCCAGTTCAATAGTTTTAACGATTGGTGCGGATTCTGGGTGGTAAACATAGGGCCGCCATACGGCGACGGCCAGTGTCAGAACGGTAAGTGACCCCAGCATAACGCGGTGGGGTCGGGGCAGATTATTAAATGCCAGGGCGACAGAGCGGGCTATCTGTTGCACGTATTCACTTCCTCGTTAATCTCCTTTCAGGCAGCTCGCATACTGGTTGGCTAATTGGCTTAAAAACGCTGAATAGCTTGTTTTACCCAGTTTAATGTTCGTCCCGAGGGGGTCCAGTGTTCCCATTCGAACGGATGTCCCTCTCGCCACGGCTTCCACGACCGCTGGCCTGAATTGTGGCTCAGCAAAAACGCAGGTTGCTTTTTGCTCAACCAACTGTGTTCTTATTTCATGTAAACGCTGCGCGCCAGGTTGTATCTCAGGGTTCACGGTAAAGTGACCGAGCGGGGTGAGTCCGTAGTGTTTTTCGTAGTAACCGTAGGCGTCATGAAAAACGAAATACCCTTTCCCCTTGAGCGGCGCGAGCTCGTTACCGACCTGTTTATCGGTTGCGGCTAATTGTGCCTCAAAATCCTTCAGGTTGGCGTCGAGTTTGGCTCGACTTTGCGGCATAAGTTCCACTAATTTTTCATGGATTGCAACCGCTGTAGCCCGCGCTATCTCTGGGGAGAGCCAAAGATGCATGTTATATTCGCCGTGATGGTGATGTACGTCACCTTTTTCCTCATCGGCGCCCGTATGCGCATGTTCATCCTCATCATCATCCGCGCCCTTCATGAGTAACGGTTTCACATCGGCAAGTTGCGCAATGGTAACCTGCTTATTATCAGGAATATTCCTGACCGACTTCTCCATAAAGGCTTCCATTTCCGGGCCAACCCAGACAACTAAGTCCGCGCCCTGTAAGCGTTTTACGTCTGATGGACGCAATGAATAATCATGCTCGGATGCCCCATCCGGAAGTAATACTTGCGTATCCGTAACGCCATCAGCAATGGCGGAAGCGATAAACCCAAGCGGTTTAAGCGAAGCGACAACGGCGGCGTCGGCAGCCTGGGTTGCACTCCCCCAAAGCGCGGCGGATAATGCTGCGAAAAGAAGCGTATTTTTCTGTAACATAATGCGACTAATCATCGTAATGAATGTGTGAAATGTGATATTATAACATTCTATCACTTCTGCAAGCCTAAAATTAACATGACAAGTTTAGTTTCACTGGAAAACGTCTCGGTCTCATTTGGTCAACGCCGCGTCCTCTCTGACGTGTCGCTTGAATTGAGCCCCGGAAAAATTTTAACGCTTCTCGGCCCTAACGGCGCGGGGAAGTCAACGCTTGTACGCGTGGTTTTAGGACTGGTAGCCCCTGATGAAGGGGTGATCAAGCGCAACGGGCAACTCCGTATCGGCTATGTCCCGCAAAAGCTCTATCTCGATACCACGCTTCCGCTGACGGTAAACCGATTTTTACGTTTACGTCCCGGCACGCAAAAAACGGATATTCTCCCGGCGCTTAAACGCGTTCAGGCCGGACATTTGATTGACGCGCCCATGCAAAAACTCTCCGGCGGTGAGACACAGCGCGTACTGCTGGCGCGTGCTCTGCTTAACAGGCCGCAGTTGCTGGTACTTGATGAGCCGACGCAAGGCGTGGATGTCAACGGCCAGGTCGCGTTATACGACCTTATCGATCAGCTGCGTCGCGAACTCGATTGCGCCGTGCTGATGGTGTCGCATGACCTACATCTGGTCATGGCAAAGACGGATGAAGTGTTATGTCTGAACCATCATATTTGCTGTTCCGGCGCGCCGGAAGTGGTGTCTATGCATCCGGAATTTATCTCTATGTTTGGCCCGCGAGGCGCGGAGCAATTAGGGATTTATCGCCATCATCATAATCATCGCCACGATTTACAGGGTCGTATTGTACTGCGCCGGGGAAATGGTCACTCATGATTGAATTATTACTGCCCGGCTGGCTGGCCGGGATGATGCTGGCGTGCGCCGCTGGTCCTTTGGGCTCATTTGTGGTCTGGCGTCGGATGTCCTATTTTGGCGATACGCTGGCTCACGCGTCGCTTCTGGGCGTGGCGTTTGGCCTGTTGCTGGACGTTAACCCCTTTTATGCGGTAATCGCCGTTACGCTGCTGCTGGCCGCCGGTCTGGTATGGCTGGAGAAACGCCCTCACCTCGCGATTGATACCTTACTGGGCATTATGGCGCACAGCGCCTTATCTTTAGGACTGGTCGTGGTCAGCCTGATGTCCAATGTCCGTGTTGATTTAATGGCTTATCTGTTTGGCGATTTACTGGCCGTCACGCCGGAAGATCTTATCTCGATCGCTATTGGGGTAGTTATTGTGCTGGCCATTCTCTTCTGGCAGTGGCGCAACTTGCTGTCAATGACTATCAGTCCGGATCTTGCCTTTGTCGATGGCGTGAAGTTACAGCGCGTGAAGCTGCTATTGATGCTGGTAACGGCGTTAACCATTGGCGTAGCGATGAAGTTTGTCGGAGCGCTGATCATTACGTCGCTGCTGATTATCCCCGCCGCAACCGCGCGTCGCTTTGCCCGTACGCCGGAGCAGATGGCGGGCGTCGCCGTTGGTGTAGGTATGATAGCGGTTACAGGTGGACTGACCTTCTCAGCCTTTTATGATACCCCGGCAGGGCCATCCGTAGTGCTATGTGCCGCGCTGCTGTTTATCTTCAGTATGATGAAAAAGCAGGCAAGCTAAGCGTGTGTTGCCCGGTGACGCTGCGCTTACCGGGCCTACAAAATCGCCCAGGTCTGATGAGCGCAGCGACTTCAGGCGTTAAGGCATCTCTGGCGGCGTAATACCAAAGTGGTTCCAGGCGCGCACCGTTGCCATACGCCCACGCGGCGTGCGCTGCAAAAAGCCTTGCTGAATCAGATACGGCTCCAGCACGTCCTCAATGGTTTCACGCTCTTCGCCAATCGCCGCCGCCAGGTTATCCAGTCCCACCGGACCACCGAAGAATTTATCAATAACCGCCAGCAGTAGCTTGCGATCCATATAATCAAATCCTTCCGCATCGACGTTCAGCATATCCAGCGCCTGCGCGGCAATTTCCGCTGAAATAGCCCCGTCATGCTTCACCTCAGCAAAATCACGCACACGTCTGAGCAGACGGTTGGCTATACGCGGCGTACCGCGCGCCCGACGCGCCACTTCCAGCGCGCCGTCATCGCTCATCTCAAGCCCCATGTGCCTTGCGCTGCGCCCGACGATGTGCTGCAGATCGGGCACCTGGTAGAACTCCAGGCGCTGCACAATACCAAAACGGTCACGTAGCGGGGACGTTAACGACCCGGCGCGCGTCGTCGCGCCAATGAGCGTAAACGGCGGCAGATCGATCTTAATTGAACGTGCGGCAGGCCCTTCGCCAATCATAATATCCAACTGGTAATCTTCCATCGCCGGATAGAGTACCTCTTCCACCACCGGTGAAAGCCGGTGAATCTCATCAATAAACAGCACATCATGCGGTTCAAGATTGGTGAGCATAGCCGCCAGATCGCCTGCTTTTTCCAGCACCGGGCCAGACGTGGTTCGGAGATTGACGCCCATTTCATTGGCAACGATATTTGCCAGAGTCGTCTTACCTAACCCTGGCGGGCCGAAAATCAGCAAGTGATCTAGTGCGTCGCCACGCCGTTTTGCCGCCTGAATAAAGATCTCCATCTGGGAGCGCACCTGCGGTTGGCCGACATATTCCGCCAATAACTTCGGGCGAATGGCGCGATCGGCGACGTCTTCTGCGATCGTGGCGCCTGCTGAAATCAGGCGATCTGCTTCTATCATCCTTTACCTCATAACGCGGCGCGTAACGCGTCGCGAATCAGTGTTTCACTGCTTGCATCCGGACGGGCGATCTTGCTTACCATCCGACTGGCTTCTTGCGGTTTATAACCCAGCGCCACCAGCGCAGCAACTGCTTCTTGTTCTGCATCTTCCGAGGTTGGGCTGGCCGGCGACGTCAATACCAGATCGACCGCTGGCGTAAAGAGATCGCCATGTAGCCCTTTAAAGCGGTCTTTCATTTCGACAATCAGCCTTTCGGCGGTTTTCTTGCCGATACCCGGCAGCTTCACCAGTGCGCCAAGCTCTTCGCGCTCAACCGCATTGACGAACTGTTGCGCCGACATGCCGGAGAGAATCGCCAGCGCCAGCTTAGGCCCGACGCCATTCGTTTTAATTAGCTCTTTAAACAGCGTGCGCTCTTGCTTATTGTTGAATCCGTACAGCAACTGCGCATCTTCACGCACCACAAAGTGGGTGAAGACGATTGCCTCCTGCCCGGCCTCCGGCAGCTCGTAAAAGCAGGTCATAGGCATATGTACTTCATAGCCTACGCCCCCTGTCTCCAGCAGCACGATCGGGGGTTGTTTTTCGAGAATAATGCCTCTGAGTCTGCCTATCACATGACGCTCCTGCGTAAAGGGCTGAAAAGATAATGCACTATCATAAAAAAAGACTGGATGTTTATCCAGATGAAAAACACGTATCCCGATATTTCTCTACTCCGACAACCCGCGATGGTTAACGACGGGTACGCTCCCCGCTGCGTACAAAATAAGTCGTACACTCATTGACAACTTTTTGCGTCCTACGCGAATAACTTTTTGCCAACATGCCGTGGCGCACGTTCGGTAGTCTTCAATAATGAGTATCCTGATAATACTAATAATGTATCCAGTACGAATGCCAACAGCGGAACATCGGGCCTCCAAAAAAACAGACCCGAGAATAGATTTAATAATATTAACCACTAGCGCTGAATTTAATCGCATGTTGTTTTATCGTCGCGCGCAACAGATTTTAATTCGCCATGACACAATAAATATTGTACAAACTCATTTTTCATGCCATCGAAATTCACGGCTGGCATCCCTTCTGAATAACTATAATAAATATTCACATACTCTTCGCTACTAAAAAATGCCTGTCGTTTTGCTGCTAACCCACGGCCTTTTGCTGCAATATACTGGAAGCAGTGGCCGCTGGCGCCACAGCTCCGCCCATCATCAACAATATATATATCGGCAGCGTTAAACAGCTGTTCCAGCCAGCACTGGCGAATCGTTCCGGCCGCACAAACCAAAAATAATGATGCGCTAATCATCCACCCGGATTTTTTTACCGATGTCATAGCCAGGAAAGCCATAAAGCACGCTGCCTGCAGGCACAAAACCAGTTCTTTATTCCCGGCAACCAAATGCCACTGGTTAAATACTAAGGTAATGAAAACTGAACTCAATGTTGCCAACAGTCTGGTCCTGAACCGCCTGGCAGGGAGAAGTAAAAATAATAATGAAATCGTCCCTGGCTTTAATAAAAAAACAACGGTATTAGCCTCTGCCATATCAATACTCAAACAATAACAAAAGCTAATAAACAGATGAAAGATAATAGCAACAAAAATATAAGGAAAATAAAATACCCAACCTATTCTCATTGGTTTATCATCAACCACGTCATACTCCCTGTCAATATGAGAGATCAGATGATGAGAAATTTACCACCTTAATTCTCCCCCAAATATATTTGCGACATTAATTCCAATAAATGAAATATTCACCATACATATTTCGATGACACTAAAGCTTGTCATTTATCTGGTATAATGCTAACTACCCTGTAGAATAAATAAAAGGAATTTATTTCAAATAATGGAATGCAGAGATGAAAAAACATTATTCTGTCCAATATGAAACCGGGGATATCGTCTTTACCTGTATAGGTGCCGCGCTTTTCGGCCAGATATCCACCGCTTCACAGTGCTGGAGCAACCATGTTGGGATTATTATTGGTCATAATGGTGATGACTATCTGGTGGCGGAAAGTCGCGTCCCCCTCTCAACCGTCACCACGCTGTCACTGTTTATACAACGTTCAGCCGGACAACGTTACGCGGTTCGTCGCCTGTGCGGCGGTCTGACGGTCGAACAGAAACTCGCCATCATGGAACAGGTTCCCGCCCGGCTGAATAAGTTTTATCACACGGGGTTTAAATACGAGTCATCGCGCCAGTTCTGCTCGAAATTTGTGTTTGATATCTATAAAGAAGCATTGTGTATTCCGGTAGGCGATATTGAGACATTCGAAGAATTACTTCACAGCAATCCTGATGCGAAACTCGCCTTCTGGAAGTTCTGGTTTTTAGGTTCAATCCCGTGGGATCGTAAGACGGTGACGCCAGCCAGCCTGTGGCAACATCCCAATTTAGAATTAATTAGCGCCTGTGGAATTGAAACCCCTCAACGCGAGGCTGAGGGAGAATGATTTAGCGCAACCTTCCCCGCGCCAGATTGAGTCGGCTCTCGCTCATTTGCATCGCGTTCTGGCTAACGTGGCAATGCGTAATGGCGATAGCCAGCGCATCCGCGGCATCGGCCTGCGGGTTAGCGGGGAGCTTCAGCAACGTGCGCACCATATGCTGAACCTGGCTTTTCTCCGCGCTACCAATACCGACGACGGTTTGCTTCACCTGACGCGCCGCGTATTCAAACACGGGCAGTTCCTGATTGACCGCGGCGACAATCGCGACGCCGCGCGCCTGTCCCAGCTTGAGGGCTGAGTCGGCATTTTTCGCCATAAACACCTGTTCGATAGCAAAATAGTCCGGCTGGAACTGCGTGATGATTTCCGTCACGCCTGCGTATATGAGCTTCAAACGAGACGGCAAATCATCGACTTTGGTGCGAATACATCCGCTGCCCAGATAGGTCAGTTGTCTGCCTACCTGGCGGATAACGCCATAACCGGTAATGCGCGAGCCGGGGTCAATACCGAGAATAATCGACACGCTATCCCCCCTGCCCGCCGGCGTTTAACAGCACCATTACAGGGTCGCCGCCACCTCATCAGAGATCTCACCGTTATGGTAGACTTCCTGAACATCGTCACAGTCTTCCAGCATATCGATCAGACGTAGCAGTTTCGGCGCGGTTTCCGCATCCATATCCGCTTTGGTTGACGGGATCATGGACACTTCGGCGCTGTCCGCTTTCAGACCCGCCGCTTCCAGCGCGTCACGCACTTTGCCCATCTCTTCCCAGGCAGTGTAAACATCAATCGCGCCATCATCATAGGTCACAACATCTTCCGCGCCAGCTTCCAGAGCAGCTTCCATGATGGTGTCTTCATCGCCTTTCTCAAAGGAGATGACCCCTTTCTTACTGAACAGGTACGCCACTGAGCCATCGGTACCCAGATTACCACCGCACTTGCTGAAAGCATGACGCACTTCCGCTACGGTACGGTTACGGTTGTCACTCAGACACTCAATCATAATGGCCGTGCCGCCAGGACCATAACCTTCATAGATGATGGTTTCCATGTTTGAGTCTTCATCACCACCCACACCGCGAGCGATGGCACGGTTCAGAGTGTCGCGGGTCATGTTGTTGGCCAGCGCTTTATCTACGGCCGCGCGCAGACGCGGGTTGGCATCCGGATCGCCGCCGCCCAATTTAGCTGCCGTTACCAGTTCACGAATAATTTTAGTGAAGATTTTACCGCGCTTGGCATCCTGCGCAGCTTTACGATGTCTGGTGTTGGCCCATTTACTATGACCTGCCATAAATATTTCCTCAAAAAAAGCGCGCCTTTTCAGGCGACGTTAATGACAAACTCTTCAATCGCTTGCCGGTTACTCCAGGACTTGGTAAGCGCCGCCGCGTCAGGCGCATCAAGCCACTGGTACGTCAGATGTTCAGTGAATATCACCTGCCGCTCATGCGGTAACGCAAGGCAGAACCAGAATTCTGTATTGTGCATGACGCCCGGCGCATAGCGATGACGTAAATGTGAAAAAATTTCGAACTCCACCGTACGCTGGCAGTCGATTAAGGTCAGTTGCTCTGCCGCAACATCAATCGTGACCTCCTCTTTGACTTCACGTACGGCGGCCTGCAACGCGGTCTCCCCTTCTTCTATGCTGCCAGTCACTGACTGCCAAAAATCCGGGTCATCGCGTCGCTGCAACATTAGCACCCGTTTCGTATCCTGCGCGAAAATAACCACCAGGACCGAAACGGGGCGCTTGTACACTTTATCCTTCACGCGACCTCGTTGTTGGCTGTTGGGTGACGGATGAGACTCGCCCCTGCGGGCCGCCGCGATATCACGCGAATGATGTCGTGTACATTGTTCATATCAGTTATTCTCGGCTTTCTTTACAACCTGAATCCCCAACTCCGTCAACGCTGCCTGGTTGGCGAAACTCGGCGCTTCGGTCATCAGACACGCGGCGGCGGTCGTTTTCGGGAAGGCGATAACATCACGAATATTATCGGTGCCGGTCAACAGCATGGTCAGACGGTCCAGACCAAACGCCAGGCCCGCATGCGGCGGCGTACCGTATTTCAACGCATCCAACAGGAAGCCGAACTTCTCGCGCTGCTCCTGCTCATTGATACCGAGAATACCAAATACGGTTTGCTGCATTTCACCGTTGTGAATACGCACCGAACCGCCGCCCACTTCATAGCCGTTAATCACCATATCGTAAGCGTTAGCGACGGCTTCTTCCGGCGCAGTTTTCAGTTCAGACGCCGTCATGTCACGCGGGGCGGTGAACGGATGGTGCATCGCGGTCAGACCGCCTTCGCCGTCGTCTTCGAACATCGGGAAGTCAATCACCCACAGCGGCGCCCATTTGTCTTCGTCGGTCAGGCTCAGGTCTTTGCCCAGTTTCAGACGCAGCGCGCCCAGCGCATCAGCAACCACTTTTTTGTTATCTGCGCCGAAGAAGATCATGTCGCCGTCCTGCGCGCCGGTACGTTCAAGGATAGCGTCGACGATGTCGGCGGTCAGGAACTTGGCCACCGGACTGTTAATCCCGTCCAGACCTTTCGCGCGCTCGTTAACTTTGATATACGCCAGGCCTTTCGCGCCGTAGATCTTAACAAAGTTACCATAATCGTCGATCTGCTTACGGCTAAGCTGTGCGCCGCCAGGCACACGCAGCGCTGCCACGCGGCCTTTCGGATCGTTAGCCGGGCCCGCGAAGACCGCGAACTCTACCGATTTCAGCAGGTCAGCGACATCTACCAGTTCCATCGGGTTACGCAGGTCTGGCTTGTCGGAACCGTAGCGACGTTCCGCTTCGGCAAACGTCATGACCGGGAAATCCCCCAGATCCACGCCTTTCACTTCCAGCCATAAATGGCGCACCAGCGCTTCCATCACTTCGCGCACCTGTGGCGCAGTCATGAAGGAGGTCTCGACGTCGATCTGAGTAAACTCCGGCTGACGGTCAGCACGTAAGTCTTCATCACGGAAGCATTTGACTATCTGATAGTAACGGTCGAAACCGGACATCATCAGGAGCTGTTTGAACAGCTGCGGCGACTGCGGCAGCGCGTAGAATTTACCTTTGTGCACGCGGGACGGTACCAGGTAATCGCGCGCGCCTTCCGGGGTCGCTTTGGTCAGCATCGGCGTTTCAATATCAAGGAAACCGTGATCGTCCATAAAACGACGCACCAGGCTGGTAATTTTGGCGCGGGTTTTCAGGCGCTGCGCCATTTCCGGACGACGCAAATCCAGATAGCGGTACTTGAGACGCGCCTCTTCGGTATTAACGTGGTTAGCGTCAAGCGGCAGTGAGTCTGCGCGGTTGATGATAGTGAGAGAGGACGCCAGCACTTCAATTTCGCCGGTCGCCATATCCGCATTGACGTTTTTCGCGTCACGCGCACGCACGGTGCCCGTAACCTGAATGCAGAACTCATTACGCAGTTCAGAGGCCAGCTTTAACGCGTCCGCACGATCCGGATCGAAGAACACCTGCACAATACCTTCGCGGTCGCGCATATCGATAAAGATCAGGCTGCCAAGATCACGACGACGGTTGACCCAACCACACAGAGTCACCTGCTGCCCCACGTGGGACAGACGTAGCTGTCCGCAATATTCTGTACGCATGAGATATCCCTTAACTTAGCCGCAGGCGGATTGTTGCCTGCCATGCAGGCGACGAAGTCGCAGCTTTAGCTGTATGTCACAACTGGATGAAAAAAGGCGGCTATTATACTGGAAATTCTGCCGCACGATAAGAGTCAATCCAGCATGGGAGCGATAACTTGCCCGTTTCATGCGGGATCGACGCCTGGTTCATACTGACTGTACCCGGCTTTTTCACGCGGGTATTGCGTATGCTCACAAAAATTAACAATATTTGTCGCCGCTTTCCCCTTTAATCGCGCTTAAGGTGTAGTGAAATCCGCTATTTTTAGGAGAGTGATTATCATGCTGAAACTCAACGCGACCACAACCGCCCTGGTGGTTATTGATTTACAGGAAGGAATTCTTCCGTTTGCCGGCGGCCCGTATACGGCAAATGAGGTGGTCGCCCGCGCCGCGCGGCTGGCGGAAAAGTGTCGCGCCAACGGCTCGCCCGTGGTTATGGTACGCGTCGGATGGTCTGATGATTATGCCGAAGCGTTAAAACAGCAGGTGGATGCCGCAACGCCTGCGCACGCGTTGCCGGAAAACTGGTGGACCTGGCCTACGGCATTGGGTAAAAAGGACAGCGATCTGGTAGTGACTAAACGCCAGTGGGGCGCGTTTTACGGCACCGACCTGGAATTACAGCTTCGCCGCCGGAGTATCGACACCATCATATTGTGCGGGATCTCAACCAATATCGGCGTCGAATCCACAGCGCGTAACGCCTGGGAGTTAGGATTTAACCTTATTATTGCCGAAGATGCCTGTAGCGCCGCCAGCAGTGAGCAGCATCAGAGCAGTATGACGCATATTTTCCCGCGCATTGGCCGGGTACGCAGCGTAGAGGATATTTTAAACGCCTTATGATCTACATTGGCTTGCCGCAATGGTCGCACCCGAAATGGGCGCGGCTCGGCATCACCAGTCTGGAAGAGTATGCCCGCCACTTTAATTGCGTGGAGGGCAACACCACGCTTTACGCGCTGCCGAAAGCGGAAATTGTCGATCGCTGGTATGCGCAAACTACGGACGATTTCCGTTTTTGCTTTAAATTTCCCGCCACCATTTCTCACCAGGCCGCTCTGCGCCATTGCGACGATCTGGTACAGGCGTTTTTTACCCGCCTGGCGCCGCTGGAAACACGTATTGGCCAATACTGGCTACAGTTGCCCGCCGCCTTTGGACCGCGCGATCTCCCCGCCTTATGGCAGTTTCTTGATGCGCTCCCCGCCACGTTTACCTATGGCGTAGAAGTTCGTCATCCGTGTTTTTTTGACAAAGGTGAGGATGAACAGCGGCTCAATCGCGGGTTACACGCGCGCGGCGTAAACCGCGTGATCCTGGATAGTCGTCCGGTACATGCCGCCCATCCCCACAGCGAGGCCGTCCGCGACGCGCAGCGAAAAAAACCCAAAGTTCCGGTACATGCGGTCGTGACGGCCAGCCATCCAATGGTGCGTTTTATCGGTAGCGATAATATGGCGCAAAACCGTGAATTTTTCGCCGCCTGGTTGCAGAAACTCCCGCAGTGGCGGCAGACCACCACGCCTTTTCTGTTTTTACATACTCCGGATATCGCGCAGGCGCCGGAACTGGTGAATACGCTTTGGCATGATTTACGCAGCGTCTTACCGGAAATCGGCACTGCTCCGTCCATTCCACAGCAATCTTCTCTTTTCTGAAAATGCCCCCTATCATAGACAGTGCCATCAGCCATTTTAAAAGGGAGTTTGTATGGTAAGCGCGCTGTATGCCGTTTTGGGTGCGTTATTATTAATGAAGTTCTCTTTTAATGTCGTTCGCTTGCGAATGCAGTACCGTGTCGCCTATGGCGACGGCGGTTTTAGCGAATTACAAAGCGCCATCCGTATTCATGGCAACGCGGTGGAATATATTCCTGTCGCGCTGGTGCTGCTGCTGTTTATGGAAATGAACGGCGCCGAAACGTGGATGGTGCATATCTGCGGCATCATTTTAATCGCCGGTCGGCTGATGCATTATTACGGTTTTCACCACCGCCTGTTCCGCTGGCGGCGGGCGGGGATGAGCGCGACCTGGTGCGCATTGTTGCTGATGGTGCTGGCAAACCTGTGGTATATGCCCTGGGAGTTGGTTTTCTCCCTGTATTAGCGCACAATATGCGCCTTTATTTTTCCCGGATGTATACGTTATGTCTCACCGCGACACGCTTTTTTCTGCGCCTATCGCCCGTCTCGG
The DNA here is from genome assembly GCF_046550535.1 of Salmonella sp. SAL04213. Taxonomy (NCBI): domain Bacteria; kingdom Pseudomonadati; phylum Pseudomonadota; class Gammaproteobacteria; order Enterobacterales; family Enterobacteriaceae; genus Salmonella; species Salmonella sp. SAL04213. Next base: position 364,882 of record NZ_JBGDXS010000002.1, on the reverse strand, counting down.
CGACTGGACTTTTGATGAACGAGTAGCCGAAGTTTTCCCCGACATGATTCAGCGTTCGGTACCAGGCTACTCCAACATCATCTCCATGATCGGCATGTTAGCTGAACGCTTTGTGCAGCCGAACACGCAGGTCTACGATCTGGGCTGCTCGCTGGGCGCCGCGACGCTGTCTGTTCGGCGTAATATCCGCCATGAGCATTGTCGCATTATCGCCGTCGATAACTCCCCGGCCATGATTGAACGCTGCCGCCGTCATATTGATGCGTATAAAGCGCCTACGCCGGTTGAAGTCGTTGAAGGCGATATCCGCGATATCACTATTGAAAACGCCTCGATGGTGGTGCTGAATTTTACCCTGCAATTCCTTGAACCTGCCGAACGCCAGGCATTGCTGGATAAGATTTACCAGGGGTTGAATCCCGGCGGCGCGCTGGTACTGTCGGAAAAATTTAGCTTTGAAGACGCGAAAGTGGGCGAGCTGTTATTCAACATGCACCACGATTTTAAACGCGCGAATGGGTACAGCGAACTGGAGATCAGCCAGAAACGCAGTATGCTGGAAAACGTGATGCTCACCGACTCGGTGGAAACACATAAAGCGCGCCTGCGTAAGGCGGGTTTCGAACACAGTGAACTGTGGTTCCAGTGCTTTAATTTCGGGTCGCTTGTCGCGTTAAAAGCCGGAGTTGCCGCATGATCGAGTTTGGTAATTTTTATCAGCTCATTGCTAAAAATCATCTCTCCCACTGGCTGGAAACATTGCCCGCGCAGATTGCCGCCTGGCAACGCGAGCAGCAGCATGGCTTGTTTAAACAGTGGTCGAACGCGGTAGAATTTTTACCGGAAATTACGCCCTGGCGGCTGGATTTACTGCACAGCGTCACGGCGGAAAGCGAAACGCCGCTCAGCGAAGGTCAGCTAAAGCGTATTGATACGTTGCTGCGTAATCTGATGCCGTGGCGTAAAGGCCCGTTCTCGCTTTATGGCGTAGATATTGATACCGAATGGCGCTCAGACTGGAAGTGGGATCGCGTACTGCCGCATCTGTCAGATTTAACCGGCCGGACGATCCTTGATGTCGGCTGCGGCAGCGGCTATCACCTGTGGCGGATGATTGGCGCAGGCGCACATCTGGCGGTCGGCATCGATCCTACACAGCTTTTCCTCTGCCAGTTTGAGGCGGTGCGTAAACTGTTGGGTAACGATCAGCGCGCGCATCTGCTGCCGTTGGGCATTGAACAACTCCCGGCGCTGAAAGCATTTGATACCGTCTTCTCGATGGGGGTGCTTTATCACCGTCGCTCGCCGCTGGAACATCTGTGGCAGTTAAAAGATCAGTTGGTCAACGAGGGTGAACTGGTACTGGAAACGCTGGTCATCGACGGCGACGAAAATACCGTTTTGGTGCCGGGTGACCGCTACGCGCAGATGCGTAACGTCTATTTTATTCCTTCCGCGCCGGCATTAAAAAAATGGCTGGAAAAATGCGGCTTTGTTGATGTGCGTATCGCTGACGTTTGCGTCACTACCACCGAAGAGCAGCGCCGTACCGAATGGATGGTTACCGAGTCGCTGGCCGATTTCCTCGACCCGAACGATCGCAGCAAGACGGTGGAAGGCTATCCCGCCCCGCAGCGCGCGGTGCTGATTGCGCGTAAACCGTGATGGATTGTCGAATGATCGTTACGTATAGCACCGTTTCTCCAAAATAGTTCAAGTTGCAGCAAGGCGGCAACGCAGCAAATCCCCGGGAACGTAGGTAGCTACGTGACCGGGGTGCGCGAGGCGGCCAACGCTGCTGCGGCTTGAAATATGAAGGAGAAAAAAAGGCCCCTGTTGAATTGGCAGGGGCCTGGTACGAGCAAGCATCATATTGGGCGACATGATGCAACGGTAAAAATCATTTGGCCTGATGGCGAACAATGATTCCTTTCATTTCAGCGACCGCCGCACCCTCTACCCTATAGCGAGAATACTCGTCCGCCTGTATATCGGCAGACATCGATAACCCCTGATTGCGATAGCGCATCGGCGAAGGCAGTAAGACTCCGGCGGAACTGTGTACTTCCCGTACTCCGGCATCGAGGAAATTCTGCAGGTTATTTGCACGAACCCCCGCACCAGCCATAATGATTGGAGCATCCCCCTGGGCAATAAGTTCCATAATTATTGATAAACCTTGCGCCGCATCGGCTTTTTGCCCGGAAGTCAGTACTCTTGCTACGCCTGCGTCAGCCAGATTCTTTAGCGCATTGAAGGGATTAGCGCACATATCGAAGGCGCGGTGGAATGTCACTGCCAGCGGTCCGGCCGCCGCCATTATTTTTTCCATTCGCGACATATCGACATCCCCATCAACGGTCAACACGCCAGTAACCAGCCCGGGAAACCCCAACTCTCTGACGAGGCGGATATCTTCCAGCATGGCGGCAAATTCGCCGTCAGTGTAGTAAAAATCCCCGCCACGAGGACGAATAATCGGATGTACGGGAATCGTAATATGCTCGCGCACGCTGCGTAAGACGCCCAGCGAAGGCGTAAGCCCGCCTTCTTTCGGCGCGGCGCACAGTTCGATACGATCCGCGCCGTTTCGCTGCGCGGTGAGCGCGCATTCCATGCTGTAACAACAGATCTCAAGTAACGCCATATTCACTCCGCTCGGCAGGTTAATGGGCCGCCTGTTCGCTGGCGACAATCGCTTCAATCGACCATGGATGAAATTTTACCGTGACGCGGCCATCGGTCACGGCCAGCGTAGGGTTTGGCAAACGTTCATGCTCACCCTGTGGCGAACTGGTTTTAACCACGATCCCCGGCTGACTAAGCCCCTCATCCGACAACAACGCCAGAGCCCTCGCGTTCAAGGTCTCCGGCTCGCCGGGCAGCACGATTTCAATATGCTCCCACCCTTCGTGTGGATAGCGTTTTTCTCCCGGCCACGGTAATTCAATAACAGAAAACCGCCAGTGTTCCACACATACCGGTTCATGCAGTTTAAACAGACAAATCGGCCTGCCGTTGATGATATTTTCCGACAGTAGCTCGCCGCATTGTTCAAAACCGCGACGCCAACGCTCCGCCGTCGTATTCTGGTGACAGCGCAATGAAATGTGATCGGCCTCAAGGGCGCTAATCTGCAGACCAAGGCGAGTGGAAAGTTCTCTGAACGCCAGAGTGAATCGCGGTAAATCTGCGGAAATATCATGCAGTTCATCAATGTGTTGCCAGTTCGCCATATCAGGACGCTCTTCTTGCTGTGAAAACCGCTAATTTACGCTGTTGCGCCCCGGCAACCAACCTTTGATTTGATTGGGCGTTTATTGAATGCTTATGCAGATTATTGTTGCGTATATTTCAGGCGACGCGCCGCGCGCGCAATGCTGACGCCAACGGGCATTTGCAGTATACTCCCGCCCTAATTCTTAAACTGGCGCGGGCAATACAGCCCGCTTCATAAACGTAAGGTATTCCGGTGAATATTCAGGCTCTTCTCTCAGAAAAAGTTAGTCAGGCCATGATTGCTGCAGGCGCGCCTGCAGATTGCGAGCCCCAGGTTCGTCAGTCAGCCAAAGTTCAGTTCGGCGACTATCAGGCCAACGGCATGATGGCAGTTGCGAAAAAACTGGGTATGGCCCCCCGACAACTTGCAGAGCAGGTGCTGACTCATCTGGATCTCAGCGGCATCGCCAGCAAGGTTGAAATCGCCGGCCCTGGCTTTATCAATATTTTCCTCGAACCGGCTTTTCTCGCTGAACAGGTGCAGCAGGCGCTGGCCTCCGAACGTCTGGGCGTTTCTCAGCCGACTCGTCAGACGATTGTCGTCGACTACTCCGCGCCCAACGTCGCGAAAGAGATGCACGTCGGTCATCTACGCTCCACGATTATCGGCGATGCGGCAGTGCGCACGCTGGAGTTTCTGGGCCATCATGTTATTCGCGCTAACCACGTCGGCGACTGGGGCACCCAGTTCGGTATGCTTATCGCCTGGCTGGAAAAACAGCAGCAGGAAAACGCGGGCGACATGGCGCTGGCGGATCTCGAAGGATTTTACCGCGATGCGAAAAAGCATTATGACGAAGATGAAGCGTTTGCCGAGCGCGCGCGTAACTACGTCGTCAAATTGCAGAGCGGTGATACCTATTTCCGTGAGATGTGGCGTAAGCTGGTTGATATCACGATGACGCAAAACCAGATCACCTATGATCGTCTGAACGTCACTCTGACGCGTGACGATGTGATGGGCGAAAGTCTGTATAATCCGATGCTGCCGGGCATCGTCGCCGATCTGAAAGCCAAAGGCCTGGCGGTTGAAAGCGAAGGCGCAACGGTGGTTTTCCTTGATGAGTTTAAAAACAAGGAAGGCGACCCGATGGGCGTCATTATTCAGAAGAAAGATGGCGGTTATCTGTATACCACTACCGATATCGCCTGCGCCAAATACCGTTACGAAACGCTGCACGCCGACCGCGTGCTCTACTACATTGACTCCCGTCAGCACCAGCACCTGATGCAAGCCTGGACCATTGTGCGCAAAGCCGGTTATGTGCCGGATTCCGTTCCGCTGGAACACCACATGTTCGGCATGATGTTGGGTAAAGACGGTAAACCGTTTAAAACTCGCGCGGGCGGTACGGTGAAACTGGCGGACCTGTTGGATGAGGCGCTGGAGCGCGCGCGTCGTCTGGTGGCGGAGAAGAACCCGGATATGCCGGCTGACGAGCTGGAAAAACTGGCTAACGCCGTCGGTATTGGCGCGGTGAAATACGCCGATTTGTCAAAAAACCGCACCACTGACTATATCTTCGACTGGGATAATATGTTGGCTTTCGAAGGCAATACCGCACCTTATATGCAGTATGCCTATACGCGTGTGCTGTCTGTTTTCCGTAAAGCGGACATCGACGAGCAGGCGCTGGCGAGCGCGCCGGTTATCATTAGCGAAGATCGCGAAGCGCAACTCGCTGCCCGTCTGCTGCAGTTTGAAGAAACCCTGACGGTGGTCGCGCGTGAAGGTACGCCGCACGTCATGTGCGCGTATCTGTATGACGTCGCCGGGCTGTTCTCCGGCTTCTACGAGCACTGCCCTATTCTCAGCGCCGAGAATGACGCGGTTCGCAATAGCCGCCTAAAACTGGCGCAACTGACGGCGAAGACGCTGAAACTGGGTCTGGATACGTTGGGTATCGAAACCGTAGAACGCATGTAAACGCGCCGTCGTTAACATCATCAGGCCTGACTCCGGGTAACGGACTCAGGCCTTTTTATTGCCACAGCGGTATATCTGTAACAAATCACAAGGAATGACACATTTCTATAGAGAGATGGAACATCTTTTACCTGTGCTGGCGCTGACCGCCCCGTATCATTAGGCGGCGGATTGTTCAGGTACAGGTAATGACTTTTAAAGACTTTGATGCGGAAGAGAAACTCTTCCTGAGACGTGTGATTGTGGCGTTTGGTGTAGTGGTTGTCTGCTTTGGTATCCTGATCTTCAACCTCTATAACTTGCAAATCCGCCAGCACCACTACTACACCACCCGTTCGAATGAGAACGATATCAAGATGCTACCCGTCGCGCCCACGCGCGGCATCATTTACGATCGCAACGGCATTCCGCTGGTGCGTAACGTAACCTGGTATGATATCGCGGTTACGCCCTATAAAATTGCCGATATGGATGCGCTGCTAAAACAGCTCACCCCTATTGTTGATCTCTCCCCCGATGATATCGCCGACTTTCGCCGCGCGCTAAAATCCAGTAGCCGCTATCGTCCGGTGGTGCTCAAAAACGCGCTAACGGATGTTGAAATCGCACGCTTTGCGGTCAATCAGTTTCATTTCAACGGCGTCACGATCAATAGCTATCAGGATCGGCAGTATCCTTACGGCGCGGAGCTGGCGCATGTTCTCGGTTACGTGTCAAAGATAAACGATAACGACCTTAAAGCGCTGGATAAAAAAGGGCTGGCAGAGAATTACGCGGCGGACCATAACATCGGTAAACAGGGGATTGAGCGTTACTACGAAAACGATCTTCATGGTAAAACCGGCTATCAGGAGGTCGAGGTGGATAATCACGGGCGTATTGTCCGCCTGCTGAAAGACGTTCCTCCCATCGCGGGTAAGAATATTCACCTGACGCTGGATCTCCATTTACAAGAGTACATTGAAAGTTTGCTGGCCGGGCAGCGTGCTGCCGTACTGGTTGAAGATCCGCACGATGGTTCAGTGCTGGCGATGGTATCTATGCCCAGCTACGACCCGAACCCCTTTGTAAAAGGCATTAGCTATCAGGATTACGGCAAACTGCTGCACGATAAAAATCTGCCGCTGATCAACCGCGTGACGCAAGGGCTTTATCCTCCGGCGTCAACGGTTAAACCCTATATGGCAATGTCCGCGCTGTTAAGCGGGATTATTACGCCGCAAACCACCTTCTTTGGCGCGCCAACCTGGACGCTTCCCGGCACGCAGCGTCATTACCGGGACTGGAAAAAAACCGGACACGGTATGCTGGATGTCACTAAAGCGATTGAGGAATCTGCGGATACCTTTTTCTATCAGGTCGCTTATATGATGGGTATTGACCGTATCGACACGATGTTGTCTCAGTTCGGCTATGGCAAACCGACGGGCATCGACCTTAATGAAGAGTATGACGGGCTGCTTCCCAGCCGCGCATGGAAACAGCGGGTCCATAAAAAAGCCTGGTATCAGGGCGATACCATCTCTGTCGGCATCGGCCAGGGTTACTGGATTGCCACCCCCATCCAGATGGTAAAAGCGATGGTGGCGCTCATCAACAACGGTAAGGTGATTGCCCCTCACCTGTTACTCAATGAAGAGAGCGGCAAAACGGTGGTTCCGTATCGCCCTTCAGGAACACCGGCACAGATAGCCGATCCGGCGTCGCCATACTGGGGACTGGTGCGTCAGGCGATGTACGGCATGGCGAATGCACCCAACGGAACGGGCTATAAGTTCTTTCACACCGCGCCCTACGGCATTGCGGCCAAAAGCGGCACGTCGCAGGTATTTAGCCTGAAAGAAAATCAGACCTACAACGCGAAAATGATCCCCATTCGCCTGCGCGATCATGTGTTTTATACCGCTTTTGCACCGTATAAAAACCCTAAGGTCGCTATTGCCTTGATTCTGGAAAACGGCGGAAGCGACGGCGTTACCGCCGCGCCCATCATGCGAAAAATCCTTGACCACCTGTTTGATCCACAGGCTGATACCACACAGTCGGGTCAGGCGCCATAATCAAATAAGCAAAGCGCCATCAGACAAGGATACGACCGGAATATCTGCATACATCAGAAATAGTTACGCAGATATTCCGTCAAACACAGCATTGCCATCGCCTGCCCGTAAGGCATAGAGGTCAACGGAATATGACGGTAAAAATCGAGATCGTGGCCCATGCCAGTGCCAAATGACGTTTGCAGCAGTTCACCTTCCGGCGAGATATGTTTCACTATCCCCCGAATAGCTTTTTCCGCCACCTGCGCATAGTGCCGTTCGACATAGCGTTTGCGCACCGCTTTAAGAATACCGTAGGCAAAACCCGCCGTCGCCGACGCCTCAAGATAAGAGTGCGGATCGTCAAGCAGCGTATGCCACAAACCGCTTTCATCCTGACATTTCGCCAGCGCGGCGATCTGCGCATTCAGTACCTGGACCAGGTAACGGCGCACGGCATTATTTTCCGGCAAGTCCAGCAGTTCAAGAAAATCCGGGATCACAATGGTCAGCCAGCTGTTGCCGCGCGCCCAGCGAGCGTTAGCGAAGTTATGATGACCGTCATAGCTCCAGCCGTGGAACCACAGCCCCGTCTCTTTATCCATCAAATTTTGCACGTGTAGCAGGAACTGATAGGTTGCCTCTTCCACGTATTCCGGCCGGTTCAACAGTTTACCGATTTTCGCCAGCGGCAGCACCGTCATCATTAGCGTGTCGTCCCACATCTGCTGATGATTTTCCTCCGCCAGCGTGATGTGCTGCATTCCGCCGTGATCGGTACGGGGCATTTCATTCATCGCCCATTCGGCCCACGTTTCCAGCCACGGTAAATACGCTGGATTACGCGTCTCTTCATAGCGATACGCCAACGTTAAAAACGGCGCCATCGTATTAACGTTTTTCGTCGTCGCGCCTTCCGCAAAACGATCGGCAAACCAGTCATCAATGATCTTACGCATCGTCTGGTCGCCGGTCTGTTGGTAATAGTGATACATTCCGTACAGGCCCACGCCGTGCGTCCACTCCCATCCGGCCCAGCCTTTAGTATCGATCACGCGTCCGTCGTCCAGTCGCAATAAAAATTCGCCTGTCTCATCTTTAATATTGACCAGGTTATGCGTCACCTTTTGCACCAGGGCTTTTAGTTCATCTCTGGCGATAAAATGCTCAGGCTGACGCAATAGCGGACTGTGTTTGACTGGATAAACCATCATTTGCTTAACCTCTGTGTAATGTCGAATTCAGTGCTGCGTGCAGTTTTACCGCCGACGCAGTCGATTCGCTACAGTAAAAGCTAAGCTGGGCGGAAACCTTTTTGTTTCTGCCATTGCCAGAGCGTAAATGGCAAAAACACAAAGAGTTCGGCAACCTACCTCACTATTTTATAAAACGGCGTTTCTATTTATTCAAAAAGAGAGTCAGGTCTGCTACCTGGCAAAGAAAGGGGCGGTTAGCGGTAGTTCACAATCACCTGATTGCTCCGCACTTTTAACGCCGGGATAAGTCGGCCGCCGCCGGGGACTTCCCAGACAAAGCGGAGCGGCTCGACTGCGGGAACATGAGCAAAACCGTGGGTCGTGCCACTCTGACCATCAAGTTCTACGCAACGGGACTGGGAACATAAACGTACCCGTAAGCCCGCGGGAGTCGGGCCATTCAGTTCATAACGCCAGGCGACCAGTGTCATCACACCGGAAACCGGCTGACGCGCCGACAATGGCGAAGACGATGCGGAAACGCCCCGGTAATTTAAGGTTACGCCCATACCGCTATCCTGCCACGCGCCTTCGCCTGCGGCCTGAACCGTCAGGGGAAAGAGCAACAATGCCAGCCATTTACGCATTATTTTCCTCCAATGGTCGCCGTCATGCGGATATGACGGTTATCGGAAAGCTCAAGGTTCGACAACACCACCAGCTGCGGTAAACTGCGCCGCAAAAAGCGGGACAATAATGGACGTAGCGCATGGTTAACCAGTAATACCGGCGGCGCGCCAAGCATTTCCTGGCGAGAAAGCGCTTCTTGCGTCTGCGCCAGCAGGCGATCCGCCAACCCAGGCTCAAGTCCACCGCCGCCCTGCAATGCCTGAAGCAGCAAACGCTCCAGCGCGGTATCCAGGCCAATCACCTGCACTTCTTCATTACCGGGGAACCACTGTTGCGTAATCGCTCGCCCTAATGCCACGCGTACCACGGCGGTTAATTCATGCGGATCGCTTTGTAACGGCGCATGTTCCGCCAGCGTTTCCAGAATGGTGCGCATATCGCGAATAGGGACTTTTTCCGCCAGTAAGTTTTGCAGGACTTTGTGTAAAGTCGTGAGGGTCACGACGCCTGGGACCAGATCTTCCGTGAGTTTAGGCATCTCCTGAGAGACACGATCCAACAGTTGCTGCGCTTCCTGGCGGCCAAACAGTTCGGCGGAGAATTGGCCAATCAAGTGGTTAAGGTGCGTCGCCACAACGGTACTGGCTTCCACGACGGTAAAGCCCTGAATTTGCGCCTGCTCTTTCAGGGCGCTTTCAATCCAGATGGCATCAAGGCCAAAAGCTGGATCGACGGTTTTCTCGCCCGGTAGCGTTCCCGCCGCCGTGCCGGGGTTAATAGCCAGCCAACGTCCCGGATAGGCGTCCCCGCTGCCAATCTCTACCCCTTTCATCAAAATACGGTAGCGCGCAGGCTGTAAATCCATATTGTCGCGAATATGGACCACCGGCGGCAGGAACCCCATATCCTGCGCGAATTTTTTACGAATGCTGCGAATACGTCCGAGCAATTCGCCATCCTGTTGAAAATCCACCATCGGGATCAGGCGGTAACCCACTTCCATTCCCAGTGAATCCTCAAGCTGTACGTCATTCCAGGTGGCTTCGACCACCGAGTTATTTTCCGGCATTTTTACCGGCTGCGGCTCCTCTGGCGCTTTTTCTTCACGCCCGCGCAGCCACCATGCCAGGCCGAGCAAAGCGGCGGTAAAAAGTAAAAATACCAGGTTAGGCATTCCTGGCACCATGCCAAGCAGCCCCAGCACCGCCGCCGCCAGCAGCATCACCCTTGGATTACTGAACAGTTGGCCAACCATCTGCTCGCCTACATCCTGATCGGTACTGACGCGGGTCACAATGACGCCCGCCGCCGTGGAGATAACCAGCGCCGGGATCTGGGCGACCAGGCCGTCGCCAATGGTCAGCAGGGTGTAGCTTTCCGCCGCGCTGCCCATGCTCATTCCGTGCTGCAATACGCCGACCAGCAGCCCGCCGACCACGTTAATGACCATGATCAGAATACCGGCGATGGCGTCGCCGCGCACAAATTTACTTGCCCCGTCCATCGAGCCGTAGAAGTCGGCTTCCTGAGTGACTTCCGAACGCCGTTTTTTGGCCTCGTCTTCACCAATCAGACCGGCATTAAGATCGGCGTCAATCGCCATTTGCTTACCGGGCATACCGTCCAGCACAAAGCGCGCGCCGACTTCGGCAATACGTCCGGCGCCTTTGGTGATGACCATGAAGTTGATAATGACGAGGATGATAAAAACCACAATCCCGATCGCGAAGTTACCGCCGACCAGGAAATGACCGAACGCCTCCACCACCTTTCCCGCCGCCGCCGCGCCGGTATGCCCTTCCATCAAAATAATGCGCGTTGAGGCTACGTTAAGCGCCAGACGCAGTAGCGTGGTAAACAGCAGGATGGTCGGAAACGCGGCAAAATCCAGAGTGCGCTGGGTAAACATTGCCACCAGCAGCACCATGATCGATAGCGCAATATTAAAGGTAAACAATAAGTCGAGGATAAAAGCAGGCAGCGGCAGCACCATCATCGACAAAATCAGCAGAATGAGGATCGGCCCGGCAAGAATTTGCCATTGCGTCGATTTCAGGTTGCTGGGCAGGCGCAGCATCGCGACCAGATTAGCCATCAGTATTCTTCTCGTTCATAAAATCCAGCGCTTCTGGCACCGGAAGGTTCTCAGGTTGTGGAGGACGTTGCCCGCCCGCAAGCCGCCAGCGTTTAAGCTGCCAGACCCAGGCCAACACTTCCGCAACGGCAGCATATAACTGCCCGGGAATTTGCTGACCAATTTCGGCGTGGCGATATAGTGCCCGCGCCAGCGGCGGCGCTTCTAAAGTGGGAACCCGATGTTCAGCGCCGATCTCGCGAATGCGCAGCGCTATTAATCCAGCCCCCTTCGCGACCACTTTCGGCGCGCTCATTTTGTTTTCGTCATACTGCAGCGCCACGGAATAGTGCGTCGGGTTAGTGACAATGACGTCCGCTTTCGGCACATCTTCCATCATGCGGCGCTGCGCGGCGGCGCGTTGCATCTGGCGAATTTTGCCCTTAACATGCGGATCGCCTTCGCTCTCTTTAAATTCGTCGCGAATGTCCTGCCGCGACATGCGTAATTTTTTCAGGTGGCTAAAGATCTGGAAAAACACGTCAAATCCCACCATCGGAATCACGCCCAGTACCACCAGTAACGCGCAGAGTCCAACCAGATCCAGCGCATTCCCCATTGCGACGATCGGCGACTCCGCCATCAGGCGCATCATTTGCGGCCAGTGATGCCAGAGATAAAAGCCGGTAACGCAGCCGACCAGCGTGGATTTCAACACCGCTTTTAGCAGTTCCGCGCCGGTCTGCGCCGAAAACATGCGCTTAATTCCCGGCAGCGGGTTTAATTTAGAAAATTTTGGCTGTAGCGACTTACCGCTAAAAATCAGGCCGCCAAGCATAACCGGCGAGATAAGCGCCACCAGCACCACGCCCGCGATGAGCGGTAGCAGTGCCATCATCGCCGCTTTAATCAGCAAAATTATCTGCCCCAGGATCAGGTTAGGATCGTTCACCATACGGTGATCGAAGTGCAGGCCTGCTGAGAGCATTCCCGCCAGCTGCCGCGCTAACGACTCGCCGCCGAACCAAATAATACAAACGCCCACCAGCAATATCAGCAGTGAGGTCAGTTCTCTGGAACGGGGGATCTGCCCTTCTTCCCGCGCTTTTTCAAGTCGGTGGGGTGTGGGGGCTTCTGTTTTGTCGTCGTCGCTCTCTTCTGCCACGCAGGAAACCCTGGATAGATTGATAAGCGAGAATGATGCCAGAACCGCTTTACGCCAATGGGCAGAGTAAGCGGTAAAAAAGGCGGGGTTTATGGCGTTAATAGAGATAGCCGGATACGATAAGAAAGTATCGTATCCGGCCGGGTTGACGGATTCGGACCCGATAAGCGCAGCGCCATCAGGTCAAAAAAGCTTAAAAGCCAAGACTGTCCAGCAGGTCGTCCACCTGATCCTGACTGGCGACGACGCCAGCTTTCGAGGTATCCACCTGCGGGCCGTTGAGCAAGCTTTCGTTCTCGCGTTTTGGTCGCGCGCTCTGTTCCGGGATGTTTTCCAGCAGCACCATTAACAACTGGCGCTCAATCTCCTGAATCACGTCCATCATGCGTTTGATCACCTGACCCGTCAGATCCTGGAAATCCTGCGCCATCATGATGTCCAGCAGTTGCGCATTAGTAAAGCTGGTATGGCCCGGGACATCCCTGAGAAACTGGCGCGTATCCGTCACCAGTTCACGGGCGTCGGAAAGCTCGATCGGATTGTCAAACCACTCGTCCCAACGTTGGGTTAGCGCTTTCGCCTCTTTTTCCATCGCATCCTGATGCGGCTGCGAGGCTTCGACACTGTTTAGCGCGCGTTCCGCCGCCTGCGCCGTCATCTGGACGACATAATCCAGACGGTCGCGCGCATCAGGGATCGCCTCCGCCGCTTCGGCAATCGCCTGGTCCAGCCCCAGTTCACGCAGGCTGTCGCGCAGCATTCGGGTCAGACTACCGATGCGCGCAATGATGTCTCCTGCTGAGCCTTCATCAGCAGGCTTGATAGATGGTTGCATCATCATCGCATCCTCACATGCCCAGTTTCTCAAAGATTTTGTTGAGCTTCTCTTCCAGAGTCGCTGCGGTGAACGGTTTTACGACATAACCGCTGGCGCCAGCCTGTGCGGCGGCGATAATATTCTCTTTTTTGGCTTCCGCCGTGACCATCAACACGGGTAACGCCGACATGGCGCTATCGGCGCGAATGGTTTTCAGCAGCTCCAGGCCATCCATGTTCGGCATATTCCAGTCGGAGATAATAAAACCAAAGCCGCCCGCCTGGAGCTTGTTCAGTGCGTCGACGCCGTCTTCGGCCTCTTCCACATTGTTAAATCCAAGCTCTTTTAAGAGGTTGCGCACGATACGACGCATGGTCGAAAAGTCATCCACAACCAAAAATTTAAGCTCTTTATCCGCCATAAAATACTACTCCTGGTTCAAATACGTATCGCCTGTCCGGCACTGATTTTCGCCAGCATCTGCTGGCTTACCTGGCTAAGATCGACCACTTCGCTTACGCCACCCATATTGATGGCCTCGCGCGGCATGCCGAACACCACACAACTTGCTTCGTTTTGCGCAATGGTCCAGGCGCCAGCCTGGTACATCGCTAACATTCCAGCGGCGCCATCGTTGCCCATCCCCGTAAGAATGACGCCTACGGCGTTGCGCCCCGCGTGTTTCGCCACCGAATGAAACAGCACATCCACGGAAGGCCGATGCCGGTTTACCGGCGGGCCATCATGAATTTTGATTTGATAATTCGCCCCGCTACGCGCCAGCTCCATATGCTTGTCGCCGGGCGCAATGTAGGCATGACCTGGCAATACGCGTTCGCCGTCCTCGGCCTCCTTCACGCTGATTTGACAGAGTTTATTCAGACGCTCGGCAAACGAGCGGGTAAAGCCAGGCGGCATATGCTGCGTAATAATCACTGCCGGACTGGAAAGCGGCAGCGGTTGCAGCACATGTCGGATAGCTTCAGTACCGCCCGTTGAAGCGCCGATAGCAATCAGTTTTTCCGAACTGAGCAGCGGACCCGCTTTTAAGGTTGTCGGGGCCGCCATCGGTTTATGTGCGGCGATGCGGGCCCGCGCGGCGGTACGCACTTTTTCGGCGATCATCTCGCTATACGCCAGCATACCTTCACGAATGCCAAGCTGCGGTTTAGTGACAAAATCGATGGCCCCCAACTCCAGCGCCCGTAGCGTCACTTCGGAACCTTTCCCGGTCAGCGAAGAGACCATCACCACCGGCATCGGTCGCAGGCGCATCAGTTTTTCCAGAAAATCGAGGCCGTCCATACGCGGCATCTCAACGTCCAGGGTCAATACGTCCGGATTAAATTTTTTGATGAGATCCCTGGCGACCAACGGGTCCGGCGCAGTCGCCACCATCTCCATATCGCTATGGCTATTAATAATTTCAGTCATGATTTGGCGCATTAGCGCGGAATCATCAACTGACAATACCCTGATTTTACTCATGCTTTATCCTTACTTAGCGCATACACCGTCTGTCCGCGCAGGCTAAACTCGCGCACGAGGTTGCTAAAGTTTTCTGAGTGACCGGCAAACAACAGTCCGTCAGGTTTAAGGAGTGGAACAAAACGGCGCAGAATGTCCTCCTGAGTCGTTTTATCAAAATAGATCATGACGTTACGGCAAAAAATCGCGTCAAAGGGACCGGGTACGTTGTACTGCTTTTCCAACAAATTAACGGAGGAAAATTCAACATAATTGGCCAGTTCCTGACGCACGCGCACCAGTCCTTCATGCGGCCCCGTACCGCGCATGAAGTAACGTTGTAGCTGCTGCGGCGATAACGTTTTCAGTTCGCTGAGGCGATAAATACCGCTTCTCGCTTTTTCCAGCACTTCAGTATCAATATCGCTGGCGAATACTTTCCAGCGACCGGGGGCCATCCCTAACGCATCCGCCAGCGTAATGGCGATACTGTAAGGTTCTTCTCCTGTCGATGCCGCCGCACTCCAGACGCGATACTCGCCGTGGCGGCGACGCGCATGTTCCGCAAGGATGGGAAAATGGTGCGCCTCGCGAAAAAAAGCGGTCAGGTTGGTAGTCAGAGCGTTGATAAAAGCCTGCCACTCAGCGCTGTTTTGATTAGCCTCCAGCATACTGAGATAACGGCCAAAATCATCCAGTCCCAGGGCACGCAGCCGACGGACCAGGCGGTTATAAACCATATCCCGCTTATGGTCGGCCAGCACGATCCCTGCGCGCTGGTAGATTAATTGACATATCCGACGAAAATGCGCGTCGGACAGCGCGAGGCGCTGTGTCATCTGTAACAATACTGACGTTTGCCCGGAGGGCAGAGATGATGTCATAGCGCCTTCTTAATCACATTCAAAGTACAACGGGCGCGCCCTGCGGCAGCGCCATGCTTCCCGTATTACACATTTTTTGCTTTTATCTATGCGAACCAGACGAAAGGGATCGGCGGGTTCGCAAATTAATCGATAACCGACAGCACACAGCGCACGTCGATCAGAAGGTTTCCCAGTTCGCATCATCCCCGGCGGCTAAGGGCCGCGGCGTATTGCCGGACTGAGCGTCCGCTGATAAACGCATCTCAGGTTTATTTACCGCCAGCGGTCGCGATGCCAGGCGGAAAGCCGATACCGCCTGGGTCAGACGGCTGGCCTGCTCTTCCAGCGCGGCGGCGGCCGCTGCGGATTCCTGAACCAGCGAGGCGTTCTGTTGCGTTACGCGATCCATTTCGGAAACGGCCAAAGCGACCTGATCGATACCCCGGCTTTGCTCATCCGAGGCGGAGGCGATTTCGCCCATGATATCCGTGACGCGCGTAACGGCATTGACGATGTCAGTCATGGTTTCCCCGGCGCTTTCCACCAGCACTGAACCGGTATCGACACGCGAGACGGAATCTTCAATCAACGCTTTTATTTCTTTCGCCGCCTGGGCACTGCGGCTGGCCAGATTACGCACCTCGCCTGCCACGACCGCAAAACCGCGCCCCTGCTCTCCCGCGCGCGCCGCTTCTACCGCCGCGTTCAGCGCCAGAATGTTAGTCTGGAAGGCAATACCGTCGATAACGCTGATAATGTCAGCGATTTTTTTCGAACTGTCGGCAATTTCGTGCATAGTGTTTACTACGCCGTCGACCACTTTGCCGCCATGACGCGCGGTCTCGGAGGCGCTTTGCGCCAGTTGCGAAGCCTGACGGGCATTATCGGCGTTTTGCTTCACGGTGGCCGTCAGTTGTTCCATGCTGGCCGCCGTCTCCTCCAGAGCGGAGGCTTGTTGTTCGGTACGGGAAGAGAGGTCGGTATTACCGGCGGCAATTTCACTGGTGCCGGAATAAATCGCATCCGAACCTTCACGAACCTGCGTCACGGTGTCAATCAGCGAGCGTTGCATATGTTCAACCGTTCCCGCCAGTTCGCCAATTTCATTACGTCCTGAGACGGTGAGCGTTTTCGTCAGATCGCCGCTGGCAATTTCACGGATATGAGTAATCACTCGCGCTAATGGGTTAAGCAGGGCATGACGAATGCCGAACCAAACCACCATCAAAATCAGCACCAGCACGACCGCAAGCCCCCCCAGTTGCCATTGCGCAAAACGGTAGTCATGAGCGCTTTGATCAAATGTCTGGCGGTACAGGTTTTCGCTCACCCGGGCGTAATTGCCCAGCGCCTCGCCCAACGCGTTTTGCATTCCCTGGGTTGGCTGGGCGAAGTAGGCATCCATATTGCCATTGTCCAGAAACTGAATAAGTTCGGCTAATGCGGCCTGATAGCGCTGATATTTTTCATCGACGTTCGCGCTGGCCTCCGCCATCGCTGGCAATGGCGTCATGTTTTTGAAATTGGCGTAGTGCGCCGCCGCCTGTGCGAGGGTCGTTTTTGCATTTTGGAGTAAATCCGTTTTGGCGCTGCTCTGCTGGTTAGAAGCGTCCATCATCATGCGTGCGGCGGAGCGGCTCAGGTTAATGCGCGTTTGCAGCATTAAGTCCCATGTCGACGTGAGTTCGCTTTGTTGCTGACGTAATTCGTTAGAAATAACAAAACCTTGCTGGTTATGCTGTAATGAAGAAAACAGCAAACCACCGGAAACAAGCTGTAGCAGTGCGAAAACCCCCAGCACCATCATCAGCATTGTGACAACGCGGATACGGTTAAACATAAGGCACCTTCCTGATAACGAGTTATCAACGTTATCGGCACCTGCGGTGATAACTTTACTTTTGCAAAAAGGAAATACGCTGTTCCGGAAGACGATATTGACAATAACAGCGTCGCAGCGGCGATGTCGGCGCAAAATGCAGGGGCTGGGCGCGGGCGATGAAGAGGCACTCTCACCGCTGGCGGAAGCATAACGGTGAATATTGCCGAATGGCGCGACGCCATCCGGCAACGTTATTACGCGACGTGTGATGCTGCGATATCCAGCAGCGCCATCTCTTCGCTGTTAAGCAGTTTTTCGATATTCACCAGAATCAGCATACGCTCGCCGAGCGCGCCCAATCCCGTCAAATATTCTGTTGACAAGGTCACGGCAAATTCTGGCGCCGGACGGATCTGTTCCGCCGTTAACGACAGTACGTCAGACACGCCGTCTACCACTATCCCGACGACACGTTGCCCCAGATTCAGTACGATCACTACCGTATTGTCATCGTACTCAACGTCGCCTTCGCAGAATTTCACGCGCAGATCGACAATGGGGACAATCACGCCGCGCAGGTTAGTCACCCCTTTTATAAAGGCCGGTGTATTGGCGATGCGCGTCACCTGGTCATAGCCACGGATCTCCTGCACTTTCAGGATATCGATGCCGTACTCTTCATTTCCCAGTGTAAACACCAGGAATTCCTGACCTGACGGCTCGCCGGCCAGTTTGCTTACATTACTCATACCGGTCATATTATTCCCTTCTCACTCAATCAGGCGGCTGTGATCGCCATACGTTGTTCGCGGTTTAAACCCTGCAATGCGGAAACATCAACAATCAGCGCGACGCTGCCGTCGCCCAGGATCGTCGCGGCGGAAATCCCCGGTACCTTGCGATAATTGCTTTCCAGATTTTTGACCACCACCTGGTGCTGACCGATGAGCTGATCGACCAGCAGCGCGTAACGGCGTCCCGCGCTTTGCAGGATCACAACAATGCCCTGCGTGGCTTCGGTTTTCGCCCCGTCCACGTCAAACACTTTCCACAATTCGACCAGCGGCAAATACTCGCCGCGAACTTCCAGAACCCGTTCGCCGCCCGCCAGCGGATGAAGATCCTCTTCACGCGGTTGCAGCGACTCCATCACCGCATTTAACGGCAGGATAAAAACTTCCCCCGCCACGCGAACCGACATCCCATCGAGGATGGCCAGCGTCAGCGGCAGCAGAATACGAATCGTGGTGCCGGAGCCTTGTTTTGACTGGATCTCAACGTGACCGCCCATCTCCTGAATGTTACGTTTCACCACATCCATGCCAACGCCGCGACCGGAGACATCCGTGACCTGTTCCGCAGTTGAGAATCCCGGCGCGAAGATCAACATGCCTACTTCATCGTCGGTCATGTTTTCATTCACCGCCATCCCCTGCGACATGGCCTTCGCCAGGATACGCTCACGGTTAAGCCCCGCGCCGTCATCGGTCACTTCAATACAAATATTCCCGCCCTGATGTTCTGCGGAAAGAATCAGATTGCCGACAACATTTTTCCCCGCCTCAAGGCGTTTTTCCGGCATTTCAATCCCGTGGTCGAGACTGTTGCGCACCAGGTGCGTCAGCGGGTCGATAATGCGTTCGATCAGGCTTTTATCAAGTTCAGTGGAGCTCCCCACCAGCGTCAGCTCTACCTGCTTGCCCAGTTTGCCCGCTAAATCGCGTACCAGACGCGGGAAACGGCTGAAGACGTACTCCATAGGCATCATACGAATCGACATCACCGACTCTTGTAAGTCGCGGGCGTTACGTTGTAACTGACCCATACTGGTAATGAGATCGCCGTGGTTTACCGGGTCCAGCTCGTTAGAACGCTGGGCCAACATTGACTGGGTAATCACTAACTCGCCGACCAGGTTTATGAGCTGATCCACTTTCTCTACCGCCACGCGAATGCTGGTGGACTCGCGTTCACGCGCAGGTTTTTCACGCCCCGCATGATGTTCATGGGCCGCGCTTTTGGCGGCTGGCGCAACGACTGCCGGAGGCGCTACCGGCGCTACCTCGGTTTTCTCTTGCGCTTTTTCAACCGGCGCGGCGACCACTTTTTCAAAAGCGATCTGATCGGCCTCGATGACAAAACAGAGCACCGCGACAATGTCATCTTCCGCGACGCTGCCATCCAGAGTTGCCGACAGTGAATCCGCTCCCTTAACGACATCCGTCAGAGTAGCCAGATTGCCCAACTCTTCTTCAAGCAAATCGACCTCATTGGCTTTCAACCGTGAAAGTACAATGCGCAGTTTACTCTCGTCACGAGGCGATTCAGTTTCGGCTACGCTCTCTTCCTGGATCGCCGCGCTTAGTGCCGCGGTTTCTACGACCGCCGGCGTGGTTTCGCCTTTCGCCTCCAGCGCCAACTGGCGTAGCGCATTGCAGATATATTCGAAGCTTGCGGCATCCGGCTCTTCGGAGTTTTTATAGGCGTCGAGCTGTTCCTGCATAATATCTTTCGTTTCCAAAAACAGGTTGATAATGTCGGTATTGAGCTGCATTTCACCGCGTCGGGCTTCATCCAGCAGGTTTTCCATTAAATGTGTGGTTTCCTGCAGAATAGTGAAGCCGAATGTGCCCGCGCCGCCTTTAATGGAGTGCGCCGCGCGAAAAATGGCGTTCAGTTGTTCAGCGTCCGGGGATTCCGGCACCAAATCCAGCAGATGCTGCTCCATATCAGCCAACAGCTCGTCAGCTTCATCAAAAAATGTCTGATAAAAATCGCTAATATCCATGCTCACGCTATCACCTCGGTTCCGCTTTTGGCGATGTGGGTACGCTTGCCGGCGGGGCTGCCGCAGGCTGTTGTAATACACTTACCGGCTCATTCTGGCTTTCAGCGTTTTCATGCAAAATGGCCTGTTCCGCCTGTTTGTTTAACACCAGCAGGCTTATACGGCGGTTGATGGCGTCATCAGGACCGCGATCGCTCAGCCGCATCGTGGCGGCCATGCCAACCACCCGTAATACTTTTCCGTTATCCAGCCCGCCAGCGACCAGTTCGCGACGCGAGGCATTGGCGCGATCGGCGGATAACTCCCAGTTGCTATAGCCTTTTTCGCCGTTCGCGTAGGGAAAGTCATCGGTATGGCCGGCCAGGCTAATGCGATTAGGTATACCGTTTAACACTGGCGCAATCGCACGCAGGATATCGCGCATATACGGCTCAACTTCGGCGCTACCGGTTTTAAACATCGGGCGGTTCTGGCTGTCGATAATCTGGATGCGCAACCCCTCCTGAACTAAATCAATTTTCAGATGCGGACGTAACGCGCGCAGTTTGGGATCGGATTCGATCAGTTGATCCAGATCGCCGCGCAGTTTGTTTAACCGACTCTGCTCCATCCGTTTTTTCAGCTCGTCGATATTCGGCTGCTTTTCCACTTCACCCTGCTGTTGGGTGTAATCATCGCCGCCGCCTGGTATCGGGCTCTCGCTATTGGCAATCCGATTCCCCCCCGTTACCGCGGTGGCCAACGGCGTACGAAAATATTCGGCAATCTGAATTAATTCTTTAGGGCTGGAGATGGAAATCAGCCACATCACCAGAAAAAAAGCCATCATCGCCGTCATAAAATCGGCGTAGGCAATTTTCCAGGAACCGTGCGCCCCGCCGCCGTGCGGTTTGTGCCTGCGGCGTTTTACGACGACAATGGGATGAGCCTGATTTTTCATGCTTCCTCAGTCGTCTGCTGCTGGTTTGGGTTTCTCACTGCGCGAACGTGTTCTTCCAACTCAATAAATGATGGACGCTCACTGGAATAAAGCGTTTTACGTCCAAATTCCACGGCAATCGGCGGCGCATAGCCGTTCAGATTAGACAGCAGTGTAATTTTTACGCACTGCATCATCTTGGTGGTTTCGGCGCTCTTCTGGCGCAAAACGGTCGCTAACGGTGAAATGAATCCATAAGCCAGTAAAATACCGAGGAACGTACCTACCATGGCATGGGCAATCAGCGCCCCCAACTCCGCTGCCGGACGATCGGCTGAAGCCAGAGCGTGAACCACCCCCATTACCGCCGCGACGATACCAAAGGCAGGCAGCGAATCCCCCACCATCGCCAGACTGTTGGCCGGGACTTCCGCCTCGCTTTCATGGGTTTCAATCTCTTCATCCATCAACGCTTCAATTTCGAACGTATTCATGTTGCCGCTGATGATCAGGCGCAGATAATCGACAATAAAATCAAGCATTACCGCATCGGCCAGAATACGCGGATAACTGGCGAAGATTTCACTCTCTTTCGGATTTTCAATATCGCGTTCAAGGGAGAACATCCCCTGCTGGCGTGATTTGGCCATCAGGCGATAGAGCAACGCCAGCAAATCCATGTACATAGATTTTGTGTATTTCGAACGACGAAATAACAACGGGATCGCTTTCATCGTGCCTTTGATGGCCTTCCCGTTGTTGCCGACAATGAACGCCCCTATCCCCGCGCCGCCAATGATGACCAGTTCAGCAGGTTGATAGAGTGCCCCAAGGTGCCCGCCGGTCATGACATAACCGCCGAAAACTGTACCGATAACCACCAGGTAACCTAATAAGATAAGCACGACATCATCCTTCCGCTGTTGACTATGACAGGATGCGCAGTCGGGCGATTAACGCGAAGGCAAGGCAAAAAAAAGCAGCGGTAATGACTTACCGCTGCTGGAGTGTTTGTCCACACCGTTTCGGTTAAACAGCCTGTTCGATCTGTTCATCCAGCAGTTGTGGAATAATATCGGCAGCATCTCGGGAAAGTTTACGTCTTTTTACTGCGCGGGATGGCGGCTGGCATAAACTACACGCAAAGCTGCCTACGGGCTGATGCGCATGGGTAATAAAGTTCCCACCGCAGCAGTTACAGCTCGACAATTCAAGCAACCCACTTTCAACAAAACGCACCAGCGTCCATGCGCGAGTCAGCGCCAACAACGGCCCTTCAGGCGGTTGCGGACACTGCTCAAGATAAAGCCGATAAGCTTTAATCACCGCATCCACACCGCTGCATAAGCCGGTCTTCAGTAAAAATTGCCAGGCGTTGCAGAACATGGAGGCATGAATATTTTGCTCCCAGGTCATAAACCAGTCTGTCGAAAATGGCAGCATCCCTTTAGGCGGCGGGCTACCGCGTAATTCTTTGTACAGCCTGATGAGGCGACCACGGCTGAGCTGTGTTTCGCTTTCCAGCATTTGTAGACGAGCGCCAAGATTAATCAACTCCATCGCCAACTGGATATCGCGAGCTTCCTGAACAATGCTTTTTTCACTCATTATCATGCCCTTTTCTTACGCGCCGTATCGTCCACTTCATTGAGCAGACGCGTTGAAAGCATGATACCTGTGTGAATCTGCTGTAAATCATCGACGCGCGAATCCTGAGTCAAACGGGTGATCGTCTGATGATCGTCAAACCGGAAATGACAAACTAACTGGTTCGTCTCCGCCAGTTTGACCATCTGCGGCAGGGTCAACGCGCCCAGTGTGTTTGCCATCTCTTCGTTGATACCGAGGCGGAACATCGCAGATGCTTTGTCCTGGACGATCAAACGCTGTGCAAGGAGTAAATATGACAAATTGATGTCATAAATGTGTTTTAGCAACTCGGATGTATGCATTGTTCCCATCCAGAATAACCAACTTTATTTTTGTGCGACGTAGCCGCACCCCGTGATGTCGCCGGGAAGGCCCGGTAAAAGAAGCAAAAAGGTCAAATGCATAGCAGCGCTCAGGCATTGTGGACATTGTGACGTATAACGCAGCTTCCCACTGAGATTCGCCTTACACGTTTACATCAATTTTTACAAATGCCTAAGATTTTTCCTAATTCGACGCAACTCTACTCGTCAGCTTCGTGACATACAACGGAGCGGGACGGCGATTTTAGAAAATATGTGATGTAGATCACATAATTTAACGGAATACTTACGATAAAACCATCAGCATGGCTTTTACTTTGTTTAATTAATAACCTAATGTTCACTTTTTCTATTCCACACTGCTGAATAGGGGTACGTCAACACCAAATTCTTTTTTGTTTCTCTCTGTTAAAATAACGCCAGGATAATAGATAACAGGCTATTATTTCTATTTTAGAAACGATTTTATTTTACCTTTAGTAAACAGTGGCTTAAATATTAAACGTTATTAATTAATCTCGTCACAGCATACGCCCTCCGCTGTTAAAAATAAGCTCATTTGATTTAACTTTTAGCTTTCATTGTTCACCCGTTTAAATGAAGCATCCTGGTGGTGTGTAAAAAGTGTCTTATGCCACGATTCTTTACATAAGAATAATTAATGATTAATTATGATGTCCTTCACATTAATGTGGCATTAGCGCATTGCAGAAATGCGATAAACAGAGTAAAGCTAAAGCACAATCTCATATTCTTGCAATCAAGGAGCGAGTTATGAGCTACACCCATATTCTTGTCGCCGTTGCCGTCACCCCGGAAAGTCACCAGCTACTGGCTAAAGCGGTCTCTATCGCCCGCCCTGTTCAGGCGAAAGTAAGCCTGATTACTCTCGCTTCCGATCCTGAACTGTATAACCAGTTCGCCGCGCCCATGATGGAGGATTTACGCGCGGTTATGCATGAGGAAACCGAGAATTTTCTTAAGATGCTGGGGGAAAAGGCGGATTATCCGATTGAACAAACTTTCATCGCATCAGGTGAGTTAAGCCAGCATATTTTGGCTGTGTGCCGCAAACACCATGTTGATCTGGTCATTTGCGGCAACCATAACCACAGTTTCTTTTCGCGCGCGTCCTGCTCGGCAAAAAGTGTCGTCAGCGCCAGTCAGGTAGATGTGTTGCTGGTACCGTTAGCGGGCGACTAGTCGCCGCTCGCGATATTTCAGGCCAGCTTAGGGAACGTCGCCACGTTGTTCTGCTGCTGACGCTCAGGGCTACGCGGCGTGACCTCCTTTAGGTCATGAATAAAACGCTCCTGCCAGCGGTTAATGTCATTTTTAACGATCACGTCCAGCATTTCCGCATGGCGCGAAATACGCTCGGCAAGGGGCATCGTTAACGCACGATTGAGCGCCGCCGCCACGTCATCCCGATCGTAAGGATTGACGATTAACGCCGACGTCAGTTCATTCGCCGCGCCGGCAAACTGTGACAGTACCAGTACGCCAGGATTAGCGGGGTCCTGCGCGGCGACAAACTCTTTCGCCACCAGGTTCATCCCGTCACGCAACGGGGTGACGAGCCCGACGTCTGAATAACGGAATATCTTCATTAACAGTTTACGGTCGAAATGCTGATTCAGATAATAGAGCGGCGTCCAGCCCAATTGTCCATATTTCCCATTAATCCGGCCTGCTTCCGTCTCAAGCTGGTGGCGAATATCCTGATATGCCTGTACTTCGCCGCGTGACGTAGGCGCAATTTGGGTATAACGAATTTTTCCCCGATGCTGCGGGTAGTTTTCCAGTAGTGCTTCATACGCCAGAAAACGTTCCGGCAGCCCTTTCGAATAATCCAGCCGCTCAACGGAAAAAATATTCTTCACATTTTTCAGTTCCGCCTTGAGCTGCGCCAGTTTTGGCGGCAACGGCCCGGCAGCCTGTAGAGCAATCTCATCGGGCTCAATACCGATAGGATACACTTCTGTCTGGAAGTCTTTACCCCACGCGATATGCTGCTTGCCGCTGCGAGTCGTGACTCGCGTTTGACTCGAAAGGCTATCCAGAAAAGCCAGGCGATCATTTTCGGTCTGGAACCCTAGCAGATCAAAGTCACACAACTGCTCCAGCAGTTCATCATGCGGCGGTAAAGCGTTAAAAATCTCCGGGGTCGGGAATGGAATATGCAGGAAAAAACCAATTCGGTTGTTCACGCCGCGTTTACGCAGTTCGCTGGCAAATGGTAACAGGTGGTAGTCATGCACCCAAATGATGTCGTTCTCTTTAATGAGGGGCAATAACTTATCCGCTAATAACGCATTCACCCGCATATAGCCTTCCCATGCAGGACGCTGAAACTGTACCAGGTCCAGACGATAGTGGAACGCAGGCCAGAGAACCGCATTGGAAAATTGACAGTAATAATCTTCGTAATCTTGTTCACTCAGGTTAAACGATGCCCAGGTAATATTACCTTTTGTCACCTTTTTTAATGGCTCATCCTCGTTACCTGTCTCGCCACTCCAGCCGAACCACAACCCGCCAGCCGCTTTTAGCGCGCCAAGCACGCCAACGGCGAGGCCGCCGGCGCCGCCTTTATTATCCGGGGGGGCAATTCGATTAGATACTACGACTAAACGACTCATAGCCATCTCTCCTGTTATTCATTACTTGTTGTTCTTGTTGTGGATAATTGATTTGTTCCAGCCAGCGCCAGACATCGGGTACGCTTTCCAGCCGCCATGCCGCCTGGGTTGCCCCGACGCCCACTTTTACGGAAATTCCGCCAGCGTGATTCACCACGCCAAAGCCAGCCTCATCGGTCAAATCGTCGCCCACAAAAACGGGAATCCGTCCCGCAAAGGGCGCCTCCTGCATAAAGGCGGCAATCGCTTCGCCTTTATTAGTTCCCTTAGGTTTGATTTCCACAACACATTTACCAGGCTGCAACGCCAGTTGCGGCCAGTGCTGCGTAACGTGTTGCGCAAGCGCCAACAGCGCCGCTTCATGTTCCGGAGCCTGACGGTAGTGCAGCGCAAACGCCATCCCCTTCGTCTCCAGCTCCGTTCCGGGCAGCGCTGCAAGCGTCGAACGTAATAACGCCTCCACCTCACGGACTACCGCTTCAGGAAGGCGCACGATATGGGTTTTACCATTGATGTCACGACGCTCTGCCCCGTGAACGCCAGCGAGCGGAAAGCGAAAAGGCTTCGCCAAAGCATCCAGCTCAGTCATTGAACGCCCTGAAATCAATGCCAGTGCCCCTGCGTTGTGCGCCGCGAGACGGTCTAACAACTGAAGGATTTTATGCGGTACCACTACCTGATCGGGATGAGGCTTTATCTCTGCCAATGTGCCATCAAGGTCAAAAAAATACGCATAGTTCGCAGTGAGTTCGGGGGATACGGTTAACGGTTCTGCCACCCTGGTCTCCTCCTTATCATCATATTGAGATTCACAAACGGTCTCATTAGTCATGTAAGTATAGACAGTGTGACGCTGCTCGCCATTTAGAAAGACCATCGCCAGCCGGGGTAGCGGCTGGCGATGACGTGAAGCTATACTGTTTAGTTGAGTGTTAATTCATCAAATCGTACGCTTCGCTTTTTGCTTATAATGGTCGAAAATAACTGCTGCCAAAAGGATTCAGCCGCGAACCACGTACTGTGCAAAAGGTGAAATGTTGAGCAGGTTCATCGCGTTCTCCACCGTTCCTGATATCAGTACGCTCGCCACCACATATGAGATTTTTCCGAGGCCGCCTCTCAGGAAAACGCCCCCTAATACGCACGCAGAAATAACGATTAACTCATAACCCAGGGAATTCATTGACCTGCTTTAGCGTTTTTTATGTAGGGTAAAATCAAACGATTCTTGTTAGAGAAGACGTAAAACGGTGCACTGTCTTTCATTCATTAGATAAATGCTGATGGCGGGAATAGTTTTAGCGGAAAATGACATAACCCAGAGCGAATTCATCAGCCAAAAGGCAGGAAAGCCAGCACATTAATCCATAACATCAGCCAGCTAATCCTTATGGCCCTGGGTGAATAACGATTACCAGGGATAATAGATATGTTCAGCCTGTTCGCGAACCGGCGCATCGTCTCCCAGCAGTCTGGCGGAAAGGGTTAGCGCGAAATCAAAGACATGACCCAAGCCTTTGCCGCTAATTAAATTACCATCTTCAACAACGGGCGCATCCACATAGACACCTTCCGGAACCGCTTTCCACAGGTCGCCGGAACAGACATAACGACGCCCCTTCAGCAATCCGTGAGCACCCAGCACCCTTGCCGCCGCGGAACAGATAGGACAAATTAATTTGCCTGCCGCATCATGACGCGCAACGAAAGCGATCACCGCCGGATTAGCCGCCAGATTAGCGCTCCCCTGCGGACCGCCCGGCAGCACTACCGCATCGAAAAGCGCCTGCTGGCGTTCACTCAGCGTGCTGTCCGCAACCATAGGAATATCATGGTAACTCACCACCGCCCGTGATTCAGCACACGCCAGCGTTTCGACGTCGATATGCAAACGTCGCAGAATATCAAGAGTAACAATGGCCTCTGCTTCTTCAAATCCTGGTGCCAACAGCACCGCGACCTTTTTCATTGACTGCTCCTTGTTAACGAGTCACCCATCAAAACTGCGCTCAACCGAATAACGTGCTCGTATGATTAATGACATTAAAAATGATCTACCGCAAAATCGGCTAGTTTATAAAAACAGGCATATTTGCTCTCAACCGTTTATGCGTGTGATATCCAGACTGACTAATGTTTATTTTATTGAAATTACCATACTTGAAAGACACACCTCATGATCTGAAACAATGTTTCATAAACCAGAAAATCCATATAATATCATTTAAATTTCAAACAGTTGCAATCTTTCCACACTCAAAATCATTACACCTGAAAAAATCACACCGCTGAAAATGTAAAAAAAGATAAACAATTGCATTTAAGGATTTTCTTATTTTTATTGACGCGCTATTCTCATTACCGATCGATAAACAGGAAATGAGATCGCATAAGGGACTGGCGGAACGGAGTTCTTCTGCTAAGAGTATTTATTGTGCATAGAGGTAAGAATGTGACAACGGCCCGTTGCATTCTCGTCTGTCATGCACATCAACACTTTCTGGAAATAAGGATATTGTTATGGCAGCTGTAGGAATGGTTCAAAAGCTCAACACGCCAATGAACCTTGAGTTTTACGCATCAAATCTTTACCTCCATCTAAGCGAATGGTGTTCTGAACACAGTTTAACAGGCACCGCTACCTTTCTTCGTACCCAGGCGCAAGGCAACGTGACGCAAATGATGCGCATGTTTAATTTTATGAAAAACGCCGGCGCCACCCCTATCGTTAAAGCCATTGACGTTCCGGGTGAAGAGCTCTGCTCTCTGGAAGAATTGTTCCAGAAAACCCTGGAGGATTATCAGCAACGCGCCAGCACGCTGTCGCGTCTGGCAGATGAAGCGAAAGCGCTGAATGATGCCTCAACGCTTGATTTTCTCCATACCCTGGAAAAAGAGCAGCAGCAGGATGGCGTACTTTTACAAACTATTCTCGAAGAAGTTCGCAGCGCTAAACGAGCAGGGCTATGCCTGGCGCAAACCGATCAGCATCTCCTTAACGTCGTGACCTATCAGCATCACTGATAGCGGCACCCCGAGCGACAATATTGAGACGTTATTAGCCGGATAGCAACGCGAAGCAGCTTATCCGGCCTACACCGTTTCTGATCTGTTTGCCAGAGGTGGCGCCTGTCGCTACTGGCGTATTATCGGCACATCATGCCAGCCGACAGGCGCGAAACGCCTCTGTCTTGTCCGGGCATTACCCCAGCATCTCACGTACAAACGCTTCTATTTCTTTATTCTGGCCGTTTTCAAACAAACATTGCTGGAAACGCGGCCCTGAAACCGCCGTTTTAACCAGTTCAGGATCGATAGCCCGTAGTGTATCCAGATAATTCTCTTTGACGACCGCGGCCTTAACCTGGTTCAAAATGCCCGCATTGCGTACCTGCGGCGCTTTGCGCTCAGGCGGATACCCCTCGCCTTTACGCCCGGTAAACGCTTTTTCAAAGATGAAACGCACGTTCAGCTCAGCGCCCCAGCCAAAGCCTTTCGCAAATGGCAGGGACAACGCATTGCCGTTGTTGATCTGCGCAAACAGAAAAGCATCTGCCGGATCGATGCAATAGCCACAAATGACACCTGGATGAATATTTAACGACATCAGCGCGCCCTGACCGGTGCCACAGCCAGTAACCACAAAATCAACCGCGTTTGCATTAAGCAGAATACTCGCCATGATGCCTAAATGAATGTACGTCAGGTGATGGTCATTTTCGTCGCACATGCCGACGTTAAAAACGGGAAATCCCTTTTCATTGGCGACGGCGCTAAGTTCGTTATAAATGATGGCATTTTTGCTGGCCTGGCTATTTTCCATCATCAGTGCAATTTTCATCGTGTTCCTCCTGAATGCAGACGGTCGCGTCTGCGTAAATCATGACGTTTTGCCCACACTACACACTTAAGAACACGCATTCAAATTTAATGAAACCAAGTTTCATTAAATGAAGAGGCGCTCACACATTTTCTGTTCCCGCTGTAAATCTCCTGCCGTTACCTTTAATCAAGGCGAATCCGTAAGTTATTCCAGCCATTGACGGTGCAAGACACGAGGTAGCATGGTCTGATACCGAACTGTCGGAGCGATTTTATGAAGCCTCTTATTTTTACTCTTTCACTGCTAGCCCTGACGGGATGCACCATTACTCGACAAGCGCAGGTCAGCGAAGCCAGCCCGATAAGCGGCATCGTGCGCCTGACGTATAACCAGCCGCTATTTTTTACTTCACGGACAGATGACTATGTATCTCACGGGACCGCAACACGCGAATGCCAGCAGATGGGCTATGCCGATGCCGTTTCGTTTGGTCAGCCGGTAGGAACCTGTAGCATTTATGCGGGCTCGTTGTGTCTGAACACCCGATTTACCCTCTCCTGGCAGTGCCGGGGCGTTGCCGTCCCGCAAATTATGCCGCTTTATTATTAAGGCGGCTGGCTTAACGCCGACACCATGTACAATGGAGGAGAGCGCAGGGTCGCTATTGCCAGCATGAAGGTGCTGGCTTTCCTTTATTTTTATACCCTATACACTGGCGTTAATGCGTTTTATTCCCATTCGTATTTTTAATAATTAAATTTAATATTTTACCTTTTGCAAATAATAAAATAACAAATTATAGTGGCGCCACATTACTGTATATCTTTTGCTATTTGTGGAGCGGAACCATGCTGAAAACAGAAATGATCGACAAACTGAATGAGCAAATGAATCTGGAGTTGTACTCCTCCCTGCTCTATCAACAAATGAGCGCGTGGTGCAGCTATCATAGTTTTGAAGGCGCGGCCGCATTTCTTCGTCGCCATGCGCAAGAAGAAATGACGCATATGCAGCGCCTGTTTGACTACCTTACCGATACCGGAAGCCTGCCGCGCATTAATACCGTTTCTTCGCCCTTCGCTGAGTACACCTCACTGGATGAGCTGTTCCGCGCGACCTATGAGCATGAGCAGCTTATTACGCAAAAAATTAATGAACTGGCTCATGCCGCAATGACCAGCCAGGATTATCCGACATTTAATTTCTTGCAGTGGTATGTGGCAGAACAGCATGAAGAAGAAAAATTGTTCAAATCTATTATTGATAAATTAACGCTGGCGGGAAAAAGCGGCGAAGGGCTTTATTTCATTGATAAAGAACTCTCCACCCTGGATACGCAAAATTAATCCAACACGTCCTTACACGGTGAGACGCGCTCTCACCGTGGCGTATTAATGGCGGCAGATTTTACTCTCATGCGTTGAAAAACCGTCCTCCACGGCAATAAACTTTCCTTTCGCCGCCAGAAACGCGACCAGTTCCGCCGCCGTCATATCTGACGCTGAACAGGTGTGAAATCGTGCCCGCTCGCCAAAGCGCGCTTTTATTGCCGCCTCCAGCGAGGTATGCGTGTACTGCTCGCCAGACTCAATCATCATGTTGAGTACTTCGTGACCGTGAATGGAATCCATAACCCCTCCTGAATAAAACTCGTAGCCTAATGTGTCCTTGTGCGAGCGACTTTGCGCTAGCGCAGGTTTGCGGCGGTTGTCCGCGTCTCCTCCCATACTCGCTTTTATGCCCGTAACTGTAAATTTTACAGTACACCTATTGTAACGACCATTTGACGAAAATAGCGTAATGCCTTACCCTGCGCCGCGGATATCACCGTTCTTTGTTACCGGGGTAGTAGAAAGCGTGAAAAACAGAACTCTGGGCAGTATTTTTATCGTGGCAGGCACCACTATCGGCGCCGGGATGCTGGCAATGCCGCTGGCAGCGGCTGGCGTTGGTTTCAGCGTCACGCTGGGATTGTTGATTGGCCTGTGGGCGCTGATGTGTTATACCGCGCTACTATTACTGGAGGTATATCAACACGTTCCGGCTGATACCGGGCTGGGCTCGTTGGCAAAACGCTATCTTGGACGTTACGGACAGTGGCTTACGGGATTCAGTATGATGTTCTTAATGTATGCGCTCACTGCCGCCTACATTTCCGGAGCCGGAGAATTACTGGCATCCAGTATTAATAACTGGCTTGGCGCCACGCTCTCGCCCGCTGCCGGAGTACTGCTGTTCACCTTTGTTGCCGGTGGGGTGGTATGTGTGGGAACCTCGCTGGTCGACCTTTTTAACCGCTTCCTGTTTAGCGCAAAGATCATTTTTCTGGTCATCATGCTTGCGTTGCTCACGCCACATATTCATAAAGTAAATCTTCTTACGCTTCCTTTACAGCAGGGGCTGGCGTTATCCGCCATACCGGTCATTTTCACCTCGTTTGGTTTTCACGGAAGCGTACCGAGTATTGTGAGTTATATGAACGGCAACATTCGCCGGCTGCGTTGGGTCTTTATGACGGGTAGCGCCATTCCGCTAGTGGCCTATATTTTTTGGCAGCTCGCCACGCTGGGAAGTATCGACTCGCCGACATTCAGAGGGCTACTGGCCAGCCATGCCGGGTTAAATGGCCTGCTGCAGGCGCTCAGAGAAGTGGTCGCTTCGCCACATGTCGAACTGGCGGTCCACCTGTTCGCCGATCTGGCGCTGGCGACCTCTTTTCTGGGCGTAGCGCTAGGATTATTTGATTACCTGGCCGATCTATTCCAGCGCCGCAGTACGGTGTCCGGACGCCTGCAAACCGGGCTGATTACCTTTCTGCCGCCGCTGGCGTTTGCGCTTTTCTACCCACGTGGATTTGTGATGGCATTAGGCTATGCCGGCGTAGCGCTGGCAGTGCTGGCACTACTCATCCCTGCCATGCTGGTCTGGCAATGCCGTAAACAGAGCCCTCAGGCGGGATATCGTGTGGCAGGCGGCACGCCAGCGCTGGCGCTGGTGTTTATCTGCGGCATTGTCGTGATTGGCGTCCAGTTTTCGATCGCACTGGGGTTCCTGCCCGATCCGGGTTAATGTCAGGCAAAGATTACCGGGCCCGGACGCCGTCCAGGCTCGATAATCATCACGCTATGGCCGTTTACGAGCCATTAATGCAGGCAGCACTGCTTAAATTTTTTGCCGCTCCCGCATGGGCAAGGATCGTTACGCCCCACTTTCACCTCTGCTTTTATCGGCATCTGTAGCGGCGTCGTGTGCGGATGCGCCATCCACCAGGCATGCAGCTCAAGCGCCGCGATACGGATAGCGTCAACGCTTTTATCGAACGCTTCCGGGCTCATTTTATCCAACAGCGCAAAGTTTTCTTCCGTGCCGTGTAAGGCAATCGCTTCCAGCGCCGGTTTTAGCGTATCCGGCAAGTCAGACCAGTCGGACAGCGACACTCCGCGCATGTAACCAAAGCACCATTCTTCAACAATCGTTAATTCATGGCCATCAACTTCTCGCAGGCCAAACAGCGGCTCGAACTGTTCTGGATAGTCTTCAAGCCGGGCGGCTGTGTCCGCCATGTGCTGGAACACCAGATCCATAAATCGCGTCATTTCTTTTTCAGATGTCCAGCGCGGTACGTACGCGGGCCCCCCCCATATCGCGACCAGCCACTGTTCCGGCTCGATGGGGCGCGGAGAGCTTAGTACCGCAGTAATCAGACCGTCCAGCTCCGCGACATCCAAAATGGCCTGATCGGTATTGTATTTCGTCAGCACATCATCCAGCCATTCCAGCTCGTTCTCGTTTAATGGTTCCATTTTCATAACGCTTTTCCTCAGTGATGACTTCCGCCTGTAGGCCTCTTACATTGCAGCGGATAAAAATAATTTTTTTGCAGGCAGTTTGGATGGCAACCATCAGGGGCCAGATTAACACGAAATGAGGAGGATTCCGGAAGTTAACGCACAAAAGGAGGATCAGGGCGCAGATTTTCCGCCAGGAAGCGCTCGCCCCACACAAAAGCGAGAGATGGGTTTCTCGCTATATTATACTCATGCTAACTTATACCACCGCCGCGGACAGATAAAACCGCCCTCTCAAATAGAGCTTATTTTCAGTAAAAAAGTGTTTAATGAGTTCGTCTACCGCTTCTCTGTCAGCAGAAAAGGTTATTTCCATAAACAGCGTATCGTACCCTATTTTGATATTTTTTTTCTTACAGTAAACACGGATCTCATCCTGCACACTCAGCAGCGGCAGGCTAAATGTGTATAGCGGTTGCGGTTCTTTTTTCGCCGCTTTCTCAAAAACTTTAGTGACCAGATCCCCAAGATCGCGCTCCGACCGGGCACCGTTATTAAAATGCAATAAATTACGTCTTTTTACCACCCAGCCTCCAGCCAGATACCGCCAACAATAACTCTCACTTCAATGTGTGAGGCACATAATCACATCCAGAATCAGCTCCAGATAGTATTTCAAATAAACAGCCCGCACTATAGCGCATACTTTTTTCAGACACAGTTTACAGGGATACTCTCTTTATATCCACGCGCACGGCTGCCTTAATCATGTCTTCCGCGATAACACAGTTTGTCAACCTATTCTATATAACCAAGCTTAAACAGAACCTTACCAGCCAGCGATATCAGCTCAGGATTTTCAGGATAAAAACGCAGTAACGGCAAAAATACCGCCTCACCGATAATGCTCCGGCTATTAGCATGGTTTGGGCGCAATCCCCAGATATTCTGATAAGTCATCGGTACGACCTGCCCATTCATGGTTGTGTTACCGATATACAGCATAATATGCCCTGGAATATAGACCAGCGTAGTAAACGGTTTTCCGTATCTGGTGAGATAATCGATCCGCATTTGGGGACTTTTATGACTAAGATCGACCACCCGTCCAGCAGCCTCTACCTGCGCGGATGAATGTCTGGGCAGGAATATGCCAAACGGCATTAATAGGCTGCGGACTTCGGCTGAACAATCATTATAAAAGTTAAAATTTCCCCAACCGTAGGGGGCGCCGTGCATTGCTTTCATTAGCACGGCGATATTTTCCGGCGTCATTTTCCACGGCATAGCCGTAAACTCGTTACCGCTTAGCCAGACCCAATGGATAAACGCACGACCATTGCTGTCGCGAACTGGCGCCGCAATCAGGAACTGGCCCGCCCGTTGATGTCGGAACGGTAAAATAGTGCCCGGTCGCCCGGTGAAATAATAGACGCCTGCGGCATGGACAGAAACCGGCGCGTTGATAAATGCCCCCAGTTGCTTATGAGCAAGCAAAACCCACTGTGTTATAAATTTCTGATCCGTACTGGCAATATCTTCACTATGAACCCAGCCAGTTACCGCTGGTGAAACGACATATTGCCAGCGTTGGTCTTTGCTCTTCGTCAGCGTATAGACCGGCGTACCGGGACGCAGCGAAGACATTTGTAAATTATCAAACGGGTACCCCTCGCCCGCCTGACGGGGATCGTTAAAGAGCGGGTCGTCCGTTGGCAGCGCTCTGACTAAACTTTCTCTGACCATAATGCCTCGCCGGGAGGCATGATAGATATTGTCAATCTGCGTATCCGTATTCCCTCTAACCTCCTCTTTCCTGCGAGAGGTATAAAGTCTGAAGTTTTCCCCCCAATAAGCACTGCCGTCGCTAAGAAACTGCTTAATACTGGCATCCCGGGCCTGTGCTGCGTTTTTTTTCAGCAATGCGGTAATATAAAAATCATTCCACGGCGAGTGCGCTTCACTGCCCATTCCGAAATAATGAGATTTTAGTGCGTTAAAGTAGCGTTGTTGGGTAGCACTATCAATAACCGGAATAGTGTAATCAGCCGAGTCCGGAGGTATCCATTTATCAACCGACTGTGAATAATCCGCTAACGGAAAGCGTGTTTTTGTCGGGTCAATATAGCTCCCTGTGAGAATTTCATCTTTGGCTGTTGATCGGTTGGTCGTCTGGTGGCAAGCGGTGAGGCACAATGGTATCAATAAAACGGCCCAGGTTTTCTTTTGCATCATCATCTCCGTAAAGCGGGGAAAGCATAATATAGAGACTGACCAAAACCGCCATTCACGAAAACCCGAAATTATCTGTAGTTGACCTGTTATTAAGACAATATTGCAAAACGTGATTAAAGCATGAAGCGGATCACATTACCTTGTGATGAATATTAGTTCGCTATCTACCTTTAATTAAATTGTGCAGAAAACACCCCCTGAACAGTTTTATACTCGTTTAATTTGCATAAATACTCCACTGACCCGCCCCTGTTTTTTTCAGACAATACATACTGTAGCGCGTCAGTTCTACTTTTTTTATATACTCTGCAAAGTCATTTTCATCGACGTAGCCAATAAAATTCCGCGCATCACATGTTGAAGAGGAAGGCTCTCCTGGAAGAGAGTAGGTTACGATTGCACTCTCAGGCTCATACAAAATAAAAAAAAGTAAAAAAGCGCAACCTACAATCCCAATATTAATGAAGCTAATAAATAATTTTGCATTATCGGTATATTTCACTGGCAGACCTACTCTCTTTAATAAAGCAGGCATAAAACATATCAGCATTTTTTATAGAGATTAATGGATTTTATCGGCTGATTTACCCGACGTTTAGTATTTACCAGCCATAAGTTCTTGCGGGTCGGTAGCACATAACTGCTGTACTGGCAGAAATGCCGCTACCGGTGTTTTTTTACTGTGTATCGCGCTGGAAAGTTCACGCTCGCGGTCGGCATACAAATTGAAGGCACAAAAAAACCACCCGTAGGTGGTTTCACGACACTGCTTATTGCTTTGATTATTCTTGTCTTTCCCATGGTACCCGGAGCGGGACTTGAACCCGCACAGCGCGAACGCCGAGGGATTTTAAATCCCTTGTGTCTACCGATTCCACCATCCGGGCTCGGGAAAAATTGGAGGCGCGTTCCGGAGTCGAACCGGACTAGACGGATTTGCAATCCGCTACATAACCGCTTTGTTAACGCGCCAAATTTTTTGGCTTTTCAGCCAGCATCCGCTTTACGCCAATGCTTTTAAACTGGAGCGGGAAACGAGACTCGAACTCGCGACCCCGACCTTGGCAAGGTCGTGCTCTACCAACTGAGCTATTCCCGCAGTATCAAGCAACTTTGTTAATCACTTGATTTTGTTATCGTCTGGCAATCAGTGCTGCCGTTCGATGCGTTGCATTCTACTTACCTGACGCACTGAGTCAACGATATTTTTCGTCACTCACGATCGTTTGCTGAAATTTGCGGCGAAACGATCACTGATCAAGCAAATCTCCGCGTGCAGCGCTCAAATATTGCAACATGGACCACAACGTTAGCACCGCTGCGACAAAGAAAAGCGCGATCCCGGCATACTCTACCCAGATATTCGGACGCCACAAGAGCCACGCCAGCGCCACCATCTGCGCGGTAGTTTTGACTTTACCGATCCAGGAGACCGCTACACTACTGCGTTTGCCCAGCTCCGCCATCCATTCACGCAGAGCAGAGATAATAATTTCGCGGGCTATCATCGTCGCCGCAGGTAACGTCACCCACCAGCTATGATAATGCTCGGTGACCAGCACCATGGCGATCGCCACCAGCACCTTGTCGGCGACGGGGTCGAGGAAAGCGCCGAAACGCGTACTCTGGTTCCAGCGTCGCGCCAGAAAGCCGTCAAACCAGTCGGTAATAGCGGCAATACAGAAAATCAGCGCGCTGACCATCGGCGCCCAGGCGAACGGCAAATAAAACACCACGACAAAGAATGGAATCAGGATGACGCGAAACAGCGTGAGCAACGTAGGGATATTAAATTGCATAGTGACGGGTAACTATCTGTTGTCAGTGAAATTACCCCTATGTTGCTACAGTGGCCTCAATGTTTCAACGACCAGAAGATCTTTTCTGCCAGACCTTGCGAAATACCCGGCACTTTTGCAATTTCTTCTACGCTGGCGTTACGTAGCCCTTGCAAACCGCCCATATATTTCAGCAGCATCTGGCGACGTTTAGGCCCAACGCCTTCAATGGTTTCCAGCGTACTGGTATTTTTAACCTTCGCGCGTTTTTTACGGTGCCCGCCGATCGCGTGATCGTGCGACTCATCGCGAATATGCTGAATAACATGCAACGCCGGCGAGTCCGGCGGCAGGCTAAACCCCTCGCCTTCCGGTTCAAAAAAGAGTGTTTCCAGACCGGCCTTTCTGTCCGCGCCTTTGGCGACGCCGAGCAGCAAAGGACGATGCTTATCCCAGGGGACATCCAGCTCAGCAAAAACGGCTTTCGCCTGGGCGAGCTGCCCTTTTCCGCCGTCGATCAGAATAACATCCGGAATCTTACTTTCTTCTATAGCCTTGCCATAACGCCGACGTAGCACCTGATTCATCGCCGCGTAGTCATCACCCGGCGTGATGCCCGCGATATTATAACGACGATACTCGGCGCGTAACGGCCCGTTAGCGTCAAATACCACACAGGATGCGACCGTTTGCTCCCCCATGGTATGGCTGATGTCAAAACATTCCATCCGCTTGATCGCAGGAAGTTTTAATACCGCCGCCAGCGCAGTCAAACGCTGCGTGATGGTGGACTGCTGCGAGAGTTTAGTGACTAAGGCCGTTGCCGCGTTGGTCCGCGCCAGCTTGAGATAACGGGCGCGATCGCCACGCGGTTTTGTCTGGACATGAATACGCCGTCCGGCAAGTTCCGACAACGAGTCGGCCAGCAGCGTTTTATCGCTAAGATTAAAATCGAGCAGTATCTCGCCCGGTAGCGTGCGCATCTGGCTACCCTGTAGGTAAAACTGCCCGACAAAGGTTTCCACCACTTCGCCCAGTTCCGTACCACCAGGCACTTTTGGAAAATAGCTGCGGCTGCCCAGCACCTTACCCTGGCGAATAAACAACACATGCACACAGGCCATACCCGCATCAAAAGCCACGCCGATAACGTCGAGATCGTCGCCCGCATTGGAGACAAACTGTTTCTCCGTGACCCGGCGTACCGCCTGGATCTGATCGCGAATACGCGCCGCCTCTTCAAATGCCAAATCCTGGCTGGCCTTTTCCATCCGGGCAATCAGTTGTGTTAAGACCTGGTCGTCCTTGCCGGACAAAAACAACCGGACATACTCCACCTGTTGCGCATACTCCTCCTCGCTGACCAGTCCTGCAACGCAGGGGCCTAAGCAGCGGCCAATCTGGTATTGCAGGCAAGGACGCGAGCGGTTGCGATACACGCTGTTTTCGCACTGGCGGATAGGGAAAATTTTCTGTAACAGCGCCAGCGTTTCCCGCACGGCATAGCCATTAGGAAATGGGCCGAAGTACTCGCCTTTCGCATGTTTGGCGCCACGGTGCATCGCCAGACGCGGATGGGTATCGCCGCTCAGAAAAATAAAAGGATAGGATTTATCATCACGCAACAACACGTTGTAACGCGGTTGGTACAACTTGATGTAATTATGCTCAAGCAGCAGCGCTTCCGTTTCGGTATGCGTTACCGTGACATCAATGTGTTGAATTTGCGCAACTAGCGCTTCGGTTTTACGCGAAGCCAGGTTGCTGCGAAAGTAGCTGGAAAGACGCTTTTTCAGGTCTTTTGCTTTACCGACATAAATAACCGTACCGCCGGCGTCATACATACGATAGACACCGGGTTGGCTGGTAACGGTTTTCAAAAATGCCTTTGCGTCAAATATTTCACTCACTGGCTTGTTAACGTCTCCGCATTACACAGGCCATGGCGGATTGCCAGGTGAGTCAGCTCAACATCACCATGAATGTTTAATTTACTGAACATGCGATAGCGATAGCTGTTCACCGTTTTAGGACTGAGATTCAGCTGTTCTGAAATCTCATTGACCTTCTGACCCTTGGTGATCATCAGCATAATCTGCAACTCGCGTTCAGACAAACTGGCGAACGGCGTTTCCGTTTTTGCAGGCTCGATCTGACTGAGCGCCATCTGCTGAGCGATATCGGAGGCGATATAACGTTGTCCGGAATACACCGAACGAATAGCGCTCACCACCTCCTGAGGCGCAGCGCCTTTGCTGAGATAGCCAGCTGCGCCAGCCTGCATCACTTTGGCGGGCAACGGGTTCTCCGTATGGACGGTCAGCATGATCACTTTGATATCCGCTGTCGAGCGGGCAATTTTACGCGTCGCCTCAAGGCCGCCAATACCGGGCATGTTCATATCCATCAGCACGACGTCAACGGCGTTAGTACGGCACTATTTTACCGCATCCTCTCCGCAGCACGCTTCACCGACAACTTTAATGCCCTTTATATCTTCAAGAATGCGTCGTATCCCTGCGCGCACCAGTTCGTGGTCATCAACAAGAAGAACGTTGATCAAAGGAATATCTCCAGAATAGGGATAACGCTACTGATAGTTAATCGCCCTTATATTAGCTGGTTTTATCTCAACTTTGAAACGTAAAAAAACACCGGGTATTCGATTTTGCTCTCGTTTTTGGAAATTATGTTGTACGTCGTGTGGCAACTGCCAACGTTGTAGCCCCTTCTGACGGCGCTGTCCCGGGCTGCTATTTCATAATGGTGACAAAAATTTCACGTTCCGCTGTCTAAACACTAATTAGGGAATCAACTTTGTAACAATAATTAACGAGTAAAATACGCGTAATAAACAAAGAATGAAGAAAATATATGCATCACGCAGCAACGTTTATTTTGTGGGTAACCCCTCCGCTTTTTGATCAAAAAACAACCACTGCTATTTTTAGCGTAGCTTATGGTATACTCCGCCGCCTTAACATCTGCTATCGCACATTTTCACTGAAACATAACGAGGAAAATAAATGAGTACGCCTGATTTTTCCACCGCTGAGAATAATCAAGAACTGGCTACTGAAGTCAACTGCCTGAAAGCCATGTTAACGCTGATGCTGCAGGCGATGGGCCAGGCCGATGCAGGGCGCGTGATTCTTAAAATGGAAAAACAGATCGCGCAGATGGATGATGAAGCACAAGCGGCGGTATTTTCCAGTACGGTTAAGCAAATTAAACAGGCTTACCGCCAGTAGTAAAAAACCGGCTGTTAGCATCGCTTTCAGCCGGTTTCGCGTCTGGCGCGAAGCATCGTCAGCACGTCATATCAGACCTGTCGCCGCAGCGTAGCAGGCAATCTGTGTTTTATTTGGCGCATTGAATTTCTTCTGCATGTTTTTCTGATGGAAGTTAACGGTATTTTCAGAAATTGACAGAATAATGGCGATCTCTGATGAGGTCTTCCCTTCCGCCGTCCACTTCAGAATCTCTTTCTCACGTTTACTGAAACGCATCTCAGGCGCCATCACCATGTCGTCTTCAAATCTTGTCAGCGCCGAAAGACTCTCCCGCGCCAGCAGTTGCAACCTCAGCTCCACTTCATCGTAGGTAAACGAGGAGCAGCGTAAGCTGCTACGGGAGAAAGATAAAAAGCCCAGCGCCCGGTTCGGCAACATCACACACTGGGTTACGCCTCTGCGTAATCCGAAACGCTGGGCGGCATCCCACATCGCCTGCGCTTCATGAAATAGCACGTCATCCCAATGTAAATGACCCTGCCTGAAATTTTCCGGCTTTAATACCGGATCGATCGCGAAATAGTTTTCGGACTGGTAATGCGTTACCCACGCCTGAGGATAGGTGGTACGAAGCGATATTTTAGGCCGGGTAAAGGGAACGGGATGGCGAACACACAGGGCATAATAATCAAATTCCAGCCGCTGTGTCTGATATTGCAATTCAGTATAAACATCCTCTGCTGCCGCCATCTCCTGAAAGCGTAACAACATTGCGCGTCGCCAGGTGAAGAAATCATTTTCCTGCATATTTTATGGTCACGCCTTTGATATTGATAATCATTATTATGAATGACTTAAATTAATACATAAATAGTGTTTATATATAAGAAATATCGGACGAAACGTAGAATACTTGAGCGACATTACACTTTTTTGGCTTCCGCCTGAGAGCGAGGCTAATAATCTGGCAGAATGAGTTCATAATTATTCATTGCGCTCGCCAGAGGCACGGCTAATTCGGGCGAGCGTTGAAAAGGTATTATTTCACTAAAAATTTCTCAAGGAACTGGCGGGTACGCGGATGCTGAGGATCGGCGAACAAGGTTTTCGCCGGCCCCTGCTCAACGATTTGCCCCTGATCCATAAATATCGCCCGGTCAGCCACGTCACGCGCAAAGCCCATTTCGTGAGTAACGATCACCATCGTGCGCTTTTCCTGCGCCAGCTGGCGAATCGAATTAAGCACCTCGCCGACTAATTCAGGATCAAGCGCCGACGTCGGCTCATCAAACAGAATCACTTCCGGGCGCATCGCCAGCGCGCGTGCAATCGCCACGCGCTGCTGTTGCCCGCCCGACAGGCGGCGCGGATAACGGGTCTCTTTACCGGCCAACCCGACTTTGGCTAACAGTTCCCGCGCCAGCGCCGTCGCCTCGGCTTTCGGCTCTCCCTTTACAATCACCGGACCTTCAATGATATTTTCCAGCACGGTACGATGCGGGAACAGGTTAAAACTCTGAAAGACAAAGCCGACATGCTGGCGTAGCTGGCGAATCAACCCTTTTTGCTGGCTGAATGGGCGGGCGGTATCGATGATAATATCGCCCACTTTAATGGTGCCCGCTTCCGGTTGTTCCAGCAGGTTAATACAGCGTAATAACGTTGTCTTCCCTGAGCCGCTCGGGCCGATAATGGCGACGACTTCTCCGGGCTTCACCTCAAGGTCAATACCGTGCAGCACCGTTTGACCATGAAATTTTTTGACCAGGTTGGTGACTTCGATCGCACTCATTTTGGCTCTCTCTCCTGGCGGTTAAGCTGGTTTTCAAAATAGTTTTGCAGTGCCGATAAGACGGTCGCCATTACCCAGTAGATTAACGACGCGGCCAGATACATGGTAAACACCTCCAGCGTTCGCGAGGTAATTAACTGCGCCTGGCGGAACAACTCCGGCACCTGAATCGTCGCGGCGAGCGACGTATCTTTCACCAGGCTGATAAAGCTGTTGCTCAACGGCGGAAGCGCGACGCGAGCGGCCTGCGGCAAAATAGCGCGACGTAGCGTTTGCCACGGCGTCATGCCAATGCTCGCCGCCGCTTCCCATTGTCCCTTGTCGATAGCCGAGATCGCCGCGCGCAGCGTCTCGGACGTGTAAGCCGCGGTATTGAGCGATAAACCAATCATCGCCGCCGGGATAGGGTCCAGCTCAATCCCAAATTGCGGCAGGCCGTAATAGATCATAAATAACTGGGCGATAAGCGGCGTACCGCGAAAAATCGAGATATAAAAGCGCGCCAGCCAGCGAACCGGCCATAGCGGAGACATCCGCATCAGCGCCAGCACAAATCCCAGCAGCAGACCAAAAAACATACCGCCAATACTCAGTTGCAGGGTAAAGACGGCGCCTTTAAGCAAATACGGCAGCGATTCAATAACCAGTTGGATACTTTCTTGCATTCGCGTTGATTACCTGGAGGTTATACATGAGGATGGTAGGCAAACAGCGCAGGCGCCCCACCGGTGTGAATAAAGAGAATCGGCCCGTCATCGTTAAAGCGTTTCTGGCTGATGCCGTCTATCAGACCCGCCATCGCTTTACCGGTATATACCGGATCCAGCAGCACTCCCTCCAGGCTCGCCAGCAGTTTCACCGCCTCCATCCCCGCGTCATTTGGCACGCCGTAACCCGGGGCAAAATAGTCATCCCATAAATGAATATCCGCCGTCGCCGTCAGCGCCAGCTGACCGGCAATAGCCTGCTGCAAGGCAATCACTTTGGGTTTCTGCTCGGCGACAGAACGTGAAACGGTCACGCCAATCAGTTCGACATCCGGCATCAGATGTTCCAGCCCGACAGCTAACCCGGCGTGCGTTCCGGCGCTGCCGGAGGCCACCACCACCGAAGAGAGCCCGACGACCTCTTCACACTGCTGGGCGATTTCCAGAGCGCTCTCTACGTATCCCATTGCGCCCAGCGCGCTGGAGCCGCCGACCGGAATCACATAGGGCCTGAACCCTTGCGCTTCAATGCGCGTCGCCAGCGTTTGCAGCTGCGCATCCGGATCGGTTAGCGCATCGCACATCTCAATTTGCGTATTAAATAAATCCAGTAACAGGCGATTACCATTCGTCAGGTAATTTTCCGCGGTGGTACCGATTGGATTTTCCAGCAAGGCGACGCAATGCAGTCCCAATTTGGCCGCGACTGCCGCCGTCTGACGGACATGGTTCGACTGAATCGCCCCTGCGGTTATCAGCG
Source organism: Salmonella sp. SAL04213 (assembly GCF_046550535.1). NCBI lineage: Bacteria > Pseudomonadati > Pseudomonadota > Gammaproteobacteria > Enterobacterales > Enterobacteriaceae > Salmonella > Salmonella sp. SAL04213. Next base: position 321,162 of record NZ_JBGDXS010000002.1, on the reverse strand, counting down.
TATCCGCCCCTTCTCGCAGCGCGTCGGCCACCAAAAACTCCAGCTTGCGCAGTTTATTGCCGCCCATTGCAATGGGCGTAACGTCATCGCGCTTAATGTAAATCTCACGGCCAAGATAATCAGACAATCGCGGCAGGTATTCGAGCGGGGTCGGCGCGCCAATAAGCTCCAGGCGAGGAAAGCGCGTTAAGTGATGTAGTGGCATTGAGCCTCCGGTAACGTTGTGGTGTGTTCTTTTTATTATGCACGTTGATCTAACGGAAATAAAAAAGGCGCCGATTCACGCGCCTCCGTTTGCTGACATAGTATGAGGTTGATATTGCCCGGCGGCGCACTGCCTGCCGGGCAACGTAGAACATTATTGGGTCACGTCAGCGCCAAACCATTTTTCAGAGAGGGCTTTTAAGGTGCCATCTTTTTGCATTTCCGCAATGGCGTTATCTACCGCCTTCAGCAAGTCTTCGTTGCCTTTACGTAACGCAACGCCGGACTCCTGACGCGAAAACGCATCACCGGTGACGGCCAGCGTACCTTTGGTTTTTTTCACCAGATCCAGCGCCGCCAGACGATCGACTAAAATCGCGTCAATACGGCCTACGCGCAGATCCTGGTATTTTGTAGGATCATCGTCATAGGTACGGATATCCACGCCCTGCACATGTTGACGTAGCCACTCTTCATAGTTAGTCCCCAGCCCAACGCCAACTTTTTTGCCCTGCAGATCGGCCGCCGTTTTGATCGTGCCTTCATTGCCTTTTTTCACCAGCGCCTGAACGCCGGAGACAGTGTAAGGCGTAGAGAAATCATATTTTTTCTTGCGGACGTCTGAAATCGTGACCTGGTTTATCACTACATCAATGCGTTTAGCGTCCAGCGACGCCAGTATTCCGTCCCATTTGGTCGGCTTCAACGACGCTTTAACGCCCAGATGTTTTGCCAACGCCTCGGCGAAATCGACTTCAAAACCGGTTAATTTGCCGTCTTCGCCCTGAAAGCTAAACGGCGGATAGGTACCTTCCAGCCCTACCAGCAGCGTGCCACGTTCTTTAACTTTGTTCAGCAAACCCTCATCGGCAAAGCTCTTCGCGCTCATTCCCGCCACCAGCGCTACAGCCATTACTCCCATCAGTGCCTGACGTCCCAGCAGTGCTAATTTCATAGTAACCCCGAATATTGCCGTTAATGACCATAGACTGTGTCCCGCCATGGCGCATCGTCACGTCTCGCGAACCTTTGGGGGACTCAGCCTAATGTAGAAGGTTTGCCACGTTTCACCAACACGACTCTGCTACATCTTATGCTTTTTTAATATATATCAGAACTGGCGGTAAAGGGGGATTTCTGTCTGGGTGCAATCTGCTGATGCGCTTTATATTGCTGGTATTTACGTAGTGCGATACGGTAATTATTGGTGCTGGTTTCCGGCAACCATGGCGCCAGGCTTTCATCGAGAAAACCGTCCTGCAGCAGATCGTGGGAAATGTTTTGCTCGCTGAGGTAATTGCCAAGACGTCGTAAACGCACGACATATTCCCGCACCGTGCCATGGCTCATCTCGGTTTGTTCAAACAAATACTGTTTGAAACCGATAATATCGAAAAAATCACTCTGCTTTTTGCAGTGCAAATCGCCGCAAAAGCGACATAGCGCCACCCACTCCTTCTGCTCCCGCTGCCAGGCAGCGTCGTCAAGTAGCATATCCAGCTGTGAAATAGCGATTTTATTAACGATCTTGCCACGGCGAACCAGCGTAATGCGATCGAGCAGTTTGTGACAATGCGCGCAATGCGTCTGGCTGTGTTTAAAGTCTTTAAGATAGCGGCTCAAGGGCCGCCTTTTAGGTTGCTGCACCGTCATGAGAACTCCTGGTAGTCTATACGTTGTGCGGCACTTTTCGGGTGCGACCATGCGCGACCTATAACTTACCCAGTTTGGTGCGTAATCGTTTGATGGCCTGACTATGCAACTGGCTGACCCGCGATTCGCCGACTTCCAGTACCGCGCCAATCTCTTTGAGGTTGAGCTCTTCCTGGTAATACAGCGTTAACACCAGTTGCTCGCGTTCCGGCAGCGATTCAATCGCGTCCATTACCCGCTGTCGCAGGTCGCCCTCCAGCAGTTGATGTAACGGGTTTTCCTGTTGATGTTCTTCAGTCACCAGTTCGATGCTATCGCCATGCTCTTCCCGCCACTCATCGTAAGAGAAAAGTTGGCTGTTGTTGGTATCGAGCAACATCTGACGATACTCCGCAACAGGGATGCCAAGACGTTCCGCCACTTCGGTTTCCGTCGCATTACGCCCCAGTTCCTGCTCCAGTTGTCCCATCGCCTGCGCCACTTCGCGGGCATTACGCCGGACGCTACGCGGCACCCAATCGCGGCTGCGTAATTCATCCAGCATCGCCCCACGAATACGCTGCACTGCGTAAGTGGTAAATGCCGTTCCTTGCAAAGCGTCATATCGGTCGACCGCATTTAATAACCCGATGCCGCCCGCTTGTAGCAGATCGTCCAGTTCCACGCTCGCCGGCAATCGCACCTGCAGGCGCAATGCTTCGTGACGCACCAGCGGTACATAACGCTGCCACAGCGAGTGTTTATCCATTACACCTTCAGCGGTATACAGTGAATTCACGATAAACAGCCCTGCGTTAAATGAGTTATCGGCATGATTATCCGTTTCTACAGAGGGTTCTATCGAAGGAATAAGGCTATAAAAGAAGGGTTATTTCACTTATGTAACCTGTAGCGCCTTTTTTGCGGCTAAAAGAGCAGAATAAAATCAGCCAGATAGGATAAACGGGATGCGCAAGCGCCCACCCCGAATAAAACTATGTCAGAAGATGAATCATCGACAGATCGTCGCCAGTACGCACCGTTTCTATATGGCGATGAAAATTCTTCGCCACCTCGCTGTTATGCTGGCTGCGGGAGTGAAAGCTATACACAATATTAATAACGTCATCCCACTCAAGCCGCCCGCGCTCATACACGCTGGCTGCCGTTAATAGCTTAATAAAGGCATATTCCGCCACGATAATATACAGCGCGCGTAACGGGTCGACATTCGGCTGGTTGGGGAAATTATTTTCCCAAATTTTATAGAGAATTAAATTTCTGAAAGCCCAGTTCTTCTGCTGCTCATCCGCCTGTAAACAGCGCGCTAATGAGGACTCAATATCGCTAACCTTCTGCTCCATTGAAACACCCTCTTCCGCCGTCAGCACCCGCAGAAGGCACTGGATATAGTGATCGAGGATAACACTGCCACGATTAAGCGGGAGCGAGCGGAAATAGTCCTGCATCTGCAATACCAGCGAGGTTTTTACCTTGCTATCCGGCGCGATATTCATTAACTCCTGCGCCAGCACGCCGGTCTGCAACTGCTCAAGTAGCGCAGCATACACCTGTTCCAGTTCACCCAGCGCCGCATCATCAATTTTGGCAAATTTCTGCGTATACATGACAAATTTTATTAACGCATAGAGCGCCGCTTCCGTACTGCTGTTGGCATGATTGATCAAACTCAGGCAAAACAGATTGAGTAACTTTTGCTGCGCTGGGAATAACGGCGCAGTATTGAATGTCTGCTGAATGATTGTTTTTTCGCCGAGCGCCATCGCGTCAGGATCGTTTAAAATGCGGGACGTCACCTCCGGGCAGGCAAGACTCAGGGAGTTACGTACCTCATTTTTGTAGGTATGATGCGCCCGCGGGAAAGAGGAACAGGTATGACTTAATGCCTTTGCGCCTAACGTTTTTTGTACCCGGCACAGACGGTCCTCATCCAGATAAGGGCAATTCCCCAGCGCCGAAGGCAGCTTAATTTCGCCCCAGTGGCTGTTGTTCTTTTTCAGCAGGATAATATGGTCTTGCGCGATGGTACGAATCGTCGCGTCTTTACTGGCGAGATACTTTTTAACCGTCGTCTTATCCAGCGTGATTTTCCAGCCCTTACAACAGTGGTCGCGACAGGCCGAGCCAGAACAGGAAAAGCGGGTGACAAAGGCAGGTTCAGTGACGGTGATTTCTTTCATTACACAGGCTCCGGAATTAAAAAAGGCAGCTTTCGCTGCCTTGATTGTGTACCACGTGTCGGTGAATCAATCGCCGGATTAACGCAGTAAAGAGAGGACGTTTTGCGGAACCTGGTTCGCCTGCGCCAGAACGGAGGTACCGGCCTGCTGCAGAATCTGCGCGCGAGACATGTTGGAAACTTCGGTCGCGTAGTCGGAATCTTCGATACGGCTACGGGCAGAAGTCAGGTTGTTTACGGTGTTGCCCAGGTTGGTAATAGCGGAGTTGAAACGGTTCTGTACCGCACCCAGGTCAGAACGTAACGTGTCAACCTGTGCCAAAGCAGCATCAATTTTCTGCAGCGGGTTTTCGGTGGTTGTAGCAGCCGCTTCCGCCAGATCAGGCTGTGCTTTAAAGTTGTGACCTTCGGCTTTACTTGCAGCGTAAGTTTTACCACCAATAGAAACAACTTCGGTTTTGCCGTCTGCGCCACCCAGTTTGTTTAGTGCAGTTTTGGATGTACCGTCATCTGCAGTGTATTTCGTAGTATTAATACTTATGGAACCATCTTTATTTTGAGTTGCAGAATAGTAATCATCGCCTACCTTAACTGCTAAACCACCATCAATAGTTTTACCGTTATTATCAGTATAAGACATCTTAACAACAGATGCTGTGCCGGTAACACCTGCTGCTGTCAATGCGGCTTTAGCCTCTGTCAAATCAGCATTTGCAACTTGTACATTTTTCACATCCTCAGTTGCTGTCGCAGGTAGTCCACCTGTAAGCGGGGAAGTCGCACCGCCAGCAAGAGTCACCTCACCGTTCGTCTTATCAACGGAAACTTCATAATAGCCATCTTTACCAGTTCCCCCCGTAACGGTAACTTTGGCGTAATATTTTCCAGTCGTATCATCAAATTTTAAATCGCCATCAATTTTCTGGTCAGTACCACCAAGACCAGTAGCCGAGGCTTTAAAAGTACTATTGTCTAAAGCAATCGTAGTATCGGCATATCCTGTAACAGTTGCAGCCGTATCGCTGACCTTATATTTTTGTTGCACATTCAGCGTATCCAGACCCAGGGTCTGAGAGTTGATCTGCTTCAGATCGATATCGATAGTTTCACCGTCGTTGGCACCAACCTGGATGGTCAGGGTGTTGTCCTGCGCCAGGACTTTCACGCCGTTGAACTGAGTCTGGCCGGATACACGGTCGATTTCGTTCAGGCGCTGGGTGATTTCAGCCTGGATGGAGTCGAGGTCAGACTGGGAGTTGGTGCTGTTAGCAGACTGAACCGCCAGTTCACGCACACGCTGCAGGTTGTTGTTGATTTCGTTCAGCGCGCCTTCAGTGGTCTGCGCAATGGAGATACCGTCGTTAGCGTTACGGGAAGCCTGAGTCAGGCCTTTGATGTTCGCGGTGAAACGGTTAGCAATTGCCTGACCTGCCGCATCGTCTTTCGCGCTGTTGATACGCAGACCGGAAGACAGACGCTCGATAGCGGTACCCAGAGCAGACTGGGATTTGTTCAGGTTATTCTGGGTCAACAGCGACAGGCTGTTTGTATTAATGACTTGTGCCATGATCTTTTCCTTATCAATTACAACTTGATGTTATTGGGCTGTTGCCCACGGTTTCTCACCGTAACCCTTGTATCGGCACCTGAATTTCGAACTTTAGAAAATTTTTCACTTCCCCCGATCTTTTTCTTAGGCGGCGAAATAGCCGCTTTATGCATCATTATTCCGCGCATTATTTTTGCAAAATTATCATTAAACTTTGCCTCCAGATTGCCGATAACGCGCTTAACTACTGTTTGCAATCAAAAAGGAAGAAGGCATGGCTTCAATTTCATCATTAGGTGTGGGATCAAACTTACCGTTAGACCAGTTGTTGACAGACCTGACAAAGAACGAAAAAGGACGCTTAACGCCAATTACCAAACAGCAGAGCGCGAATTCGGCAAAGCTAACCGCCTATGGCACATTGAAAAGCGCATTAGAAAAATTCCAGACGGCAAATACCGCGTTAAATAAAGCGGATTTATTTAAGTCTACCGTGGCGTCCAGCACGACAGAGGACCTCAAAGTCAGTACTACCGCAGGCGCTGCCGCAGGGACTTATAAGATTAGCGTAACCCAGCTTGCCGCCGCGCAGTCGCTGGCGACAAAAACCACCTTCGCAACCACCAAAGAGCAGTTGGGCGATACGTCGGTCACGTCCCGGACAATTAAAATTGAACAGCCGGGACGTAAAGAGCCGCTGGAAATTAAGCTGGATAAAGGCGACACCTCCATGGAGGCGATCCGTGACGCCATCAATGACGCCGACAGCGGTATCGCCGCCAGCATCGTTAAGGTCAAAGAGAACGAATTCCAGTTGGTGCTTACCGCCAATAGCGGTACCGACAATACGATGAAGATCACGGTGGAGGGCGATACAAAACTTAACGATTTACTCGCTTATGACAGCACCACCAATACCGGCAATATGCAAGAGCTGGTGAAAGCAGAAAACGCGAAGCTGAACGTAAACGGCATCGACATTGAACGTCAGAGCAATACCGTAACCGACGCCCCTCAGGGAATTACGCTCACCCTGACGAAGAAAGTGACCGACGCGACCGTGACGGTAACGAAAGATGATACCAAGGCGAAAGAGGCGATTAAATCCTGGGTGGATGCCTATAACTCGCTGGTGGATACCTTTAGCTCGTTAACCAAATATACCGCCGTTGAGCCGGGCGAAGAAGCCAGCGATAAAAACGGCGCGCTGTTAGGCGATAGTGTGGTTCGTACTATCCAGACCGGGATTCGGGCACAATTTGCCAATAGCGGCAGTAATTCTGCGTTCAAAACAATGGCGGAAATTGGCATCACCCAGGATGGGACTTCCGGCAAACTGAAGATTGATGATGATAAGCTGACCAAAGTACTGAAAGATAACACAGCCGCAGCGCGTGAGCTGTTGGTAGGTGATGGTAAAGAAACGGGGATCACCACCAAAATTGCCACCGAAGTGAAAAGTTATCTGGCGGATGACGGCATTATTGATAATGCGCAGGACAACGTTAACGCCACGCTGAAAAGCCTGACGAAACAGTACCTGTCCGTTAGCAACAGCATCGATGAAACCGTTGCCCGTTACAAGGCCCAGTTTACCCAACTGGATACCATGATGAGTAAGCTGAATAACACCAGTAGTTATTTGACCCAGCAATTTACAGCTATGAACAAGTCCTGATAACAGAGGTCACCATGTACACCGCGAGCGGTATCAAAGCTTATGCGCAAGTCAGCGTGGAAAGCGCCGTGATGAGCGCCAGCCCGCATCAGTTGATTGAAATGTTGTTTGATGGCGCGAATAGCGCTCTGGTGCGCGCTCGCCTGTTTTTAGAACAAGGCGATGTTGTCGCGAAAGGTGAAGCGTTAAGCAAAGCCATCAATATTATCGATAACGGGCTGAAAGCCGGTCTCGATCAGGAAAAAGGCGGTGAGATTGCGACGAATCTTTCCGAGCTATACGACTATATGATTCGCCGTTTACTGCAGGCTAATTTGCGTAACGACGCTCAGGCCATCGAAGAAGTGGAAGGGTTACTCAGCAATATTGCAGAAGCCTGGAAGCAGATTTCACCGAAAGCATCTTTCCAGGAGTCTCGTTAATGACCTCAACCGTGGAGTTTATCAACCGTTGGCAGCGTATTGCGCTGCTCAGTCAATCGCTGCTTGAACTTGCGCAGCGAGGTGAATGGGATCTCTTATTGCAACAAGAGGTCTCCTATCTGCAAAGTATTGAAACGGTGATGGAAAAGCAAACTCCACCGGGCATTACGCGAAGTATTCAGGATATGGTCGCCGGATACATCAAACAAACGCTGGATAATGAGCAGCTCCTGAAAGGGCTGCTGCAACAGCGACTGGATGAACTCAGTAGTTTGATCGGACAATCCACCCGCCAAAAATCACTCAACAACGCTTATGGCCGTCTTTCCGGTATGTTACTCGTGCCAGACGCGCCTGGTGCCTCATAATATTTTCCCGTCTCGTATGAAAATTCTTCCATACTCCAGAGGTCGGCTAAACGACTTCTGGAGCACGGAAGATGAAAAACCCCACGTTATTGCAGTACTTCCACTGGTATTATCCCGACGGCGGTAAACTCTGGTCTGAGCTGGCGGAACGTGCTGATGGGCTGAATGATATCGGTATCAATATGGTCTGGCTACCGCCCGCCTGTAAAGGCGCCTCCGGCGGCTATTCCGTAGGCTATGATACCTACGACCTGTTTGACCTCGGCGAATTTGACCAAAAAGGAACTATCGCGACAAAGTACGGCGATAAACGCCAGTTACTGACGGCGATAGACGCGCTCAAAAAAAATAATATTGCGGTGCTGCTCGACGTCGTCGTGAACCACAAAATGGGCGCAGACGAAAAAGAACGTATTCGCGTTCAGCGCGTGAATCAGGATGACCGCACGCAAATCGATGACAACATCATTGAATGCGAAGGCTGGACGCGCTACACCTTCCCTGCCCGCGCGGGCCAGTATTCCAACTTTATTTGGGACTATCACTGTTTCAGCGGCATTGATCACATCGAGAATCCCGACGAAGACGGCATTTTTAAGATCGTCAATGACTATACCGGCGATGGCTGGAACGATCAGGTTGATGATGAGATGGGTAATTTCGACTATCTGATGGGTGAAAATATCGATTTTCGCAATCACGCGGTTACGGAAGAGATTAAATATTGGGCTCGTTGGGTCATGGAACAAACCCACTGTGACGGCTTTCGCCTGGACGCGGTAAAACATATACCCGCCTGGTTTTATAAAGAATGGATTGAGCATGTACAGGCGGTTGCACCAAAACCGCTGTTTATTGTCGCAGAATACTGGTCGCATGAAGTGGATAAACTGAAAACGTACATCGATCAGGTCGACGGGAAAACCATGCTGTTCGACGCGCCGTTGCAGATGAAATTTCACGAGGCCTCGCGCCAGGGCGCGGAGTATGACATGCGCCACATATTCACCGGCACTCTGGTAGAAGCCGACCCTTTTCATGCGGTGACGCTGGTCGCTAACCACGATACACAACCGTTACAGGCGCTGGAAGCGCCGGTAGAACCCTGGTTCAAACCATTGGCCTATGCGCTGATCCTGCTTCGTGAAAACGGCGTGCCGTCGGTGTTTTATCCCGATTTATACGGCGCCAGCTATGAGGATAAAGGCGAAAATGGCGAGACCTGTCGGGTCGACATGCCGGTGATTAACCAACTGGATCGGCTGATCCTCGCTCGTCAGCGTTTTGCGCACGGTATACAAACACTCTTTTTCGATCATCCTAACTGTATCGCCTTTAGTCGCAGCGGTACTGAAGAGAATCCAGGCTGTGTGGTCGTACTTTCCAATGGCGACGACGGTGAAAAAACCCTCCTGCTCGGCGACAATTACGCTAACAAGACCTGGCGTGATTTTCTGGGAAACCGCAGTGAGCATGTTGTAACTAATAATCAAGGCGAAGCGACGTTCTTCTGCAACGCAGGCAGCGTCAGCGTGTGGGTCATTGAGGACGTGTGATGAGCGTTCCCGGCGGCAGAGCGCTGCCGGGAAGCGAAATTACGGCAGCGGCGTCGGCAGCGGCGTTTTTTCTAACGCGGCGGCGCATTCCGGCGTCGGACGAGCGACCCGTTGCAGCGTCATGCCATCATATTCCAGGGTATTCCCGTCGCGCTCAATCTCATAGAGCTCACGCTTAACCGTAACATTGGTTAAGTCATCGGAGAGCATGGTCAGCTTGCCCGGCAGAGCAATAACGCGCTGCCACTGGCGGCAGTCCAGCGTATCGCCTTCTTTAGTCACCACCAGGCTGGCGATAGCTTCAGGGCTCACCAGCTTACGTTGCGGGCCTTTTGACTGCCAGTACCCTTCCAGACCGGCCGGCGCGGGCGTTTTCACCACATCATTATAGTTTTCCACCTCGGCGCATCCGGCCAGAACCAGCAATGCGCCAACGATCGCTACTTTTTTCATCATTCATCCTGCATCAGAAGAAAGAAGAATTGTGGCATTAAAGCCCTGACGCCGCCAGCCTTTCCAGGCGCTGGCCGCAATTTGATCCAGTCGGTATTACCGCTTATTAGGTGTAGGCAAATTCTGTGATCGGTGTAGTATGCGCACTTCTTGTTTCACACCTTCTGAGTTCAGAGGCTAAACACATGTCATGGCAACACTTCAAGCAAACCTGGTTAATTAAATTCTGGGCGCCGGCCCCTGCGGTGATCGCAGCCGGTATTCTCTCTACCTACTATTTTGGCATCACCGGCACGTTCTGGGCCGTGACGGGCGAATTTACCCGCTGGGGCGGGCAAATTTTGCAGCTTTTTGGCGTTCATGCCGAACAGTGGGGCTACTACAAGCTGATTCATCTGGAAGGTACGCCGCTGACGCGTATCGACGGCATGATGATCCTCGGCATGTTCGGCGGCTGTTTCGCCGCGGCACTGTGGGCCAACAACGTAAAACTGCGTATGCCGCGCAGCCGAATCCGTATCGTACAGGCGGTGGTCGGAGGCATTATCGCTGGCTTCGGCGCGCGTCTGGCGATGGGGTGTAACCTGGCCGCCTTTTTTACCGGGATCCCGCAGTTCTCCCTACACGCGTGGTTCTTTGCGCTGGCGACCGCTATCGGTTCCTGGTTCGGCGCCCGCTTTACGTTGCTGCCGATATTTCGCATACCGGTGAAAATGCAAAAGGTCTCCGCGGCTTCGCCACTGACGCAGAAACCGGATCAGGCAAGACGGCGTTTCAGGCTCGGTATGCTGGTCTTTATCGGCATGATTGGCTGGGCGTTATTAACGGCAATGCATCAGCCGAAACTGGGGCTGGCGATGCTGTTCGGCGTCGGGTTTGGGCTGCTGATCGAGCGCGCGCAAATCTGCTTTACTTCGGCCTTTCGCGACCTGTGGATCTCCGGACGCGCCCATATGGCGAAAGCGATTATTTTCGGCATGGCGGTCAGCGCCATTGGTATTTTCAGCTACGTGCAGTTGGGCGTTGCACCTAAAATTATGTGGGCTGGCCCGAATGCGGTCATTGGCGGACTGCTGTTCGGTTTTGGCATCGTGCTGGCGGGCGGCTGCGAAACCGGCTGGATGTACCGCGCCGTAGAAGGCCAGGTGCATTACTGGTGGGTGGGCCTCGGCAATGTCATCGGTTCGACCATCCTGGCTTACTACTGGGATGATTTCGCGCCCGCGCTGGCGACCAGTTGGGATAAAGTTAACCTGCTGAATACCTTTGGTCCGCTGGGCGGTCTGCTGGTCACCTACCTGTTGTTATTTACCGCGCTGATGTTAATTATCGGCTGGGAAAAACGTTTTTTCCGCCGTGCGGGGCTGACGCCTGCTAAGGAATCTGTATGAAAAATATCGTCCCTGATTACCGTCTGGATATGGTTGGCGAACCTTGCCCGTACCCGGCGGTCGCCACTCTGGAAGCGATGCCGCAGCTAAAAAAAGGTGAGATCCTGGAAGTGGTGAGCGACTGTCCGCAGTCCATTAATAATATTCCACTGGATGCGCGCAATCATGGCTATACGGTGCTGGATATCCAACAGGATGGCCCGACAATTCGTTATCTGATTCAAAAATAAGCGCATACTCCCGCTGTACGTTACGGCGGGAGACCTTTTACGGCATAACCGGCAAAAATCTACAACGCATAAAAGAAATCAGACAAGGTCGTCTTGTGCGCCGTGGCATAAATCTATTATATAACGTATACCGTTTTAATTTTGTCTGAGCCGATGAAAAATCCAGGGTTATTTTAATCAAAACATAAAACAATTATTATTTTCCCTCTACGCCATAAAAGACTATCAGGTATTTATATTTTTACTCACTGACACCATCAGGTGATGATTTATGCACAGCAGAAGCCCAAAAAATGATAAAAATTATTTTCATCTCCATTATTGGAGTCGTCTGTCTTGCCGCTGCCCGTTACTCACCCGTCACAGTGGTCAATGCACATCCGAGCGCCATTGCCCGCTGTCTCGCTGATAATCTGTCCCCGTATGGGTATATACTGGATCTCCATGAAACAGATATTCCAGGCATTAATAAAGAATTTACCGTGTATTATCGCAACGGCGCATATATTGCAGGAACATTCTGGATTGCAAACTCAATGACAATCGCGTCAGAACGAATAGTAGGAATGAATGGCGTCAGTAAACAGGCGTACCCTATTTTTAATAAGTCCCTGCAACAATGTGCAACCCGCTTATCAATAAAATGAGCGCGCCTCGCAAAAAACAAGCCCACATAATCACGCACTGGTTGCATGGGCGTCGCGTCCCCCGCCGCTGACTTAGGTAAGCGCCCGGGAGTTCGCTGCGGATGTGTTGTCAACCCTGGCTTAAACCTGCATGGACATGACTTCCTGATACGCGGCGACCAGCTTGTTGCGCACCTGAATCCCCATTTGCATAGAGACGGACGCTTTTTGCATATCAGCCATCACGTCATTAAGCGCAATGCCCGGCTCACCCAGAGTGAATTTTTCCGCCTGAACGCGCGCCGCCGTTTGTCTGTCGCTAATACGATCCAGCGCAGCATGTAGCTGGCCGGCAAAACTCACCGTCGACTGCGAGTGTGTTTCTTGCCCGCTTGCGGCCATCGCCGTCGCCTGTAACTGGCTAATAACCCCTTCAATCCCCTGTATTGCTGCCATGTTATTCCCCTGGATGATTTTTTACGCAGCAGAGATTACCAGTTTGTCAATAAGATAAAGGCGTTAAATAACGATAAAAAACCTCGGTTTTTAGCGCATAGAAAAATTCGAAACCACAAATAATGAGACCGTCAATTTTTCGAGTTTGCTGACCCGGGAGTGAGTCTTGTTCCACTTTGCAAAAAACGCCGTCCACGATCAGTCACGAGGTGCGAGATGAGTGCGACTGCATCGACTGCAACCCAACCTAAACCTCTCGAGTGGCTTAATCGCCTACGCGCGAATCCCCGAATTCCGTTAATTGTGGCGGGTTCCGCCGCCGTGGCGATCGTCGTTGCGATGGTGCTGTGGGCCAAAACGCCCGATTACCGCACGCTATTTAGCAACCTTTCCGATCAGGACGGCGGCGCGATCGTCGCGCAGTTGACACAGATGAATATCCCCTATCGCTTTGCCAATGGCAGCGGCGCGATTGAAGTGCCCGCCGACAAAGTGCATGAACTGCGTCTGCGTCTGGCGCAGCAGGGGCTGCCTAAAGGCGGCGCGGTAGGCTTTGAACTGCTTGATCAGGAAAAATTCGGTATCAGTCAGTTCAGCGAGCAGGTGAATTATCAGCGCGCGCTGGAAGGTGAACTGGCCCGGACGATCGAGACGCTGGGTCCGGTAAAAAGCGCTCGCGTTCACCTGGCGATGCCAAAGCCGTCGCTATTTGTGCGGGAACAAAAATCCCCTTCCGCCTCCGTCACCGTCACACTGGAACCGGGCCGGGCGCTGGATGAAGGACAAATTAGCGCCGTGGTACATCTGGTTTCCAGCGCTGTCGCCGGTTTGCCGCCAGGAAACGTCACTCTGGTCGATCAATCCGGTCATCTACTCACGCAATCCAATACCAGCGGTCGCGACCTTAATGACGCGCAATTAAAATTTGCTAATGATGTGGAAAGCCGCATCCAACGCCGTATCGAAGCCATTCTGTCGCCTATCGTCGGGAACGGTAATGTTCACGCTCAGGTAACCGCCCAGTTGGATTTTGCCAATAAAGAACAGACGGAAGAGCACTACAGCCCGAACGGCGATGCGTCGAAGGCCACCCTGCGTTCACGTCAGTTGAATATTAGCGAACAGGTAGGCGCGGGCTATCCCGGCGGCGTGCCTGGCGCGCTGTCGAACCAACCAGCGCCGCCTAACGAGGCGCCGATCGCCACGCCGCCGACCAATCAACAAAACGCGCAGAATACGCCACAAACCAGCACCAGTACCAACAGTAACAACGCTGGCCCGCGCAATACGCAGCGTAATGAAACCAGTAACTACGAAGTGGACCGCACCATTCGTCACACCAAAATGAATGTGGGCGATATTGAGCGCCTCTCCGTGGCCGTCGTGGTGAATTACAAAACGCTGGCGGATGGCAAACCGCTGCCATTAACCGCCGATCAGATGAAACAGATCGAGGATCTAACCCGTGAGGCGATGGGTTTTTCTGATAAACGCGGCGATACGCTAAACGTGGTGAATTCACCGTTTAGCGCAGTGGATAACACCGGCGGCGAACTGCCCTTCTGGCAACAGCAGTCCTTTATCGATCAGTTGCTCGCGGCAGGTCGCTGGTTGCTGGTGCTGGTGGTGGCCTGGATTCTGTGGCGCAAAGCGGTACGTCCGCAGTTGACGCGCCGCGTTGAAGAAGCGAAAGCGGCGCAGGAACAGGCACAGGTTCGCCAGGAAACCGAAGAAGCCGTGGAAGTACGCCTTAGCAAAGACGAGCAGCTCCAGCAACGCCGGGCTAACCAGCGTCTGGGCGCCGAGGTGATGAGCCAGCGTATTCGCGAAATGTCAGACAACGATCCGCGCGTGGTGGCGCTGGTCATTCGCCAGTGGATGAGTAACGATCATGAGTAATCTTAGCGGTACCGATAAAAGCGTCATTTTGTTGATGACCATTGGCGAAGACCGGGCGGCAGAGGTGTTTAAACACCTCTCCACCCGCGAAGTGCAGGCGCTAAGTACGGCGATGGCTAACGTGCGTCAGATCTCCAACAAACAACTGACGGACGTACTATCAGAGTTTGAGCAAGAAGCGGAGCAGTTCGCCGCGCTGAATATCAACGCCAACGAATACCTGCGCTCCGTACTGGTTAAAGCGCTGGGCGAAGAACGCGCCTCCAGCCTGCTGGAAGATATTCTGGAAACGCGCGATACCACCAGCGGTATCGAAACGCTCAACTTTATGGAACCGCAGAGTGCCGCCGACCTGATTCGCGACGAGCACCCGCAGATTATCGCCACCATTCTGGTCCACCTCAAACGCAGTCAGGCCGCCGATATTCTGGCGCTGTTTGACGAGCGTCTGCGTCATGATGTGATGCTGCGTATCGCGACATTTGGCGGCGTACAGCCGGCGGCGCTGGCGGAGTTGACCGAAGTGCTGAATGGCCTGCTCGACGGTCAGAACCTGAAACGCAGCAAAATGGGTGGCGTAAGAACCGCGGCAGAAATTATCAACCTGATGAAAACGCAGCAGGAAGAAGCGGTTATTACCGCTGTGCGCGAATTCGACGGCGAACTGGCGCAGAAAATCATCGACGAGATGTTCCTGTTCGAAAATCTGGTGGATGTGGACGATCGCAGTATCCAGCGTCTGCTGCAGGAAGTGGATTCCGAATCGCTACTGATCGCTCTGAAAGGCGCCGAACCGCCATTACGCGAGAAGTTCCTGCGCAATATGTCCCAGCGCGCCGCCGATATCCTGCGCGACGACCTTGCCAACCGTGGCCCGGTTCGTCTGTCTCAGGTGGAAAACGAGCAGAAAGCGATTCTGCTTATTGTGCGTCGTCTGGCGGAAACCGGCGAAATGGTGATTGGCAGCGGCGAGGATACCTATGTCTAATGAATTGCCGTGGCAAGTCTGGACCCCCGACGATCTCGCCCCGCCGCCGGAGACGTTTGTGCCGGTTGAGGCTGATAACGTGACCTTGACAGACGATACGCCGGAGCCCGAACTCACTGCCGAACAGCAGCTGGAGCAGGAGCTGGCGCAGCTAAAAATACAGGCCCATGAACAAGGTTATAACGCCGGGCTGGCGGAGGGACGGCAAAAAGGACACGCGCAGGGATACCAGGAAGGGTTAGCGCAGGGGCTGGAGCAAGGACAAGCCCAGGCGCAGACGCAGCAGGCGCCGATTCATGCCCGTATGCAGCAGTTAGTGAGCGAGTTTCAGAACACGCTTGACGCGCTCGATAGCGTTATCGCCTCACGGCTGATGCAAATGGCCCTGGAGGCTGCGCGTCAGGTCATCGGCCAAACGCCGGCGGTGGACAACTCGGCGCTGATTAAACAGATCCAACAACTGTTGCAGCAAGAGCCGCTCTTTAGCGGCAAGCCGCAGTTGCGCGTGCATCCGGACGACTTACAGCGGGTGGAAGAGATGCTGGGCGCCACGCTCAGTCTTCACGGATGGAGGTTACGCGGCGATCCAACGTTGCATCACGGCGGGTGTAAAGTCTCTGCCGATGAGGGCGATCTGGACGCCAGCGTCGCTACTCGCTGGCAAGAGTTGTGTCGCCTGGCGGCGCCGGGAGTGCTCTGATGACCACGCGCCTGACCCGCTGGCTTACCGCGCTCGACAACTTTGAAGCCAAAATGGCGTTATTGCCGGCGGTGCGTCGTTATGGACGTTTAACCCGCGCCACTGGCCTGGTACTGGAGGCCACCGGTCTCCAGCTTCCGCTGGGCGCCACCTGCATTATTGAGCGCCAGGACGGCCCTGAAACCAAAGAGGTGGAATCGGAAGTCGTCGGTTTTAACGGCCAGCGTCTGTTTTTAATGCCGCTGGAAGAGGTCGAAGGCATTCTGCCCGGTGCCCGCGTTTACGCCCGTAACGGGCATGGCGACGGTCTGCAAAGCGGCAAACAGCTACCGCTCGGCCCGGCCCTGCTTGGTCGGGTGCTGGATGGCGGCGGTAAACCGCTCGACGGACTGCCTGCGCCGGATACGCTGGAAACCGGCGCGTTAATCACGCCGCCGTTTAACCCGCTACAGCGAACGCCAATCGAACATGTGTTGGATACCGGCGTACGCGCTATCAACGCGTTGTTAACCGTAGGGCGCGGTCAGCGTATGGGACTCTTTGCCGGTTCCGGCGTCGGTAAGTCGGTTCTGCTTGGCATGATGGCGCGCTACACGCGGGCGGACGTGATTGTCGTGGGACTTATCGGCGAACGTGGCCGCGAAGTTAAAGATTTTATCGAAAATATTCTCGGCCCCGACGGCCGCGCGCGTTCGGTGGTGATCGCCGCCCCGGCGGATGTTTCGCCACTGCTGCGAATGCAGGGCGCCGCCTATGCCACCCGCATCGCCGAAGACTTTCGCGATCGCGGACAGCATGTGTTGCTGATTATGGATTCGCTGACGCGCTATGCGATGGCACAGCGTGAAATTGCGCTGGCAATCGGCGAACCGCCAGCCACCAAAGGTTATCCGCCCTCGGTGTTCGCAAAGCTACCGGCGCTGGTCGAGCGTGCCGGTAATGGTATCCATGGCGGCGGCTCTATCACCGCGTTTTATACCGTGTTGACCGAGGGGGACGACCAACAAGATCCCATTGCCGACTCGGCACGCGCAATCCTCGACGGACACATTGTCTTGTCCCGCCGTCTGGCGGAGGCCGGGCACTATCCGGCCATTGATATCGAGGCGTCAATCAGCCGGGCGATGACCGCGCTCATTACCGAGCAGCACTATGCGCGGGTACGGCTATTTAAACAGTTGCTTTCCAGTTTCCAGCGTAACCGCGATCTGGTCAGCGTCGGCGCCTATGCCAAAGGTAGCGATCCGATGCTCGATAAAGCCATTACCTTATGGCCGCAACTGGAAGCGTTTTTACAGCAAGGCATTTTTGAACGGGCCGACTGGGAGGACTCTCTGCAGGCGCTCGATTTAATTTTCCCGACGGAGTGATAAAGCAGGAGGGCGACGATCATGGCACAACATGGCGCTCTGGAAACACTCAAAGATCTGGCCGAAAAAGAGGTAGATGACGCGGCGCGTTTACTGGGCGAAATGCGTCGCGGCTGCCAACAGGCGGAAGAACAGCTCAAAATGCTGATCGATTATCAGAATGAGTATCGCAGTAATTTGAACACCGATATGGGCAACGGCATCGCCAGTAATCGCTGGATCAACTATCAGCAGTTTATTCAGACACTGGAAAAGGCGATAGAGCAGCATCGCCTCCAGCTTACGCAGTGGACGCAAAAAGTCGACCTGGCGCTGAAGAGCTGGCGTGAGAAAAAGCAGCGACTTCAGGCCTGGCAAACCTTACAGGACCGACAAACCGCGGCAGCGCTGTTAGCTGAAAACCGCATGGATCAGAAAAAGATGGATGAATTTGCTCAGCGTGCAGCAATGAGGAAACCCGAATGATCACCCTGCCCCAACTGATCACCACCGATACCGACATGACCGCGGGTCTGACGTCAGGAAAAACCACCGGTTCAGCCGAGGACTTTCTGGCGCTACTGGCGGGCGCGTTAGGCGCAGACGGCGCACAGGGCAAAGACGCCCGCATCACGCTGGCCGATTTACAGGCGGCAGGCGGCAAGTTATCGAAAGAGCTACTGACCCAACATGGCGAGCCGGGCCAGGCGGTGAAGCTTGCCGACCTGCTGGCGCAAAAAGCGAATGCGACGGATGAAACGCTTACCGATCTGACACAAGCGCAGCATCTACTGTCTACGCTAACGCCATCGTTGAAAACCAGCGCTCTGGCCGCACTGAGTAAGACGGCGCAGCATGATGAGAAAACGCCCGCGCTGAGCGATGAGGATCTTGCCAGTCTGAGCGCCTTATTCGCCATGCTGCCCGGACAACCTGTCGCGACGCCTGTCGCCGGAGAGACGCCGGCTGAAAATCACATCGCCTTGCCGTCACTGTTGCGCGGCGACATGTCATCGGCGCCGCAGGAAGAGACACATACGCTCTCTTTTAGCGAGCATGAAAAAGGGAAAACCGAGGCGTCGCTTGCGCGCGCCAGCGACGATCGCGCCACGGGGCCAGCACTGACGCCGCTGGTGGTCGCTGCCACCGCGACCAGCGCGAAAGTGGAGGTGGATAGCCCGCCCGCGCCAGTAACGCATGGCGCGGCAATGCCGACGCTCAGCAGCGCCACGGCGCAACCGCAACCGCTACCTGTCGCCTCAGCCCCGGTACTCAGCGCGCCGTTAGGCAGCCATGAATGGCAGCAAACGTTCAGTCAGCAGGTCATGTTATTTACGCGTCAGGGACAGCAAAGCGCGCAGCTTCGATTGCATCCGGAAGAGTTAGGTCAGGTGCATATTTCGCTCAAGCTGGATGACAATCAGGCGCAACTCCAGATGGTATCGCCGCATAGCCATGTCCGCGCCGCGCTGGAAGCCGCCCTGCCCATGTTGCGCACTCAGTTGGCGGAAAGCGGCATTCAGTTGGGACAAAGCAGCATCAGTAGCGAAAGCTTTGCCGGACAGCAGCAGTCTTCATCGCAACAACAGTCTGCCCGCGCCCAACACACGGACGCGTTTGGCGCTGAAGATGACATAGCGTTAGCGGCGCCGGCCTCGCTTCAGGCCGCCGCGCGCGGCAATGGCGCAGTGGATATCTTCGCCTAACGCCAGAGGTAGCATGATTATCCGCGTCTTTTCCACGCTTTGTCGTGGACAGGACACGGGATAATCAGCCAATAAGCAGTACCGAAACAGGAAGCCCGTATCAGATGACTGACTCCGCGATTAACAAAAAGAGCAAACGCTCGATTTGGATACCTTTGCTGGTGTTGATTACCCTCGCCGCCTGCGCGACCGCCGGTTATAGCTACTGGCGTATGCAGCAGCAACCGACCACGAACGCTAAAGCGGAACCGGCTCCGCCGCCCGCGCCGGTATTTTTTGCGCTGGATACGTTTACCGTCAATCTGGGCGATGCGGATCGCGTGTTGTATATCGGCGTGACCCTGCGTCTGAAAGACGAAGCGACGCGCGCACGATTAAATGAATATCTGCCGGAAGTGCGCAGCCGTCTGCTGTTGTTATTTTCCCGTCAGAATGCCGCCGAGCTCTCAACAGAAGCTGGCAAACAAAAACTGATTGCCGCCATTAAAGAGACGCTGGCCGCGCCGCTCGTTGCCGGACAACCAAAACAGGTCGTCACTGACGTGCTTTATACAGCTTTTATTCTGCGGTAACGACATGGGCGATAGTATTCTTTCTCAGGCTGAAATCGATGCGCTGTTGAACGGCGACAGCGACACCAAAGACGAACCCACTCCCGGTATCGCAAGCGATAGCGATATTCGCCCTTACGATCCCAATACCCAGCGTCGCGTCGTGCGTGAACGCTTGCAGGCGCTGGAGATTATTAACGAGCGTTTCGCACGCCAGTTCCGGATGGGATTATTTAACCTGCTGCGCCGCAGCCCGGATATTACCGTGGGTGCCATACGTATTCAGCCGTATCACGAATTTGCGCGTAACCTGCCGGTACCGACCAACCTGAACCTGATCCACCTGAAGCCGCTACGCGGCACCGGGCTGGTGGTGTTCTCGCCGAGTCTGGTGTTTATTGCCGTCGATAACCTGTTCGGCGGCGACGGTCGTTTTCCGACCAAAGTCGAGGGCCGCGAGTTTACCCATACGGAACAGCGGGTCATCAACCGTATGCTGAAACTGGCGCTGGAAGGCTATAGCGACGCATGGAAAGCCATTAATCCGCTGGAAGTGGAGTATGTGCGTTCCGAAATGCAGGTGAAATTTACCAATATCACCACCTCGCCGAACGATATCGTCGTCAATACGCCGTTTCATGTGGAGATCGGCAATCTGACCGGTGAATTTAACATCTGT
Organism: Salmonella sp. SAL04213; assembly: GCF_046550535.1. NCBI lineage: Bacteria > Pseudomonadati > Pseudomonadota > Gammaproteobacteria > Enterobacterales > Enterobacteriaceae > Salmonella > Salmonella sp. SAL04213. The sequence continues at coordinate 300,525 of NZ_JBGDXS010000002.1, read as the reverse complement.
CTGCCATTTAGCATGATCGAGCCGCTGCGTGAGCTGTTGGTGAATCCGCCGCTGGAAAACTCGCGCCATGAAGATCAGAACTGGCGTGATAACCTGGTACGCCAGGTTCAGCACTCTGAACTGGAGCTGGTGGCCAATTTTGCCGATATTCCGTTACGTCTTTCCCAGATTTTGAAGCTGAAACCCGGCGATGTACTGCCGATTGAAAAACCCGACCGCATTATTGCTCATGTGGACGGCGTTCCGGTACTCACCAGCCAATATGGCACCGTAAACGGACAGTATGCGCTACGCGTAGAACATTTGATCAACCCAATTTTGAATTCGCTGAATGAGGAACAGCCCAAATGAGTGACATGAATAATCCGTCCGATGAGAATACTGGCGCATTGGATGATCTGTGGGCTGACGCGTTAAACGAGCAAAAAGCGACCACCAATAAAAGCGCCGCCGACGCGGTTTTCCAACAGCTTGGCGGCGGCGATGTCAGCGGTGCTATGCAGGATATCGATCTGATTATGGATATCCCGGTCAAACTGACCGTAGAGCTGGGCCGCACGCGAATGACCATTAAAGAACTGTTGCGTCTGACGCAGGGGTCGGTCGTCGCGCTGGACGGGCTGGCGGGCGAGCCGCTGGATATCCTGATTAATGGCTACCTGATTGCCCAGGGTGAAGTGGTCGTCGTGGCGGATAAATACGGCGTACGTATCACCGATATTATTACGCCATCCGAGCGTATGCGTCGTTTGAGTCGTTAATGATGAAGACAGAGGCCACGGTTTCTCAGCCCACCGCGCCAGCCGGATCGCCGCTCATGCAGGTGAGCGGCGCATTAATTGGCATTATTGCGCTCATTCTGGCGGCGGCCTGGGTGATTAAGCGTATGGGATTCGCGCCAAAAGGAAATAGCGTCCGGGGACTGAAGGTGTCAGCCAGCGCCTCGCTTGGCCCGCGCGAACGCGTGGTGATTGTCGAGGTCGAAAATGCGCGTCTGGTACTGGGCGTGACCGCCTCGCAGATCAACCTGCTGCACACCCTGCCGCCCGCGGAGAATGACACGGAAGCACCCGTTGCCCCACCGGCGGATTTCCAGAACATGATGAAGAGCTTACTCAAGCGTTCCGGGAGATCCTGATGCGCCGTTTGTTATTCCTTTCTCTGGCGGGTCTGTGGCTTTTTAGTCCCGCCGCCGCTGCGCAACTGCCGGGGCTTATCAGCCAACCATTAGCGGGCGGAGGCCAAAGCTGGTCATTATCCGTCCAGACGCTGGTTTTCATCACCTCGCTGACGTTTCTGCCGGCGATTTTACTGATGATGACGAGCTTCACGCGTATCATCATTGTTTTTGGCCTGTTGCGTAACGCGCTGGGCACGCCCTCGGCACCGCCAAATCAGGTGTTACTCGGGCTGGCGTTGTTTTTGACCTTTTTTATTATGTCGCCCGTCATTGACAAGATTTACGTGGATGCTTACCAGCCGTTTAGCGAGCAGAAAATTTCTATGCAGGAAGCGCTGGATAAAGGCGCGCAACCGTTACGCGCGTTCATGCTGCGCCAAACCCGCGAAGCCGATCTGGCGCTGTTTGCCCGTCTGGCCAACAGCGGTCCGTTACAGGGACCGGAAGCAGTACCGATGCGTATCCTCCTGCCCGCTTATGTCACCAGCGAATTAAAGACGGCGTTTCAGATCGGTTTTACGATTTTTATCCCTTTTTTGATTATCGACCTGGTGATCGCCAGCGTATTGATGGCGTTAGGGATGATGATGGTGCCGCCAGCGACAATCGCCCTACCGTTTAAGCTGATGCTGTTTGTGCTGGTCGATGGTTGGCAATTGCTTGTGGGGTCGCTGGCCCAAAGCTTTTACAGTTAGAGGCGCAAAATGACTCCTGAATCCGTCATGATGATGGGCACCGAGGCGATGAAAGTCGCTCTCGCCCTGGCTGCGCCGCTGTTACTCGTCGCGCTGATTACCGGCCTCATTATCAGCATCTTGCAGGCCGCGACTCAGATTAATGAAATGACGCTGTCGTTTATCCCTAAAATCGTCGCGGTATTCATCGCAATTATCGTTGCCGGCCCGTGGATGCTCAACCTGCTGCTGGATTACGTGCGCACTCTGTTCAGCAATTTACCTTATATCATCGGATAAACAGAACGATGATACAGGTTACAAGCGAGCAATGGCTATATTGGCTGCATCTCTATTTCTGGCCTTTGCTGCGCGTACTGGCGCTGATTTCAACGGCGCCAATTCTCAGCGAGCGCACTATTCCCAAGCGGGTAAAACTGGGGTTGGGAATAATGATTACCCTCGTTATCGCGCCGTCGCTACCAGCAAACGATACGCCGCTTTTTTCTATTGCCGCCTTATGGCTGGCGATGCAACAAATTCTGATCGGTATTGCGCTGGGATTTACCATGCAATTCGCCTTTGCGGCGGTGCGTACCGCAGGCGAGTTTATCGGTCTGCAAATGGGGCTTTCCTTTGCCACCTTCGTCGACCCGGGCAGCCACCTGAATATGCCGGTTCTGGCGCGTATTATGGATATGCTCGCCATGCTACTGTTTCTCACCTTTAATGGCCATTTGTGGCTTATTTCGCTGCTGGTCGATACCTTCCATACTCTGCCCATCGGTAGTAACCCGGTGAACAGTAATGCATTTATGGCGCTCGCCAGGGCCGGAGGGCTCATTTTCTTAAACGGACTGATGCTGGCATTGCCGGTCATTACCCTCCTGCTTACGCTCAACCTGGCGCTGGGGCTATTAAACCGCATGGCGCCGCAGCTCTCGATATTTGTTATCGGTTTCCCGCTTACCCTCACCGTCGGCATTATGCTGATGGCCGCGCTAATGCCATTAATTGCGCCGTTTTGCGAACATTTATTCAGCGAAATTTTCAATTTGCTTGCTGATATTGTTAGCGAGATGCCGATAAATAATAACCCATAATTTTTATCCTGTTTTACTAAGGTTTATCCGAAAATAAATTTTAAAAAACATTCACCAGGATATATCCGCTGCCCCTTATTTGTTTTTACTTCACTCACATAACGCAACATTCACTTTACTTTAAGATGATTCCTGGCAAATTATATGTAACTTTACGGGATAGTAAGTTCGCCTGAAAAACCGCGTAAGCGTTGTCTAAGGTGACTATTCGTGTTCCGTCTGATTATGGTGAGTTATTCAGGTAAGGGGAATTATCGTTACGCATTGAGTGAGGGTATGCCATGTCAACGATTATTATGGATTTATGCAGTTACACCCGGCTAGGGTTAAGCGGGTATCTGGTCAGCAGAGGGGTGAAAAAAAGGGAAATCAACGACATCGAAAACGTTGACGAACTCGCTATCGCTTGTGGCGCGCATCAGCCTTCGGTGGTGTTTATTAATGAGGACTGTTTCATTCATACGCCTTCAGACAGTCAACAAATAAAGCAAATCATTAATCAACATCCTGACACGTTATTTATTGTTTTTATGGCAATTGCTAATGTGCATTTTGATGAATATTTATTAGTAAGAAAAAACTTATTGATTAGCTCGAAATCGATTAAACCTGACTCGCTGGATACCATTCTTGGCGATATTCTGAAAAAAGAGTCGGGTATTTCAGGAACCATAAATTTACCAACATTATCGTTAAGTCGAACTGAATCCAGCATGTTGCGAATGTGGATGGAAGGTCAGGGAACCATTCAGATTTCTGACAGAATGAATATTAAAGCAAAAACAGTATCCTCCCATAAGGGGAATATAAAAAGAAAGATAAAAACGCATAATAAACAAGTGATCTATCACGTAGTGCGGCTGACAGATAACGTCACTAACGGCATTTTTGTTAACATGCGCTGAGACATCCGGACTGGCAATGTACCTCCAGTCCGGCTCAATTAGTCCTGCTCCGCCTTCTCGACAAAAATACCATCCTGGTGACCTGACTCATTGAAGAACCAGATGCCGAGCGGGTAATCCTCCAGCGAAACCAGATACATTGTGCCTTCACTAAATTCTTCCACTGCCAGTACCACGCCCGGTCGGCGGGGACCGCCGTCCGTTTTAACGGTTACCCGATCATTCACCTTCATCATTTTCCTCCTGTCGCTTTGTGCCAGTGTAGAACAATTTTCTGCGTCTGACAGCGCCTTGCCGGCGTGTTTGCTGGTTTTCTCAACGGTCTATACTTAGGCTGTCAGGAACCCGTGAGGTAGTGAAGATGAAAACGGCAAAAGAGTACAGTGATACGGCCAAGCGCGAAGTGAGCGTCGATGTAGATGCGCTACTGGCGGCCATCAATGAAATCAGCGAAAGCGAGGTTCACCGTAGCCAGGAAGATCCTGAGCGGGTGAGCGTAGACGGACGGGAATATCATACATGGCATGAATTAGCTGAAGCATTCGAGCTGGATATTCATGATTTTAGTGTAACAGAAGTAAACCGTTAAAAATGGCCGAAAAAAATCCCGGCCCTACGGGTCGGGATCAAACTTGCTTATGCAAGAAGCACTTGAAAATTCGTTACACCAGGAAATCTGATGTGAGATTTACCTTATCTGCAATTTTTTTGCATGACAAGTAAATATTTTTTACATGAATGATTAAGCGCGCTAATAGTTCGGTAGCAAAAGTGTGACAACGCATGTGCTGCCTGGAAGCGACGGGATCGGTTCCAGTTAGCGTTCGACTTCTTTCGGGTGTGCTTTAGGACTTTTCCTGGAAATAAGCCCGCCGTTGCAACGGAAAATGAGGAAAAAATGCTCTCAATCCATGACCCCTTGCTGATTTTTACCGATCTGGACGGCACATTGCTGAACAGCCACACTTTTGAGTGGCAGCCCGCGGCTCCCTGGCTTACACGCCTGCATGAAAGCGGCGTGCCCGTGATCCTCTGTAGCAGTAAAACCGCGGCTGAAATGCTCCAGCTCCAGACGACGTTAAATCTACAGGGACTGCCGCTGATTGCGGAAAACGGCGCGGTGATCCAACTGGACGTTCATTGGGAAGACCATCCCAACTATCCCCGCCTGATAGCCGGTATTTCTCACAACGAAATCCGCCTCGTCCTGCATAAATTGCGTGAAAAGGAACAGTTTAAGTTCACCACGTTTGATGACGTTGACGATCAGGTGATAAGCGAATGGACGGGCCTAAACCGGGCACAGTCTGCCCTAACCCGTCTGCATGAAGCGTCGGTGTCGCTGATCTGGCGCGATAGCGATGAACGCATGGCGCAGTTTGTCGCCCGTTTAAATGACCTGGGACTGCAATTTGTCCATGGCGCCCGTTTCTGGCATGTGCTGGACGCCTCCGCTGGTAAAGATCAGGCTGCTAACTGGCTGATAGAAGCATATCGTCGGCAGTGGCGCGCGCGTCCTCTGACGTTGGGGCTAGGAGACGGCCCCAATGATGCGCCCTTACTGGATGTGATGGATTATGCGGTTGTCGTTAAAGGGCTAAACCGGGAGGGCGTACACTTGCGTAACGACGATCCTCAGCGCGTCTACCGTAGCCAGAACGAAGGGCCGGATGGCTGGCGCGAAGGAATGGACTATTTCTTTTCCCGCTCCTGAGTCGCGTCGCTGGCGCAAATACGGTTACGTCCGGACTGTTTGGCGTAATAAAGCCGTTTGTCGGCCAGCGACTGCAACTGCTCAAAATCATAGTCGCCGTATTCCTCCGCGCTACTGATCCCCATTGACGCGCTGATACGAAGCGTCGTGCTTTTCGTCACCAGAATCTCTTTGTCATTAATGCGCTGGCGTATGCGTTCGGCAATCTGCAGCGCCTGCGCTTTCGTCGCGCCGGGCAGCACGATACAAAACTCTTCGCCCCCTACCCGTCCGGCGATGTCGTGCGCTCGAATGGTGCTGCCAATGAGCCCAGCGGCATGGGACAACACGCGATCGCCTGCCTGATGACCAAAGCGATCGTTAACGCTTTTAAAATAATCTAAATCCAGCTGTATCACAGAAAATGGCTGGCGGGCTTCCCGGTAGCGCTTTGCCAGCCTGGACGCTTTTTCAAACAGCGCGCCACGGTTATATAGCCGGGTCAGCGGATCGTGCCATGCCTGCCATTGCAGCGAATTTTGCAGAACAAACATGTTTTTGACCATATGTCGAATAACGCCCCAGGAGATCAACAGCATCGCCGTAAAAAGCACCCATAACAGCGTCAGCGCGATACTAATACTGCCAAAATTCCCTTGTATGCCTTCACGTAATGTATGCACGCGCAGCAGGACGCCATCAAAATGATCCAGCCGCTCCCAGCTTACATAATGCGTTCCTAAACGCAGCCCGCCCAGGGTATCTTTTTCTATTTCACGCGCCAGTAAGGCGCGCTCACGGTCATTTAACGTATTCGCGGTTTGTTGTTCCGGCGCGGAGTCCGTCAACAAACGGAGATGGTTATCGTATAGCTGATATTCCCCTTCAATATCCTTTTCGGCCGCATCGCGCAGGAACCGCTGTAGTGACGCGACGGGAATATCCATTGCCAGTACGCCATACCAGTAATTATCGTGATCCAGCGGTAGACTGGCTGTCACTTTTTTCTGCTCGTCAGCAACATAGGGCTGTGCGGAGGTAAACCACCGCACGCCGCGCTGTGGGTTACGCCGTTGGCTTTGCTCGATAAACCAGGGCTGGGTCACGTACTGATAGTAACGGGAGACAATATCGCTACCGTACGCCGTAGGGAGAGTTGAGAGGTAAAACCCTGAGCGAGAAACATACATCGTCTCCAGCGTCAGCATGGCGGATGAGCGCGCCAGACGCGCCAGATACCCTAACTCCAGCGTGGCGGTTAATTCATTTGCCAGGTCACGACTCTCCCGCGAAAGAAGCGTCGTCCGGGCGACAAATTGATCGGAAACGCCATATAACGGCAATGTCCGCCGCTTATCCAACTCCAGTTGCCAGAAATGTCTGATGCGTCGTTGCTCAAACTGCGTCACCGCGCTTTGCAATGCGGAAAAAGCCAGCGGCGCCACCAGCGCTTCATGCATACCGTTGCGTAAAAAGATCAACCTGTCCATGTTGAATTGCAGTTGGCGGTCAAGGACATTCGCGACGCTCCCCAGATGATTGCGCTGACTGGCGACATACGCGTCTTTCAGTATCATCACTTCCCGCCAGGTAAGTAGCGTCGAGAACAGCATCACGATCAGAAAACAGGTGTTGACGACATGACCGGGACCAAAACGCCGCGCCAGCTTTTTAAACCAGCCTTGATTGTCTAACAGTGTTTCGTGCGGCACCCTGGTAACTCCTGGTTATTGATACAACGCCCCCTGATGGCTTACGGTAGCCAGACCTCATCAAGGGATACCACTCAATCCTGGCATAACCAGGTAGCAGCATGTCGCAGCGCGACGACTCTTTTTCTCCACAGCAAAACGCCCGGCATTAACCGGGCGTTTTGTCATCGGGCTTCGTCCCGCCCGCGCCTTTCCTTGCCTGGCACGAGCTCATTCTCATGGAATGCCTCCCGCTTTACGCCAAAACCATCATACCAGCGACACTCTACCATTCCGCTGGAATAACCGGTGACGATCATCCGGGGTCCACCTTCTTTCACGGTAACTTCCTCACTGACAGAAAAGACCATACCTGCCTCCTGTATCAGATGAAACGTTTTCACCTTAGACGAGGATGGGCAATTTTGCATAATTCATTCTAGAAAATCAGTGCGAAACACCGCGAATTTTCGCCACACCTTTCACCAGCGCCACCACAATAGCGCCGATAATAAAGCCGAGCACCAGATTCAGCCCCGCAGGGATCGTATGCGCCATGAAAGCCCCCTGCTGCTGCGCAAAATGTTCAATGGCATGGTGCAGCGGCGCAATACCGTGTACGACAATCCCGCCGCCAACCAGAAACATCGCCAGCGTACCGACAATGGATAATGCTTTCATTAACCAGGGCGCGATAATCAGTAATCCTTTACCGACGCCCTGCGCCAGCACGCTACGCTTTTCCGCCAGCCAGTACCCCATATCATCCAGTTTGACAATAATACCCACCAGGCCATACACGCCAATGGTCACAACCAACGCAATCCCCGCCAGTACCAACACCTGATTAAGCAGCGGCGCCTGCGCGACAATCCCCAGGGTAATGGCCACAATTTCAGCGGAAAGAATGAAATCGGTACGGACCGCCCCTTTTACTTTATCTTTTTCAAAGGCCAAAGGATCTTGCGCAGCCAGCGCCTCAAGACGTTTTTGCCGCTCCGCCGGGTCTTCTTTGTGTTTTCGCGCCTCAAAGGTATGCAGGACTTTTTCTACCCCTTCAAAGCAGAGAAACGCGCCGCCTAACATTAATAAAGGCGTAATGGCCCACGGGATAAATGCGCTTATCAGCAGCGCCAACGGCACCAGAATAACCTTGTTGATTAATGATCCTTTCGCCACGCTCCATACCACTGGCAGCTCGCGATTAGCGCGAACGCCGGTCACCTGCTGCGCATTGAGCGACAGGTCGTCCCCCAGTACGCCCGCGGTTTTTTTCGCGGCCAATTTGCCCATTACCGAAATATCATCCAGCAGCGTGGCGATATCGTCGAGTAATGTCAGTAAGCTACTTCCTGCCAAAATGATTTCCTCGGTCTTTTCTTCTAAGACGTTAAGTATGTAGCAAAACGCGCAATGCCGAAACCGGCGGCGCGGGTCAACGCCTTTTTATTCCAAAAGGGCAATTATAATGCTCGCCAGCATAATAATTTTGACGTTTACTATATCCACCCTTTTTATTTCACCGTGAGTGATTATGCGTTTCCGGCAGTTATTACCTCTTTTTGGCGCGCTTTTTGCCTTGTATATCATTTGGGGGTCTACCTATTTTGTTATCCGCATAGGCGTTGAAAGCTGGCCGCCGCTGATGATGGCAGGCGTACGTTTTCTCTCGGCGGGTATGTTGCTCATGGCGTTTTTGCTGTTGCGCGGCGAAAAACTTCCGCCGCTGCGCCAGACCATCAACGCCGCGCTGATTGGTCTACTGCTGCTGGCGGTGGGTAACGGCCTGGTGACGGTGGCGGAGCATCAAAACGTGCCATCGGGCATTGCTGCCGTCGTGGTCGCCACTGTCCCGCTATTTACGCTGTGCTTTAGCTACTTTTTTGGTATTAAAACGCGCAAATTAGAATGGGTGGGGATTGCCATTGGACTTGCCGGGATTATTCTGCTGAACAGCGGCGGCAACTTAAGCGGCAATCCGTGGGGCGCGATTTTGATCCTGATAGGTTCGATGAGCTGGGCATTTGGTTCCGTTTACGGCTCGCGCATCGCCCTCCCTGTGGGCATGATGGCGGGTGCGATTGAAATGCTGGCGGCGGGCGTGGTATTGCTTTGCGCGGCATTTCTTTCCGGCGAAAAGCTCGCCACGCTGCCTGGCTTATCGGGGTTTATGGCCGTCGGCTACCTGGCGTTATTCGGTTCTATTATCGCCATTAATGCCTATATGTACCTGATTCGCAACGTCAGTCCGGCGCTGGCGACCAGCTACGCCTATGTGAATCCGGTTGTCGCCGTGTTGCTTGGCACTGGCCTGGGCGGTGAGAGGTTATCGCCCGTTGAATGGGCCGCGCTGGGCGTGATTGTGTTTGCCGTAGTGCTGGTGACTCTGGGTAAGTACCTGTTTCCCGCCAGGGCGGTGATCACACCGTGTAAAACGGAAGATTCACGCCAGTAGATGAATCCCCTGGGTGTCGATCTGCGCGCTGGCGCCGCCGCCGCAGATCCACTCTTCCAGGCGCTCCGCCAACGCCGCGTCGCTCAATTTCGCTCGCCCGCGCAAGGCGCACTCCCAGACGATCAGTACCCGCCAGCCAAGCGCCTGTAAACGCTGAATATCGCGCTCATCGCGCTCAACGTTCTTACCGATTTTTTCCAGCCAGAAAGCCGTTCGCGTGGCCGGCACTTTGAACAGATAACAGTGGTGATGATGCCAAAAGCAGCCGTGAGTAAAAATCACACAATCATAATCATTCACCACAAAGTCCGGCTTGCCCGGTAATGTCGCGTCCTGAGTATGAAACGTAATCCCCTGCGCGCTTAACAGGCCAGCAAGACGTTTTTCAATAGCCGTATCGCGGGTCGCTATCGCGCGCATATTTTTACTGCGCGTGGCTTTATCGTGAACGTCCGCCATCTACCGTCTCTCTCTGACGCAACGTCACCGCCTGGTGAATTTTGGGTTCCAACAGCTTTGCTACCGCAGCAAATACCGGCACCACCACGGAGTTGCCAAACTGGCGATAGGCCTGCGTATCCGAGACAGGTATCCTGAACTGGTACGTTTGCGGCGCCTCAAATCCCATTAAACGCGCGCACTCTCTCGGCGTGAGTCGGCGGGGACGATGTTGTTGGTTGCCAGCATCGTCGAAATTCACTTCGCCTTTCGCCATATCCCAACCACGATCGATCAGAATTTCGGCACCATCTTTGTAGTAGCGAGCAGATAACGTGCGCGCCACACTTTCCGGATTGTCAGGATAAACCATGCCATAGCCAAAACCGTTTCCCCGCGCCTGGTGCTTTTTCGCGTAGCGATATAAATATTTCCACAGCACCGGCGTCAGGATATATTTGGCTTCGACGACGGGCTCCAGCAGTTCTGCCAGCGTCGGACGGCGCGGTGGATAACAACGGGCGATATTGCGTAACGTAAAATCGGTTTTCAGGTTTAAATCGCGACGGAATCCCACCAACACAATACGTTCCCGATGCTGAGGAAGAAAGTGCTGCCCGTCGATAATTTTCGGATCGTCCGGGCCATTGTCAGCGGCATCCGCCACGTCATATCCCAGTTCATCGAGCGTTTGCATAATAATGCGGAAGGTGTTGCCCTGGTCGTGACTTTTAAGGTTTTTCACGTTTTCCAGCACAAACAGCGCGGGGCGGCGGGCGTCGATAATTCTTACGACATCAAAAAATAACGTCCCCTGAGTCTCGCAGGCAAAGCCGTGGGCGCGGCCCAGCGCATTTTTCTTGGAAACGCCCGCCAGAGAAAATGGCTGACAGGGAAAGCCCGCCAGCAGGACATCATGTTGCGGAATATGCTGGCGAATGTGTTCCGCCGCCTCATCATCGCTGACCCCTTCCCGGTGGCTCAATGTGATATCGCGGATATCTTCATTAAAGCGATGTTGCAGCGGATCGCAAAAATAGTTCGCTTTATATGTCCGTACCGCGTGCTTATTCCATTCGCTGGTAAACACGCACTGCCCGCCTATCGCTTCAAATCCGCGGCGAATGCCGCCGATGCCCGCGAAGAGATCGATAAAACGAAAGGCGTAATGTGGATGATGCGCTGGCGGCGTCGGCAACTCTGTTTTAAGACAGGTGAGTTCATTGTCGCTCAAACGATGCCATGCCGCGTTCATCATTACGCGCTTGAAGATGGCCGGGCTCCAGTGCTGTTCGCCCAGGCCGTTAAGGTGCGCCACCAGCGTTTTAACATCGTAGATTTCCAGCAATTGACTCAGCATCGCCTGGATCTCGCTTCCGGCGTCGTCGGCGATGAGGTTCCGGGCGTGTGTTACTGAAATATTTTCCTGCATACATTTAACCGGCCAAAAATAATTGCCGACAGACTAACATAAAATGACGCGGTTTACGTTTCAGCGGCAGGGGTTACTGATGCGTAGCAAACATCTGGATGACCGCCTCATCCCGTGTTTCATAGTCGCCTTTCAGCTCAGCGCTCAGTTTCGCCATGTACGACACCAGAAAATCCGCATTACGCTGCGCCAGGTACTTGCCCCGTTCAGTCTGCATCGTCAGCGGCAGTTTCAGCAGCTTGGTTTGAAAATGGTCGAGCGCGAATTGCTTATCGTTAAGAGGCCGTCTGTCGGCAAAGGGATCGTCGGCATCAAACAGCGCGACGCCCAGCGCGCCGGAGACCGCGAAGACCCGCGCCAGACCAATGGCGCCCAACGCCTCCAGCCTGTCTGCATCCTGCACGATTTTTGCCTCTGGCGTGGTGGGCGCAATTTTTGCGCTGAAACTATGCGCTTCGATAGCATGACAAATGCCCGTCAGTTTTTCTGCCGGAAAGTCAGGAAAATCCCGCAGAAAAATACGCCGGGTTTCTGCCGCCGCCAGAATGGAAGAACGATGCCGCTGCGGATGATTTTTCGCCAGGCTGACGATGTCATGGAAATAACATGCCGATAGCACCACCAGCCAGTCGACAGGACTGTTTTCCCCCAGCGTTTGCGCGGTTGCCCAAACACGACGAAAATGGAAGATGTCATGGGCGGCATCCTGTTCCTGGTGGTGGTGACGTAGCCAGTCTTCAAACTGCGATTGCCAGTATCCTGAGTCCATACGCCCTCTCTTTATAGCAGACCATTTTTATTACATGCCTGAGCACAGGGTTCGCTATCCTGACATATCCGCCACCACTTTACATCCTTGCGTGCTTGCGCGTTTCTGGCTGAGTGTCGGCGGGATACCCCCTGTTTTTGCGAGGCCGGGTGTACCAGGCAATATTCCCCAGAATAAGCCAGACGACGCCCAGCGAAAGCGCGTTAAGCCATTTTTCCGTTGCGCTGCCAGGAGTGCTGATTGGGCCGAGAACCGGCTCGGTTTGTATGGCGGACATCAGCCACACGCAACGCGCCATCGCCCAGATGAAGTAGCCGCAAAAGGTATAAAAAACCCATAACGCTAATTTACCGCCCATGCTACGGGTGGCGTTGTCCTCCCTGGTACTCAAACTTTACTCCGCTTTTGTGATGTAAGTCATATGACATTAATTACATTATAATGTGACATTAGTCACATTTCGACCATAGAATACCTTATCCACCTGTTCTGGTCATTCGCCCCACAAATAGTTTATTCTCAGTTAATGTTGCGTCAGGCGCTGAACCTGCTGTTAAATAAGGGAATGGTGATTGAATCGCACTCTGATGCAGAATAACCCATAACCAGAACAACTTATTTTTACGCACCGCGATAGCGTTTTATTTTATTAGCATTAAATGTCAGAATGATTCGGTTATTAGCCTTTTATCATTTATTTTATCATTACCCACATTACCGGCATTTATGCCGGTTTTTTTTATGCCTTTTCATAATCAAAGCATCAAATACATATAAAAAACAAATTATATTCACGCCAACATCCATCAAACCAAAACATATAACTCATTGATAAAAAATGATAATTATAGAATATATATTCTTAGTTATTTATATATCCAGTATTATAAAAAACCAAAAGGAAACAAATTGAAATATTTTAAATAGCTTTGTTACATGTTATTTTTTAAATTCCATGAACTTCATAGAATAGTATCAATTTGTAGTTTTGTTGAAGTGGCTACATATTCATATAAATTATTATCATAAGGGAATACATAATGAACAGAAAAGTTCTGGCACTGCTTGTCCCGGCGTTATTAGTGGCAGGCGCAGCAAATGCGGCTGAAGTTTATAATAAAAATGGCAACAAACTCGACCTGTACGGCAAAGTTGATGGTCTGCGTTACTTCTCTGACGATGCAGGCAGCGACGGCGACCAGTCCTACGCCCGTATTGGCTTTAAAGGCGAAACGCAGATCAACGATATGCTGACCGGCTATGGTCAGTGGGAATACAACATGCAGGCGAGCGGCACTGAAGGTAACAGGGATACGTCCTGGACTCGTCTGGGCTTTGCCGGTCTGAAATTCGGCGAGTACGGCTCTTTCGATTATGGCCGTAACTATGGTGTTATCTACGACGTTGAAGCCTGGACCGATGTGCTGCCGGAATTCGGCGGCGACTCTTACACCCAGACAGATGTATATATGCTTCAGCGTGCTAACGGCCTGGCCACCTATCGTAACACCGACTTCTTCGGCCTGGTGGAAGGCTGGAACTTCGCGCTGCAATACCAGGGTAATAACGAAAGTGGCAATAACGGATTTGGCCAGGAAGGCTCCGGTAATGGAACTAACCGCGGTACAAATAAAGAAAACGGTGACGGTTTCGGCCTCTCTACCTCTTATGACTTTGACTTCGGGTTAAGCCTGGGGGCTGCTTATTCAAATTCTGACCGTACCGATGCCCAAGTAGGTAATGGATATGGTGATGGTCATCGTTACTATGGCAACAATGATGCCGGCGGTGAAACTGCCGAAGCCTGGACCGTAGGTGTCAAATATGACGCCTATAACGTATACCTGGCGGCGATGTACTCTGAAACCCGCAATATGACCTCTTATGGAGACAGCGACTATCACTCTGCAGACGGTAAGTTGGGTGGCGGCGGTATCGCTAACAAAACCCAGAACTTTGAAGTGGTTGCGCAGTATCAGTTCGATTTCGGTCTGCGTCCGTCCATCGCCTACTTGCAATCTAAGGGCAAAGATTTAGGCGGCCAGGATATGGATAGCCATGGTAACTATCGTTACACCGACAAAGATCTGGTTAAATATGTTGACGTCGGTATGACTTACTACTTCAACAAAAATATGTCCACCTACGTTGATTATAAAATCAACCTGCTGGACGAAGATGATGACTTCTACGCAAACAACGGTATTGCAACCGATGATATCGTAGGTGTTGGTCTGGTCTACCAGTTCTAAGACGCTTTATGTTATTCAAGCCCGTGCTTAGCGCGGGCTTGTTATTATAGGGCAAGAATTAAATAACGGATAACGGCGCAAAGACAGGTGACCTGGCTTCATCGGATAGATGAAGACAACGTCGCTTTTTTCAGGCGCTGTCTGCAAGAGAAATAACACCTTTGGGGAAAGGTAAATGCCACTATAGATGATGGATGTCAGCGTCTATAGATGATAATCATCGGGCATAAAAAAGCTCCGGTACGGAGCTAATATGAATTATTTTCTAAAATCTGGCGGAACCTGTCCTGAGCGAATGTATAATCCAACATTATCAAAAGTGATCATGGTTGACTTACAAAAAATACATTTCGCGCCAAACGGGTTTTGCTCAGTAACATCGAATGTCGATGTTCTGTATTGTGAACCATGGCAACATGGACACCGGAAGTGAATTTTATTAGTAATATCAGTTGCCTTAAAGCGCCACAACGTTAACCGCTGATGGACCTTTTGGTCCCTGCTCTACTGAAAACTCCACTTCCTGATTTTCATTCAGAGTGCGGAATTCATTACTTTGAATGGCGGAAAAATGCACAAACACATCTTTGCTGCCATCTTTAGGCGTAATGAAACCAAAGCCCTTTTCAGGGTTAAACCATTTTACTAAACCAGTGATTTTCGTCGTCATAATATTGTTACCTTTTGAATGAGCCCTTGGGCAAAATGGCCTGAAGAAAATTATCAGAGAGAAAAAAACCTAAAGGAGATCTCAAGAGGAACAAATGATGAGAAATATTACAATCACTACTTCAGATAAGTTTGTATCAAACCGCACAACCATTAACGCATGGTTAACTGCACATAGCAAGCTTTAGTTTTGTTAAAAAAATATTAATTGTTTTTTAGCATTATCACGCTGATTGTCATACTCTTTTTATCCATGCCCATCGCTACGGCTGAAACCTGGCGTAAATAAGTGACGTCTCACAACGCCTACCTGGCAATAAACGCGCCACATTTACTTATGTCGTAAACCAGGATACATGCGCCTCATCGTGAGAGGTTCCTGTGATCTTGTGCGACCAAAAGAACGGGGATGATTTGGCAACCATCTCAGGCATTGATCCCACAAGTTACTTAACACGCAGTAGATCAGAGTATCTTGTGGTGTACCGAGGCGAAAGCATTTCTCGCTTCATAGCCCACTGTTGCGACATCCCCTGCCCGGCGAAGTACAGCGTCCCCTTCCCGTCTTTTGCGTTAAGATGGTCCAGTACTTCCATCAACTTCGCACTACCGGCGCGCGGCGCGTTATCGTCGAAAAGGTTGAGTTGCGCTACGCCCTGACTGAAGAAGTCACCCAGCATCACCCCCGCTTTCTGGTAGCGATGGCCGTCGCGCCAGATTTTATCCAGACATTTCACAGCCGCATTGATAATGTCGCGTGAATCCTGCGTGGGGGTGAGAAGCGTCACCGCGGCGCTGTTACCGTAGTAGGGCTCGTTCAGGGCAAAGGGGGATGTTTTGACGAATGTTGAGATGAAACGGCAGTACTGGTGCTCGCCGCGGAGTTTTTCTGCCGCGCGCGCAGCGTAGCTGTAAATAGCCTGGCGCATTTCCTCATAGTCTGTGACCCGCTCGCCGAAAGAGCGGCTACAAACGATTTCCTGCTTTGCCGGCGCAAACTCTTCAAGCTCCAGACATGGCTCTCCGCGAAGCTCTCTCACGGTACGCTCCAGCACGACATTGAAGTGTTTCCTGATGATCCAGGTACTTTGTTCAGAGAGATCGAGAGCAGTCTTGATGCCCAGGGCATTGAGCTTCTTACTGATGCGCCTGCCGACACCCCAGACATCCTCTACGGGTATCAGGGCCAGCAGCCGACGCTGGCGATCGATGTTCGATAGGTCAACCACCCCGCCGGTCTGGCGCTGCCACTTTTTCGCAGCATGATTAGCCAGCTTGGCAAGGGTTTTCGTCTGGGCAATGCCTACACCGACAGTCAGGTGCGTGCGCTTCAGGACCGTCGCTCTTATCTCGCGCCCGAAATCTGTCAGATCCCGGCAGTTTCGTACCCCCATCAGATCACAAAAAGCCTCATCAATGCTGTAAATTTCTACCCGCGGCACCATCTCCTCGAGTGTGGTCATTACCCGGTTCGACATATCAGCGTAAAGCTCGTAATTACTGCTGAAGCAAACAACACCGGATCGCCGGAAGCGTTCTTTCTGTTTGAAGTATGGCTCACCTGGTGCGATACCGAGCTGTTTCGCCTCGGCGCTACACGCGATAACGCAGCCATCATTGTTTGATAACACCACCACCGGTCGGCCACATAAATCAGGACGAAAGACCGTTTCGCAGGAGGCGTAAAAGCTATTAACATCGCAGAGCGCGAACATAATCAACTGACCGCTTTAATGATAAAGGTCACCACCCCGAATATGTCGAGCGTGTCTTCACTGCCGACAGGTATAGGTCGATAGGCGCCGTTCATGGGGATTAACTGCACTGTCGGGCGCAACTGCAACCGTTTTACGGTGAACTCTCCTTCAATTGCCGCAATTACAATGTCACCGTGGTCAGCGTTCCGTGAGCTATCCACCACCAGCAGGTCGCCGTCGCTGATGCCTGCTTCAATCATTGAATCACCCGTGGCTTTGACAAAATATGTTGAGCTGGGATGAGAAACGAGCAACTCATTAAGATCGATACGCTGCTCAATGTAGTCCGCCGCGGGGCTGGGGAATCCACACGGCACTAAGTAACTGAAAAATGGGAGAGGAATAATTTCGCGCAACTCTGTAGGTCTGAAAAATTCCATAATCCATACCTCGAATACTGTTTTTATATACAGTAGTATTATTTGAACATGCGCGCAAGATACCGGAGTCGCTACGGCTGTTTAAATCTTCGTCGCTTCGTTTGTAAGTTTCTCTCTCAGTTCAAATTATGGGTTTTGTAAATTTTCCGGTTGTATTGTCATGTGCGCATATTTAAGCCAGCCTGGAGGCCACCTTTTCTGTACAGCGTTGACAGCCCCGCAGCGTAAGTTATCGCCACGCGCCAACGCGTTTCCCTGACAGCAATTAATCTTCTGCCCGGCGCCCATGTCTACAGGGGAACATTTCGGGCAACAGGCCGGGTGCGATGATTACCGAGGACGACGGCGTTAAGTCGCCGCGAGTGACATCACTGTGAATCCCGATGGAGTACAGCGAGCTTCATGAATTTACTAAAAATATAACAGACACAAAAAATAGTTTTATTTTTCATTATGATTAATATCAGTTTGCATATTGGAAATAAGGATAACTGACCAGAACACCATGATAAACACTGACAACAAATTAAAAGCGTAGTTTTTTTGATTTGCGGCAACAAAATTAATAAGAGTCATGGTAGCTAAAAAACTCTTTTTCTTTTCCTGTACAAATAAGATAAAAATCGCTTCATCCACCACCACAAGAATATGTATATATTCTGTTATTACTATTTCGATAACACAATATCAAATTAAATATATCTCTATTACCTATCCATTAGTGTAATTTTCTTAAACTGAAAATTTATCATTTACAGCCCAAACTCTTACGCATTTTTTCTTTTAATGGCTCGGCTACTTCTGGACGTAATTTTGAATATAAATTTTGTACATTTTCACAGCCAGTAGGTTGGCCTGATGATAAAGGCTCTATTTTTGTCAGGATATTCCACAAAATATAAATTGCAAATGCGATTAGCATTATACTTAAAAAACAAATACGGATACCCCGAGCATTAAACAACGCTGGGACATTTGATGCTTCTTGTTTAACGGATGGCACATAATTTACGACTGGAGCAGTAACCTCAGGAATAACAAGTTGTTTTCCATACGGAACGAAGTATGCAGAAATATGCTCTGGACTATAATGCTGTTCAACACGTTTCCACTCATCTGACGGAATGAGTAAGAACGATAATGTATCACTAAAAGTGCTGTTCTGATATACCCGCAAACTATATCCACTATTAGCCAATATATGCTCAATGCGCACCAGCTCTGTATCAAAACCATCACTTCCCATTGGGTAGTGATGAAACACATACTGCGCATCAACCAAATTTATCGTTGCTGTTTCAATCTCACTGTCATAATCGAATTTGACCGTGACAGGCTTCTCTTTCTGATTATCTGAAAGTGCCTCAAGCAGGCTAAAAGTTCCCTCTTTCCAGTCAATAATAATTCCGTAGATACTCATAAACAGCGCCTGGTAGTCCTCTAATGCAGACTCAGACAGCCACGGTTCTTTATGTTTCTCCAAAAAAAACTTACGCCTTAAAGAGGCTTGTTCATCATCATTGGCAGCAAAAAAATCAAAAAACTCATCCTGTTCTGGTAATTGCATTATGGTTCCATCCAGTATTTTATTAATCAAAAATCGATCCCAGCAGCTAATTTCCCCTGCTGTCTATGATAGAATAGAATATGTGATCTCAAAGCGTCAAGATGACAAGACCAAACGAGCACGCATCCATTCAATAAATGAATAAACCCTGTTAATACAAATAGTTTTAAAAATGATTTATCTGGACAACTGAAATTATCTTTATACTGATAGCAGTACAGCCATTTCTGTAAGTTTAAATGACAGATAAAAAACACGGACAAATCGTTTTACGTTATTTCCAATATTTTTCAATGTCTGCCCTCTGTTTTTTACGTAATCTCTATGTTGTCGCGACGGGAACAATAATAGCGAATTCGCGTATGACGTTTTAGGGGCATTCATAAAAGGTTTTTTTGAAAAACATGAAGGGAGATGAACGGAAAAAGGTTCGTTAAGGCTGGATGCGATCACGTTCGCTTACGGCGAACGTAACCCTTTTTACCTGGCTGCATTTTTCTTCTTCTTTTCGTCCTCAACATGCTTATCAACAGGTGAGTCTTTTAAGCGATTGTTTTGCATGATGTCATCTTCAAGCGATTTTAGATAGCTTGCATCAGTCAGCAAGGCTATTGCCAGCGTTTTCGCATAAAATTGCGCGTGGCTTCGTGTCGTAGGATTTACCGCGTAGGTTCTGGCAAGCTCATGTCCAGGGGAGGCGGTATCACCACTGAAAAAGATTTCGCCTCTTTTCCTCCATCCTCCAGCAATCCATTTCCTTTAAGATACCCTTACAAGATCCGTGTGAAGCAACGGCAGTTAAACTGTTTTGTCACCAGAGATGTGAGATGGGCGTTGCAAAAGAGTGTGAGCTTGTGAGCTAAAGAAGATAAAAGTGGATGCCCGACGCGCAGCAAAATGGTAAAAAACAGCATCAGTAGTAAGAAAAATCGAGCGAGTGAAAGAAATTTTAATGCAGGGATTTATGTATGACGAAATCAAAAACGCTTTGTCAGTGATTGATTTTGTTGAATGATTGGCGGAGAGAGGGGGATTTGAACCCCCGGTAGAGTTGCCCCTACTCCGGTTTTCGAGACCGGTCCGTTCAGCCGCTCCGGCATCTCTCCGTATATTGCAATGATGCCAGGTAATTTGGCATTTTAACAGACCCTATTCGGGTAATTTTGTTCAAGTGACGAGTTTACGAGCAAAACGATGATTAAGTGGCCCTGGAAAGCACAAGAAATAACCCAGAACGAAGACTGGCCGTGGGATGATGCGCTAGCTATACCTCTTCTGGTAAACCTCACCGCGCAAGAACAGGCTCGGCTTATTGCGCTAGCCGAACGTTTTTTGCAGCAGAAAAGACTGGTAGCGCTACAGGGATTTGAGCTCGACTCGTTAAAAAGTGCACGTATTGCGTTAATTTTTTGCTTACCGATCCTGGAGCTCGGTATTGAGTGGCTTGATGGTTTTCATGAAGTGCTCATTTATCCCGCGCCCTTTGTGGTAGATGATGAATGGGAAGATGACATAGGTCTGGTGCACAGCCAGCGTGTCGTACAGTCGGGGCAAAGCTGGCAACAAGGGCCCATCATTCTGAACTGGCTGGATATCCAGGACTCGTTCGATGCTTCGGGTTTCAACCTCATTATTCATGAAGTCGCGCACAAACTGGATATGCGTAATGGCGATCGCGCCAGCGGCATCCCTTTCATCCCGTTGCGCGATGTGGCTGGCTGGGAACACGATCTCCACGCGGCAATGAATAATATTCAGGATGAAATCGATCTTGTTGGCGAAAGCGCTGCCAGTATAGATGCCTATGCCGCCACCGACCCTGCAGAATGTTTTGCCGTGTTGTCAGAGTATTTTTTCAGCGCGCCAGAACTGTTTGCTCCACGTTTCCCGGCGCTATGGCAGCGTTTTTGCCAGTTCTATCGCCAGGATCCTTCTCAGCGCTTACGGGTAAGCGCTGCCGAAGGCGACTACGGCGAGGAATCCGAACATTAATTCCTCACTTTGTGGGTTAATTAACCAATTGAATTGGCGCGTTAATTTTACTGTTGACACGTTATAGCCGGCCCAGTATTATGCGCCTCGTTGAAACAATTCCTCTGTAGTTCAGTCGGTAGAACGGCGGACTGTTAATCCGTATGTCACTGGTTCGAGTCCAGTCAGAGGAGCCAAATTTAGGAAAGCAGACGTTCACTGACGTCTGCTTTATGCATTTATATCAACTGGTTATCCCCTTCTTCAGGTTCACTCTCGTTTACTAAAAACCACTCGAAGCCATACCCTTTTGCTGGTAAAGCTGGTTCGATTTGCGTTTTACCAGCACGCGGAGGGAACCGTCATGTCACTGACTGATACTAAAGTAAAAAATGCCAGACCAGCGGAAAAGGCCGTCAAGCTCGCTGACGGGTTTGGCCTCTATCGATTCAAAATACTGGCAGTCAGGCTATCGCTTCAATGACAAACAGAAGGTGTTTTCTATTGGGGGTTACCTTGCTGTATCGCTTGCTGATGCCAGACAACGCCGTGACGAGGCTAAAAGGCTGCTGGCTCAGGGGATTGATCCGAACGCAAAAAACAGGCTGATGAAAAAATCCTTCAGGAAAAGCGCGATAAAACCCGCTCGTCCCGTGTCGTCGCCAAAAGCTGATGCGCCATAATTCTGCCTATGATATTGACGGAAATCTTTTCGCCTGCACCAGAAATTTATCTGCCATTTCCGCTACCGGCGTCAGACTGCCTGTATCAACCATTTTCACAAAATATCTCACGTCTAAAGTTCATTCTGCCCCCTGCCCTTAATCTCTACGGCGTTATGTCTCAGAAGTATTTGCCAAGTGCCTGCCAGTTTTTCACGTTTCATCAGACGCTGGTACATAGCCATTGCGGTAAGGTCACAGCATTTGACTTGTGCAATTACAGACAAAGTTGCGCCATGCCGGGGCAAAGTAGGAATTAGATCAAAACTTCAACGTTTTGTTGTTTTTGTCAGCAAACAAACGCGCAACCTTATTTCCCCCTTTGACAAGCCGATCGCACATCGTTACTATGCGCCCCGTTCACACGATTCCTCTGTAGTTCAGTCGGTAGAACGGCGGACTGTTAATCCGTATGTCACTGGTTCGAGTCCAGTCAGAGGAGCCAGATTTTAGTTTCGGGACATCCTGGTGAGTCCGGAGACGTTTAAAAAAAACAAGAACTTATCTTTACCCGGTTGACCTGATAAGGTTTGCCGGGTTTTTTGACATCCATAGTTTTTGGGGCTTAATCGGGGCCTCACGGTTCGTTGAGTAAATAGAGCCCCCTCCTATGGCATTAACCGATACCGCTGGCGGCACGCAGACCGATCCGGGTACAGGAAAACCGTCAGAAAATCCACCCGCCGATCCACCGTCAGATGGTCCCGCTTCTGAAAAACCACACGACCCACCCGCCGATCCCAATAAGCCCACTCCACCGAAAGAAGAAACGCCGCCCGGCGCGCCGGAGAAATACGCGTTCACCGCCCCTGAAGGTCAGGAACTCGATACCAGCGCGCTGGCGCAGTTCGAACCAGTGGCGCGTGAACTGAACCTGACGCAAGAGCAGGCGCAGAAGCTGGTGGACGTCTATCCGAAAGTGCTGGCGGGAGTGCAACAACAGCAAGCGGAGTCATGGCAGAAGCAAACAGAAGACTGGGCTGCGGCAGTTAAAGCCGATAAAGACATTGGCGGTGACAAGCTGGCGTCTAATCTCGGCGCAGCTCAGCGGGCTATCGACACGTTTGGTACCAAAGAACTGAAAAAGTATCTCGATGGTACCTGCGCCAGATCTCTGGTCAATGCAGCACCGTGACGGAAGCGATTCCACCCGGCACCCGTTACCACATCAACGCCTTTTACTTTACGGTCTGCGACCTGCAAAGACGCCCGGCTTTGCTGCCGCGTGACCGTAAAACAACACCAGAGTCTGCGATCTTTCACGCACTGCACCCGACCAGTGCGTCACTTTCGTCGCGCAGAGCGACAAAGTGACGCACAACCACCACACCGCGCCATCCCCCTGTTTTCGGGGTTCTTGCTCTTATTCCCAAATCTGACACGCCTTTTTGGGGCCGCTGTCAGCAAGAAAGAGGAGAAAAAGATCGATACCGAGGGGGGCATGATGCCCCGGAGAATCCCCTGCTCACGCAGGCAGCCTGTACCGCGTACAGTCTGAAACTCCCTATACCTCAACAAGCTGCCACTCCGGCGTGAAGGTATCGTTCTGGCGCAGCCAAAAAGCATACGTCGGAGACTGTTTGTGTTTTCAAATTATGGGGAAGTGTATGGGCAAGTTAGGCAATGAAATGAAGGCGCTGGCAAAGCACTGTGGAGGTAGCCATAAAACGGTGAACGATCGTATCCATATTGTGCAGCGTTTCGACCATCATTTACGGGTGCTGAACGTTCAGATCCAGCGGGTAGCCCAGATTAAGGTTCGCCATATTGAAAGTTACATTCATGAAAGACTGGCGCAGGGGATCGGTAAACGCACGCTACAGAATGAAATGGCTTCGCTGCGTGCCGTACTGCAACAGGCCGGGCGTAAGCAGGTGGCAGAGCATGAACGGCTGACTAATAAATCGCTGGGTTTGTCCGGTGCATCGCGCAATGGTACGCGACAGGCTATTACGCCAGATCATTACCGTCATGTACTGGAAACAGCCCGTGTAAAAGATCCGGGATTGGCTGCGGCGCTGGAACTGGCGCGACTGATGGGCTTACGTTCACAGGAAGCGGTACAAAGCGTGCAGTCGCTGAAAACGTGGAAACAGGCTATTGAACGCGGCGACACGCGCTTAACCGTGGTTTTCGGCACCAAAGGCGGACTGCCCCGCGAAACGGTGATTCTGGATTCTGGCGCAGTCAAAAAGGCACTGGATAATGCGTTAGCTGTCGCAGAAAGCCGTAATAACCGGCTGATTGATAAACCCGATCTAAAAAGCGCAATGGACTACTGGCACAACCAGGCGGCGCGTATTGGTCTGACTGGCGCATATTCTCCGCATTCCCTGCGTTATGCGTGGGCGCAGGATGCCATTAGTCACTATCTGGCGCAGGGGTTCAACAGGAAAGAAGCGCTGGCAATTGTGGCGATGGATCTGGGGCATGGGGACGGGCGTGGGCGGTATGTGGCGCAGGTGTATGGGCAAATTTGACAGTTGGCTAAGAGCGAGCAGCGGATGGAGCAGGTTACCACAGTTCACAGTTAGTGAAAGACTGGGCGGAGGTGGTAAATATCAGGCTGCATTACCTTCCCCCTTACAGTCCAAACCTGAATCCGATAGAACGAATGTGGAAATTAATGAACGAACATGCCCGGAATAATCGCTACTTCAGCAGTACGCGAGAGTTCAGGGACGCAATATCTGTCTTTTTTAACCAGACGCTGCCGGATATAGCGGACTCACTGACATCCCGAATTAAAGATCACTTTCAGGTGCTCACTCCCGCATCTTGAGGTTTATTGGGTATATAATCGTTAATAATCATCAGCGCGTTATTATCAAATTAAAAACAACGCGCTCGTAATACTTAAATTATTCTTACTGGTAACTGAAGCAAACTCTCTCCTGCCAGAATATGCTCCTCGCATCCTTTACATTAACTCTTTGTTTCTATAGCATGAAATAAGTTTCAGGGAGTTATTATTCATACAAGGAGAACATCTTGAAGAAAATATTCATAACAATTATAGTTTCATTATATTGCGCGAATATATGTGCAAAACAATCCCCCAGTACAGAATCCAAACCCGTTAATTTCATCTCCAAAATTGTAAATATCGATTTTAATAAAACCGCCATTAGCAGTGACCTGAAACTTTTACTCGCCGACCGTTATTATTTTAAAGATAAAACACCCTGTAATACTAATACCCTTTCTGCGCGCGCAGAATCAATGGGACTGACGACAGAAGAATATATTAATAAAATACGCAGTTTAAGACCGGCTATTCTCGATGACCGTTATTTTTACCTGACGGTCGATCAGTGCGATGCTGGCGGCACGCCCATGCTGACTGGAATCGAGCTATGTACCGAAGCGCTGTGCGGTGCCGAATACATGAAAAGATCGTCTGACTTGTGGCTGGATGATGAACTGCAACCGACGGTTAAACGTCAGGCAACAACAGTAGTCCATATGCCCCTCCCCTATGATAAAGAGAAAAAATTATGGAAAGTCACCGGCTGGTATCTGGAATCCTCAGAAGAAACAGGGGAGGTGATGCAGAGTAAACAGATAGCCTTTGAAGGCTATACCAACGAAGAAAACTTCGCTAACCGACAACGTGTTTCTGTATTTAAATCTTTCTATGAAAGCGGCAATCTCAAAAGTATTTATCATTATAATGCACAAAATAAGCGTGACGGAAAAGCTGAAACTTACTTTGATGAAAAAGACAAAATAGCGGAAACGCTGACGTTTAAAGATGGTCAACCCGAAGGGGAATACATCGTATACCATGAAAACGGAGCCGTTGAAAGTAAACGTTACTTTGCCCAAGGTAAAATTAAAGATGGCGAATGCCCACATTTTTATGATAACGGCGTTTTAAAACAAAAACACAGCTATTTAAATCAGAAACTGGAAGGCCCGGCATTTGAATATTTCCCTGATGGGAAAATAAAGGGGAAATATTCATACAGTAAAGGCACCATTGTCGACACCAGTACGGAATATTATTCTACCGGTAAAATTCGTGGTGTTTACCACAGAAATAACCAAGGTGAAAACGACGGAACGTTCGAACAATACAGTGAAGAGGGCAAACTCCTTTCTAAAGCGACCTATAAAAATGGCAAACAGCTTTCTGCTCAGAGCTGGTATGGAAATGGGCATCCCAAAGAAGAATCCTCTTTTGATAGTGAAGGCCGTAAACATGGTGCGGTCAAAGAATGGTTCAGCAACGGAAAGCCTGCCTCATCCAAAATGTATAAACATGATGTGTTAGACGGGGATTCCGAAAAGTGGTACGAAAATGGTCACCGCGAATCAGTCTATCCCTATAAAAACGGTATGCTAAATGGGGACGCTAAGCACTGGAATGAACAGGGCAAACTCACCTATACCACCGAATATAAAGACGATAAAAAGCAGGGAGCCGATCGCCGCTGGAGCGAACGTACCGGTAAACTTGTTGAAGAGGTTATGTTTGCTAATGATGAAAGAAACGGCCTGAAAAGAGAGTTTAACGATCGTACGGGTAAGGTCTTAAGTGCGCTGCCCTATGTCGATGGCGACAAGGAAGGTACAGAAGAAGCCTATGATGAAGACGGCATAAAATACATCCGTTGTTACCACAACGATAAAGAGCTTTCAGAGCTATATGCGCCGACTGACGTCACCAATAAGGCAAAGCAGGGTGACAGCACTGCGCAATATCATTTAGGTAAGTATGAGTTTGAATGCACAAACTACGATGCGGCGATGAAATGGTTAACTCAGTCCGCAGAGCAAAATCATCCCGGCGCGCTTCTCTTTTTGGCCTATGCGTACAACGACGGTGATGGCGTAGCGCAAGACAGCAAAAAATATCTCTCCTATTTATTCAAAGCGGCAGAGCTTGGCGAAAGTTATGCGCAGTTAGAAGTGGGATATTTAAATCTTATCGGCGAAGGAATGCCGAAAAACCTGCCGGAAGCCTATAAGTGGATTAAAAAATCCGCTGACCAGGGAAATGCTCAGGCGCACTATAACCTTGGACTCATGTACAGGAATGGTGATGGCGTTGAGAAAGACCTCAACAAAGCCAAACTTCATCTTACAGCGGCGGTAAAAGCCGGCGTCAAACCTGCACTGGCAGCCTTAAAGGAATTAACGCCTCAAACTAAGTAAATATGACTTTGCTGTAAAGAGGCTATTCAAACGGAACTGAAAGGATACACGTTGCTATGAAATTTAAATTCGCCACATTACTCACAGCCGCCACGGTTTTTTACTCTTATCAGAGCGTTGCACAAAGTCAGCAATCGCCTGATGTCTGGTCAGTTGTCGAACAGAAACTGCAAAATGCCGTCCCTTTAAATGAAAACACCACTTTTAAATCGCAGGCAGCCTGGTTTGAATTACACAGGGAACTGTTTATGTACGGCCCGATGAGCCGTGCGGATGCATTACTGAAAAAGCTGGACACACAATCGAATTATGCGAAGTTTTCGCTAAACCATGAGGCCTCGTGGATCGCTGAAAATAATAGCCCGGATGCCGCGATGGTTTTCCTGTCCAAAATTGGTCTCGATAAACCGTCGAGCATTACCGCCTACGAGAGCTACGTTGATGGCTGGGTTAATCGCAAACAGCCTGAAAAAGCCTTAGCCCTTCTTAGCAAAAATGCCGACGCGAGGAATTTTTATTTAGCCACGGTTTTAGAATTCTGGCACTCAGAGCCTGATAAAACCGCCGCTATTTATAATGAAAATTACGCTGATAAAATTGTTATTCCTTATACTCAGCTAAAAATGCTGCTTATTATTGCGAAGCAGTACCATGCCAAGGGCGACACCGCAAAGGCGTTGGTTTACGCAGATAGCGCGCTGAAAATGTTTGATACGGCTATTGCTCAACAACCGAGTGCTGAAGCCTACCGTTATCAGGAGTATCTCGACCTGATGGAGATCTATTACGCCACGGGTAATAAAGAGAAGGCGATGGCGTTGTCTGCGAGATTGCGCAAAGCAACCGGCAATAAAGGAAGCTATTTCCAGTATTCATTACCGGGATTGCTCTCTTTTTATAAGAAAAACGAGCTGACACAGAATTATCAGGAGACGCTTTCAACCTATGTGACGCAGGTCGATAAAATATTCAATTTTGCCCCTTCGCCGCGCATTGAAATGGAGCTGATTGATTTATTAAGCAAGCTTGATGATGTTGCGCTGATGAATAAGCGTATCGATTTGCTGATGAGCGCGCCGGAATATACCTGCTACGACGACAGGTATTGCTACGAGTACAAAATCAAAGCGCTGAAGAATCTCTTTCAGCATAAGCAGAATGCTGTGGCGGAAAAGCATATCGCAACCCTCTCCGCCGAGGCGCAAACCCTGACGTTCGCCGAATGGGAAGATGCAACAAATGAAATGGGTGAAGTACTCAAAGAAATTGGTCATCCTGAGGCAGCGCAAAAATTAGCCGTCAGCGCCGAGGCGATTTACCTCAGCCAGGCAAAAGCCTGGCCTGATGAAGATATGTCGCGTTCCTTTCAAAGACTTGCGGAGCTTTACGGCTATGGCAACGACACGGTGAATGCCAAACGGGTGTTACACCAGCACGTTCCCTCTCTCGAAGAGGAGGCGATGATCGACCACTACATGAATGCAAAACAGTGGAGTCAGGCAAGGGAATTGATGATTAACGCAGATAGGGTCGATAATAAAAACCTGATGCTGTTACGCCAGATTTGTGCTGAAAACACGCCCGAGTGTCAGGAACATATTACCTTTACGCTGAAAAAATTAACCACGCAGGCGTCGATTACCCGCCAGGACGACACCGGTAATCAGCAGCTTTATCAGATTGGGAATATTTTTCACAGATTGGGTATCATACCGGGAGCGGAACAGCAGGCGCTGATTCAGGCGTTGTATAACAAGGCCGCAGAGCCTAAAAAAGCCACGCCTTAATCGATTTACCCGCCCTGCCACCTTTCTCACATGCGGGAAGGCGGCGGGCGGGAAAAATCAATCGCGGAAGTTTTTGAACTGGAACGGCTGGCCCAGATTGCCGCCGCGCACCAGCGCCATCGCTGCCTGCAGATCGTCGCGGGATTTACCGGTCACACGCACTAACGTAAATTCGAATCCAAACCCACAGAGATTACCGCAAGATATTAATGTTGACCCAACACCGCCTGCCGGAAGACCCGCGCTGGAACGCCCTGCACGAGGAGTTCAGCTTTGACGACGACGACAACCTGCTGGGCATGAACATGCCGCCCGAAGGTGGCGAGCATCAGGCGAAAGTCAAAGGCGACCGCCTGCTGCTACAGGGCAGACCACCACTATGAGTACGGCGAGTTCGGCAATCCCATCGCTGACCGCTGGGGCAAGGCGCAGTGCCGGGAGCACCGATTTGAATGGAACGGCGAGCACCGGCTGGTGCGCTTTACCGACGTGCGCCAGCTTTGCGCGCCACTCGTGGCGCTATGAGTTCGATAATGACGTGACCACCCTATATCCCTGTCCAACGCGAAAATCCTCAGTATCAAGCCTTCTGACCCCCCTTTAAGCTGACCGCTTCTCACGGTCGGTATCTGCTTGTTAATCCGGGCTTGTGGGTCAGGCGCTCAAGGAGCGTGAAGTGCGACGCAATGTTTTCGCCTTCCGGCGCGTTTCCTGGCGTAGACGCGATTATCGGCGACAGGTATCCGGCGATGGTGATGAAGCTCGCGGCACAATAAGGCCTTGGCGGGATGCAAAATCGCCTCCCGCTAAGGCTTCATTCAGCCGCTTTTCATATCACATAAATACGCCTCTTCCACTCCTGTCCAACAGCAGGCGACAGCTCATTTCGTTAGCGAAACGGTGGCTCATTAAACGTGCGTAATTTACGTGAGTGCAAACGATCACCTTCTGCGCGTAGTAAATCAATAGCACGAATACCAATTTGCAAATGTTCTGAAATAGCCCCCTCATAAAACCGGTTTGCCTGCCCGGGCAGTTTAATTTCACCGTGTAAAGGTTTGTCAGAAACACAAAGCAGCGTGCCGTAAGGCACGCGGAAGCGATAGCCCTGGGCTGCAATCGTCGCGCTCTCCATATCAATCGCGACCGCGCGGCTAAGGTTGAATCGCAGCGCCGATGCGGAATAACGAAGCTCCCAGTTACGGTCATCCGTGGTGACGACCGTTCCCGTGCGCAGTCGCTGTTTCACCTCTTCGCCGGGCATTCCGCTAACCGCTTTGGTAGCGTCGTACAGCGCACGCTGTACTTCCGCAATGCTTGGAATCGGAATATCAGGCGGCAGAACGGCATCCAGCACATGATCATCGCGTAAGTAGGCATGGGCCAGCACATAATCGCCAATCGCCTGACTTTCTCGTAACCCTCCACAGTGCCCAATCATAAGCCAGACGTCAGGCCGCAACACGGCCAAATGGTCGCAAATCGTTTTAGCATTTGAAGGGCCAACACCGATATTTACCAGCGTAATCCCCTGCCCATCTGCCGTTACCAGGTGCCAGGCGGGCATCTGATGTTTCTTCCAGGCCAGATCGGAAATAGCCTCTTCCGGCGCTTCCGTTTCTGCCGTGATCCAAATTCCACCGGCACAGGAAAGCGCGATATAGGGGCTGTCAGGATCAAGAATTTGGCTGCATCCCCAGCGCACAAACTCATCGACATAGCGGGTGTAGTTGGTAAACAAAACGAAGGGCTGAAAATGTTCAACCGGCGTACCGGTATAGTGCCGTAACCGGGCCAACGAGAAGTCAACACGACGCGCGTCGAAGTGCGATAACGGATAGAATTCGCCGGGGTGGAACAGACCGTCTGCTGTCTCATCGCCAATCTGTGCCAGTTCTGTGGTAGGAAAATGGCGCGTTAGCCCAGCGCTCATAGAACGATCCAGCGTCAGAGCCGAGCCGTCGATCACGTAAGGATACGGGATCTCATGGTGCGAGGCCTCTACCGCAATATACGCGCCATAATCATGGTAAACGAGGTTAAGCTGTTCCAGAAGATAAGCGCGAAATAGCGCAGGCCGCGTAACGGTAGTGGTGTAACAGCCAGGATGAGTAAAGCGTCCAAAAGCGCGTGTTTTAGGCGGGTTCGGTGTCGCGCCATCCCAGCTTACAGACAGCGAAGGATAAACAAACAGTCCGTTAAGCCTGGCGTGGGGATCGGGCAGCGTACCGTTATCAACATAGTCAGCGATGGCTTCACGGAGCGCGTTAACCGACTGCTCGTACAGCTCCTCCAGGCGCTCCAGCGCCTGCTCGGGCGTCAGGTTTGTGCCTTTATTTTCCATATTATTCTCCTTAGCGTTCACAGGTGAGGCACGTCATTCGATAGTATGACAGCAAAGGAGGAAACTAAAGGGGTTAGCGTAAGGGTGGCGGCAGTAAACATGAACCCTTTAAAAAGAAAAGAGAACTATCTTAGCGCCACCATCATCGCTCAAAAAGAAGGGTACTGGTACAGCCATTTGTTAAGTTCATTACAATTAGTCATATAACCATTTCCCGGCTTTTGCTGACTCGATCAGCATGCTGATAGTGAAATCTGGGACGGGTACAGGCTCCGTTTTCTTGAACGGATGCCATGAAAAAGGGTGATTAGGAAAATAGGTTTCTATTCTGAAGTTACCTCGCTCGACATTGAGTTTCTCGAAGAATTTATTCATGAGATCTTCGGCTTCAAGTTCATCAATGCTCAGATCAGTATCAAGGTCAATCTCTGGTGTTAATTCCACTTGCTTAATGTTGAAAAGATATGTGCCAGCATAAGGCCGTACAAGCTCGTAAACTTGCTGTTCAATATTGTCTACCATAACTTATCATTGCCCCGAGCAATGGTATTGTAGTCGCGTATAGTGCGATATGTTATTTGTGACACATCTGCGGCAAGGATAATTTCCCCGATCAAAGGAATGGAACGTCCAACAAACGGCGCAATGTTACGAACCATAACACGTCTGGCTGTCCATGGGGTGTAACCGCCTAACCATGTCGGAAGGGATATTCCAAAGGGAAATTTTGACTTTTTAAACACTGCACGTGCAGTCCTGGACGCGTATGATGTGCCTTTAGTCGCTCCAGCGGGTTTCGCCCTTGTCCAGAGATTATTACGACCTGATAGCAGAGCAACAACGGCCCCGAAATCTGCAACACCAATCCCAAACTGGCTTGCGGTATTCTCACAAAAAATCATAAACAGAAGTTCGGCAGCAGTCAGATTGGATTTTCCTGCATAGAAGTATGTTCCATTTAGTTCTTCTACTGTATCCATTAGAAACTCTATAGTTGCTATTTTGGTTTACTTATTGTACAGCCTTGTTTCGAATGAAAGAAATCAATCTTTTTGGGAAAGAACGGATCAAGATCACGGGAAATATCTGAAATCAGATGAAAGAGACAGTCGCGATTCCCACCAGGGGCATCACCTGGCAAGCTTGTGTGATCGCTCCGTTTGAACCGAACGCATCTATATGTCAGCATACTGATACGGGTTTGATCTTGCGGATAGCGGTATCGGTTAATGCCATACGTGGGGGCTCCATTTTTCCAACGAACCGTGAGGCCCCCGATTAAGCCCCCAAAAACCATGGATGTCAAAAAACCCGGTAAACCTTCTCAGGTCAACCGGGTAAAGATAAGTTCTTGTTTTTTTTAAACGTCTCCGGACTCACCAGGATATCCCGAAACTAAAATCTGGCTCCTCTGACTGGACTCGAACCAGTGACATACGGATTAACAGTCCGCCGTTCTACCGACTGAACTACAGAGGAATCGTGTGAACGGGGCGAATATTAACGAGGTGCCCCTGGCTTGTCAAAGCCTGTTTTCACAAAAAAAGTTCGTTTGCTGCTTTATTCCACACTTCGGTTAAAATTCACCGTTTCCTGATGATTTTCACAGCAAAAAGCGCTTACTCCCTCTTTACGCGCGGGTATCTCCACAGCCAGCGCCCGCTTACCAGACGCCAGTAAAACAGCGCGCCGCGCACGGCCCAGTCAAGAAACATCCCCAGCCAAACCCCTACAACCCCCATACCCAGCACAATACCAAGCGTATACCCTGCCACAACGCGACAGCCCCACATCCCCAGCATCGATACCCACATCGCAAATCGCACATCGCGCGCGCCTTTAAAACCCGACGGCAGCACCCACGCGGCCGCCCAAATTGGCATAAAGGCAGCATTAAGCCAGAGCAGAACTTTCACTACCTCTTTTACGTCCTGCTCCTGGGTATAAAATGAGGCAAACAGACCCGCGAACGGCGCCGTCCCCCAGGCAATTGCCGTAAGTACGATAGTCGACATCCAGAATACATGGCGCAATTGACGCTCTGCCTGACCAATTTGTCCGGTACCAAGACGCTTACCGGTGATAATAGTCGACGCCGAACCAAGGGCGTTACCCGGCAGGTTGATAAGCGCCGCCACGGAAAAGGCAATAAAGTTACCCGCGATAACGTTAGTGCCCATTCCGGCGACAAACATTTGCGTCAGTAGTTTGCCACCGTTGAACAGCACTGATTCAATGCTCGCCGGAATACCGATACCCATCACTTCCCAGATAATGCCGAAATTCAGCGGCTTCAGATAGCTTTTCAGCGGAATGCGCAGCGCCGGATTAAAACCAATCATCAGCACCCAAATAATCGCTACCGCGCCGATGTAGCGCGAAATGGTTAATCCCAGCCCCGCGCCGGCAAAACCCAGCCCTTGCCAGGAGAAAGCCCCGTAAATCAGGATGCTGCTGATGATAATATTGAGAATGTTCATCCCGCCGTTAATCATCAACGGGATTTTCGTATTCCCTGCCCCACGCAGCGCGCCGCTACCGATTAGCGCAATTGCCGCAGCCGGATAACTCAGCACCGTCAGTTCAAGGTACGTTAACGCCAGCCCCTTTACTTCTGGCGTCGCCTCGCCTGCGACAATATTAATAATTTCACTGCCGAAATAATGAATGACCACTGCCAGCACAACGGCAAATAGCGTCATAATCACCAGCGACTGGCGCGCCGCCGCCCTTGCCCGTCGCCTGTCGCGCTTGCCCAGGCTAAAGGCAACCACCACCGTAGTACCAAGATCGATAGCCGCAAAAAAAGCCATAATTACCATATTAAAACTGTCGGCAAGCCCCACGCCCGCCATTGCTTCCTTGCCCAGCCAACTGACGAGAAAAGTACTGAGCACGCCCATTAGCAAAACACAGGTATTTTCCAGAAAAATGGGGATAGCAAGTGGGGTGATTTCACGCCAGAACAACACTTTGTAGCTCTTGCGTTTGGCATACCAGGGCGTACGGACGACAGCCTGGCGTAAGGCAGTGGAGACGTTCAAAATGGACCTTAAAGAAGAGAGTTGAAACCACATTTCAATAATGAGCGAGAAATCGTAAGGCTGCAAAGCTTTTTGCAGAAAAAATGTCTGCAAATGCAACAAAGTGATGAGATAACCCGCAATCGAATCTGTAAGAGGTTAAATGGGGTTTGACAAAAATTTTTCCGCCGCTAATATACGACCCCACACGATTCCTCTGTAGTTCAGTCGGTAGAACGGCGGACTGTTAATCCGTATGTCACTGGTTCGAGTCCAGTCAGAGGAGCCAGATTTTAGTTTCGGGACATCCTGGTGAGTCCGGAGACGTTGAAAAAAACAAGAACTTATCTTTACCCGGTTAACCTGATAAGGTTTGCCGGGTTTTTTGACACCCATAGTTTTTGGGGACTTAATCGGGGGCCTCACGGTTCGTTGAGAAATGGAGCCCCCGCCGATGGCATTAACCGATACCGCTATCCGCAAGATCAAACCCACCGAGAAATCCTTCAAAATTACCGATAGTTCAGGATTCTACCTGCTGATCAAACCCAACGGCTCGAAACTCTGGTACATGAAGTACCGCATTGACGGGAAAGAGAAGAAGCTGGCTTTTGGCCCCTATGCGGTGAAAAAACAGTTAATCAGGTCGAACCCTGCGCAAAATCTGGATGGTGAGTTCACGCCGCCTGAAACACAGCATTACCCGGCCCTGCCCCTTGAGAAACTGCCTGAATGTTTGTCGCGAACGGATAATTAGAGAGGGATAATATCTCCGCTAAGCTCTCTCATACCACCCTTTCGAACGATTCACCACCCGCACAACCAGCAGCATCACCGGCACCTCAATGAGCACCCCAACCACGGTCGCCAGCGCCGCACCGGAATGAAAACCAAACAGGCTGATTGCCGCTGCGACAGCCAGTTCAAAGAAGTTCGATGCGCCGATCAGGCTGGATGGACAGGCAATATTGTGCTTTTCGCCCACCAGTCGATTCAACCCATAGGCCAGTGCCGAGTTAAACAGCACCTGAATCAGAATCGGCACCGCCAGCAGGGCAATGACCAGCGGCTGTTGCAGAATGGCTTCGCCCTGAAACGCAAACAGTAACACCAGCGTTGCCAGTAATGCCGCCATTGACCACGGGCCGATTTTCGTCAGCGCATTATCGAATGCCGCTTGCCCCTTGCGTAGCAGGGCCTTACGCCAGAGCTGAGCCAGAATAACCGGCACAATGATGTACAGTACCACGGAGGTTAACAGGGTGGCCCACGGTACGATGATTGAGGACAAACCGAGCAGCAGCCCAACAATCGGCGCAAAGGCGAATATCA
Organism: Salmonella sp. SAL04213; assembly: GCF_046550535.1. Lineage (NCBI taxonomy): Bacteria > Pseudomonadati > Pseudomonadota > Gammaproteobacteria > Enterobacterales > Enterobacteriaceae > Salmonella > Salmonella sp. SAL04213. The sequence continues at coordinate 265,221 of NZ_JBGDXS010000002.1, read as the reverse complement.
TGATGGCATCGTTCAGCGCCACCTGCGACAGCGTGAAATAAGGGTCGCCGTTGGTGAGTCGGCTCCAGACAAACACCATTGCCGTACAGGGCGCGGCGGCCAGCAGAATAAGCCCGGCGATGTAGCTGTCAAGCTGATCGGCTGGCAGCCACGGCGCGAATAAATAACGGATAAACAGCCAGCCGAGCAGCGCCATTGAGAATGGTTTAACCAGCCAGTTGATAAACAACGTTACGCCGATCCCGCGCCAGTGCGCTTTGACCTGACCCAGCGCCCCGAAATCAATGCGCAGCAGCATAGGAATAATCATTACCCAGATAAGTAAACCGACCGGCAAATTAACGCGGGCGATCTCCAGACCGCCGATAACGCGAAAGACGCCCGGCATTACCTGCCCGAGCAGAATACCGATGGCGATGCAGAGCGCAACCCAGACGCTCAGGTAACGTTCAAACAGGTTCATGGCCGGAGCGGCCTGGGTTTGTGCGGACATGTCAGGCTCCTTTGGGTTTATTTTCCCGTTGTGCTCAGTTGTAGTAAACGCTCAACGCCGACAGGCTCTTCCGCCTGTAGCGGCACCAGCGCACAGCGTCGGGCATGGTGGGTACAGACGGCATCAATCTGCGACCGTTCGCGTTCGGCACGCTGGCGCAGCAGCGGCGATGTAGTCGGCGTATTGATCAGGCTGTTATTAATGACCCAGCCCCACGGTTCAATCCCCGCGCGACGCAGGTCGTCCTGCAAATGAGCGGCTTCCAGCACCGGGGTGGTTTCCGCCAGCGTGGCGATGAGAACTTTCGTCTGCTCGCTGTCCTGCAGGCGCATCATGGGCGTCAGTACGGGCTGACCGTGTTCCCCGGCCAGTCGGGCAATCTCACGGTGGTAAGCGCCGGTGGCGTCAAGCAGTAGCAATGTATGGCCGGTTGGCGCTGTATCCATAACGACAAACTGCTTACCCGCTTCCTGAATGATGCGTGAAAAAGCCTGAAACACGGCAATTTCTTCCGTACAGGGAGAACGCAGATCTTCTTCAAGAACGGCACGCCCCTGTTCGTCGAGGTTTTTACCCTGCTCAGCCATCACCTGCTGCCGGTAACGCTCGGTTTCAGCCTGCGGGTCGATACGGCTGACGCTCAGACCGTCGAATGAGCCGTCCAGCGTGTCAGTCAGGTGCGCCGCCGGATCGGATGTGGACAGGTGAACAGGATAGCCGCGACGAGCCAGTTCAACGGCAATCGCCGCTGCCAGCGTAGTTTTCCCCACGCCGCCTTTGCCCATCAGCATGATCAGGCCATGTCCCTGCGACGCGAATCCGTCGATCAGTGATGACAACGAAGGAAGATCTACGGGGGAGATATCTCCGACTTCCGCCGGGGTGCCAGTTGAACTGTCGTCCAGCAGACCCCGTAATGCCGCCAGCCCCACCATATTGAACGGTTTTAACGGCAGGCGATCGCAGGGCAATGCGCGCAGGTTATCAGGTAAATGTTGCAGCGCCTGTTGTTCACGCTGATACAGTGCCTGCGCCAGCTTATCGCGAGCGGTTTCCTGCTCAGGCAACAGGCCGTTAATGACCAGATACTGCTGCGTCAGACCAATGGCGGCCAGTTCGTCATAGGTACGCGATACTTCTTTCAGCGTTGCGGTTTGCGCTCTGGCGACCAGCACCATCCGCGTCAGTTCCGCATTCGCCAGTGCGTCTACGGCGGCGCGATACTGGCTGCGCTGTTTTTCCAGCCCGGCCAGCGGTCCGAGACAGGACGCACCGTGCTGGCTGTTGTCGAGATAACCGCTCCACGCGCCGGGCAGTTGCAGCATTCGTAGCGTATGCCCGGTTGGCGCGGTGTCGAACACAATATGATCGTACTCATCGCGCAGTTGCTGATTAGTCAGCAGCGCGGTGAATTCGTCAAAGGCGGCAATCTCGGTGGTACAGGCACCGGAGAGCTGTTCCTCAATACCCGCCACGATATCGTCTGGCAGGATCCCCCGTACCGGCCCGACAATGCGTTCACGGTATGCCGCTGCGGCAGCAGATGGATCGACTTCCAGCGCGGACAGTCTGTTAACCGCTACAACCGAGGTTATCTGATGGCCGATGGTCTGTTCAAACACCTGCGCGACATTGGAAGCCGGATCGGTGCTGACCAACAGTACACGTTTGCCAGAGGCGGTCAGATGAATCGCGGTAGCGCAGGCCAGCGATGTTTTACCCACACCGCCTTTACCGGTAAAAAACAAAAAGGGGGGCACCTGCCGAAGCATCAGCATAAAAAAGACTCCTTTAAATTAAATAAAGCGGGAAATCAGTCCATCAGCAGCACTTATCGCCGCCGCAACAGGAGGAAGTCGCTGGCGTAAAACTCGAATAGACGGTAAGCCCCATCCAGCGCGCCAGTTCCTCTCTGCGAGGGTAACGACCAGCCAGTGCGACTTCACCATCCACCAGAATCAGCGGTAGCGCCTCTTTGCCGGAACGGGCCAGAAAGCCTTTAACGATTTCGTTCTGTGCGAAGAGCAATGGTTGCTGCGCCAGATTGAAACGCTCAATATTGACGCCCTGCGTTCTGGCCCACTCAAAATCAGCGGCAAACGCGACCAGCGCCGGATCGGTTTCCGGGCCACAGACGCCGGAAGAACAGCATAAAGCGGGATCGAAAATCTGAATCGTCTTCATTTGACTCTCCATCAATTATTGAAATACAGGTCGTTAAAAAATTTCGCCAATACGATCCAGTTCGACTTTCAGACGAGCGCGATCGTGCAGCAATTCATTCAGCGGCAGCGCCAGAAAAGCTTCAATACGCGCACGTAATGTCTGGTAAGCAGTGACAAAAGCCGCATCGATTTCGGCATCGCTACCGGTAGCATGAGCCGGATCGTCAACGCCCCAATGGGTACGCATCACGTTACCGAGCCAGGCCGGACAGGTTTCTCCGGCAGCGTTTGAACAGACTGTCACGACAGTATCCGGCGTCTGCGGCAGATCGTTCCACGATTTGCTGAAATAGCCTTCTGTTGAAATGCCTTCCCGCGCCAACAACGCCAGTGCTCGGGGATGTACGTAACCCGCCGGGTGACTGCCTGCGCTCATGGCGCGCCATCCGGCTGGAGCCAGATGGTTAAACGTGGCTTCGGCCAGCACGGAACGGCAGGAGTTGCCGGTACAGAGAAAAAGTACGTTCATGATTTACTCTTTTTCGTGGTGTTGAGTGGTGGTAAAACGGCTTCTGAGCAGGAAGAAGCCGAACGAAAACCTGCGCATTGTTCCGGGTGGCCTGAACAACACTCCTCGGTCAGCCAGCCGATTAAATCCAGCATCAGTGGGATGTTGGCACGATAACGCTGGTAACGACCTTCCTGTTCTACCGTCAGCATCCCGGCCTGCGTCAACGCCTTTAAATGAAACGATAAGTTAGTCGGCGGGATATCCAGCGTTGAAGCGATCTCCCCGGCAACCATGCCCTCGGTACCCATTTTGATCAGTAGGCGATATACATCCAGACGCACGCCGGAGGAGAGGGATTCAAAGATGGTTGTGGCAGTTTGTTTGTTCATAATGTGGGGCGGCCCTCTATGATTCAATATTTCAATCATTATTGAATAATCGAATTAATTCAAGTATCCGTTAATAATATCTAGTGGAAATGGCAAGATAGGGGGAAATAATCCCACTTTTAAAATGTGATAAAAATCACATTCTTAGTGCATCATTACGATCGGGGCTTTTATAAGGGCCTTATTTTGAATTTAGAAAATAAATATTTTATTATTCAATGAGATAAAAAACGCACCCAGTCAGAGGAGCCAAATTCCTGTTTTCAGGCATCTCAGCATGTCTCAATAGTATTTTGATTCAGAGAGTTAGCGTAGAAAACTGTCTCAGTGCATATTGATTTATCTCTCCGCATCGGGACAAATTGGTGGTCTGCTTTGGGGTCATTTCAGTTAGATAAAGGAGTGATTACCATATGCCCCTTACTGACAGTAAAATCCGCGCTACTAAACCTTCACCAACTCCCTTTAAACTGACCGCTTCTCACAGTCTGTTTCTGCTTATCAATCCGGGCGGTTCATGCCTCTGGTATCTCAAATATCATTTCGACCGAAAAGAATACTCGGCGCGGTGGATAAGAGAGCCTTGCAGACGCATATGAAAAACCTCCGGCGATGCCGGAGAAAAGATTTATGACTTTGAGCTTAATCGGAGGGCTCGCGGTTCGTTGAGAAAATGAAGCCCCTGCCATGACACTCACTACTAATACAGATGTTCCAGCCCATGAAAACCAGCAATGTGGCAGGATATTTAAAGGCCAGACCTGCCCGCGCTAATGTTGACCGGCATTCCGGAACGGCGCTCCAGCACCTCATTAACCCGCGAAGTATCAACGTCGTCCCCTTTGATAAACGTGCGCAGCACTGGCGTAACGGGCAATGGAACTTTTTTGTCTGACTCAAATTCAGCACGGTTACGAGAAAGCGGTTCGTGTACCTCCAGCCAACGACTTCCATCCGGCTCTACCGAAAATTTAACGGGCCTGTCGATAATCTGAACGCGGGTTCCTACAGGAACATGGTCGAATAAATATTTAATATCGTCATTGCGTAAACGGATACAGCCCTGACTGACGCGAAGGCCAATGCCAAAGTTAGCATTAGTGCCATGGATGGCATATAACCTGCCGATATATATTGCGTATAGCCCCATAGGGTTATCCGGCCCCGCAGGCACCATCGCGGGCAGCGTTTTTCCCTCTTTAGCATATTCCCGACGCGTATTAGCCGTTGGCACCCAAACCGGGCCATCTTGTTTGCGTTCAACCGCAGTTACCCAGTTGCGCGGCGTTTCACGGCCAGCCTGACCAATACCAATGGGTAGCACCTCAACCGTATTCGTGCCTGCGGGATAATAATAAAGGCGCATCTCGGCGACGTTTACCACAATACCTTCACGAACGGTGTCAGGCAGAATCAACTGCTGCGGCACTACCAGTGTGGAACCAGACTGAGGTAAAAACACATCCACGCCGGGATTCGCTTCAAGCATATTACTCAGCCCCTGACCGTAGCGGGCGGCAAATGACTCTAAGGGCTGAGTATTGTTCTGTGGTACAGCGATTGTGACAGGCTGTCCTACCAGACGACTGCCTTCGGGCGGCAACGGATAGCTTATAGCCAGCGAGAAATGGCTTACCAACAAGACGAAAAACGGAAAAAAAGGTGTGATACGACGCATTATATCCCTTCCTTTGTCGCGGCAGGTGTGCGTTAAGTATAGCTTTTTTCTCACATGGCTGGTGTTGTGCGCCCGGGTTATGTTGCGTTTGCGTTCCCCTCCGGCAGGACAATATTACTGGCCGCTAACTCCCCCATATTGTGGAACATGGCGCACGCGGCTTCCACGATCGGCATCGCCAGCGCCGCGCCGCTTCCTTCACCTAACCGCATCGCCATATGCAAATAGGGTTCCATAGACAAATGCGCGAGCGCGATGCGGGCACCCTTTTCCGCCGAAAAGTGCGACGGGATCAGATAAGGTCTCACCGCAGGCGCAATCTGACAGGCCGCCAGCGCTGCCGAGTAGGAAAGAAAGCCATCCAGCAATACGGGTAAGCCACACCTTGCCGCGCCAAGCATCACGCCGGTCATCCCGACCAGATCGAAACCACCCACCTTCGACAACACATCAATGCCATCGCGCGGATTGGGCTGATTAATCGCAATCGCCCGCCGCACGACGTCCACTTTATTATCGATGCGGGAAGGCGGAAGATTCGCGCCAATCCCCACCACCTCTTTTGCATCACTTCCTGTAAAAACGCTGACCATCGCGGCGGCTGGCGTAGTGTTCGCCATTCCCAGCTCCCCTACGCCAAATAAGGTCACGCCGCGTTGCGCCAGGTCGCAGGTGTAGCGGGAAACCTCCAGCAAAAGCGCCTCAGCCTGCGAGCGACTCATCGCCGGGCCAACGGCAATATTTCCGCAGCCGCGCGCGACGCGCATATTAACTACGCCAGGAATAGGTTCAGCATCAATACCAACATCAATGACATGCACCTTCGCACCGGCCTGAGCGGCAAGCACGCATACGCCGGTTGTTCCCCGCGTCATATTCGCCGCCTGAATCGCCGTCACGATTTTGGGCGAAACCGCTACGCCTTCATCCCAGACGCCATGGTCGGCGCACATCACCAGCACCGCCTTTTCACCTACCTGCGGCGTACCGTTAAGACCCGGCATTCCCGCGAGCTGAACGGCTAAGGTTTCCAGTCTGCCCAGGCTGCCCGGCGGTTTGAGCAGGCCGTCAATATGTTGCTGCGCACGCGCCATCGCCTCGGCGTCCGGCGCAGGAATGTCACGGAGTAAAGCGTGTAGTGTCTGCATAAGATGTCTCGTCCGTAATAATCGGCTCATAACAGAGCCAGCAGAAAGATCAATTCGCCAAGTTCGATCGCCGCGCCCAGCGTATCGCCGGTTTGACCGCCAAGCGTACGTTTAAGCAACTGGCCAAGGATGAAAATCGCCGCGCATGTGACCACCATTGCGGCCAGTCCTTGCATACCAGGCAGTAATACCGTGGCGACGATTACCGCCAATCCCAGAGTAATGCAGGTTTGCCGTCCGCTGACTTTACCGATAAATACATTGCCAAGCCCCTCTTCACGGGCGTAGCGATGACGGTACATCAATAAAACGGCGCTGCCGCGCCCAGCCGCACAGGCCGCTGCCAGCGCCGCCAACATTGGCGTTCCACGTAACGCCAGTTCGCTGACCACCAGAATTTTTGCCAGTAGCACAAAAATAAGCGCCAGCCCGCCATGGGTTCCCAGACGACTATCGCGCATAATCTCCAGCATTCGCTCACGGCGGCGCGCGGAAAAAATACCATCGCAGGTATCGGCCAACCCATCCAGGTGAAAACCACCGGTCAGCAGCGCCAGCGCCAGAATACAGAACAACGCCGCTAGCGGAATACCGCACCAGGATTGCAGGAGGATGAAAATCAGGCCGCTTACGCCCCCCAGAATCAACCCGATAAAGGGAAACATCACGATCCCACGCGAATACTGCTCGAAATCCAGTCCCTGCGACCAGCGTGACGGCACGGGCAAGCGGCTAATAAAAGCGAGCATGGCCCAAAACAGCTTACTCATTTAATTTTGACTCCAATACCTGAGACTACCAGCCAGACCTCATCCGCCGCTGCCGCCAGTCGTTGGTTGACCCGACCGGCAATATCACGAAAATGGCGCGCCAGACGGTTTTCCGGGACGATCCCCATTCCCACCTCATTTGTCACCAGTACCACTTTCGCCGGGCAGCGCTGGCAGGCTGCAATTAAAATCTGAATTTCATCGTCAATGGCGCGCTCCATCGCCGCATAATCCCACTGTTCGGGATCGTTTTCGCCTCCCAGCGCAAACAGCAGATTCGTCACCATGGTGGTAATACATTCCAGCAAAATCGCGTCGTCAGGGGCAAGATCCGCGGTAATCAACGTATCAAGATGCCGCCAGCATTCTGCGGTCCGCCAGTGTGCCGGCCTGCCATCTTTATGATGCTGAATTCTCGCCGCCATCTCGTCATCAAGAATCTGCGAGGTGGCGATATACAGTACCTGCGGCGCATCGCCAATTAAGGTTTCAGCATGACGGCTTTTACCACTACGCGCCCCGCCCGTCACCAGAATCATCATACCGGCTCCTGATGTTGTTGCATGATGCTATAAATTTTATCAATATCAATATGTTGCCGCATCGCTTCCGCCAGCAGATCAAATTGCCGCGCTTTATGATCCGCATAACAAAAAGTCGTTTCCCACGGCGCAAACCCTTTTCGCGCCCGTAACCCATTGACCACCGCACGGGTAAACGCATCGCTGTCAAACAGGCCATGAAGGTAAGTGCCAAACGCCAGTCCGTCGGCGGTGACCGCGCCATCCGCCACAGAGCATCCATTTTTCTGTAACGTCATGGCCGTACAGCATCCTTCCTGCAGCACCGTTTCCCCCATGTGAATTTCATAACCGCGAACCGGTAGCCCCGCCGCGGCAGCCAGCCAGCCGGGCAACTCGCCTGACATTGTCGCGTTAACCTGCGTCGTGGTTTTATCCTGTGCAAAGCGAGTGATCGTATTAAGCAGCCCCAGACCCGGCTGCGTACCCAGCCCCGACTCCACCTCATCCACAATGGTGTCGCCCAGCATCTGGTAGCCGCCGCAAATTCCCATCACCGGCACGCCCTGCCGATGTGTCTGCAATACCGCATCCGCCATCCCGCTTTCGCGCAGCCAGGCGAGGTCGCTCAGCGTATTCTTACTGCCCGGCAGGATCACCAGATCAGCGTCAGTCAACACTTCCGGGCGGCGAATATAGCGTATGCGCACATCCGGCTGCGCCGCCAGAGCGTTAAAATCCGTAAAGTTAGAAATATGTGGCAGTTGCACAATGGCAATAGTGATATCACGGGGGGCGTTACCGCGATATTTATCGTTTTGCAGCGCGACGCCATCTTCATCTTCCAGATCCACATCCAGCCATGGCATCACTCCCAGGATCGGGACGCCAGTAAGCGATTCGATTTGTTCGATACCGGAATAGAGTAGCGCCACGTCGCCGCGGAATTTGTTGATAATGACGCCCTTTACTCTGTCACGCTCCTGTTTATGCAGCAGCGCCAGCGTGCCATAAATAGCGGCGAATACGCCGCCCCGGTCGATATCCGCCACCAGAATAACCGGACACTGGGCCATTTCCGCCATTCCCATATTGACGATATCGCGATCGCGCAGATTGATTTCCGCCGGGCTTCCGGCGCCTTCCAGCACAATAACGTCATATTCCTGCGCCAGGCTGTTATAGACCGCAAGGATTTGCTCACGCAAACGCGGTTTATAGTCATGGTAACTCACCGCATCCATATTGGTCGCCACTTTCCCCATCAGCACGACCTGCGCCTGGCGATCGCTGGTCGGTTTGAGCAGCACCGGGTTCATACGCACATCTGGCGTGATCCCCGCGGCTTCCGCCTGAAAAATCTGCGCCCGCCCCATCTCTTTACCATCCGGCGTAATACCAGAATTAAGCGCCATATTTTGCGATTTAAACGGCGCGGTACGCAGACCATCCTGATAAAAAATGCGGCATAAACCCGCCGCCAGCACACTTTTGCCGACGTCGGATGCCGTCCCCTGCAACATAACTGCCTGCGTCATGACGCCTCCCTGAATGCGCACTTTCGCATTCGATGAAAAAACTCCGTTTCTGTTTTACACAGCGGCAGTCCCAGTTGAGTATGAAGTTTGACCAGCCAGGGCTGGGTTAGCCCCGCTTGTTCCATCGCTTCCGTACACGCGAAAACCTCGCCAGGCGCGCCATGCGTCAGGATCTGGCCCTGGCGTAACACGTATACGGCATCGCTAATTTCATAAATAAGATCGATATCATGGCTGGAGATAATGACATGATTTCCCTGCGCCACAATCCGCCTGATGATAGCAAGCATCTGAGTGCGCCCTGCGGGATCGAGACCAGCAGTGGGTTCATCCAGCAATAGATAGCGCGCCTGTAGCACCAGCGCTCCGGCGATAGCCACACGTTTTTTTTGCCCATGACTCAAACACTGAATGGGCTGATGGCGAAAATGTTGGGCGTCAACCAGCGTTAGCGCCTCGTCGACGCGGCGCGTGATTTCCGCCTCCGGCACCCCCAAATTACGTAAACTAAACGCAATGTCGCTATCGATATCAGTATAAAAAATCTGCTGTTCAGGGTCCTGAAAAACCGTCGCAACTTGCTGGCGCAGCGCCAGTAGTCCGCGCTTGCTGTAATCCAGCGGTTTTCCCTGCCACAACACGGCTCCTTTTTGCGGACGCAACAGGCCGCTCAGGTTCATAAAAAGCGTAGACTTCCCACAGCCGTTCGCGCCCACCAAACCGGTAACAGGCGAGAGCGAAAAATCCAGATTTAACCCTTTAAGTACCGGCTCATCCTGATATCGGAACCACAGGTCTGAAGTGGCAAGCATAATAGTCCTTACAGGTGAAAATCACCCTGATACAGTTTGATATCCAGCGTGGTGGTCATTTGCTGATAACGCATTAACACCCGCGTAAACAGGAGTCCAGTCAGCATTGCCAGAGATCGATAGCCGTTCGGCAGGCTGCAATAACCAAAACGCAGCGTTTGCGCGCGACGAATTGCCGCCGCCTCATCCAGAAGAATAAAGAGAAAGCGCCACGTTAACAGGATTTGCTCGGTAAGCAGGCGTGGAATATGCGCGCGCTTAAGCAAGCTAATTAACTGCGGAAACGGTAGGTTCATCACCAGCCACAACGTCGCGGACAGCGCCGTCAGGCTACGCCAGAACGTGTCATTCGCCGTGACCACGCCCGCACGGGTAATCCCGATCCAGTACGGCCCGACAGATATGCCAGCCAGCAGCATTTGCGGCTCGCGGCTGATGCTGAAGATAATCGTTATCACGCCGACCAACAAAAATCCAAAAGGTATCGCCATCCATCGACACCAGCGCCAGAGGGATATGCGCAATAGCCAACAGCTCAATCCGGCAATGATCAGCAGCTCAATGCCCTGCCCTACAGGCGGCAGAGCAAACGCCAGTATCATCATCGCCAGCCACAGCAAAAACTTGCGCTGCGGCGCAACGTGTGCCCAGCGGCTTTGATAGCTGAGTCGATCAAGCCCGGTCATCACGGCGTTGTTTACCTTTGCAATACCCCAGGATATAAAAAATCACCGCCGCGCCAAGAGAGCCCTGAAGGGTAAACAGCAGGCTTTCAATTTCACCGCTGGCAGGTTCATATAACGGCTGAAACCAGGGTTTATACTGCGGCGCAATAGCCTGAATCTGGCTTTCCGCTTCGCCGTCTGAACCGCCATATTCACCGCCATGGTTAATAAAAAACGGCAGAATCACCAGCGCCACCACCATCGCTAACAACATCAACGTTTTTTTCATTTTAATGTCCTTGTACGGTAATCACTTGCCGTTTGGTTAACTGGTCATAAATCATGACGGTTAATAAACCTTCGGCAATGGCGACAGGAATCTGCGTGAGGCAGAAAATCCCCATAAACTTCACAACAGACCCTGTCGCTCCGGCATGGGGATCGGGAAACGCAACGCCAAGCTGGACTGAAGTCACAAAATAGGTCGCCAAATCCGCCAGCATCGCGCACAGAAAAACGGCGACATCACGGCGCAGTCCGGCACGGCAGGCCATTTTCCACACCAGATAACCGACAACCGGGCCAATCACCGCCATCGACATTCCGTTTGCGCCAAGCGTCGTCAGGCCGCCGTGCGCCAGCAATAGCGCCTGAAACAACAGCACAACCGCACCGAGAATCGCCACCACCCCGGGCCCGAACAAGATAACCGCCAGACCAACGCCGGTCGGATGTGAACAACTCCCCGTTACCGACGGAATTTTGAGCGCGGACAGGACAAAAATAAACGCGCCGCACAGCGCCAGCAGTACCTTCTGATGATTATCCTCCTGCACAATACGCCGTAAGCGCACCAGTCCATACCACAAGCAGGGTAAAAACAGTAACCACCAGGCCAGCGCCCACACTGGCGGTAAAAAGCCCTCCATGATATGCATCGCAAACGCCTGTTGCGGGACAACCATCAGCAATAGCGCTGCAGCCAGTCCACTGAAAGACAACTGTCGAAGCTGCTGTTCAAGTTTCATTCTGCATACTCCCACTGTTTATTGACCAGAATGGTCGAAAAATAGGGCAACGGTCGATCATCGTTGACCTCGTGGAGATGGCGCCAGCACTGCTCGCCGGGCAGTGTGGCCTCGGACATCATTAAGGCGCATTCCAGCAGGCCAGCCTGCGCCAGCAAAGCTTTAATACGGGCGAACCGGCCATACACTTTCATCAACACCAGGCTATCATGCTGTTGTAGCGCCTGGGCTATTTCCGCTTCCGGCGCGGTACAAGAAATAACCGCCAGCGATTGCCGTTCTATGGCGAGCGGCATTTTCGCGCGGGCGGCTATCGCGGCGAAGGACGTGACGCCGGGGACAATCTCCAGCCACTCCGGACAGCCGATTCGCTGGAGTAAAAAAATCCAGGTACTGAATAGCATCGCATCGCCCAGGGTAATAAAACCGACCTGTTTACCCGCTTCCACCTCTGCGGTAAGCGCGGCGGCAACCTCGTTCCAGACCGCTTCTTTCTCGGCGCCGTCAGCGCTCATAGGGAAATGGCAACAACGTACTTCCGTCTGCTCGCCGAGATAGTCGCGCACAATCGACAGCGCCAGACTATCGCCCCCCCTACGACCGGCGGGCGCATACAGAATGTCCAGCGAGCCAAGAATCCGCGCTGCGCGGACGGTTATCAGGTCGGGCGCGCCTGGCCCGGTACTTAATGCGTATAATTTACCGTTCATGCCGCCTCCTCTACCGCCATGTTCAGCGCCTGGTGCAAATGCGCGACAAACATCGCCCGGATAGCCGGGTTTTCTCCCAGCCCGCTCAGCCACGGCGTCGCCGGAATGCCCGCCGCGTTAAAGCGCATTTTCCATGAGTCGCCGTCGTCTGAAGCCATATCATTAATGGCGTGATCGCCCGCCACCAGCATTAATGGCATCAAATGTACGCCGGTGACGCCTTCGTCACGCAGGCTGTCGATCAGGATGTCGACCTCCGGGTAGCTTTCTACGGCGCCGACGCGCGCCGGAAAGCGCTGCGCGGTCATCATATGATCGAGACAGGCATAAGCTGCGAATGCGTGATGGCTGGCGCCGTGGCCCATAAAAACGACTTTCTCCGTTTGTCTGAGCGATGGCATCTGTTGTCGCAACGCCTGCATTAGCTGCACATAATCGTTATGGCTGCTCAGCAGCGGCACGCCCAGCGTCAGGCGAGTGAATAACGGACGCAAGAGTTGTACCTCACGGACAATTTTTTCATATTCGTCGCCGTTAATAATGTGCAACGACTGAATCGCCACGTCCTGATATCCCTGTGCGGCAAGCTTTTGCAAAGCCTGTAATGGCGTATCGATGTCGATACCGTCACGCTGGCGAAGCTTGCGAATGATCATTCCGGAAGTGAAGGCGCGAAACAGGTCGCGATCGGGACAGGACGCCGCCAGATCACGTTCGCACGCCACAATGTTTTTTTCACAGGTGTCGTGATAGCTGGTGCCAAAACTGACCACCAGAAGCGCTTTTTTCATTTTTACTCCTTAGCTGCGGCCAGCCAGCGCGATAAACGCTGCGCAAAGGCGGCCTGGCTTTCCAGTAACTCATCACCCGTCACAAGCGGCGTCGGGCGCGCAATAACGATGCAGGGAATGCCCGCATCCAGACAGGGCTGAACTTTTTCCTGATATCCCCCCTCCGCGCCGGACGCTTTGGTAATGACTACGTCGGCCCGGCACTGGTGGTAAAACGCGGCGTTAAAATCAGCGCTGAACGGCCCACACAGTGCGAAAATTTCTCCAACGCCGAACCCCAGTTCGCTGCAGCGTTGAATCACCTCCGCCACGGGCAGTACGCGCGCCAGCAACGTTTTTTCCGCCAGCCCGGCACGCCAGACGGCCAGATCTTTACTGCCGGTCGTCAGTAACACGCGCGGACCAAAACGCCTCGCTATCTCGCAGGCATCGGCAATACTGCGCGCCGTATAGAGAAGCGGATGCGTCAGATTGCTAAGCTGATCCGGACGCTGATAACGACTTAACAACACGCCTGCCGTTTCACAGGCGCGAAGGAGGTTATGGCTGACCATTTCTGCATAAGGATGCGATGCATCTATTACCCAGCGAGTACGGTTTTCTTTTAGCCAGGCGACCATCTGCCCGTACTCCAGACGACCACAGCGCACCTGCCCTTTAATGTCGCCAGCCAGCGCTTTTCCGGCTGGCGTCGCCACGGATAAGGTGTACGCGACGTTCGCCGCATCCAGTTGTCGGCATAACGCGCGCGCATCGCTGGTGCCGCCCACCACCAGCACCTCCCCCTCACTCACAGCGTGTAACCTCGCGGCGTTATCATCAGCCCATCCTGAACATAGGTCGTTTTATTACCGACGATGACCAGACTGGTCATATCTACCGGTTCAAAATCCATATCGCTGAGCGTAGTCAGCCATTTTTCCTCTTTCTTACGTCCGGCGGATTTCACCACGCCAACCGGCGTTTGCGCGCTTTTACTGGCGGCAAGCAGGTCAAACGCGCGCGCCAGATGCCCTTCGCGCCCGCGGCTGCGCGGGTTGTAAAAACAGATAACAAAGTCTGCCTCTCCGGCGGCAACAATGCGTTTTTCAATAACCGGCCACGGGGTCAGCAGGTCGCTGAGACTGATATGACAGAAGTCGTGCATCAGCGGCGCACCCAGCAGCGAGGCGGCTGCGATACTGGCGGTCATCCCCGGAATAAGACGAACCTCTACATCCAGCTTCTGCTTGCTCACCAGCTCCAGCACCAGACCCGCCATGCCGTAAATACCGGCGTCGCCGCTGCTGATGAGCGCTACGTTATGACCGGCCTGCGCCAGTTCAATAGCCGCCTGGCAGCGTTCAATTTCCTTACACATGCCGGTCTTGATCACCTGTTTGTCGCCGGTGAATGCTTTAACCAGATGGGTATAGGTTTTGTAGCCCACGACGATTTCCGCCGCCTGAAGCGCCTCAATCGCCTCCATCGTCATCATTGCCTGCGAACCGGGGCCAATACCAATTACGCTCAACATCAGTGTGCAACTCCTAAAGTAATAGTGACGCCCTGCTCTCGCAGGGTCTCGCCTAACAATTGTCCCTGGCTTAATAACCACGCAGCCGGGCCGGATACGCTGCCAACGCCCACCGTTTTTCTGACGAAGCCAGAACCGGGAAAATGGTGTTCGAATTCGCGCAACGCTTCGGCGGTAAAGGTTTTAAAAGGCACGCGGCAGCAGGAGGCGAGCTGAATAAGCCCCGGCTCCCCTTTTTTGAGCGTGACGCTGCCAATCGCTTTTAACGCCAGCGGATCGAGTTTCTGCGCTTCAAGCTGGCGCGCCAGTAATGTCGCTAACAGGGGAAATGGCGTATCGCGGCGACAGCCAATTCCCGCCACCACACGCTGGGGCACCAGTTTCCAGTGCGGTACGGGAAGCTCAGGGAGGTCATTACGCAAAGAGACGCAGATAAGCGCATCCAGTTCAGGCAGCCGCTGCAAATCATCAACAGGGATAAAACCGCGAATATCACACTGGCCGATCTCTTCCGTTAGTTCGGCATCCCACCATAACCCCACACGTTGATGACTGACCAACATCTGGTTAACGGTTTTTACCGCCGTTCGAAGATCGGTCATGCGGGCGTTAAGCTGGAAAGCTAAGGTGTCCAACGCGGACATCTCATTGACATCCGTTGCCGTGGTAATCACCGGATCGGCGCCTAACATTCCTGCCAGGTAGCGCGTCAAGGCATTGGCCCCGCCCGCATGACCGGAAAGCAGGCTAATGACATGCTGACCACGTTCATCAATGACGACCACCGCAGGATCGCTGAACTTGTCGTTCACTAACGGCGCCAGGACACGAACGGCAATGCCGGTCGCGCCGATAAAAATAAGCGCGGTATAAGTGGTAAAAGCCTGCCGCGCGGTATTAGCGAATCCGCCATCGAAGGGAATAAATCCCTCTTCCCGCAGTTTTTCACTGGTAAAGCAGGTTAACGGCAGCATCGCGGCGAGTCTCTTTGCCAGCGCCACGCCGCCGGGCGTCAGGCAAAACAACGCAATGGATTCAGGCTTTACGGTATTCATGGCTAAAGTCCGCTGCATAAAGTCTTGAGTAGTGATACTCCTTACCCAGAAAATTCCCGACCAGGATTAGCGCCGTCTTACGGATGCCTGCATCACGTACTTTGTCGCTAATATCCGCTAACGTGCCGCGAACGGTCTGACTTTCCGGCCAGGTAGCCTTATAGATGACCGCGACAGGCGTAGTTGCCGGATAACCGCCGGCAATGAGACGTTCCGCCACTCGGTGAATACGCTGAACGGAGAGATAAATCGCCATCGACGTCTGGTGACTGGCGAACGCCTCCAGTTGTTCGCGCGCCGGTACTGGCGTACGCCCTTCCAGACGGGTAATAATGAGACTCTGCGATACCTCCGGTACGGTATATTCCACACCCAGCTCCGCCGCAGCGCCGAGAAACGCGCTGACGCCAGGCACTACCTGCCAGTCGATACCACGGCGGGTTAACTCTTCGCCTTGCTCACGTACGGAGCCGTACAGCGAGACATCGCCCGTTTGCAACCGCACCACCGTTTTTCCCGCTTTCACGCCCGCAGCCATCAGCTCGATAATCTGCTCAAGATGCAGTTCGGCGCTGTCGTAGCGTTCTGCCTGCGCGGGGCAGTAATCCAGCAGTTCGGTATTGATCAGCGAACCGGCATAGATAACTACCTGCGCCTGTTGCAGCAGGCGGTAGCCTTTAAGCGTGATCAGCTCGCGATCGCCCGGCCCGGCGCCGACGAACCATACACAGCGTGGATCAAATGTCTCTGACATGGTTTTCTTCCTTCTGACAGGCGATAACAAAAACAGGGTTGTTCGGTTTGAAATAGTGTCCCGCCCCCAGCGGCGTTAACGATGAAAGCTGAAGCTGTACACAGTCCATTCGGCATGCGCCGATGTGCGCAAGATGCGCCAGCGCGCTATGAAGGTTTTCCTGCAAGATAAAGGTCATCACCAGACGGCCACCGGGATGCAGATGGCCCATCGCCCAGTCAATCAGCGCCGTCAGATGCCCGCCGCTGCCGCCCATAAACACCGCATCGGCTTTCCCGGTTATGGTCATTGGCGCTTCGCCGGGGAGAATATCGATATTGCCGCAGGCAAAGCGCTGACGATTCTCATCAAGCAGCCGTAGCGCGGCAGGATTACGCTCGATAGCCGTCACCTGCAACGAAGGAAATTGCAGCGCCGCTTCAATTGAGACGCTTCCCGTTCCCGCCCCGACGTCAATCAGGTGACTGGCGCGGTGGAGCTCAAGTTTCGACAGCACCAGCGCCCGTACCGCCTCTTTGGTCATTGGCACGTTCTCGCCGCGCAGAAAAAGCTCATCTTTCATCCAGGATCACCACTGCATTCATTTCATAGTCGGCGTTGACCGCACTGACGGGTAGCCAGTGGATCCGCTCATTTTCCATCGCCAGATTTTCACCAATCACCATTAAGCGATGCCCTTTACCCCGCGCGACCAGTTCCCGCGCGATTTCTCGCGGCCCGCAGCGGGCATCCGTGACCATCGCCACTTTGCGATGGCTCGCCAACTGATCGAAGCTGACGCAACGACCGTGGCTACTGGTCAACCACATGTCATTCATATCAATTCCAGCCTGTGCGCACAGATACTGTACGGCGCTGATGCCAGGGATAATGCGAACCTGTTCGATACCAAAATGCGCCACCAGGCGTGTACCGATGCCATAAAACAGCGGATCGCCGGAGGCCAGCACCACGATCCTTTTATCCCAGCGGGCGGCAATCCAGGACAACAACGCGCCAATATCCGCGCCCAGCGTAAATCGTTCGCCGCCAAACGCCGGAAACTGCGCCAAATGCCGTTTACCGCCTGCCAGCGCATCGGCGTGGTCTATCGCTTCCAGCGCCGCAGGGGTCATCAAATGCCGTCCGGCGGGCCCCATTCCCACGACCGTTAGCATTGCAGCTCCTTAGCAATCTCGTCGACGGGACGATTACTGCCGAGAATATGGTTATCAAAAGAAAACAGGATGGCGTCGCAGACAGGCGGCGTTTTGGTAAAACGCAGCATCTGCATGACTCGCAAACAAATGCGCCTGGCAAGATGGTTATAGATATGCCCGAAGCCATATGCTTCAATGTGCTCCATTGCCGCTTCGGTGGTATCGCAATCGCTGACCAGGGTGAGTAACTCCAGCGGCGCGCCCAGTAAAGCTAAATGCGCGACCAGCGTTTCCATGCGCGCATCGGCAATATGGCTATGGGTATGAAAGATCCCGGCGGCGATTTTGATCAATTTTCCAGGATGACCCACCAGCACTATCTGGCAAAATCCCAGCCGTACCGCCTCTTCAATCATGTAGCCGACAAAATTGCTCATGGTGACGACTGCCTGTGTGTCGACGCCCATTTGTTCGCGAACAAACCGTTCGCCGTGGTTGCCCGGCACGAGTATCACCCGCGTTAATCCTGACGCCCGTTTGATCTCCAGTTCCAGCGATAGCGAGCGTTTCCAGCTTTCTTCCGACATCGGCGTCACAATGCCGGTAGTGCCAATAATGGAAATGCCGCCAAGAATGCCAAGCCGCGAGTTATACGTTTTTTGCGCCCGCACTTCGCCTTCCGGGGCAAAAATCTCCACATCGGCCCCACGCGCCGGGCCTATCGCTTCGCGCACCGCAGATTCAATGGTATGGCGCGGCGTACGATTGATGGCGGCGCTCCCGAGCGGTAGTCCAACCCCTTTACGCGTTACCGTACCAATACCTTCGCCGCCAGTGAGCGTAATCTCACCGCTGTCGTTGAGCGTAACGCGGGCAAAAATCAGCATTCCGTGCGTGGCATCCACGTCATCGCCGCCATCTTTACGAATTGCGGCTATCGCCTGCTGGCCTTCAATGTGCGGCGACTCCACGTTCAGGCATAGCGTGACGCCCGACGGCGTGACGATGGAGACCTGATGAATCAGATGTTGACGTAATACCATCAGCGCGGCGACTTTTGCCGCCGCCGTCGCGCAGGAACCGGTGGTATATCCTTTACGTAACGCTTTACCGTGGCGCCAGACCGGCGCGTCAAAAGAAAGCTCGCTCATCAGGCCTCCCGGAGGTGATAGAGCAACGCATTGACGATAGCGGCAGCCACGTTACTGCCGCCTTTACGCCCTAACGCGGCAACCGCGGGGAAATGGCTATGGGTGAGCGCCTCTTTGGACTCCGCCGCGCCGACAAAGCCTACCGGTACGCCCACCACGCCGCTCACCGTCACGTTATGTTCAAGCAAACGGAACAGGGCCGTCGGCGCATTACCGAAAACAAAGAGCTTGTTTTTCTCCTCCTCGGCGATAGCGATATCGACGGCGGCCATTGAACGGGTAATCCCCTGCGTTTGTGCGGCGCGCACCACGCGCGGATCGCTGATATAACAGCGACACTCGCCGCCAAACGTCGCCAGTAATCTTTTATTAATGCCGGACAGCGCCATCGTGGTATCGGTATAAATAATGCACGGATGGCGTAACGCATCACAAAGCTGCTCCAGCGCATCGGCAGAGAACCACAAAATGTCCAGCCAGTCGAAATCGGCGGTGGTATGAATAACCCGCTTGATAATGGCCTCATGGAGCGGACTGGCGAAACGGTAATCAGGACGCGTTTCGCGAATAATGTCGCTAATAATGGTGAAACTGTTGGCCTCAATGGTTTGGGGCTGCTGGATATAATGCATACTGTCGTCCTCAGGCCACGCCAGATAACCCGCACCGCGCCGCAATAAACAGCGCCAGCGCCAGGGTTGAAGCGACCCACATCAATCGAATCGTTCGGGAAATATCGTCCACGGAAATATCGCGCTGCGCGTCGCCTATCCAGGGCTTGTCCACACGCTCGCCAAAGTAGTTATTTGGGCCACCGAGCTGGATTCCTAAGGCGCCGGCCACACACGCTTCCGACCAGGCGCAATTTGGGCTACTGTGGTTATAACGGTCACGCCAGCCAATACGCAGCGCCCGCCAACCACTCAGGCGACACAGTCCTGCCGCAATGCCCAGCAACAGCCAGCTCAGTCGGGCAGGAAGATAGTTCGCTACGTCGTCCATACGGGCGCTGACCATACCAATCGCCCGGTATTTTTCATGTTTGTAGCCCACCATTGAATCCAGGGTATTGACGGCTTTGTAGGCCATCGCCAGCGGCGCGCCGCCGAGAAAGAGGAAAAAGAGCGGCGCGATAATGCCGTCAACGGTGTTTTCTGCAACCGTTTCCACCACGGCGCGATTGATCTGCGCTGGCTGAAGTTGCGACGTATCGCGCCCGACGATCCAGGAGAGTTTTATTCGGCTTTCCGCAAGGTCGTTCTTCCGTAACGGTCGTTCAACCTCCTGCGCGGCGTGGGCCAGAGAGCGTCCGGCCAGCGTGGTAAAGATCATCCAGACTTCGACGCTCCAGCCAAACCAGGGGTGAATCCGCTGCGCCAGCGCCAGTACGCCCCATGCCACGCCCCAGGTCGCCCCGACAACCACAACCCACATTACGCCGCCGCCAATCCGCAGCGCTTTATCGCCGGGACAATAGCGTCGAACAATACGCTGCACAAACGTAATTAATCGGCCTATCCAGCGTACCGGATGGGGCCAGTGTTGAGGGTCGCCGATGATAAAATCCAGCACCCAGGCGATACACCAGGCAAGGATCGTCATAATACGCGCCTCGCCGCCGCCAGCCAGTGCTGCAACATTTCCAGACGCTGGGCGAAATGGACGTGCAGATAGCTGGCAAACGTGTTGCCTGTCTGCCAGCCGCCAGTCCATTCCTGTAACACGCGGCCATCGCGAACCTTACGACAGGCCATAACGGCGGGTGTTTCGGGGATAAAATCTGAGTAGTGAAATTCATGGCCGCGCACTATCTCGCCAGGCGCCGCCAATAGCGTTGGCTGCATAGCCTGCGCCTCACAATAACCAAAGCGGGTGAGTCGCTTACCCATTTTGCTGTGACCGGGGATAATATTCGCCATCTGATGAATTTCCCCGCCGCTATCCTCCAGAGTGCTCCCCAGATACATCAGACCGCCACACTCCGCGTAAATCGCCACGCCGCGCTGATGCGCCGCCCGCAAATGTTTTAACATCACCGTATTTGCCGCCAGATCCGCGGCGTATAATTCAGGATATCCACCGCCCAGCCAGATCATCTGACAATCAGGCAATGCGCGGTCATGCAGTGGGCTAAAACGCACAATGTTAACGCCGGCACGCTCCAGCAAATCGATGTTATCGGGGTAATAAAAGTTAAAGGCCTCATCATCCGCCAGAGCAAGCGTCAGCCCTGCCCCCGCTGTGTTATCGGGGCGTTCAGGCCACATTCCCGCCGGAAGCGCTGATAACACGCTCAGCGAGAGTAGCGCATCCACATCCACTGTTTGTTCCAGCGAGGCGGCAAAATCATGCCATGATTGCTGATTGACGAGGGATTCTCTGGCGGTAATCAACCCCAGGTGGCGTTCAGGTAATGCGACGCCGTCGCAAGGAGGGACATACCCCAGTACCGGCAGTGAGCAATAATGTTCAATGGCATTTTTGAGGAGCTGATAGTGGGCGTCGCTAGTGACGCGATTCACAATCACGCCCGCGAGGTTGAGGGTCGGGTCGAAGTGCTGAAATCCCATAACGGTAGCCGCAAGCGACGTTGAAACAGCCTTGCCGTCCACCAGTAGGATGACCGGGCAACCAAGCTGTTTGGCCATCGCGGCTGTGCTGCAGTAATTGGGGTCGACGCCATAGCCGTCATACAGCCCCATGACCCCTTCAATGACAGCGATATCCGCCTGCCGCATTTGTTCGCAAAATAAGGCGTTGAGAACAGGAGGAGGAAGCATGAAACTGTCAAGATTACGGGACGCCACGCCACAGATAGCGGTATGCCAGCCGGTATCAAGGTAATCTGGCCCAACTTTAAACGGCTGTACGCGCAGCGCGCGTTTTTGCAGCAGCCTCAACAAACCAAGCGTCACCGTGGTTTTGCCGCAACCGCTTCCTGTGCCTGCAAGAATAAATGCGTGATGCCTTGCCGCCATTACCCTGATCCTGTTCAGGGTGGTAGGGGTATACAGGTACGCGCATGTTCAGTCTTTCGACTGTACGCGTCTTCGCAACCCACTTCCCACCGAAGTTGTTGGTTATCACCGACAGGCAGGTCTTCTGGCTTAGCGTCCTCCTCGCCCGTCCTTCCCAATCTTGCGATCAGTGGTCTTTACGGGGTCGTCAGCATCACAGCAGCGGGGGCTGCGGGGGATTTTCACCCCCTTCCCTACCACAAATGTGGCAAACCTGTTGGTTTACGTTATGGCTGTACGGCACACCCATAACGACAATTAATAATGTGCTACGTTTTACATTTCTGTGAGCAATAGCCTGAGCGGTTGCTCATCTGACGTTAATCTACTCATCCTTACCGGTATATTGACGATAAAACGTATCGACAAAGCGTAATAAAACTTATCTTTCCTGACACTGTACTTCATCACAAAAATAAAAACTGGTGCAGTTTATGCCCTAAATTTTATTATTTTGTTGCGCTATGACAATTTATTGTTACACCAGATAAATTTTCTTTCTGAAATGATTAAGATACAAAAGACTATCAAAAATCGGCAATAGCAAAATATTGCCATTCATAACGATGGAGGATGAGAATTCTCATTTATCTGCTGGCGATAAGCCTGCGGCGTAACCTGATAGGTCTGGCGGAAGACTTTGCAAAAATAGCTGGTTTGCGAAAAGCCTAAATTACGCGCAATACTGGCAATACTCCAGTCACTATGGCAAAGCAATTCTCTGGCGCTAACCATTCTCTGGCGGTTTACCCACGCATTAAATCCGATTCCCTGATATTTCTTGAATAGCTTACTGAAGTAATAGGGGCTGAGATAGACATGTGAGGCGACATCCTCAAGACGAAGATCGTCGGACAAATGCGCATCAATATAGCGAAGCGCTTTTTTCATTTTACTGTCATGCGGAGTGGGACCACGAGTGGTTTTATTTGCCTCCGATTGCTGCGGATTGTCTTTGATAACCACGAAATTGAGCTGTTTTTTCAGGCAATTCTCAACAATCAGTTTAAGAAGATCGGCGGAAGCGATAACGCGTGAATAGTCCATCTCTGGCACATTCCGAAATTCATTCAAGAGCTCAGGGTCAGCCTGCCAGCGATCGTCAACATTAAGAATGTTTACCAGCTCCACGTCATTACTTAAACGAACCTGCCCGCATAAAACAAAGCCAACTAAATGCCCTGCGATTACCAGCGGAATAGAAAAATCCGTTAGACCGGCATGACAACGATAAATACAGGGTTGATCGGACTTCGATGCCTCCAGTCCCCCGCAGCGATCGCTCATACGACAACGTGTACTATGCTGGGGATGCTGCCGCATCAACTGACAAAACGGCGTGAAATTGAATAGCTCAGATATTTCATCACCATGAATATTGACAACCACAACCGCCAGACCGGTGGCTTGTGCAAAATCCTGTGCGATTTTATTAATGAGTTCTGAGTTCAGAGCGCTCGCAGAAATCATGATAAAACCCCTCAGTTAATTTATTGTTATAAACAAAACACATTATTTACATTCACTTTTTATTAGCATTATCCTGGCCCTGATAAAAAGTACAATGACAATATCAAAAGTCTCCCATTGCTGGGAGACGTTTTGATCAGTTCGTGAAAGCAGATCACGAAATTATCTCACCTGTTTTTACGATACATCATTGCTGTGAATCTGGTTCGCATTTTCTTACAGTTCACAGCGGTTACAAGGTAAATTCTTACCAATAAAATAGCGATATATGGCTGCTCCGGCACAGGCGCCGATAACAGGCGCGACAATCGGCACGATAAAATAAGGGATCTCTCGCCCACCGCTCATCGCCATGTTCCCCCACCCCGCTAACCATGTGAACAGTTTGGGACCGAAATCACGCGCCGGGTTCATTGCAAAACCGGTAAGGGGTCCAGTAGACGCGCCGATAACGGCAACCAATATCCCAATAAGCAAAGGCGCAAGCGGCCCTTTAGGAATGCCATTGCCATCATCCGTCAATGCCATGATCATGCCCATCAGAATCGACGTAATGACCACTTCCACCAACGCAGCCTGCCATACATTTAGCGCTGCGGCCGGATAGGTACTGAAAATGCTGGCTAATTGCAAACTTTCGACGCTACCGCGCACCATATGATGCGCAGTCTCAAATTCAGTAAAAAGGCTACTATAAAGCACATACGCCAGCAGAGCGCCGCCAAAAGCGCCGGCAAACTGGGCAATAATATAAGGCAATACTTTCTGTTTGGGGAAGCAGGCAAAGAGCCACAGCGCAATCGTCACCGCAGGGTTAAGATGTCCGCCGGAGATCCCGGCCGTAAGGTAAACGGCCAGTGAAATTCCAAGCCCCCAAATAATGCAAATCTCCCATAATCCGAGGCTGGCGCCTGCGACTTTGAGCGCGCTCAAACAACCGATACCAAAAAACAAAAAGAGTCCGGTGCCTAAAAATTCCGCACCACATTGCGCCTTTAGAGAATCATTCATGTGACACCTTCTGAGCAAAGTTCGTGTCCTGGCCAGCGCAAGTTTCGGCTGGCGGTAGAGTACAGCTAACCTCACTATAAAAAGTGCCGCCTGTAAATTGTTGGCAACCTGCGGGCCTGCCTCCCGGAAAAATCGTGTTGCGATAGCAAAATTTTGCTTTTCCGATATTTTTATCAGCCCATCACACGGGAAATTTGAGCTATAAAATACGCCTGTGAAAATAATAAAATATTGCACAAGCCAACTTATCAATTTCGAATAAGCATCACATTTTGCGTCTTTCGCCATATCAAATAAAAATACTCTCGTCACTAACAAAAATGTAAAAATGAAATAATAAAAACAAAATAATCATATGGACAACAATAAATTAAATGTTAATTATCAGTTAGTTATAAAAACAAAAGGCAATTTAATCATATTGCTTTCCCATTATTTTCTGATGCTCAACAGCAAGTCAGCCATTCTTTTTCCTCGCATCTTCTTATAGTCCCAACTATCGGAACACTCCATGCGAGGTCTTTATGCAACAAGAAGCACTAGGAATGGTAGAAACCAAAGGCTTAACCGCAGCCATAGAGGCCGCTGATGCAATGGTTAAGTCAGCCAATGTGATGTTAGTGGGCTATGAAAAGATTGGCTCCGGGCTGGTAACCGTCATCGTGCGCGGCGATGTTGGCGCGGTCAAAGCGGCCACCGATGCAGGTGCCGCAGCCGCACGCAACGTGGGTGAAGTGAAAGCCGTACACGTCATCCCACGCCCTCACACCGATGTAGAAAAAATCTTACCGAAGGGAATTAGCCAATGAGCAGCAATGAGCTGGTGGAACAGATCATGGCGCAGGTGATTGCCCGTGTGGCAACGCCGGAACAACAGGCCATCCCTGGTCAACCCCAACCTATACGAGAGACGGCTATGGCAGAAAAAAGCTGCAGTTTAACGGAATTTGTCGGGACCGCCATTGGCGATACCCTGGGCCTGGTTATCGCCAACGTCGATACCGCCCTGCTGGACGCGATGAAGCTTGAGAAGCGCTATCGTTCCATCGGTATTCTCGGCGCCCGCACCGGCGCAGGCCCGCACATTATGGCGGCGGACGAAGCGGTGAAAGCCACCAACACCGAAGTGGTCAGCATTGAGCTGCCGCGCGATACCAAAGGCGGCGCGGGCCACGGTTCGCTGATTATTTTAGGCGGTAACGACGTGTCCGACGTCAAGCGCGGTATCGAAGTCGCGCTGAAAGAGCTGGACCGCACCTTCGGCGATGTTTACGGCAACGAAGCCGGGCATATCGAGCTGCAGTACACCGCTCGCGCCAGCTACGCCCTGGAAAAAGCGTTCGGCGCGCCGATTGGCCGTGCCTGCGGCGTCATCGTCGGCGCTCCGGCTTCCGTCGGCGTACTGATGGCCGATACCGCCCTGAAGTCAGCCAACGTTGAAGTCGTGGCGTACAGCTCGCCGGCGCACGGCACCAGCTTTAGTAACGAAGCCATTCTGGTGATTTCCGGCGACTCCGGCGCGGTCCGTCAGGCGGTGACCTCCGCCCGCGAAATCGGCAAAACCGTCCTTGCGACCCTCGGTTCTGAACCGAAAAACGATCGCCCGTCCTACATCTGATACCCACGAGGCTGATTCATGAGATCGAAAAGATTTGAAGCACTGGCGAAACGCCCTGTGAATCAGGACGGCTTTGTTAAGGAGTGGATCGAAGAAGGCTTTATCGCGATGGAAAGCCCGAACGACCCAAAACCGTCGATTAAAATCGTTAACGGCGCGGTGACCGAGCTGGACGGAAAACCGGTTAGCGAATTCGACCTGATCGACCACTTTATCGCCCGCTACGGCATCAACCTGAACCGCGCCGAAGAAGTGATGGCGATGGATTCGGTCAAGCTGGCTAACATGCTCTGCGATCCGAACGTCAAGCGCAGCGAAATCGTCCCGCTAACCACCGCGATGACCCCGGCGAAAATTGTTGAAGTGGTTTCGCATATGAACGTGGTTGAGATGATGATGGCAATGCAGAAAATGCGCGCCCGCCGCACGCCATCTCAGCAGGCGCACGTCACCAACGTTAAAGACAACCCGGTGCAAATTGCCGCCGATGCCGCCGAAGGCGCATGGCGCGGGTTTGACGAACAAGAAACCACGGTTGCGGTAGCGCGCTACGCGCCGTTCAACGCCATCGCGCTGCTGGTTGGTTCTCAGGTAGGTCGTCCGGGTGTACTGACTCAGTGCTCGCTGGAAGAAGCCACCGAGCTGAAGCTCGGCATGCTGGGCCACACCTGCTACGCCGAAACCATCTCCGTTTACGGCACCGAGCCGGTCTTCACCGACGGTGACGATACACCATGGTCGAAGGGCTTCTTAGCCTCTTCCTACGCCTCTCGCGGCCTGAAAATGCGCTTCACCTCCGGTTCTGGCTCCGAAGTGCAGATGGGCTACGCCGAAGGCAAATCCATGCTGTATCTGGAAGCGCGCTGCATCTATATCACCAAAGCCGCGGGCGTTCAGGGGCTGCAAAACGGCTCCGTAAGCTGTATCGGCGTACCGTCTGCCGTGCCGTCAGGCATTCGTGCCGTGCTGGCGGAAAACCTGATCTGCTCTTCGCTGGATCTGGAATGCGCTTCCAGTAACGACCAGACCTTCACCCACTCCGATATGCGTCGTACCGCGCGCCTGTTGATGCAGTTCCTGCCGGGTACCGACTTTATCTCCTCTGGTTATTCCGCGGTGCCGAACTACGACAACATGTTCGCCGGTTCCAACGAAGATGCGGAAGACTTTGACGACTACAACGTTATCCAGCGTGACCTGAAAGTGGACGGCGGTCTGCGCCCGGTTCGCGAAGAGGACGTTATCGCCATCCGTAACAAAGCCGCCCGCGCGCTGCAGGCCGTGTTTGCCGGAATGGGACTGCCGCCGATTACCGATGAAGAAGTTGAAGCCGCGACCTATGCCCACGGTTCGAAAGATATGCCGGAGCGCAACATCGTCGAAGACATCAAGTTCGCCCAGGAAATCATCAATAAAAACCGCAACGGTCTGGAAGTCGTTAAAGCGCTGGCGCAGGGCGGGTTTACCGACGTGGCCCAGGACATGCTCAACATCCAGAAAGCCAAGCTAACCGGCGACTATTTGCACACCTCCGCCATTATCGTCGGCGACGGGCAAGTGCTCTCTGCGGTTAATGACGTCAATGACTATGCCGGTCCGGCAACAGGTTATCGCCTGCAGGGAGAACGCTGGGAAGAGATTAAAAACATCCCTGGCGCTCTTGATCCCAACGAGATTGATTAAGGGGTGAGAAATGGAAATTAATGAAAAATTGCTGCGCCAGATAATTGAAGACGTGCTCCGCGATATGAAGGGCAGCGATAAACCCGTCTCGTTTAATGCGCCTGCGGCATCCACAACACCACAGACCGCTGCGCCTGCGGGCGACGGCTTTTTGACCGAAGTGGGCGAAGCGCGCCAGGGCACTCAGCAGGACGAAGTCATTATCGCCGTCGGCCCGGCATTTGGCCTGGCACAGACTGTTAATATCGTCGGCTTACCGCATAAGAGCATTCTGCGCGAAGTCATTGCCGGTATTGAAGAAGAAGGCATCAAGGCGCGCGTGATTCGCTGCTTTAAATCTTCCGACGTGGCGTTCGTCGCCGTTGAAGGTAACCGCCTGAGCGGCTCCGGCATCTCCATCGGCATCCAGTCGAAAGGTACTACAGTTATCCACCAGCAGGGGCTACCGCCGCTCTCCAACCTGGAGCTGTTCCCGCAGGCACCGCTGCTGACGCTGGAAACCTACCGTCAGATTGGTAAAAACGCCGCCCGCTATGCGAAACGCGAATCACCGCAGCCGGTCCCTACGCTCAATGACCAGATGGCACGCCCGAAGTACCAGGCAAAGTCAGCCATTTTGCACATTAAAGAGACCAAGTACGTCGTGACGGGCAAAAACCCGCAGGAACTGCGCGTGGCGCTTTGATAAAGGATAACTCCATGAATACCGACGCAATTGAATCGATGGTCCGGGACGTATTGAGCCGCATGAACAGCCTGCAGGGCGATGCGCCAGCAGCGGCTCCTGCGGCAGGCGGCACGTCCCGCAGCGCAAAGGTCAGCGACTACCCGCTGGCGAACAAACACCCGGAATGGGTGAAAACCGCCACCAATAAAACGCTGGACGACTTTACGCTGGAAAACGTGCTGAGCAATAAAGTCACCGCTCAGGATATGCGCATTACCCCGGAAACCCTGCGCTTACAGGCGTCTATCGCCAAGGACGCGGGCCGCGACCGGCTGGCGATGAACTTCGAACGCGCCGCCGAACTGACCGCGGTACCGGACGATCGCATTCTTGAAATCTACAACGCCCTTCGTCCGTATCGTTCAACGAAAGAAGAGCTGCTCGCTATCGCCGACGATCTCGAAAACCGTTATCAGGCAAAGATTTGCGCAGCTTTCGTTCGTGAAGCGGCAGGGCTGTACGTTGAGCGTAAAAAACTCAAAGGCGACGATTAATTACAGGGGTATGTGATGCGATATATAGCTGGCATTGATATCGGCAACTCATCGACGGAAGTCGCACTGGCGCGGCAAGATGAGGCTGGCGCGCTGACAATCACCCACAGCGCGCTGGCGGAAACGACCGGGATCAAAGGCACGTTGCGTAACGTGTTCGGCATTCAGGAAGCGCTCGCCCTCGTCGCAAAGCGCGCGGGGATCAATGTCAGCGATATTTCGCTCATCCGCATTAACGAAGCCACGCCGGTGATTGGCGATGTGGCGATGGAAACCATTACCGAAACCATCATCACCGAATCGACAATGATCGGCCATAACCCAAAAACGCCGGGCGGAGCAGGCCTTGGTGTGGGTATCACGATTACGCCGGAGGAGCTGTTAACCCGCCCGGCGGACTCGTCCTATATTCTGGTGGTGTCATCGGCATTCGATTTTGCCGACATCGCCAATGTTATCAACGCCTCAATGCGTGCCGGATACCAGATTACCGGCGTCATTTTGCAGCGCGACGATGGCGTACTAGTCAGCAACCGGCTGGAAAAATCGCTGCCGATCGTTGACGAGGTTCTGTACATCGACCGCATTCCTCTGGGGATGCTGGCGGCGATTGAAGTCGCCGTGCCGGGGAAGGTTATCGAGACCCTCTCCAACCCTTACGGCATCGCCACCGTATTCAACCTCAACGCCGATGAGACGAAAAACATCGTCCCGATGGCGCGCGCGCTGATTGGCAACCGTTCCGCCGTAGTGGTTAAAACGCCATCCGGCGACGTCAAAGCGCGCGCAATACCCGCCGGTAACCTGGAGCTGCAGGCGCAGGGTCGTACCGTGCGCGTGGATGTTGCCGCCGGTGCCGAAGCTATCATGAAAGCGGTGGACGGCTGCGGCAAGCTCGACAACGTCACCGGCGAGGCCGGGACCAATATCGGCGGCATGCTGGAGCACGTACGCCAGACCATGGCCGAGCTAACCAATAAGCCCAGCAGCGAGATTTTCATTCAGGATCTTCTGGCCGTTGACACCTCGGTTCCGGTGAGCGTCACCGGCGGTCTGGCCGGGGAGTTCTCGCTGGAGCAGGCCGTCGGCATCGCCTCGATGGTGAAATCAGACCGTCTGCAGATGGCGATGATTGCCCGTGAAATTGAGCAGAAGCTTAATATCGACGTGCAGATCGGCGGCGCTGAGGCTGAAGCCGCCATTCTGGGCGCGCTGACCACGCCGGGTACCACCCGACCGCTGGCGATCCTCGACCTCGGCGCGGGCTCCACCGATGCCTCCATCATCAACCCTAAAGGCGAAATCATCGCCACCCATCTCGCCGGGGCAGGCGACATGGTGACGATGATTATTGCCCGCGAGCTGGGGCTGGAAGACCGCTATCTGGCGGAAGAGATCAAAAAATACCCGCTGGCGAAGGTCGAAAGCCTGTTCCATTTGCGCCACGAGGACGGCAGCGTGCAGTTCTTCCCGACGCCGCTGCCTCCCGCCGTGTTCGCCCGCGTCTGCGTGGTGAAACCGGACGAACTGGTGCCGCTTCCCGGCGACTTAGCGCTGGAAAAAGTGCGCGCCATTCGCCGCAGCGCTAAAGAACGCGTCTTTGTCACCAACGCCCTGCGCGCGCTGCGTCAGGTCAGTCCAACCGGCAACATTCGCGATATTCCGTTCGTGGTGCTGGTCGGCGGCTCGTCGCTGGATTTCGAAGTTCCGCAGCTGGTCACCGATGCGCTGGCGCACTACCGCCTGGTCGCCGGGCGAGGAAATATTCGCGGCAGCGAAGGCCCAAGAAACGCGGTGGCCACCGGCCTGATTCTCTCCTGGCACAAGGAATTTGCATATGGACAGTAATCACAGCGCCCCGGCCATCGTCATTACCGTTATCAACGACTGCGCCAGCCTCTGGCACGAAGTGCTGCTGGGTATCGAAGAGGAAGGCATCCCTTTCCTGCTTCAGCATCACCCGGCTGGAGATGTCGTTGACAGCGCCTGGCAGGCGGCGCGCAGCTCGCCGCTGCTGGTCGGCATCGCCTGCGATCGCCATACGCTGGTCGTACATTACAAGAATTTACCCGCATCGGCACCGCTTTTTACGCTGATGCATCATCAGGACAGTCAGGCCCAACGCAACACCGGTAATAACGCGGCACGGCTGGTCAAAGGGATCCCTTTTCGGGATCTCCATGCTTAATCACAGGAGAACGGCAGTATGAATAACGCACTGGGACTGGTTGAAACAAAAGGGCTGGTCGGCGCCATTGAAGCCGCCGATGCAATGGTTAAATCCGCCAACGTACAGCTGGTGGGCTACGAAAAAATTGGTTCTGGCCTGGTTACCGTCATGGTTCGCGGCGATGTCGGCGCGGTTAAAGCAGCCGTAGATGCCGGCAGCGCGGCGGCAAGCGTCGTGGGTGAAGTGAAATCCTGCCACGTTATCCCGCGTCCGCACAGTGATGTTGAGGCCATTTTACCGAAATCAGCCTAATCGATGGCGAATAAGGAGCACCGCGTGAAGCAATCACTGGGATTACTTGAAGTTTGTGGTCTGGCACTGGCTATCAGCTGCGCCGATATCATGGCGAAATCCGCTTCTATCACGCTGCTCGCCCTCGAAAAGACCAATGGTTCAGGCTGGATGGTGATTAAAATTACCGGTGATGTGGCCTCCGTGCAGGCGGCCATCACCACCGGTGCGCATTTCGCCGAACAGCGGAATGGCCTGGTGGCCCACAAGGTTATCGCCAGGCCCGGAGAAGGGATCCTGCTCGCAGAGGCTCCCTCCCCCTCCGTCATAGAACCTGAGCCTGAAGCGTCAGAGATGGCCGATGTCGTTTCTGAAGCGCCAGCCGAAGATGCCCCGCAGGAATCAGAACTGGTCAGCTGCAATCTGTGTCTGGATCCAAAATGTCCGCGCCAGAAGGGCGAACCTCGTACGCTTTGCATTCATTCCGGCAAGCGAGGTGAAGCGTAATGGATAAAGAGCTTCTGCAATCAACGGTCAGTAAAGTTCTCGACGAGATGCGCCAGCGGCCTATTCCGCTGGGCGTCTCAAACCGTCATATCCACCTGTCCGCACAGGATTATGAGCGGCTGTTTCCCGGCCATCCCATCAGCGAGAAAAAAGCGCTGCTGCAGCCGGGACAATACGCCGCGGAGCAAACCGTCACTCTGGTGGGACCGAAAGGGCAGCTCAAAAATGTGCGCCTGCTCGGCCCGCTGCGCTCGGTAAGCCAGGTGGAAATTTCGCGTACCGACGCCAGAACGCTGGGGATTGCCGCGCCGCTGAGAATGTCCGGCAACCTGAAGGGGACGCCGGGCATCCGCCTGGTCAGCCCCTTTGCCGAACTGGAGCTGCCTTCCGGGGTTATCGTCGCGCAGCGGCATATCCATATGTCGCCGCTTGATGCGCTGATCCTGCGGGTTTCCCACGGCGATACGGTCTCCGTGGCGATTGAAGGCGACGATCGCGGGCTGATTTTCAACAACGTGGCGATTCGCGTTTCACCGGACATGCGCCTCGAAATGCACATTGATACCGATGAAGCCAACGCCGCTGGTGCCGATAACCCGCAGGCCTTTGCCCGGCTGGTAGGCCCGCGATGAACGGCGAAACCCTGCAGCGCATTGTCGAGGAGATTGTCTCCCGGCTGCATCGCCGTGCCCAGAGCACGGCGACGCTGAGCGTTACGCAACTTCGCGATGCCGACTGTCCAGCACTGTTCTGTCAGCACGCGTCGCTGCGCATCCTGCTCGTCGACCTGCCGCTGCTGGGTCAGCTTGCGGATGCAGAAACCGACGATACCGCCGCCCGGAAAATTCACGACGCGCTGGCGTTTGGCATCCGCGTACAGCTCAGCCTGCACAGCCAGTTGCTGCCGGTTATCCCGGTCAAAAAACTGGCTCGTCTGCCGCTGGTATTCACCGACGAGCACGGACTGCCGCTGGTTCTGCATGCGGGTTCGGTGCTGAGCTATCGCGATGTCGCGCTGCTAAGCCGGGGGCGTCTGGTTGTCCACCGCAAATGCATCGTGACCGCCATGGCGCGTGACGCGGCCAATGCGCGGAATATTCAATTAATTAAGCAGGAGTAAATCATGCATCTGGCACGAGTCACGGGCGCGGTTGTCTCCACGCAAAAATCACCTTCTTTGATTGGGAAAAAGCTGCTGCTGGTGCGTCGGGTCAGCGCCGATGGCGAACTCCCCGCCTCGCCCACCTCTGGCGATGAAGTGGCCGTGGACTCCGTCGGCGCGGGCGTCGGCGAACTGGTTTTGCTCAGCGGCGGCTCCAGCGCCAGGCACGTTTTTTCCGGGCCAAATGAGGCCATCGACCTCGCCGTTGTCGGCATTGTAGATACGCTTTCGCGTTAAGGGGCGGTTATGGCGATTTATACCCGAACAGGTGACGCTGGCACCACATCACTGTTTACCGGCCAGCGGGTGAGCAAAACCCACCCGCGGGTTGAAGCCTACGGCACGCTGGATGAGCTGAACGCCGCGCTGAGCCTGTGCGCCTGCGCCGCTGCGGATGAAAATCACCGCACCTTACTCGAGGCCATCCAGCAGCAACTTTTTTGGTTTAGCGCAGAGCTGGCCAGCGACAGCGAGCAGCCGTCGCCCAAACAGCGCTACATCAGCAGCGAAGAGATTTCGGCTCTGGAAGCCGCTATCGATCGGGCAATGGCCCGCGTCGAACCGCTGCACAGCTTTATTTTACCCGGACGCTGCGAAGCCGCGAGCCGCTTACATTTTGCCCGCACGCTGGCGCGCCGCGCCGAACGCCGTCTGGTTGAACTGGCAACTGAAGTCAACGTACGCCAGGTGCTGATGCGCTACATCAACCGCTTATCGGACTGCCTGTACGCCCTGGCCCGCGCGGAAGATAGCGATGCGCACCAGGCCAACATCATCCGTGAAGTTAGCAAGCGCTATCTGGCTGCCAGCCAGCCGACCCGCAGCAAGGAGACAACGCCCGTGGCCCTCTCATTCCACGATCTGCACCAGCTCACCCGCGCCGCCGTTGAACGTGCGCAGCAACTGCAGGTTCCGGTAGTCGTCAGCATCGTTGACGCGCACGGTACGGAAACTGTGACCTGGCGGATGCCGGACGCCCTGCTGGTCAGCAGCGAACTGGCGCCGAAAAAGGCATGGACCGCAGTGGCAATGAAAACGGCGACCCATGAGCTGAGCGATGTTGTTCAGCCAGGCGCGGCGCTTTATGGCCTGGAAAGTCATTTACAGGGAAAAGTGGTCACCTTTGGCGGCGGTTACGCCCTGTGGCGCGACGGCATATTAATTGGGGGTCTTGGCATCAGCGGCGGCAGCGTTGAGCAGGACATGGACATAGCACAGACCGCCATCGCGGCTATTAACGTGGGAACTCATCAATGAATACTTCTGAACTCGAAACCCTGATTCGCACCATTCTTAGCGAGCAATTAACCACGCCGGCGCAAACGCCGGCCCAGCCTCAGGGCAAAGGGATTTTCCAGTCCGTGAGCGAGGCCATCGATGCCGCGCATCAGGCGTTCTTACGTTATCAGCAGTGTCCGCTGAAAACCCGCAGCGCTATCATCAGCGCGATGCGTCAGGAGCTGACGCCGCTGCTGGCTGCTCTGGCAGAGGAGAGCGCCAATGAAACGGGAATGGGCAACAAAGAAGATAAATTCCTCAAAAACAAGGCTGCGCTGGACAACACACCGGGCGTAGAAGATCTCACCACCACCGCGCTGACCGGCGACGGCGGCATGGTACTCTTTGAATACTCACCGTTTGGCGTCATCGGTTCAGTCGCCCCAAGCACCAACCCGACGGAAACCATCATCAACAACAGCATCAGCATGCTGGCGGCGGGCAACAGCGTCTACTTTAGCCCGCATCCGGGCGCGAAAAAGGTCTCTCTGAAGCTGATTAGCCTGATTGAAGAGATTGCCTTCCGCTGCTGCGGCATCCGCAATCTGGTGGTGACCGTGGCTGAACCCACCTTCGAAGCGACCCAGCAGATGATGGCCCACCCGCGAATCGCGGTACTGGCTATTACCGGTGGCCCGGGCATTGTGGCAATGGGCATGAAGAGCGGTAAGAAGGTGATTGGCGCTGGCGCGGGTAACCCGCCCTGCATCGTCGATGAAACGGCGGACCTGGTGAAAGCGGCGGAAGATATCATCAACGGCGCGTCATTCGATTACAACCTGCCCTGCATTGCCGAGAAGAGCCTGATCGTAGTGGAGAGCGTCGCCGAGCGTCTGGTGCAGCAAATGCAAACCTTCGGCGCGCTGCTGCTAAGCCCTGCCGATACCGACAAACTCCGCGCCGTCTGCCTGCCTGAAAGCCAGGCGAATAAAAAACTGGTCGGCAAGAGCCCATCGGCCATGCTGGAAGCCGCCGGGATCGCTGTCCCTGCAAAAGCGCCGCGTCTGCTGATTGCGCTGGTTAACGCTGACGATCCGTGGGTCACCAGCGAACAGTTGATGCCGATGCTGCCGGTGGTAAAAGTCAGCGATTTCGATAGCGCGCTGGCGCTGGCCCTGAAGGTTGAAGAGGGGCTGCATCACACCGCGATCATGCACTCGCAGAACGTGTCGCGCCTGAACCTCGCGGCCCGCACCCTGCAAACCTCGATATTCGTCAAAAACGGCCCCTCCTATGCCGGGATCGGCGTCGGCGGCGAAGGCTTTACCACCTTCACTATCGCCACGCCAACCGGCGAAGGGACCACGTCAGCGCGTACTTTTGCCCGCTCCCGGCGCTGCGTGCTGACCAACGGCTTTTCTATTCGCTAACCGAGGTCGCGATGAATACCTTCTCACTACAAACGCGGTTGTACAGCGGTCAGGGCAGCCTGGCGGTGCTCAAGCGCTTTACCAATAAGCACATCTGGATAATCTGCGATGGCTTTCTGGCGCGCTCGCCGCTACTGGATACCCTGCGTAACGCGCTGCCCGCAGATAACCGCATCAGCGTCTTTAGCGAGATAACGCCGGACCCCACCATCCATACTGTGGTGCAGGGCATTGCGCAAATGCAGGCCCTGCAGCCGCAGGTGGTGATTGGTTTTGGCGGCGGCTCGGCAATGGACGCGGCGAAAGCGATTGTCTGGTTTAGCCAGCAAAGCGGCATCAACATCGAAACCTGCGTGGCGATCCCGACCACCAGCGGCACCGGTTCGGAAGTCACCAGCGCCTGCGTAATTAGCGACCCGGATAAAGGCATCAAGTACCCGCTGTTCAACAATGCGCTGTATCCGGATATGGCGATCCTCGACCCGGAGCTGGTGGTCAGCGTACCGCCGCAGATTACCGCCAACACCGGCATGGACGTGCTGACCCACGCCCTGGAGGCCTGGGTGTCACCGCACGCCAGCGACTTTACCGACGCGCTGGCGGAAAAAGCCGCCAAACTGGTGTTCCAGTATCTGCCCACGGCGGTGGAAAAAGGCGACTGCGTAGCGACGCGCGGGAAAATGCATAACGCCTCAACGCTGGCGGGGATGGCATTCAGCCAGGCGGGACTGGGTCTTAACCACGCGATAGCTCACCAGCTCGGCGGACAGTTTCATCTGCCGCACGGGCTGGCCAATGCGCTGCTGCTCACGACGGTGATCCGCTTTAACGCGGGTGACCCGCGCGCCGCCAAACGCTACGCGCGGATGGCCAAAGCCTGCGGTTTTTGCCCGGCAGAAGCCAATGACGTTGCGGCGATCAATGCGCTGATTCAGCAAATCGAACTGCTTAAGCAACGCTGTGCCCTTCCCTCACTGGCCCTTGCGCTTAAAGAAGGAAGATCCGACTTTTCCGCACGCATTCCGGCGATGGTGCAGGCTGCGCTGGCGGATATCACGCTGCGTACCAACCCGCGCCCGGCCAGCGCCGAGGAAATTCGCGAGCTGCTGGAGGAACTGCTATGAGCGCCGCCATCAATAGCGTTGAAATGTCTCATAGCGCCGATGAAATTCGCGAGCGCGTCCGCGCAGCGGGCGTTGTGGGTGCGGGCGGCGCAGGTTTTCCCGCTCACGTCAAACTACAGGCGCAGGTAGAGATTTTTCTGGTGAACGCCGCCGAATGTGAACCGATGCTCAAAGTTGACCAGCAACTGATGTGGCAGCAAGCTGCGCGCCTTGTGCGCGGCGTACAGTACGCCATGACGGCAACCGGCGCGCGCGAAGGGGTGATAGCCCTGAAAGAAAAATACCGCCGGGCCATCGACGCCCTCACCCCGCAGCTGCCAGACGGTATCCGCCTGCATATCCTGCCGGATGTATATCCCGCGGGCGATGAGGTGCTGACTATCTGGATGGCAACCGGTCGTCGGGTCGCCCCTGCCGCGCTACCGGCCAGCGTCGGCGTGGTCGTCAATAACGTGCAAACGGTGCTCAATATTGCCCGAGCGGTCGAGCAGCGGTTTCCGGTCACTCGTCGCACGTTGACCGTGAACGGCGCGGTCGCCAGACCGTTGACCGTTACCGTTCCTATCGGCATGTCACTGCATGAAGTGCTGGCGCTGGCGGGCGGCGCAACGGTCGACGACCCTGGTTTTATTAACGGCGGCCCGATGATGGGTGGCCTGATTACCTCTCTTGATAACCCGGTGACGAAAACTACCGGCGGCCTGCTGGTGCTCCCCAAAAGCCATCCGCTTATCCAGCGGAGAATGCAGGACGAGCGCACGGTGCTTTCCGTCGCGCGTACCGTTTGCGAACAGTGCCGACTGTGTACCGATCTCTGTCCGCGACACCTGATCGGCCACGAACTCTCTCCGCACCTGCTGGTGCGGGCAGTGAACTTTCACCAGGCCGCCACGCCGCAGCTGCTGCTGAGCGCCCTTACCTGCTCGGAATGCAACGTTTGTGAAAGCGTGGCCTGCCCGGTGGGGATCTCGCCGATGCGCATCAACCGCATGTTAAAACGCGAGCTGCGGGCGCAAAACCAGCGCTACGAAGGGCCGCTGAATCCGTCCGACGAAATGGCGAAATATCGCCTGGTGCCGGTGAAGCGGCTGATCGCCAAACTGGGACTAAGCCCCTGGTACCAGGAAGCGCCGCTGGTTGAAGAAGAGCCGTCAGTAGAAAAAGTCACTTTGCAGCTGCGCCAGCATATTGGTGCCAGCGCAGTACCGACTGTTGCCGTCGGCGAGCGCGTGACGCGCGGGCAATGCGTTGCCGATGTCCCGCCTGGCGCGCTCGGCGCCCCCGTTCACGCCAGCATCGACGGCATTGTATCGGCCATCAGCGAACAGGCCATCACGGTTGTAAGAGGTTAACCATGTCTCAGGCTATAGGAATTTTAGAACTCACCAGCATCGCCAAAGGCATGGAGCTTGGTGATGCCATGCTGAAAAGCGCCAACGTTAATCTGCTGGTCAGTAAGACCATCTGCCCAGGTAAGTTTTTACTGATGCTGGGCGGCGATATCGGCGCTATCCAGCAGGCCATTGAAACCGGTACGTCGCAGGCCGGCGAGATGCTCGTCGACAGCCTGGTGCTGGCAAATATTCATCCCAGCGTACTTCCGGCCATCAGCGGCCTGAACAGCGTCGATAAGCGCCAGGCGGTAGGTATCGTCGAAACCTGGAGCGTGGCGGCCTGCATTAGCGCCGCAGACCGGGCGGTGAAAGGCTCAAACGTCACCCTGGTGCGGGTGCATATGGCCTTCGGCATCGGCGGTAAATGCTACATGGTGGTGGCGGGCGACGTTTCTGACGTCAACAACGCCGTGACGGTTGCCAGCGAAAGCGCGGGGGAAAAAGGGCTGCTGGTTTACCGCTCGGTGATCCCGCGCCCGCATGAAGCCATGTGGCGACAGATGGTGGAGGG
Organism: Salmonella sp. SAL04213; assembly: GCF_046550535.1. NCBI lineage: Bacteria > Pseudomonadati > Pseudomonadota > Gammaproteobacteria > Enterobacterales > Enterobacteriaceae > Salmonella > Salmonella sp. SAL04213. The sequence continues at coordinate 226,560 of NZ_JBGDXS010000002.1, read as the reverse complement.
ATAATGGAAAGACAACCGACAACGGATCGCATGATTCAGGAATACGTGCCGGGGAAACAGGTCACTCTCGCGCACCTGATTGCTAATCCAGGTAAAGATCTCTTTAAGAAGCTGGGCCTGCCGGATGCGGTCTCCGCCATTGGCATCCTTACCATCACGCCGAGCGAAGCATCGATTATCGCCTGCGATATCGCCACCAAATCCGGCGCGGTGGAAATCGGTTTTCTTGACCGATTTACCGGTGCCGTGGTGCTGACCGGCGACGTTTCTGCTGTGGAATATGCCCTCAAGCAGGTAACGCGCACGCTGGGCGAAATGATGCAGTTCACCACCTGTTCGATCACCCGGACGTAACGTCATGAAGCGTTTGATGTTTATCGGCCCCAGCCAGTGCGGAAAGACCTCTCTGACCCAAAGCCTGCGCGGCGAAGCGCTCCATTATAAGAAAACCCAGGCCATTGAATGGTCGCCGATGGCCATCGACACGCCGGGCGAATACCTGGAGAACCGCTGCCTGTACAGCGCCCTGCTAACCAGCGCCTGCGAGGCCGACGTTATCGCCCTGGTGCTGAATGCCGACGCCCAGTGGTCGCCCTTTTCTCCGGGGTTTACCGCCCCGATGAACCGCCCGACGATTGGCCTGGTCACCAAGGCCGATCTCGCCGACCCGCAGCGTATTTCGCTGGTTGCGGAATGGCTTACGCAGGCTGGCGCCCGGCAGATTTTTATTACCAGCGCGTTGAATAATTCGGGTCTCGACGCCGTGCTGGATTTTCTGAATTCGAAGGAACCTTTATGTCTTACAAAATAATGGCCATTAACGCCGGTAGCTCATCGTTAAAATTTCAGCTGCTGGAGATGCCGCAGGGCGACATGCTCTGCCAGGGACTGATTGAACGTATCGGTATGGCGGATGCGCAGGTGACAATTAAGACGCACAGCCAAAAATGGCAGGAAACCGTCCCCGTTGCCGATCATCGCGATGCGGTAACGCTGCTTCTGGAAAAGCTGCTGGGTTATCAAATCATTAACAGTCTGCGGGACATTGATGGGGTGGGCCATCGTGTGGCGCACGGCGGTGAGTTTTTTAAAGACTCGACGCTGGTCACGGATGAAACGTTAGCGCAAATCGAACGTCTTGCTGAACTGGCCCCGCTTCACAACCCGGTAAACGCGTTGGGTATTCACGTTTTTCGTCAACTGTTGCCTGATGCCCCTTCCGTAGCCGTGTTTGATACGGCATTTCACCAGACGCTGGATGAACCCGCCTATATTTACCCGCTTCCCTGGCATTATTACGCGGAACTGGGAATTCGCCGTTATGGCTTTCATGGCACCAGCCATAAGTATGTCAGCGGCGTTCTGGCGGAAAAGCTGGGCGTACCACTCAGCGCATTACGGGTGATTTGTTGTCATCTTGGAAACGGTAGCAGCATCTGCGCCATCAAGAACGGGCGTTCGGTCAATACGTCGATGGGCTTTACGCCGCAGTCAGGCGTGATGATGGGCACCCGTAGCGGAGATATTGATCCCTCTATTCTGCCGTGGATAGCCCAGCGCGAAAGCAAAACGCCGCAACAGTTGAATCAGTTATTAAATAATGAGTCAGGCTTGCTGGGCGTTTCTGGCGTGTCGTCTGATTACCGCGATGTCGAACAGGCAGCCAATACCGGTAACCGGCAGGCTAAACTCGCTCTCACTCTGTTTGCCGAACGCATTCGCGCCACCATTGGCAGCTATATTATGCAAATGGGAGGACTGGATGCGCTGGTATTCACTGGGGGCATTGGCGAGAACTCAGCGCGCGCCAGATCGGCGGTGTGCCATAATTTGCAATTTTTGGGCTTAGCCGTTGATGAAGAGAAAAATCAGCGTAATGCGACATTTATCCAGACGGAGAACGCCCTGGTGAAAGTCGCCGTCATCAACACCAACGAAGAGTTAATGATCGCACAAGACGTTATGCGCATTGCGCTACCGGCCACGGAAGGGCTTTGTGTACCAGCCTGAGAGGGTTAAACGACGCATTGCGGCAAGTCATGGTAATAATGCTTTTACCATGACACTATGCGCGCACACTATTCGTACCTGAAAGGTGATAACGTGGCTGTTGCGCAATGCCCCGCCTCATGCGGGGAACTTATCCAGGGATGGATTCTGGGCAGTGAGAAACTGGTCTCCTGCCCCGTTGACTGGTACAGCACCGTAGCAGTCACGGCTGCGCCGCCGTTGGTAAACGAACGCCCATTGTCGCGGGCGATGGTGGAGCGCGTTCTGGCGCACTGGCAGTATCCTGCGCACTGGAGTAACGAGATTCGCGTCGATGTGCGTTCGTCAATTCCTGTTGCCAAAGGCATGGCCAGCAGCACCGCAGATATTGCCGCTACGGCGTTGGCAACGGCGCATCATCTTGGCCATTCGCTGGATGAAACCACCCTTGCACAGCTTTGCGTCTCAATCGAACCCACTGATAGCACCGTTTTTCATCAGTTAACGCTGTTTGATCATAATAATGCGGTCACGCAAATCGCCTGCGAGCCACCGCCGCCAATCGATTTGCTGGTACTGGAAAGTCCGGTCACACTGCGCACGCAAGATTACCACCGTCTCCCTCGCCAGCAGAAATTAATAGCAAGTTCAGCAACCTTGCAGCAGGCCTGGAATCTGGTGCAGGAAGCCTGTATAACGCAAAATCCGCTCCGACTGGGTGAGGCGGCTACGCTTAGCGCTATCGCCAGCCAGACGCTGTTACCTAAGCCAGGATTTACCGCCCTGTTGTCGCTGGTCGAAGAGTGTGATTTATACGGATTGAACGTGGCGCATAGCGGTAGCGTGGTGGGTCTGATGCTGGACCGGAAACGTCATGATATTGCGCGCCTGAAAGGTAAGCTGGCAGAGAAAAAACTTACCCGACACTGGCCAAAACAACATTTACTCAAGATGGTCACTGGCGGGGTCAAACTGCAGTGAGAGCCTGATATACGCTCCCACTGCCGTAGCGCATTATTCGGCTTTTACATCGGCGTGTTTCATTTCGCCCATCGCTTTCAGCTTTTTGGAAATGTCGCGACGCTCTTTGGAGATTTCGGCATTTTTAATGATGTAGTCATCAACGCGATCTTCATAGTCGCTTTTCATGCTGGCGATGATACCCTGAATCGCCTCAACGCTCATACCTGGCTTGATGTAGTCGCTCAGGTTGTCCAGCAGCAGCACACGCTTCTGGTTGTCACGGATCTTCTTCTCAATGTCCTGAATTTCACGTTGCAGTTTATTTTTGCGACGGAACAGACGAACAAACTCCAGCACGTCCTGGAAAGAAGGCTTGGTTGTTTCCATTTTTACACCCCTGATAATGTGAGATTCGGATTCGTTAAGCAACTGCTAGTGGATAAACATTACGTTTATCCCCGTCATACTTCAAGCCGCCAGAGGAAACACCGTTACGTCGCCGTCTGGGAAACCTGAAGGTTCGGGGATAAAATCGTTGCCAGTAGCACTCATTTTATCCTTATATTAGTATCATACTCTTAATCTTTGCTGAATCGAAGCAGCAACAAATTCATTCGCCCCATCTGCTTTTTATTTGCGCAAAGCCCGGCAGATCAAGTGTGAAAGCAGTTCCAACTGTCGGGCCGTTTCCATACTTAGCCAAACATAGCCGTGGATGGGGGTTTCAGCCACCGCGTCGCCCTGCTGCTCGTTCATTAGCTGTCGCAACTCGGCAGCAATATCATTCAGTTTACCGGTATTTGCCAGTACCGGCTGCGGGTTGCCTTCAAACAACGCGTGGGCGATCGTTAGCAAGGTTTGCTGCGTCATCTGCTGGGTTTCACGCAATGTGTGCGCGTTAAGCATCACAAAATGGCTGGCGCGCGTCGCCCAGTGGGCATTGATTTGTAATTCAAGCATACAAACCAGATTGCGGTTGATGGTCTGAATGGCCTCGAAAATAGATTTTTGTATCCGGGTTTCTTTACTGGCGGGCGTTATCAGCCCGCGCATTTTGACGACATCGTTCAGCAACCGTTGCAAATGTTTATCCAACCGGGGGCGCTCCAGCAAATTCGGCGACAGAGCTGCCTGATACACCCGATTATACGCCGTGACGCAATGCGCCAGTTGGATGCGCCAGTGCAAAAAGGCGCGCTGGGGCCAGATGCCGGTAAACAACATCGCCAGTAGCGACCCCAAAATCACATCCCCGCCACGCCATAATGCCGTATTCATATCACCAGCGGGAGCGCCGACAACAACGGCGAGCGTTATGCCTATCAGTAGCGCCTGATACGGTTTTTTCCCTAAGGCCAGCCAGCCGCACAAAAACATCGCTATCGCACACCACACCAGCATCAGCGGTAAGGAAAAGAGCTCCAGGCGTAGCGCCACCAGCCCTAACGCCGCGCCCAGGATCGTACCGCCTATGCGCTCAAAAGCACGAGGCACTACATTTCCCCAGAATGAGATGGGCCCCATAATCACCACTAACGTGATTAGCGGCCATGTGCCCTCGGGAATAGAAAACAGACGAACCAGCAGAAAGGTAAGAATGAACGCCAGGGCGATACGTATGCCATGCACGATGCGATAATGACGGTACAACCGTATTTCAAAAGGGCTTAATGACTTATCGGCACGCACGCTTGCGCTCCTTACGGGAATGGCAAAAAATGCATTGTACCTGCTTTATAGCAAAAATAGCGCACTGGCGGACGGAACACATTATCCGTCCGCTCTTTTCAGCCAGGAAACCAGTCGATCACTTCCGCTGTACCGGAATATACATTTCAATATCCCAGTATCCATCTTCCATGCCGTTATTCAGATAGGTTTCAAAACAGGGCGCAGAGGCTATCTGATAAGCGCTATCCTGCTCCAGGACGTCAAAAAACCGTTCCCACGGCTTCGCAAAGTCACGGTCTTCCACACGCGCGACAGCAGTGGCATATTCGCCGCCTTCAATGGCGGTCACGATTACGCCTTCGCTATTGTCCGGCAGGATGAAATTCTCTGCCACGGACACCACGGTATCGCAGCGGAGTTTTTCCGCAGGTACGACATCTGGATTGTCGTAATAGACGGCAATCCATTCAACTGGCACGATCCGCTGTCGATCCACCCACGTCATCAGTTGTTCAAAACCCTGCTTCACGGTGTGTTCCCATGGACCGACCATGTGGAAACCGGCTATCTTGCGTTTTTGTTCCTGCCTGATTTCGTAATCCATGCTGCCTCCGTCACTTTACTACACTGTATGAATGTACAGTATAATTACAGCCTTTTACGGTCACAAGGACAGCGTGATCATTTTGTGAGCAACCTCGCAATCCCGCCCTTTTGACACCTCAGATGACGGTGAACGGTGTGTGACAACGGCTTACGCTTTATGCTGAAAATAGTCGCTCAGACGAGAGAACATACCGCCTTTACCCACCGATTCCAGAGTGACCAGCGGCCACTGAGCGATCAGTTTATCCCGATCGTAGAGCTCTATTTCACCTACCTGTTGATGAGCGGCGATTGGCGCCTCCAGCTCTTTTCTATCCAGCACATATTTTGCTTTGATATGCGGAATTTCCGCTTTGGGCAGCGCCATCCAGAAATCCTGTTCCGCACCCAGCGCAATCTTTTCTTTGTCTCCATACCAGATTCGCTCGCTGCCCACTTTTTTACCGCTGTGCAAAATCTGCACCGTCGCAAAGTTTTGCTGGCCCCACTGCAACAGTTTTCGCGCCTGTTCCTCACGACCTTTCGAACTTTTCGCCCCCATCACGACGGCAATAAGTCGGCGCTGCCCGTCCACCGCCGATGCGATAAGATTAAATCCCGCCCCCGATGTGTGTCCGGTTTTAAGCCCATCGATATGCATGGTCTTATCCCATAACAAGCCGTTGCGGTTCTGCTGCGTGATGCCGTTCCAGGTCAGGCTTTTCTCGCTGTACATGTGATAAAATTCAGGTTCGCCGTGAATAATCGCCCGGGAGAGTACGGCCAGATCATACGCGGAGCTATGTTGTCCCGGCGCATCCAGACCGTGGACGGTTTCAAAATGGGTATCCTGTAAATTGAGTTTTTTCACATAGCTGTTCATCATCGCCACAAACTGCGGCTGCCCGCCCGCGATATAATCCGCCAGCGCCACACAGGCATCGTTACCGGAATCCACGATTAAGCCACGACTTAAATCACGCACCGACACGCGATCCCCTTCTTTTAAAAACATCAACGAGGAGCCGACAAACACCGGATTATCCTTCGCCCAGGCGTCGCGCCCAACGGTGACGATATCGTCAGGGCTGATACGATGACTATCGATGGCGCGATCGACGACGTAGCCCGTCATGAGCTTGGTAAGGCTGGCGGGATTACGTTGCTGGTGTTCATTACCGGCGGTAAGAACCTGTCCCGTAGTGTAATCCATCAACACCCAGGCGCCTGCATCAATGGCTGGCGGTTGGGGAGCAAAACTTACGGCATCGGCCGCAAGCGCAGGAGAAAGGTGCATCGCGAATAAAGAAGCGGCAATAAACAAACGGCGTTTCAACAGCATGTCCTCAGGATGGTCTCAATTTGCCGTTCTTTTTACGGAAGTTCAGTTAAACAAACATGGATAAATTGCAAGAAAATGTGACACAAGGCACATTTTCTTGCTGACATTATTTTATGGATACGCTCAGACGGCGGACTTATCCCCGCGCGGCGCGGTACGATGACGATGATAGCCGTCAACCATGCTACGGAAAATTTGTCCCGGCGTGTCGCCAAGAGTACACAGATAGAGATGCGCGCAAATAAACAGTAAGCCGATGATAGCAAGCGCCATATGCAACACCAGCATCACAGGGCCCAGACCCGCAACCTGCGGATAGAGACACAGCAAACCGGTGATGATTAACAGCGGTACCAGCGCGTACATAATCGCCAGATATGCCAGTTGTTGCAGTGGATTGAACTTATTCTGCTCTGTTGCCGCGAACGGATGCGCTTCCCCTTTCATAATGCCAAAAAGGTAAAAACGCGTCTGGCGTATGCAGCGCGTTACCAGTCCGGAAAAATTTACCCGATAGTGACGCCCGTTACCTGTGGTGAGGTTGATCAGCACAAACCCGACCCAGAAAGCCAGTAAGGCAAAACCACACCAGGTATGCACTTGTACCATTAGCGCTACAGGGCCGAGAGAAAAATGACCAAATAAACCGCTTAACAGTAATAAAACAAACAGTAACGCATTTCCCCAATGCCAACGGCGAATCGCCAGCGAGTAGAGATAGTCACGATGCTCTTCGCCGCCCGCCGTTTTTGGCGCCAGCATCCGGCGCAATAACGCATGGATAACCAGCCCAACAAGCATGAGCAGCACCACGACGCCTGCGTAAATTAACCACAGCGGCCAATAATCTGGCGCATAATGTAGTTCCGCTCCCCAGATAGTATTCATGCTTTACCCTCCTGATGGACTTCTTTACGACGGTACAGACTGACCGCGCCGCTACGCGCCTCCTGCTGGCGATAGACCTCTTTCTGACCGACCCAGCGCTGGATCTCGCTCTCATCCAGTCTGCCGAATTTCAGCGCGTCCGTTGGGCAAACGGATACGCACGCCGGAGACTGGCCAGCCGCCAACCGCGTGTCGGCACAGAAGTTACACTTGTCGGCGACACCGGTTTGCGGATTCAAATAGCGCACATGGAAAGGACACGCGGCAACACAATAATCGCAGCCAATACAGCGCGATTTATCCACCTGCACGATCCCGTTTTCATCACGATATGACGCTCCGGTAGGACAAACGCTGACACATGGCGCATTTTCACAGTGCTGACAGGAGACGCGGACAAATTGAAAATGGGTTAGTGCGTTGGATGCCTGTTCAGGGGCGCGAATTTGTACCTGTACGCGGCTAAATCCCTCCGGTACGTCATTAAGCACTTTGCAGGCAACGGTACACGCCTGGCAGCCGATACAACGTTTTTCATCATGCAGCATGACGTACTGATTCGTTAAATGATTCATGGTTCCCTCCTCCCTCATGCCCGGCTCAGCGTCACGCCTGCGGTATGCACTACCGTACCGGATACCGGACTCGTCACGTGCGGCAGTAAATTGCCACAGTGGATACCGTGTGTCGTCGCCGCCGTTTTGGCCCCAGCTTTAGCGCCAAATCCCATATAGACAAAAAGCGTGTCCGGGCGGATTCCGGGCGTCACCAGCGCCTTACCTTTCTCTTTACCCGTAGCATTTTCCAGCCAGATCTCATCGCCGGTCTTAATGCCTTTTTCTTGCGCCGTTTGCGGATGGACCCAGACCGCGTTATCCCACATTAGCTCGCTGAGTAAAGGTACGTACTGCGTCGCGCCATTGGTATGCACGGCCACCTTGCCCTGAATGAAGTAAAGCTCATTCTCTTTTTTAAGCGCAAAGTCACGAACGCGCGGAACGCCGTAGCCTGGGAGCAATTCCTCCAGAGTTGAGGAATAAAGTTCGATTTTGCCGGAGGGCGATTTGAAGCGAAGCTGTTCGCCATAGGTGTTGTCGCTATCCGTCGCGATAGCGCCGGGGTAACGCGCCGTAAACTGACGAACGGATTCTGGTTCGCGTAATAGCAGCGGAACGCCCCATTCGAGATACCCTTTCTGTCGCAGTTCCTTCGCTAAGGCATGGTCGCCGTTCAACTGATAGAGTTGGCGCGTCTGCATATCCTGCCACGGATAGTACTGCCCTAATCCCAACTGCTCGCCCAGCTCTTTCCAGATTTGCCAACTTGGACGCGCCTCGCCAATCGGCTCTACGACCTGTTGGCGCAGAGCGTAAGCCGGGTGCAGTCCCGACATATCCGATACCTCTTCGTCCCGTTCGAGATAAGTGCATTCCGGCAGCAGATAGTCGGCATACGCCGCGCTCTCGCTCAAATAGACATCGCAACTGACCACCAGATCCAGTTGCTCAACGGTTTTTACCAGGTCCGAACGACAGGTGACGGTCTGGAAGGGATTATGCCGCGACATAATCCACGCCTTTATCGGGTAAGGCTTCTGGGTTAACACCGCGTCAATAATGCTTTGCACCACGCCGCCGCCAGCGGCGATATATTTAAACTGCGGTGCGACCAAATCGATGCGTTGCGCCGTCGGTTTCGGCATATTTTTAATGTTGAGTTTCGCCAGCGTTGGCGCGACCTTTTCTCCGGCCAGTTTATTGTAAACCGACGCATTTTTTTTCTGATATAGCCCGCCTTCGCGCTCAATATTACCGAGCAGCACATTAAGCGTAAAAATCATACGCCGCATATCGATCTCTTCCTGCGAGAACGTCGCGCGATGACCAGGACTGACAATAGCGTGAGGCGCGCAGGCGGCCAGTTCGCGTGTCACCCGGACAATAACGTCGGCTGGGACATCGGCCTGCGCGGCGGCCCATTCCGGCGTCGTCTCTTTTACCGCCTGTGCTAACTGTTCAAATCCGCTGGTATAACGCTCAACAAAAGACGCATCGTAGAGTTGTTCATCAATCATGACGTGGCACATCGCCAGCAGAACCGCTAAATCCCCCCCGGGACGAATAGCGTGCCACTCATCCGCCTTGCTGGAAAATATCGACAAACGCGGATCGAAGCTCACCATTTTGGCCCCCTTCTCCTGCGCGGTCATTAACTCATGGGTATCGGCAACTTCAATCCCTTCATACAAATTGTGGCCAAACGAAACCAGATAGCGCGTGTTAGCGATATCCATCGCCAGATCGCCGCCCATCATCACTTTTGCCGCAATGGCTTTCCCGGCAGGGCATGTTGAGGCGTGAGTAAAGGTATTAGGCGAACCAAAGGCCGTAGCCAGATGGAAAAGATGGCTGGAGAGCGAGCCCGATTTGGAAGAGAAAGCCACGCTCTCGGGGCCATGCTGCGCTTTGATGGCATTCATTTTCGCCGCGATTTCCTGGTAAGCCTGTTGCCAGCTAATCACCTGCCATTCACCGTCGCCGCGTGGCCCGGTGCGTTTCATAGGTTTTACAATCCGTTGCGGGTCATTGACCAGGCTGACGCCGCTCCCGCCCCTGGCGCATATGCGCGTCCCCTGCTGCGGCGCAGAAGGATTGCCCTGGATAAAAACGGTCTTGTTATTGACTACCTGCGCCTGAATAGGGCAACGAAAGGAACACATTTCGCACAAGCTTGGCGTTAGCGTGGTTTTACCGTTAATGCCGGCAATCGGGTTGCGCGCCAGCGCCCCGGGCGGAAAAGCGCCCAGCGCGCAGGCAGAGCAGCCGATGCCTACCCCCTGCAAAAAAGAACGACGACTAATGCTCATATAACCTCCTGTTATTAGATATAGCTGAAGATTATATTTAATTTGTATTATGAAATGTCGGCTTCAATCACAATTTGAAATAGTTGTTAAAATGAACACGCCAACACGATAAAACCTTTTATTTTATAAATATTTTACATTTCCTGAACACGCACATGGACTGTCATTGAATAATCAGCAGAATTACCAAACAACCCGCTGTTAATTATAAAAATGATACAATTCCAATAACACGTAATAATATTTAAAAGAAAACGATTATTTCCTGAAAAGCGATTTCACGCGCTTTACGCAGTTCTTTCTCATACGCGCCGGAACGTCCGCCGACGATATCCCGAATGCCGGTGAAAAACGCTGGTTGAGCATCGAAGCGGGTTTACTTTTGCGTGCACACGGATTCGTTACCCGACCCGCTTTTTATGCCTGGATTTTTCCGCAGATACGTCAGCGTCCCACAATACGGTGACATGATGACAGGATGGACACTTTCTGAAAGAAACCTGCCAGATAACATGGTGAATTGTGATCTCCATCGCCATACCGACATATGAAGCTTACTTTTAAGGCGTTAAAAATCCAGACCGTTTTTCCATAATGATGTTGATAAGGAATTCTAATGAAGATATCATCAGGCACAATTAATTTTTCTACTATTCCTAACCAGGTTAAAAAATTAATTACCTCTATTCGTGAACATACGAAAAACGGGTTCGCCTCAAAAATAACCAGTGTTAAAAACACGCATGCTTCTTTAAATGAAAAACTTAAAACAGGAAAGAGCTCATCGATTGAGTTCGCGTTACCACAAAAAATAAAAGACTTCTTTCAGCCGAAAGATAAAAACACCTTAAACAAAACATTGATTACTGTTAAAAATATTAAAGATACAAATAATGCAGGTAAGAAAAATATTTCAGCAGAAGATGTCTCAAAAATGAATGCAGCATTCATGCGTAAGCATATTGCAAATCAAACATGTGATTATAATTACAGAGTGACAGGTGCGGCCCCACTCCCCGGTGGAGTCTCTGTATCAGCCAATAACAGGCCCACTGTTTCTGAAGGTAGAACACCACCAGTATCACCCTCCCTCTCACTTCAGGCTACGTCTTCCCCGTCATCACCTGCCGAATGGGCTAAGAAACTCACGGATGCACTTTTACGACAGAAAGCCGGAGAAACCCTTACGGCCGCAGATCGCGATTTTTCAAACGCAGATTTCCGTAATATTACATTCAGCAAAATATTGCCCACCAGCTTCATGAAGCGAGACGGCGATATTATTAAGGGGTTCAACTTTTCAAATTCAAAATTTACTTATTCTGATATATCTCATTTACATTTTGACGAATGCCGATTCACTTATTCGACACTGAGTGATGTAGTCTGCAGTAATACAAAATTTAGTAATTCAGACATGAATGAACTGACTTTACAGTATTCAATTACTACACGACAACAGCCCTCTTTTATTAATACAACATTAAAAAATACGTTTATACGTCACAAAGCCAACCTCTCTGGCGTTATTTTAAATGAACCGGATAATTCATCACCTCCGTCAGTGTCAGGGGGCGGAAATTTTATTCGTCTAGGTGATATCTGGCTGCAAATGCCACTCCTTTGGAGTGAGAACGCTGTGGATGGATTTTTAAATCATGAGCACAATAATGGTAAAAGTATTCTGATGACCATTGACAGCCTGCCCGATAAATACAGTCAGGAAAAAGTCCGGGCAATGGAAGACCTGGTGAAGTCATTGCGGGGTGGCCGCTTAACAGAGGCATGTATCCGGCCAGTTGAAAGTTCGCTGGTAAGCGTACTGGCCCACCCCCCCTATACGCAAAGTGCGCTTATCAGCGAGTGGCTCGGGCCTGTTCAGGAACGTTTTTTTGCCCACCAGTGCCAGACCTATAATGACGTTCCCCTGCCGGCTCCTGACACATATTATCAGCAGCGCATACTGCCTGTGTTGCTGGATTCGTTTGACAGGAACAGCGCCGCCATGACTACTCACAGCGGACTCTTTAATCAGGTGATTTTACACTGTATGACAGGCGTGGACTGCACTGATGGCACCCGCCAGAAAGCTGCAGCGCTTTATGAACAGTATCTTGCTCACCCGGCGGTGTCTCCCCACATCCATAATGGGCTCTTCGGCAATTATGACGGCAGCCCGGACTGGACAACCCGCGCTGCAGATAATTTCCTGCTGCTTTCCTCCCAGGATTCAGACACGGCGATGATGCTCTCCACTGACACGCTGTTAACAATGCTAAACCCTACTCCTGACACTGCATGGGACAACTTTTACCTGCTGCGAGCCGGAGAGAACGTTTCCACCGCGCAAATCTCTCCGGTAGAGTTATTCCGTCATGACTTTCCGGTGTTTCTCGCCGCATTTAATCAGCAGGCCACGCAGCGACGCTTTGGGGAGCTGATTGATATCATCCTCAGCACTGAAGAGCACGGGGAGCTGAACCAGCAGTTTATTGCCGCCACGAACCAGAAACATTCCACCGTGAAGTTGATTGATGATGCCTCAGTGTCGCGTCTGGCCACCATTTTTGACCCCTTGCTTCCTGAAGGCAAACTCAGCCCGGCACACTACCAGCACATCCTCAGTGCTTATCACCTGACGGACGCCACCCCACAGAAGCAGGCGGAAACCCTGTTCTGTCTCAGTACCGCATTCGCACGCTATTCCTCCAGCGCCATTTTCGGCACTGAGCATGACTCTCCGCCGGCCCTGAGAGGCTATGCGGAGGCGCTGATGCAGAAAGCCTGGGAGCTGTCTCCGGCGATATTCCCATCCAGCGAACAATTTACCGAGTGGTCCGACCGTTTTCACGGCCTCCATGGCGCCTTTACCTGTACCAGCGTTGTGGCGGATAGTATGCAACGTCATGCCAGAAAATATTTCCCGAGTGTTCTGTCATCCATCCTACCACTGGCCTGGGCGTAGTCCAGCCTCAACCCGCATGGAATTAAGGGACACAGCGTTGTGTCCCTCTGTAAATAGACCCGTTTTAGTCCATGCATTTTTGAGATCCCGGCCAGATTGACCCTGGCCTAAATTCCATACAGTACTAAATCAGAATCAGTAATTTCAGATGGACCGAAATATGGTTTACCATAGAGGGAGCGTAGCTTAGTGTCGCTGATGATCATTTTAGTATTTTGTACTCAATGATTTTAATGTTTATGTACTCACCATCGCATGTACGAACATTAGCAACAATATCAATTGGTGTACAAATACAATCCATCAACGACAAAATAAAAGAATAAAATATTTCATATACAGATAACATCAGGCGTGTACATCAAGTGACAGTTAAAAACGACAGCATACAGAGCACATTCCTCTTCCACGATTACGAAACCTTCGGTACGCATCCGGCCCTCGACAGACCTGCGCAATTCGCCGCGCTCCGTACGGATAACGACTTCAACGTTATTGGCGAGCCGGAGGTGTTTTACTGCAAACCCGCCGATGATTATCTACCGCAGCCCGGCGCGGTGCTGATTACCGGCATCACGCCGCAGGAAGCGCGTGAGAAAGGAGAAAACGAAGCCGCTTTCGCCAGACGCATTCATGCGCTGTTTACCGTTCCTAAAACCTGCGTTGTAGGCTACAACAATGTGCGCTTTGATGATGAAGTCACTCGCAATATTTTTTATCGCAACTTTTACGATCCCTATGCCTGGAGCTGGCAGCATGATAATTCACGTTGGGATCTATTGGATGTCATGCGCGCCTGTTATGCGCTGCGCCCGGAGGGAATTAACTGGCCGGAAAACGACGACGGCCTGCCCAGCTTTCGTCTGGAACATTTAACCCAGGCGAACGGGATCGAACACAGCAACGCGCATGATGCGATGGCGGATGTCTACGCCACTATTGCGATGGCGCAACTGGTGAAAACACGCCAGCCGCGGCTGTTTGATTATCTTTATAGCCACCGCAGTAAACATAAACTGGCGGCGCTGATTGACGTTCCGCAAATGAAGCCGCTGGTGCATGTCTCCGGCATGTTTGGCGCGTGGCGCGGTAATACAAGCTGGGTCGCGCCGCTGGCGTGGCATCCTGAAAACCGTAACGCGGTGATCATGGTCGATTTAGCAGGCGATATTTCTCCTCTTCTTGAGCTGGACAGCGACACCCTTCGCGAGCGGCTTTATACGGCCAAAGCCGATCTTGGCGATCACGCCGCAGTGCCGGTAAAGCTGGTGCATATCAATAAATGTCCGGTACTGGCGCAGGCGAATACCTTGCGCCCGGAGGATGCCGACCGGCTGGGAATTAACCGCCAGCACTGCCTGGATAACCTGAAAGTGTTGCGTGAAAACCCGCAAGTCCGCGACAAAGTGGTGGCGATTTTTGCCGAAGCCGAACCTTTTGCCGCCTCGGATAACGTTGATGCCCAGCTCTATGATGGTTTTTTCAGCGATGCCGATCGCGCAGCCATGAAAATCGTACTCGAAACCGAGCCGCGTAACCTGCCCGCGCTGGACATTACCTTTGTCGATAAGCGCATTGAGAAGCTGCTGTTTAATTACCGCGCACGCAATTTTCCCGGTACGCTGGATGACGCAGAACAGCAGCGCTGGCTGGAGCATCGCCGTCAGGTGCTGACGCCGGAGTTTTTACAACAGTATGCCAATGAATTGCAGATGCTTTCTCAGCAGTATGCGGAAGATAAAACGAAGCTGGGGCTGCTGAAAACACTGTGGCAGTACGCAACCGAGATTGTGTAATTGACCAATGCCTGACGGGCAGTGTTAATCCAGAGCGGATAAAGAGTGACGCCGCCATCCGGTAAACGTGCTGGATGACAAACAAAAAACCGGAGGCAGTGCCTCCGGTTTTACTATTGCCGATAATACGTGCGATTACGCGACGTCTTCGTACTGTGGAACCGGGTTGCGGAAGCTTTTAGTTACGCACGCCAGATAAATCAGCCCGATACCCGCCCAGATCAGGCCCAGTACCATTGAGCTCTCTTCCAGGTTAACCCACAACGCACCAACCGTGAGCGCGCCGCACATCGGCAGGAACAGATACTGGAAGTGATCTTTCAACGTTTTATTACGCTTCTCACGGATCCAGAACTGCGAAATCACCGACAGGTTAACAAAGGTAAACGCGACCAGCGCGCCAAAGTTAATCAGCGCCGTCGCCATCACCAGGTCAAAATTAATCGCCAGCAGCGCGATCGCCCCGACCAGGATGATGTTCATCGCTGGCGTACGCCATTTCGGATGAACGTAACCGAAGAAGTTTTTCGGGAATACGCCGTCGCGCCCCATTACGTACATCAGGCGCGCTACGCCTGCATGCGCAGCCATACCGGAAGCCAGTACGGTGATAGTAGAGAAGATCAGCGCGCCCACCTGGAAGGTTTTACCCGCCACGTACAGCATGATTTCCGGCTGAGACGCATCCGGATCTTTAAAGCGAGAGATATCCGGGAAGTACAATTGCAGGAAATAGGTTGCAAAGATGAAGATCAGGCCGCCAATCAGCGCGGTCAGGAAAATCGCACGCGGGATCACGCGCTCAGCATCTTTGGTCTCTTCCGACAGGTTACTGATGCCGTCAAAGCCGGTAAAGGAGAAGCACAGGATCGTCGCTCCCGTAATCATCGGGATAACGTGCGCATCGCCGGACCAGAACGGACGGGTGCTCGCCAGCGTACCGGCGCCTTCGCCTTCAAATACGCCATAAACCACCATGCCCAGAATGACCGCAATCAGCACCACCTGTAGCACTACAATCACGGTGTTGAAGTTAGCGACCGATTTGAGGCTGCGCAGGTTAAAGGCCGTCATAAAGGCCACCAGCGCCACGACAAACACCCATGACGGAATGGAGGGCACCAGCGCTTCAAAATAAATTTTCGCCAACAGAATGTTGATCATCGGCGCGAACAGATAATCGAGCAGAGAAGACCAACCCACCATAAAGCCAACGGTCGGGCTGATGGATTTCTGGGCATAGGTATACGCCGAACCCGCGGAAGGGTAGCGACGCACCAGTTTCCCGTAGCTCAACGCCGTAAACAGAATCGCGATTAACGCGAATGCATACGCCGTCGGTACGTGACCGTCAGTGAGGCCTGAAACGATACCAAATGTATCGAACAGCGTCATCGGCTGCATATAGGCAAGACCCATCATTACAACCGGAACTAACGTAAGCGTTTTACGTAATTCCACGCGAGAGGTGTTTGGAGTAACGTTATGCGACATGGTCATTCTCCTTTACGGCGAATGCCGTCGCGTAAGCAAAAAATTGCCCCATTTTCTGGATTCCTCAGCGACAACAACTGTCGATTTTTAAGTAAGTATCTATCCGGTACGAAGCCCGGCCTCTTGGTATTGAATGATGTGTTTGAAGCAAAAAAATAACCGACGCGTATTAAAACGTCGGTTAGTGTCATTTTTTGCAAGCGGCGTATTCTGCCCTAAATTGAAGTGAAATGACAAGAGAATGCGAGCGCGTTCAAAAAATTATTTTTCATAAGCGATTGATTTTTAAACCGGCGATTTTGCATACACCCCAGCAATAGCATTATTTGCTAAAATTTCATCCCGCCACCAGCCGCTGGCCAGCCCGGCGGTCTGTTCATTCCAGCCAACCCACACCGGTTCATAGACGATTTGCGCCACAACTTTCTTCTCTACAAGCGCGCCGCTTTCCAAAAATCGCTGCGCCAGATAACGCGGTAAATAGCCGCATCCCAGGCCGCTAATTTGCAGCTCCAGCTTGGTTTTAAAATCAAACACGGTAATCGCTTCCTGAGCGTCGAGCAGTTCAGACCCTATTGATCGCGAGGAATGGACGCTATCGCCAACCACAATCGCGCGAAAACGTTTGATCGTCTGGCGGCTAAGCGGTTCCTCTTCATGAACCAGCGGATGATGCGGAGCGACAGCAAACACCAGTTCAAGATCGCCCAGTCTTGCAAAGCCAAAGCCGGTGTCAGGCGGCGGCGCGCGCATGGCGCCAACGATGATATCCGCCCTTCCCTGCGTCAGCGTCTCCCATGAACCGCCGAGAACGCCATTGACAAATTTAAGGCGCGTCACGCTGTGGCGTTGATAAAAAGCGTCGATAAGCGGGGCCAGAAGAGAAAAGGGAAAGGTATCATCCACACCGATGACCAGTTCGTTCTCCCAGCCTTCATGCAGTTTAATCGCCTGCTTTTCCAGCTCGCGAACGGTGTGCAGCACTTCACGGCCTTTTTCCAGTAGCATTTTACCGGTTCGCGTAAATCGCGCGCGATGCCCGCTACGGTCGAGCAGTTGGATATTAAGATCGTTTTCCAGCTTATGAACGGTATAACTGAGGGCGGACGGCGTTTTAAATAATTTTGCCGACGCCGCCGCGAAGCTGCCTTCTTTTTCTAACGCATCAAGAATAATCAGAACGTCCAGCAGTGGTTTCATACTCGTCCCCTTGCGCTATATGGCGACCACCTGCTGGACAGCGACTCACTCCATCGGCATCACCAGCGGATCGGGATATTGATATTCAAATCCCAGCTCATTACAAATCCGGCTACCATCGATAATCTTCCCTTTGCCGTTGTCCGGTGCGTCACGAAAATGCGGCGGCGCCATTCCCAGCAAGCGCGTCATTTGCGGATAAAACACGTTGCGGGCTGGATGCGCCGGCGCACATATATTATAGATGTGCCCCCCTTTTGGCGCCTGTAGCAAGAGGGTAATTGCGCCAACCACGTCTTCAAGATGCACCAGATTGACCCCGTGTTGACCATCCGGCGCGGTTTTTCCAGCAAAGAAACGTCCGGGATGGCGTCCAGGCCCGACCAACCCCGCCAGCCGCAGAATATCCACTGACGTGCCCGGCAGATTATGCAGCCAATCTTCCAGTTCCTTCAGGGTACGCCCGCTGGCCGTGACCGGATTACGCGGCGTATTCTCTTTCACCACGCCTTGCGCATCGCCGTAAACAGACGTCGAACTGGTAAAAATAATACGCGGGATACGATAAGCCAGCGCGCTGTCGACCAGCTCCTGCATCGCCTGCAGATAAAAATCCTCTCCCGGACCGCTACGGCGCGCGGGCAGTGTTATCACCAGCGCATCGACATCCAGCAGAGCGTCAAGATCGTCCGCCTCACAGACCAGCTCCGGCTCCAGACGCAGCGGATAGCTTTCAATTCCACTCATACGGGCCGCTTCCACCCCGTCAAGGGTGGTTTTGCTGCCGGTAACCTGCCAGCCTCTCGCTGCCAGCGACATTGCCAGCGGCATGCCTAACCAACCTAAACCGACAATTGCGACCTTTTTCATCCATTTTCTCCTGACTTTAACGCCTTATACATAAGGCTACGCCAGCCCGCCGTGACTGACAATTCATACTATAAATGCGAAATGAAAAAAGCGCTTGCTTTAAGGCGTAAAAGTGGTTTAGGTTAAAGGTATCAAATGAATAAGCATTCATCGGAATTTTTATGACACGCGTTCAATTTAAACACCACCATCATCACCATCATCCTGACTAGTCTTTCAGGCGATGTGTGCTGGAAGACATTCAGATCTTCCAGTGGTGCATGAACGCATGAGAAAGCCCCCGGAAGATCATCTTCCGGGGGCTTTTTTTTGGCGCGCGATACAGACCGGTTCAGACAGGATAAAGAGGAACGCAGAATGTTAGACAACACCCGCTTACGCATAGCTATTCAGAAATCAGGCCGTTTAAGCGATGATTCACGAGAATTGCTGGCCCGCTGCGGCATAAAAATTAATTTACACACTCAGCGCCTGATTGCGATGGCGGAAAACATGCCGATTGATATCCTGCGCGTGCGTGATGATGACATTCCGGGTCTGGTGATGGATGGCGTGGTCGATCTCGGCATTATCGGCGAGAACGTGCTGGAAGAAGAGCTACTCAACCGCCGCGCGCAGGGCGAAGATCCGCGCTATTTTACCCTGCGCCGTCTTGACTTCGGCGGCTGCCGTTTATCGCTGGCAACGCCGGTTGACGAAGCCTGGGACGGCCCGGCGGCGCTGGACGGTAAACGTATCGCCACCTCTTATCCGCACCTCCTCAAACGCTACCTCGATCAGAAAGGCGTCTCTTTTAAATCGTGTCTGTTAAATGGTTCTGTCGAAGTCGCGCCGCGCGCGGGGCTGGCCGACGCTATCTGCGATTTGGTCTCTACCGGCGCGACGCTTGAAGCTAACGGCCTGCGTGAAGTCGAAGTTATCTACCGCTCTAAAGCCTGTCTGATTCAGCGCGACGGTGAGATGGCACAGAGCAAGCAACAGCTGATCGATAAATTGCTGACCCGTATTCAGGGTGTGATTCAGGCGCGCGAATCGAAATACATCATGATGCACGCGCCAAGTGAACGCCTGGAAGAGGTTATCGCCCTGCTGCCAGGCGCTGAAAGGCCGACAATTCTGCCGCTGGCGGGCGAGCAACAGCGCGTGGCGATGCACATGGTCAGCAGCGAAACGTTGTTCTGGGAAACCATGGAGAAACTGAAAGCGCTTGGCGCCAGCTCGATTCTGGTACTGCCGATCGAGAAGATGATGGAGTGATCTGACGCCTGATGGCGCTGCGCTTATCAGGCCTACGTAATGCGTTGATATTTTGGGTTCAGTAGGCCGGATAAGGCGGAACCCTGTGATGGAGTAAAGACCATGAGCTTCAATACCTTGATTGACTGGAACAGCTGTAGCCCTGAACAGCAGCGTGCGCTGCTGACACGTCCGGCGATTTCCGCCTCTGACAGTATTACCCGGACGGTCTGCGATATTCTGGATAATGTAAAAACGCGCGGTGACGATGCCCTGCGTGAATACAGCGCTAAATTTGATAAAACAGAAGTGACAGCGCTACGCGTCACCCCTGAAGAGATCGCCGCCGCCGGCGCGCGTCTGAGCGACGAATTAAAACAGGCGATGGCCGCTGCCGTCAAAAATATTGAAACGTTCCATTCCGCGCAGACGCTACCGCCTGTAGATGTGGAAACCCAGCCAGGCGTGCGTTGCCAGCAGGTTACGCGTCCCGTCGCGTCCGTCGGTCTGTATATTCCCGGCGGCTCGGCTCCGCTCTTCTCAACGGTGCTGATGCTGGCGACGCCGGCGCGCATTGCGGGATGTCAGAACGTGGTTCTGTGCTCGCCGCCGCCCATCGCTGATGAAATCCTCTATGCGGCGCAACTGTGTGGCGTGCGGGAAATCTTTAACGTCGGCGGCGCGCAGGCGATTGCTGCTCTGGCCTTCGGCAGCGAGTCCGTACCGAAAGTGGATAAAATTTTTGGCCCCGGCAACGCCTTTGTAACCGAAGCCAAGCGTCAGGTCAGCCAGCGCCTCGACGGCGCGGCTATCGATATGCCTGCCGGGCCGTCTGAAGTGCTGGTGATCGCCGACAGCGGCGCAACACCGGATTTCGTCGCTTCTGACCTGCTCTCCCAGGCTGAGCACGGTCCGGATTCCCAGGTGATTCTGCTGACGCCTGATGCTGACATTGCCCGCAAGGTGGCGGAGGCGGTAGAACGTCAACTGGCAGAACTGCCGCGCGCGGACACCGCCCGTCAGGCCCTGAGCGCCAGCCGTCTGATTGTGACCAAAGATTTAGCGCAGTGCGTCGCCATCTCTAATCAGTATGGGCCGGAACACTTAATCATCCAGACGCGCAATGCGCGCGATTTGGTGGATGCGATTACCAGCGCAGGCTCGGTATTTCTCGGCGACTGGTCGCCGGAATCCGCCGGTGATTACGCTTCCGGAACCAACCATGTTTTACCGACCTATGGCTATACTGCTACCTGTTCCAGCCTTGGGTTAGCGGATTTCCAGAAACGGATGACCGTTCAGGAACTGTCGAAAGCGGGCTTTTCCGCTCTGGCATCAACCATTGAAACATTGGCGGCGGCAGAACGTCTGACCGCCCATAAAAATGCCGTGACCCTGCGCGTAAACGCCCTCAAGGAGCAAGCATGAGCACTGAAAACACTCTCAGCGTCGCTGACTTAGCCCGTGAAAATGTCCGCAACCTGGTACCGTATCAGTCCGCCCGCCGTCTGGGCGGTAACGGCGATGTCTGGCTGAACGCGAATGAATTCCCGACAGCGGTGGAGTTTCAGCTCACCCAACAAACGCTTAACCGCTACCCGGAATGCCAGCCAAAGGCCGTGATTGAAAACTACGCGCAATATGCTGGCGTAAAGCCGGAGCAGGTGCTGGTCAGCCGCGGCGCGGATGAAGGGATCGAGCTGGTGATCCGCGCCTTCTGCGAACCGGGGAAAGACGCCATTCTCTACTGTCCGCCCACTTACGGTATGTACAGCGTCAGCGCCGAAACCATTGGCGTAGAGCGCCGGACGGTTCCCGCGCTTGAAAACTGGCAGCTGGATCTACAGGGGATTTCCGACAACCTTGACGGCACAAAAGTGGTATTCGTTTGTAGCCCCAATAACCCCACCGGGCAACTTATCAACCCGCAGGATCTGCGCACGCTGCTGGAGTTGACACGCGGTAAAGCGATAGTCGTCGCCGACGAAGCTTATATTGAGTTTTGCCCGCAGGCCACGCTGGCAGGCTGGCTGGTTGAATATCCTCATCTGGTTATCCTGCGCACATTGTCGAAAGCTTTTGCGCTGGCGGGTCTGCGCTGCGGCTTTACGCTGGCTAATGAAGAGGTGATCAACCTGCTATTAAAAGTGATCGCCCCTTATCCGCTTTCTACGCCAGTGGCGGATATCGCCGCCCAGGCGCTGAGCCCGCAGGGAATAAACGCAATGCGCGATCGCGTGGCGCAGACAGTGCAGGAACGTCAGTATCTGGTGAATGCCCTGCAACAGACCGCCTGCGTAGAACACGTCTTTGACTCTGAAACCAACTATATTCTGGCGCGGTTTACCGCCTCCAGCAGCGTGTTTAAATCCTTATGGGATCAGGGCATTATCTTACGCGATCAGAATAAACAACCTTCTTTAAGCGGCTGCCTGCGGATTACGGTCGGCACCCGCCAGGAAAACCAGCGCGTCATTGACGCCTTACGTGCGGAGCCAGTATGAGTCAGAAGTATCTTTTCATCGACCGGGACGGAACCTTAATTTCCGAACCACCGAGCGATTTTCAGGTAGACCGCTTTGATAAACTGGCCTTTGAGCCAGAGGTGATTCCCGTATTGCTGAAGCTGCAAAAAGCCGGTTTTAAGCTGGTGATGATCACTAACCAGGATGGACTTGGCACGCAAAGTTTCCCGCAGGCGGACTTCGACGGACCGCACAACCTGATGATGCAGATTTTCACCTCTCAGGGCGTACGCTTTGATGAGGTGCTGATCTGCCCTCACCTGCCCGCAGACGATTGCGACTGCCGCAAGCCCAAAGTGAAGCTGGTGGAGCGTTATCTTGCGGAACAAGCGATGGATAGCGCCAACAGCTATGTGATTGGCGATCGTGCGACCGATATCCAGCTCGCTGATAATATGGGCATTACTGGTTTACGCTATCACCGTGAAACGCTGAACTGGACGATGATTGGCGAACAGCTAACGAAACGCGATCGCTATGCGCATGTGGTCCGCAACACCAAAGAGACACAGATTGATGTCAGCGTCTGGCTGGATCGCGAAGGCAACAGCAAGATTAATACCGGCGTCGGCTTCTTTGACCATATGCTCGATCAAATCGCCACCCACGGCGGCTTTCGTATGGAGATTACCGTTAAGGGCGATCTCTATATCGACGATCACCATACGGTAGAAGATACCGGACTGGCGCTCGGTGAGGCATTAAAACTGGCACTCGGCGACAAACGCGGTATCTGCCGTTTTGGCTTTGTACTGCCGATGGATGAATGTCTGGCGCGCTGCGCGCTGGATATTTCCGGTCGTCCGCATCTGGAATATAAAGCTGAATTTACCTACCAGCGTGTGGGCGATTTGAGCACAGAGATGATTGAACACTTTTTCCGCTCACTCTCTTACACGATGGGCGTCACTCTGCATCTCAAGACTAAAGGTAAAAACGATCACCACCGTGTCGAAAGTTTGTTTAAAGCCTTTGGTCGGACTCTACGCCAGGCTATTCGCGTGGAGGGCGATACATTACCGTCCTCGAAAGGAGTGCTGTGATGAACGTCGTCATCCTTGACACCGGCTGCGCCAATTTAAGCTCGGTGAAATCCGCCGTGGCGCGCCACGGTTACACCCCGGTGGTCAGCCGCGAAGCGGAAACCGTATTACGCGCTGACAAACTCTTTCTGCCCGGCGTCGGCACGGCGCAGGCCGCTATGGATCAACTGCGCGAACGTGAACTGATCGACTTAATTAAAGCGTGTACTCAGCCGGTACTGGGTATCTGCTTAGGGATGCAACTGCTGGGTCGTCGCAGCGAAGAGACGCGCGGCGTGGATCTGCTGAACATTATCGAACAAGACGTGCCGAAAATGACCGACTTTGGTCTGCCGCTGCCGCACATGGGCTGGAATCGCGTGTATCCGCAGGCGGGCAACCGGCTGTTTCAGGGCATTGAAGATGGCGCCTATTTTTACTTTGTTCACAGCTACGCGATGCCGGTCAACCCGTGGACTATCGCCCAGTGCAATTACGGCGAGCCGTTTACCGCGGCGGTACAGAAAGATAATTTCTTCGGCGTACAGTTCCATCCGGAACGTTCGGGCGCGGCGGGCGCACAGTTGCTGAAAAACTTCCTGGAGATGTAATGATTATTCCGGCATTAGATTTAATTGACGGCACCGTGGTGCGTCTCCACCAGGGCGACTACGCCCGGCAGCGGGATTACGGTAACGATCCCCTGCCCCGTTTGCAGGATTACGCCGCCCAGGGCGCCGGGGTGCTACATCTGGTAGATCTGACCGGCGCTAAAGATCCGGCTAAGCGACAGATACCGCTGATTAAAACCCTGGTCGCGGGCGTGAACGTGCCTGTTCAGGTCGGCGGCGGCGTGCGTACCGAAGAAGACGTTGCGGCATTACTGAAAGCTGGCGTTGCCCGTGTGGTCATCGGTTCAACGGCGGTGAAATCCCCTGACGTGGTGAAAGGCTGGTTTGAACGTTTTGGCGCGCAGGCGCTGGTGCTGGCGCTGGACGTTCGCATAGACGAACACGGCAACAAGCAGGTGGCGGTTAGCGGCTGGCAGGAAAATTCCGGCGTCTCGCTGGAACAACTGGTGGAGACCTATCTCCCCGTCGGCCTGAAACATGTACTGTGTACCGATATTTCTCGCGACGGCACGCTGGCGGGCTCTAACGTGTCACTGTATGAAGAAGTATGCGCCAGATATCCGCAGATCGCCTTTCAATCCTCCGGCGGTATTGGCGATATCGATGATATTGCCGCCCTGCGCGGCACCGGCGTGCGCGGCGTGATTGTCGGGCGCGCGCTGTTAGAAGGGAAATTTACCGTTAAGGAGGCCATCCAATGCTGGCAAAACGTATAATTCCGTGTCTGGATGTTCGTGATGGTCAGGTGGTGAAAGGCGTACAGTTTCGCAACCATGAGATCATTGGCGATATCGTTCCGCTGGCCAAACGCTATGCCGACGAAGGCGCGGACGAACTGGTGTTCTATGACATTACCGCCTCCAGCGATGGTCGCGTAGTCGATAAAAGCTGGGTGGCGCGCGTTGCCGAGGTGATCGACATTCCGTTTTGTGTAGCGGGCGGTATCCGGTCAATTGACGACGCCGCCAAAATTCTCTCTTTCGGGGCGGATAAGATCTCTATCAATTCCCCTGCACTGGCTGACCCAACGCTGATTACCCGTCTGGCTGACCGTTTTGGCGTACAGTGCATTGTCGTCGGGATTGATACCTGGTTTGACGACGCCACGGGGAAATATCATGTTAACCAGTATACCGGCGATGAAAACCGTACCCGCGTGACGCAGTGGGAGACGCTGGATTGGGTGCAAGAGGTACAACAGCGCGGCGCGGGGGAAATCGTCCTGAATATGATGAACCAGGACGGCGTGCGTAACGGTTACGATCTGACGCAGTTGAAAAAAGTCCGTGACGTTTGCCGCGTGCCGCTGATCGCCTCCGGCGGCGCGGGCACTATGGAACACTTTCTTGAGGCATTCCGTGATGCCGATGTCGACGGCGCGCTTGCCGCCTCCGTTTTTCACAAGCAAATCATCAATATTGGCGAATTAAAAGCGTACCTGGCAGGCCAGGGCGTGGAGATCAGGATATGTTAACAGAGCAACAACGCCGCGAGCTGGACTGGGAAAAAACCGATGGCCTGATGCCAGCCATCGTGCAACATGCGGTATCCGGCGAAGTATTGATGCTGGGCTATATGAACCCACAAGCGCTGGATAAAACCATTGAATCCGGCCATGTCACGTTCTTCTCACGCACGAAACAGCGTTTATGGACCAAAGGCGAAACCTCAGGCCATGTGCTGAATGTCGTCAGCATTGCGCCAGATTGCGACAACGATACACTGCTGGTGCTGGCAAACCCTGTCGGGCCGACCTGCCACAAAGGTACCAGTAGCTGCTTTGGCGACGCCAGCCATCAGTGGTTATTCCTGTATCAACTGGAGCAGCTACTGGCAGAGCGCAAAACCGCCGATCCGACCAGCTCTTACACGGCGAAACTGTACGCCAGCGGTACCAAACGTATTGCGCAAAAAGTTGGCGAAGAAGGTGTAGAAACCGCGCTGGCGGCCACCGTCAATGATCGTTTTGAATTAACCAATGAAGCGTCTGATTTGATGTACCACCTGCTGGTGCTGTTGCAGGATCAGGATCTCAACCTCACCACCGTGATCGACAATCTTCGTAAGCGTCATCAATAAGCGTAAAAAAAAACCGGGCAATGCCCGGTTTTTTAATGAGAAATCTTACCTGTCGTAGCCGACCACCATCCGGCAAAGAAGCTTACAAGGCTTTTGGCTTATAGCTACGTAGCGCATTGCGTCCCAGCACAATCCCGGCACCGATCATCCCACCCAGCAATACAGCCAGCACAAGGGTAATGGCTTTTTTCGGGCTATCGCGACGGACCGGCAGCGTCGGCTTCATCACATAACGATAGACGTGCACCGTATCGGCAGTCACTTTCAGATTTTTAATGTCCAGCAGTGTCTGCTTCGTCTGGAAATAGGCCGGAGAAAAGACCAGTGGACGCGTCGCTTCGTTCTGTATCATCGATTTTAGCGCATCGCTCCCCAACAGGAACATCGTGTCCTGGGTAACATCCTGGGTTTGCTGAATCTGCGGCTGCGTGATTTTGGCCTCATCCGCATAGCGCAACGCTTCTTCGATTTGCTTAATACGCAGATCTTTTTGCTCCTGCGCCACAACTTCCTGCGTCTCAAGGGACTCCTGCAACGTTTTGGTTTGCAGCGTGATGTTATCTTTCAGGTCAACTTCCAGTTCCTTAGCGACCTCTTCATCCACCTGTTGGATATATTCCGCCAGCCGACGCTGCGCCCCTTCAGCGGTAGTACTCACATAAGAAACCGAGAGCGGCAGCGTCTGCCCCTTTACCGACTGTTCAATGGTGAGCTTTTCCCGCTCTTTCTGATTATCCAGCGCTTCCGATAATGCGGAAAACGCAGAACTAAAGCGGCTTATAAAATTCGCCTGCACTTCAGAGATTTTGGGGGCATTCCCGCCATACAAGACGTTGAGCGCGTTGGTATAGGTGGCAACCTGCGCGGCATCAGGTTGGGTAATAATCGCCGTGGATGTCCATTTTTCTTTGGCTATCATCAGGTAGCCTACGGCCAGCAAAATGGCGATAATAACGGCTACAATAATGGTCATCTTCCCACGCCATAACTGTAGCAATAACTCAATCAAATCAATCTGTTCCGGATCGTTCCCACGCCCGGAAGACGTATTACTATCCACTGTCATAGATACCCTAACTAAAAAAAGGATGAAGCTGGAGACAGTGTAGTCATAAAGCAAATATATGCCATAGGATTAATGATAAAAATCAGACATTATTTCCATTTGGTCAATAAATCATCGGGACTCATCAGCCCCGATTGCCTTATTAATCACTACCGAAAAGATCGCGGGTATACACTTTTTCAGCGACATCCAAAAGCTCTGCCGCCATCCTGTTGGAAATAATGACATCCGCCTGCTGTTTAAAGTAGTGCAAATCACGTTCAAGGCGTGAGTTAAAGAAAGTATCTTCTTCCATTACCGGCTCATAGATGATGACCTCTACGCCTTTCGCTTTAATGCGCTTCATAATCCCCTGAATCGATGAGGCGCGGAAGTTATCGGAGCCACTCTTCATAATCAGGCGATAAATGCCTACCACTTTAGGCTTTCTGGCGAGGATAGCGTCGGCAATAAAATCTTTACGCGTACGGTTTGCTTCAACGATAGCGGAGATAATATTATTAGGCACCGACTGATAATTGGCCAGCAACTGTTTGGTATCTTTTGGCAAACAATATCCGCCATAACCAAAAGAGGGATTATTATAATGATTGCCAATACGCGGGTCGAGGCACACCCCTTCAATAATTTGTCGGGTATTTAATCCTAACGTTTCAGCATAGCTGTCTAATTCATTAAAATAAGCGACTCGCATAGCGAGATAAGTATTGGCGAAAAGTTTAATAGCTTCCGCCTCAGTGGAGTCCGTAAACAGCGTCGGAATCTCCTGTTTAATAGCGCCTTCCTGGAGTAATGCGGCAAATTCTCTGGCGCGCTCAGACTGTTCCCCAATCACGATACGGGAGGGATAAAGGTTATCGTAAAGGGCTTTACCTTCACGTAAAAACTCCGGAGAGAAAATGATATTTTCTGTCGCAAACTTCTGACGCATTGCCGTCGTGAAGCCAACCGGCACCGTAGACTTAATAATCATCACGGCTGCGGGGTTGATGCTGATCACATCCTGAATGACCGATTCCACACTGGACGTATTAAAATAGTTGGTTTTGGGATCGTAATCCGTAGGCGTAGCAATAATGACGTAATCTGCATTCTGGTACGCATCAAACTTATCCAGCGTTGCTCTGAATCTGATGTTATCTTCCTTTAAAAATTGCTGAATTTCTTTATCAACAATCGGAGATATCCGATCATTTAACAGTTCAACACGGGAAGGAACAATGTCTAACGCCACCACATCATGATGTTGTGCAATAAGCAAACCATTAGACAAGCCAACATAACCCGTCCCGGATATCGTGATTTTCATTATTCGCTCTCAGAATTAACTTAATTATGAATCATGATGTATTTCGCATCCTGATAAGATATTAAAGTTTTAACGCCTGAGTATATAAAGTGCAACGCAGACGAAAACAATTCAGATTATCTTCATTACGATAAACACAGATTATTAAGTTAATATTAAGCAAAAGCGATAAATCAATAAGAATAGAGATAAAAAAAGCCCGGTATTAAACCGGGCTTAAACATTTTTGCAGAAATTACTCCAACCATTCGGTATGGAAAATGCCTTCTTTATCAGTACGTTTATAGGTGTGCGCACCAAAGTAGTCACGCTGCGCCTGAATTAAGTTAGCTGGCAGTACTGCGGCGCGATAGCTGTCATAGTAGGCCACTGCCGCAGAGAATGTCGGCACCGGAATGCCGTTCTGCACCGCGTAAGCCACAACATCACGCAGCGCCTGCTGGTACTCATCAGCAATTTTCTTGAAGTAAGGCGCTAACAGCAAATTGGCAATACCAGCGTTTTCTGCGTAGGCATCGGTGATTTTCTGCAGGAACTGAGCGCGAATGATACAACCCGCACGGAAAATCTTAGCAATCTCGCCGTAGTTGAGATCCCAGTGATATTCATCAGACGCGGCGCGTAGCTGCGAGAAGCCCTGCGCATAGGAGACGATCTTGCCAAGATACAGCGCGCGACGCACTTTCTCGATAAATTCAGCTTTGTCGCCTGCCGGCTGCGCTTTCGGCCCGGAGAGCACTTTAGATGCGGCAACACGTTGCGCTTTCAACGAAGAGATGTAACGCGCAAAGACGGATTCGGTAATCAGCGACAGCGGTTCACCCAGATCCAGCGCGCTCTGGCTGGTCCATTTACCGGTCCCTTTGTTGGCGGCTTCATCAAGAATGACATCCACCAGGTAGTTTCCGTCTTCATCTTTTTTAGTGAAGATGTCTTTAGTGATGTCGATCAGATAGCTGCTCAGCTCGCCGTTATTCCACTCAGTAAAAGTGTTCGCCAACTCTTCATTGCTGAGGTTCAGGCCGCCTTTCAGCAGGGAGTAAGCTTCAGCGATAAGCTGCATATCGCCATATTCAATACCATTGTGGACCATCTTGACGTAGTGACCAGCACCATCGGCGCCGATATAGGTCACGCACGGTTCGCCATCTTCCGCCACGGCAGCAATCTTCGTCAGGATCGGCGCCACCAGTTCATAGGCATCTTTCTGACCGCCAGGCATGATAGATGGCCCTTTCAGCGCGCCCTCTTCACCACCGGAAACACCGGTACCGATAAAGTTAAAACCTTCCGCAGACAGCTCGCGATTGCGACGGATTGTGTCCTGGAAGAAGGTGTTACCGCCATCAATAATGATATCGCCTTTTTCCAGATACGGTTTCAGCGAATCGATAGCTGCATCAGTACCTGCGCCCGCTTTCACCATTAACAGGATACGACGAGGCGTTTCGAGGGATTCAACAAACTCTTTCACCGTGTAATAAGGCACCAGCTTTTTGCCGGGATTCTCGGCAATCACTTCTTCGGTCTTTTCACGGGAGCGGTTGAAAACGGAGACGGTATAACCACGGCTTTCGATGTTGAGCGCGAGGTTGCGCCCCATCACTGCCATACCGACGACGCCGATCTGTTGCTTGGACATTACATACTCCTGTCAGGTGTGGAAACCCTGCCACAAACGGTCATGGCAGGTTAAAGGTGAATAGTATGTTAACTCAAAGGTATGATATTAAGGTAGCGATTGATGCGTTCAGATTTTACGCAGGCTATTTTATACAATTATTATTCAGTACTTCTCGGTAAGCTTAATACGCACCATCTCGCCGCAAAACAACTTTCGCTGTTTTAAACAGAATGGCAATATCATTCCAAAGCGTCCAGTTTTTAACATACCAGGAATCAAAATAAACACGAGTGTCATAATCAACATCATTACGCCCACTCACTTGCCATAGACCTGTCATGCCCGGCTTTGCCATCAAATAATAATCAACATCATCACAATAACGCTCCAGTTCATCCGAAACGATAGGTCGTGGTCCAACCAGGCTCATATCACCTTTTAGTACATTAAAAAGTTGTGGCAACTCATCAAGGCTAGTTTTACGTATAAATCGACCTACAGCTGTGATTCGAGGATCATTTTTCAGTTTAAAATCTTTTTCCCATTCAGCTCTGGCAATAGGATCGTTAGCCAAAAGTTCTTTTAGTACCTCTTGAGAATTCATAACCATAGAACGAAATTTGTAGCATGGAAAAAGTTTTCCATGCCGGCCTACTCGCTGGTGACCATAAATAGCCGGACCACCATCTCGAGTAACTTTATACCACAGATAAATCATAAGTGGTGATGCAATTATAAGAATCATTATTGAACAAACAATATCAAATGTCCGTTTGAGAAAACGGGACGACCTTTTAGCCAAGTTATTTTGTATCCTTAATAACATAACTTCATGGCTAAAGATAAAAGACATATCTGTATTATATAACGGCAATCCTCTAAACGAGGGGACGACAGTAACAGAACGACAATGATGTTTTGAAAGTTCACGTAGCCAAAAATGTGTTTTCTCCAACTCGGTGTATTCATAAGCAAGGATATAATGGACATCACCTGTACGATTTAAATCCCAAATAGTCTCAGTATCCTTTATCACCGGCAACATATTTATTTCAGCATCTGACGCATCCGTATCAAAAAAAGCGATAACATCAAACCCCATCATCTCCTCACTTTGCAGCGCAGAATATGCACCACGAGCATTCTGTCCGCTCCCCAGGATGATAGTTTTTTTCTTCCAGATACCTAGCTTGTTCAATAAATGCTTTGTAAGTGCGCGAAAAAAAGGCACCAGGATTATGGCAAAAGTCCAACAAAACACCCAGACATAGCGTGAAAACTGCCATTTTGTAAAAGCAATTAAAGCCAAATCAAACACAGCAAAAATAACGATAGTACGAATAACCTCTTTCAACTCATACCAGAATGGCTTTCGATATGTATAGTGACGCAGCCGAACCCAAAACCATCCAACGCATACTATAGATAGAATAAAATGTGATATAAATCGATTATCCAATTGCTCTTGTGGTACAAATCGCTGAACTTCATCAAAGATTAAATATACAACACCTAGCGATGCCCATAAGGCTACATTAAAAAACAATAAATCTGATATAGCCAATAATATTTTGCATAAATTTGGGTTATACTTATTATCAAAACGATCCATTTAATCCTCACCCTCAACCTGGGTACCAGATAACCAGACAAAGTATTACTGGAAAGAAACGCTCTATATCAACAGCCATTAAGCTCTACCCAGTTTGCTTTTGATATTAGAGAGAACAGTTTCAACAATATTACATGCATCCTCTTGCGAGTCAGCCTCCGCATAGCAACGCAACTCAGGGGCATTGCCTGAAGGTCGTAAATGAATAATATTATTGTTATCGATAGTGATTCTAAAGCCATCAGTAACATCAGAATGTAATATATGATGTTTATTAAAACCAATATACTGCAAAAAATCCTCTTGATCTGTCAGACCAAGATTTATTAGAGACATACTTGTTTTAACACTTATATCCTGTAATCTGTTTGAATAGGTATAGCGAGCAGGAAGTTTTTTAACAAGCTCACTAATACTTTTGTCCTTGCTACCAAACAGAAGCATAATGGCAGGTAATAAAGCATCACGTGTTGGTAATGCCTTAAGTAAACGCTGATTAATATAAACATCGCTACCTAGCAGAAAGCCACCATTCGCTTCAAAACCAGCTATACAATTATAGTTTGCAGATAATTTAGCAAATGCTGCAATCACATAGGGTGAACCAATCTTTGTTCGTTCCACATGTTTAAAAAAGTTACCAGATGAGATTGTACTGTTGCAGCTTACAGGAATAGCGACTGCATCAGCAGCTAATTCGAGAGAGCACAGAAGGCCTAATATATCTCCTCTTAACCAATTTCCATATTCGTCAGCTATCAGAGGGCGATCTCCATCACCATCAGTTGAAAATATAGCATCTAACTGATATTTTTTTGCCCATGTGATTGCTTTATTTCTATCATCTTCACTTACAGCTTCAGTATCAATAGGAACAAATTCGTCGCTCCTTGCTAAACTAACAACTGTAGCACCCAACATTTTGAATAACGTCTTATAGAGATCACGACCCGCACTAGAATGCTCATAAATTCCAATGCGCTTATTTTTTAAGAATGGCATTGGAAATAATGAGGTATATCGTAGAATATAATTTCCAGCAGCGATTGTGGAAATTGTCAATTGTTCAAGCTTAGGCTTCATAAATGAGGCTTCAACATGAATAATAGCATTCTCATCATCTTTAGTAATTTCACCATCTGGCCTATAAAATTTCAGGCCATTACGGTCAAAAGGGATATGACTGCCAGTAACCATGATTGCAGGTACTTTATCGGAAATTGATTGATGAGCTAAAGCAGGTGTTGGAATTACGCCATAGTAAACGGTTTTAATTCCTTTTTCTTGCAAAGCAGCAGCACAAGCTTGAGCCATCGCGTAACTGCTTGGACGATTATCAATTGCGAGCGCAACCGTTGTAAATGAGAATCTTTGCTGCATTACTGTCAAAAAGGAAATGGTAAATGCTGCGCAAACTTCGGGTGTAAAATCGGTAACAAGGCCGCGGGCACCACTGGTTCCAAAATTAATTCCAGATTTGTTGATAACATCGTAAGTATTATATATATTTTTCATCAATTCATTACTCCAGATATCCAGAATGTTTCTCCAGGCGAATAATATCATCCTCCGCAAGATAGGTGCCAGATTGAATTTCTATTAGTTCTAATGGAATAGTCGCGGGGTTTTTTAACGTATGAACTGTATTAGCAGGTATAAATGTTGATTCATTCTCCGAAATTGTAAAAATTTCTTCCCCCTTAGTAATACAAGCAGTACCAGATACCACTATCCAATGCTCAGCACGATGGAGATGCATCTGAGCAGCAAACTTCGCGCCTGGTTTAACAGTTATTCTTTTAACTAAATAATTATCGCCACTATGAATTACGCTAAATTTTCCCCACGGTCGGAAAACCTCTAAATGTTTTTTATGTTCGTTTCTATTATTAGCTTTTAAATAATCAACAACTTTTTTAACATCCTGGACTGAATCTTTATCAGATACTAATAAGGCATCTGCTGTCTGCACGATAACTAAATTATTTACTCCGATTGTACTAATAAACGATTTTTCAGAATAGATATAATTATCTTTACTATTATATGCAAAAATATCGCCATGTAATACATTACGTTGTGGATCTTTCTTAGAAATATCCCACAGTGAAGACCATGACCCCACATCTGACCAGCCGGCATTCATCGGTACGACAACTGCATGCCTAGTATGTTCCATTACCGCATAATCGATAGAATCACTAGGGCACATTGCGAATGCTTCTTTATCAATACGGATAAAATCAAGATCAGGATTAATACTCCCTACCGCATTTTCACATGCTTGGTAAATATCGGGGGACAGATCCTTTAATTCTTGTAAGTAACTACTTGCACGAAAAAGGAACATACCGCTGTTCCAATAATATTTCTCTGAATCTACATAATGACGCGCTGTATCGAAATCAGGCTTCTCTACAAATTCGGCTACAGAAAAAGCATCTTCCCCGATTGCTTCACCTCTACAAATATAACCGTAGCCAGTTTCGGCCTGTGTGGGTACAATACCAAACGTTACTAGCTTACCTTGTGTTGCAAAAAATTCAGCGTGATTGATAGCTTTAAGAAACACTTTCTCATCGCGGATGACATGATCCGCAGCAAGGACAAGCAAAAGCGGGTCTTCATCGACGACATTCTGAAGTGAACAAAAAGCGGCCAGCGCTATAGCTGGGGCTGTATTACGCCCCACTGGCTCTAATATGATGTTATTTGCTAGTTTATTTATAGCTCGAAGTTGTTCAGCGACAAGGAAGCGGTGACTATCATTACAAATGACTAAAGGTTCTCCAGCCAAAAGAGGAGTCAATCTTTTAATGGTGTTTTGCAGCATAGATAATTCACCATCTACGCTTAAAAACTGTTTCGGATGCTCTTCACGTGAAAGTGGCCACAAACGGCTACCAATCCCACCGGCCATTATTACTGGTATTAATTTAGACATTCAATAAACCATAATTAACGTTTAATAATCTGTTCTGTTTTGAAAAGATTCCACTTTTCATTAACAAAGTTCTTAAATTCTTGTTCAAATCTTGATCGAGAAAATTTTTCTGCATTTTTTCTACAAGCCTGAGATGTAAAAAATGATGCATTTTTTTCAAACTCACTAACAGCTTCATGCAAAGAAGCAATATTCTGTTCCTTGAAGAAAATGCCAGTCGGTTCCTCTATACCTAGTGGGCGAACGGTTTCTAAGGCCCCTCCCTTCCCAAAGGCAATAACAGGGGTACCGCAAGCTTGAGCTTCGACAGGTATTATTCCAAAGTCCTCTTCCGCTGCAAAAACAAACGCCCTGGCGCTCTGCATATACTCTTTTAAAACAGGAAAAGATTGATAACCGAGCAATTTTATATTGTCTGTAGCCTTGCTCTTTATTTTTTTCATCTCCGGTCCATCACCAATAACTACTAATTTCTTTTCCGGCATTTTACTAAAGGCTTCGACAATAAGATCAATACGTTTGTAGGGTACCATACGGGATGCTGTGAAATAATAGTCTTGCTTTTCATTTTTTACTTCAAAATTATCCACATCTACAGGCGGATATATAACTGAAGCCTCACGTCTGTATACTTTTTTAATTCTACGCGCGATATATTGAGAATTAGCTATAAAATGATCAACCCCATTTGCGGTTCGAGAATCCCAAATTCGTATTTTGTGAAGAAGCCATTTTGCTAACCAACCTTTAATTCCTTTATTCAGGTTAGACTCATTAAGGTACTGATGCTGTAAATCCCACGCATATCGAATAGGAGAATGAACATAGCTAATGTGAAGCTGATCTGGTCCGGAAATAACACCTTTTGCAACGGAATGGGCGCTACTAATGATGATATTAGCATCTGATAAATCAAGTTGTTCAATAGCCAGTGGCATTAGTGGTAAATATTTCTGGTAAAATTTTTTAGCTTTAGGTAAATTTTGAATAAATGTGGTAGTCGCATATTTCCCCAGAAAATGTCTTCTTTGTTCATCCGTTAGAAAATCAACCACCGAATATAACTTCGCTTCAGGGAAAATATGCAGGATGGCAGATGATACCTGTTCGGAGCCTGCATAACTTAATAACCACTCATGAACGAGAGATATTTTTATTTCATTTATTTCCATCACATGCCTCTGTCAGTACCATTTCAATCTCACTAACCACGTTTTGCCAATTGAACCTCTTTGCCCGCAAAAGCCCCTTTTGGATTAAATGCTTACGAAGTTCAGAATCATT
This sequence comes from Salmonella sp. SAL04213, assembly GCF_046550535.1. Lineage (NCBI taxonomy): Bacteria > Pseudomonadati > Pseudomonadota > Gammaproteobacteria > Enterobacterales > Enterobacteriaceae > Salmonella > Salmonella sp. SAL04213. The sequence continues at coordinate 190,598 of NZ_JBGDXS010000002.1, read as the reverse complement.
AATTAACCTCGAAATTCCTTTAGTAATAGCATCTTCCGAAAGAGGGTCGACAAGAATCGCTGCATCTCCAGCCACCTCTGGCAATGATGAAGTTAGAGAAGTTAATACAGGAATACCACAGGCCATGCTCTCCACTACAGGTAATCCAAAACCTTCATATAAAGAAGGGAAAACTAATCCTAACGAGCCCTTATATAACGATGGTAAATCTTTTTCAGACACGAACCCAAAGAACTTTACACGTTCACTTAAACCATGTTGTATTATTAGTTTTTCTAAATCATTACAAGGATTACCAGTAAAAACGAGTTTTATTGCTGGATCAATATCTGCTTTGGCAAAGGCAGATATAACACACTTCTCATTCTTATGAGTTTTTCTGTTTCCTACACATAGCAAATATTTATAGCCTAAATTCAATGGTTTTACATCGGCATTAAATAGACTAGATACCCCATTATATACCGTGACTATTTTATTAGGGTTTACACCTGACCATGCTACTATTCTTTCTTTTGAAAAATTCGAAACTGTGAATATTTTATATGCTTTTCTACAACCGCGCTTTATTATAAAATTATAAAATAACCTCTTAAAAAGAGAGGAATTATCATTTAAATCCAGATGATTTAGATCATGTATTGTTATTATGAACTTTTTCGAACAAAAAAGTGGTGGGATATAGCCAGGAAGAAAAACCACATCAGTTTTCTTTCGCAGAAAAATATTGACTGCTAAACCTAATGGGGCCAGCGGAGAAGCACATTTTCTATATAGTTCCTCCTTAGATATATCACATAGTAGTTTAGAAATTTCATCAGTAAAACGTCCAATACCCCCTTTATTAGACCAACTAATATCCATCAAAACCTTTTTATTATTCATTATCGCGTGCACCGTCTATTTGTTAATTTTAAAAATGGAATCAAAGCTAAAACTGTCCAATAATATATAGAAAAAGTTGATGACGAAGGTGCTGAACTTAACGCTGCACTTATAAAATATATACTTCCAAAGAGAAAATATAATCTATAGTGCATATTGCTACAATGACTGCCATATATTCTATTTAGTAAAGTTGAAGAATAAAATTGACTTGCTAGATAAATAATATTTATGATTAAGCCAATAATACCAGTCTCAAGGGCGATCCAGAAAAAATAATTATCCGTATTTAACCTATTATCTTTTACCGAAAGCATGTTTCCTGAACCTTGAGTACCCAGACCTATACCTGATGGATGTTCTGACAGGAAGTTTAATGAATTAATTGCCATATCTATCCGTCCCTGTGTAGATCCACGCGATGCCTGAGACGAATCTGTAAACCTGCCGATCAAAATTTCTGTATAGTTGTCAAAAATATTAGTAGAAATTGCTAAAACGGGTATAATTATTACAAATAAAGTTATTCCACAAAGAAGCATCTTCCGATTTGAAATTATATAAAGTGCGTAAATAAGCGCAGCAACAAGTATTGCTCCTCTAGTAAGACTCATGCAGATCGCTATAAATAGCACAAAACTAATAATAAGCATCAATAATCTTTTATATCCTTGGGAAAAACACTCCATACATAACAAAACACCTAATGTGAGCATATATCCAAAATTGAGAGCATCACTAAAACCGCCTGTAGCCCGGACCATCCCATCATAGCTATTAATTAAGTTTAATTGTTCTCCTGCATAATGCTCATCATATCCGAGCAATTTAATGAACTCTCCATTCATTAGTACATCAATAATAGATATTGTCGCAACTATAAACATTAGAAAAATTATGTAGCAAACTATTTTTTCAATATTTAAGGATTGCGGGTATGATACTTTTAAAATCACTAATGCTATGAAAACTGCCGGGAATAAAATATAACTCCGCCCCCCCATAATTGCTTGAATTTTATCCGGTGAGAATATAGTTAACGCTATTACCCATAGTATTACCGCCGACCATGAAAAAATAGTAAAAATCAACGGAAAATAAGTTTTTTTCCTATCAATGACAAATCGAACTAGCACTAACGCCACAAAAAATACATTGAGTACATCCCTTAGGATTGCTCCTGGTGGAAATGGCAGCATACCCACCATCCACGAACTAATATATGGAGAAAATAAGTTAACGCCTAATATCGCAGCAAGAAGTATATTCATAACATTTTTTGAAAGTGGAGGTTAAATACCAAGACGCGGAGTACCGCCTTTTTTGCTACGAATGTATTTAATTAAAGCATCATAGCCCCTCCGTTTTAGTACATACCCTAAAAAGGCATGCACATAGAAAAGCTTTTCATTTGAAAATCCCATTTCCCGAAATTTATTTATCATTTTAATATAAGTATAAAGAGGCAAGTCGAGTTGATCTCGAATATAAGGATAAAAATAGTTCGCTAAGTCTTTTCTAATTCCAGCATAAACGCCATCAATTTTTGTTGTATCTTCTATATATTTTGCAATTAGCAACAAGCCTTCAACCATATGTATACGGCCCTCTGGTTTATACCCCCCCGGGGTGAAAACTCCTTTTTCAGTTCCAGCGTTACCAAAGTCAGGAGCCTCTGTATCCCTCGACAATGTCATCACGTCGCTAAAATAGTATCCCTGACCTTCAGCCATTAGCATACCAGCAAGGTACATTTGATAATATAAACGCCCATCAAATAAATCACTCGATAGTTTTTTTGCTTTTTCAGCATTGACAATAAAGCCTGAAATAACTCCAACTCTACGGAAGAAAAATTTAATGGCATCAGCCCCCGGCTGAAATAAAGTATCGTCTGTTAAATGACGAACAGTATCACATAACTCATTCGGATTTTCCTTAAACCAACCATACGCTCGCGTAGCCAATACAATTTCAGGATTAGCCTTCAAAACTTTCACTATTTTTGATAACGCTCCATCTGCTAATAGATCATCGTTGCCCATGATCATGCAATATTTACCTGTCGTCAAACTAATGCATTTTTTTAAATTCTTATCATAGCCTAAATTATCTTCATTGAAATTAACATGAAGATTATGTTTATTATTTTTTGCTTTATAGTTTTCGATAATAGAGTTTATCTCATCTCTTTGTGGAGATTTATCTTCACAAACAATGACCTCAAAATCATTATTGTTTAAACAATAATCTTGATTATATATGCTATCCAGTAGTGGCTCTAAAAACTCAGCTCTATTATAAGACGGTATACAAATACTGATAAAAACATTCATTTTAAAATACCTTTATTACTTTAGCAGGAACCCCACCAATTAAACATGGCTTATCGACTTTTAAATCCTTGACGACTGAATTAGCTGCGATTACACAGCCATCACAAATTTCACTACCAGCCAGAATTACTGCATTATCTCCAATCCAGCAGCAATTACCTATTTTAATAGGAGCAATATCACCTAATGGCTTATTTGCTGGCGGTTCTATTTTCGGACTGCATACTTTATAACTGCCATGGCTATGATCGCCTATATAAACTTTGCTACCAATTAATATATCGTTTTCTAAAATTAAACATGATACGCAAGAAATATGAACATTATCACTTAAACATATACGATCACCTATGTACAAATAAGGTTCAAATTTTTCATCACCATAATTATATACAGCTTCAATCCAGCAGTTATCACCAACCCGCATACTACCCCATTTGGAAGAGGTGTTATTTTTTGCAGAGTACGGTTTGACATTCAATTTAAAATTCTTCCCAACCATTTTAAAATCATATCCGCTAAGCAGAACAAAAAACTTCGCTTTTAATTTCCGCCTAACTTTACTCAATAATGATATGATAAGATTTAATTTTAATCTTAAAATATAGACAAGCATTAGATAGTCCTATAAGTCGTTTTCAGCAAACCACCTTGAATAATTTTTATTTATGCATTAAAACCGTCTTTATAATATATTTTATTTTTCTAAATAAAGGCACAGTTTTAGGGTATAGATAGAAAAACCTAAGCCCATATTTATATATAATTAAATCTATAAATGCACTATCGCAATCTCTTAAATAATTATTTGTAGCAAAATTTTTGGTTTTATCTTCATCGCCTATGAAGTTAAGTAAGAATAAACATGCTGATGCGCGAACTCTCTTACTTACACGGTGCTCTCTGGGATAAAAAACATCAAAGATTGTCGCAAGATTATTAGAAAAAACCTTATATAAATGATATCCACCTGAATTATCTGGCTCAGCCTCAATTATATTATTATGGATAACTGCGAACTCTCCACCCTGTTTAAGTAATGGCAATTGCCATGTTAAATGCATAAGATATTTTCCAGTAGTTTGCGGACTGAAAATACCAACGGCTTTGACAATTGCATCAGTTTTCTTACATATCATTCCAGAAATAAACGTGAACATAACTTTCACGTCTGAAATAAAATCTACATCATTTGTGTAGAATGACGTCCTAACATCAGCATTATAATTTAACTCAGTCTTTGCTGCTGAGTTTACATACACCATATCTAATGCAGGCCGGGACTTTAATATCGAAAAAACCTTCGAAATACCATTTTTGACTATTAGATCATCATCGCCAATCATCCAAAGATATTTTCCATTTGATAACTCAAAACATTTCTGGAAGTTACCATCCATTCCTAAGTTTTCTTCATTTAGATGATAAGTACTATTTCTTATTTTATCTAAGCCACTCTTGGCTATTCTTGCTGTTTCATCTGTTGAAGCATTATCACAAACAATAACCTCGAGTTCATCATGACAATAGTTCTCCTGTTGAATTATACTATCAAGTAAACGAGCCAAACATGAAGAGCGGTTATATGTCGGAATAGCAATAGTAAGAAGAGGTTTTTTACTCATAAGAACTCTTGAATTTTTTAAAGATTATATAAGTTTGAGGAACAAAATATAACCACGTTAGTGCTGCATACATTAACATGTAGAACCTCGAGTACTCTAAATATGCAACAAACAACATTGTAGTTATAGTCAAGAGAGCCATTATACATGATGCCAATGTCATTTTTTCAGTTTTATGCGCTCTTATATAGGTTGCAAAGCAAGCTACAATGTGATTACCAATAATTGCTAAAGATAAAAAGAAAAAATCCTGCAATCCCAAAAACCGCTCGCCAATGTTTGAACCAGATAATTTCAATAACCATAATGAAATGTATACACCAGTTAACCCTGTCAAGACAAAAAAGGATGATTGCATTACTGCACTTTTGAACGATTTACTCAGTTCCGCAAGTTGTTTGTTGGAAACCATTACTCCCCATTTTGGATATTTAGTGGATATCCAAGCCAGGCCCGTAGCCATTACCATATTGCATAATGTTAAAGACATCCCTAACTGCCCTGCATATATAGCCCCGAAATATTTGAATGCAATGGGGGTCATAACAAAATAAATAAAATACCCTGACATCCAACTTAGAGCAATTCGCCATTGCATAGGAAATATTTCATTAACCCATGAAATACCACCTTCAGTATATTTATTTTTATACCTTAAAGATTGCAGGAAAATTTTTTTAAAATACTTATATGAAAATATGGAGAAGATGATAGTCCCTGAAATAGCTATTGCAGACGTAGCATATAGTCCAAAGCCACTAATAAGTAAGCTTACTGCCAATATACCAGCTAACAGCGACTGATACATTCTCATTTTATTCACATCAGTAATTAACCCACTCCCTTCAGCGACAGAAAGTACAGAAACAAGAAAAATATTAAAAGCTGTAACTATTGTTAATAATAACCATGCCCCTTGCCAAGGTACACCTAAGCCTTCTTTTTGCGTAAAAAAAACATACCCGATGGGACCGACTATTAATATTATTAGCAAAGCTATTACTGCATACCATTTTATTGCCAACCGAAATAACGATAGGTAACGTTGCTTATTTTTACTTTCACCTATAATATCTCGTTCAGAATAATCATATTTTAACGCTGACATTTCGTGGCTAGCGAATTGAATGATTACCGTTGATAGCCCCAATTCAAATATTATCTGTAGTGCCACCACTGAATTAAATGTATAATAATAGCCCTGTGCGTCTTTAGATAAATGGTGTGATATTAACATTATTAACAGCAAACCCGTTAATACAGATATTATCTTACCAAAAATAACATAACGAATTGCTTTATCTACACCTAACATTCTAATAATACGATTCATTAATCTTTCATACTCAACATTTTTTTCACACCCTTCTCAATAGAAAACTCGGCACTCCAACCTAATTGAGTCAAGAAAGAGGTATTTGCATGTGACTCCATAATCTCATCATCACGCATCGCAACTGCACCATAATTTATCTTACTACTACTATGCGTTTCTTTTTTTATTATCTCAAACACTTCTTTTAGCTCTATCGATTTTCCAGTCCCCACCTCGACATCATAGTGTCCAGCGTTAAAACCCTCCTTTAAAATTTTCAAATAGGCCGAAACAACATCGTCTATATAAATAAAATCTCTTTTCTGCCTGGCGATCGTACAATCAATATCTTCATTGTTTTTCATTTTTTTGATAATATACGGGATTATTTTACCTGCTTTATCCCTCTCACCGTAAACATGTTCTAAACGTAAATTTATAAAACAAACGTCTGGATGTTCCTCTACGTATATTTTTGATAGTTCTACAAAATGTCTTTTAGATGCCATGTAAGAACGCATATATCCATAGTGCTTCTCATATTTCCCAAAAAAAGAGTCAGTAGAAATAAAGAATTTAGTTTTAAGCGCTGGCATTAACTCAAGCAGTCTTGTTGGTAATAGGACATTACATTTATATTGTTCAGATATAGGGGTTCTGTTTCGACCATAGTCTGTTGCAATATGGACAATCGCATGAATATTCATAGATGATTGACATATTTTTTCTATATCTTGTATATTCAACCATTCAATCAAGGTATTGATAATCGTTGGCTCGGTTATAGGACGCTTTAATGCAATAATACTATAACCTTCCTTTATGAGACTATGTAGTAGATGGGTACCTACAAAGCTAGTAGCGCCAGTCATTAGGATTTTCTTATTCACATCAAGCATCCTATTCTAAAAATTAGAAATTTAAACCAAAAAATTCTTCAAACTTACTTACGACATAATCTAAATGCTCTGTAGTCAAGCCTGGATAAATACCAATCCAGAACGTTTGATTCATTATACGGTCGGTATTTGTCAACTCACCCACTACACGATATTTCACATTAGCAAAATACGGTTGGCGAATCAGATTTCCAGCAAACAGTAAACGTGTACCGATTTTTGCTTCATCAAGGAATTTCACCAGTTCGACACGGTTAACACCGCTAGTTTCTTTCAGGGTGATAGGGAAGCCAAACCAGGATGGGTCTGATTTCTCTGTTGCTTCTGGTAATTCGAGGAATTCAGTGCAAGATTGCAAACCCTGTTTCAAATAGGAAAAGTTAGCTTTACGCTGCTCTACAAACTCTTCCACGCGTTCTAACTGAGCCAGACCACATGCTGCCTGCATGTCCGTGATTTTGAGATTATATCCGAGGTGGGAATAAGTATATTTGTGATCATAGCCTTGAGGAAGTGACCCCAATTGCTGACCAAAACGTTTACCGCAGGTGTTATCGCATCCTGGCGCACAATAACAATCCCGGCCCCAGTCACGGAACGACTCAATAATTTTCTTCAGTTCACCTGACCTGGTGAATACAGCACCACCTTCACCCATTGTGATATGGTGAGCCGGATAAAAACTAACGGTTCCGATGTCACCAAAGGTACCTACCATCTGGCCTTCATAAGTCGTCCCAAGGGCATCACAGCAGTCTTCAATCAACCATAAGTTATATTTATCGGCAATCCGACGAACTTCACTCAGGTTAAATGCATTACCGAGTGTATGAGCGATCATTATCGCTTTTGATTTCTCAGTAACTGCAGCTTCAATGAGAGAGGCATCGATATTATATGTCGGGATATCAACATCCACGAATACCGGTATTAAACCATTCTGGATCGCCGGGTTTACTGTAGTCGGGAAGCCAGCAGCGACAGTAATAACCTCATCACCAGGTTTGAGAGCACGCTCGCCTAATTTTGGGGAAGTCAGCGCAGTCAGTGCCAGCAAGTTTGCCGAAGAGCCAGATGTAGTCGTTAAAACATGAGGAACCCCAATAAATTCCCCAAGTTTTTTCTCAAAGGCATCATTGAAACGACCAGTAGTTAGCCATCCATCAAGAGACGCCTCAACCATCAATTGTAACTCTTTGGCACCAATAACCTTCCCGGAAGGAGGCACAACGCTTGTACCTGCAACAAAAGGTTTCGGGCTCAATGCCTCATTCGCATACTGAGCGACAAGCTGAGAAATTTGCTCACGCAGGTTATTTGCTGTCATTACTTTGATTCCTTAAACTTATTTTCTTAACGAGTAGTTGCAGACATATAGTCGCTGATTTCACGCTTTGAACAAATCAACATATCTTCGCCGCGAATCCATGCTTTATGCCATTTTACGATGCGACCAAGTGTTTCAGTCAATCCCCAACGCGGATGCCATCCTAATTGCATATTTGCTTTAGAGCAATCCAGTTTCAGATAATGTGCCTCATGAGGATGATTCTCACCATCCAGTAACCAGCTTGCATCATCACCCCAAAGCGTGACCATCTTGTCAACAATAAATTCGACCGTCTTCGCATCTTCATCACGCGGGCCGAAATTCCATCCTTCAGAAAACTTAGCACCTTCTGTATATAAGCGTTGCGCCACCACAATGTAACCAGAAAGAGGCTCCAGTACATGCTGCCATGGACGGATAGAATATGGGTTTCGAATAATAACCTGCTGGTTATTTTCAAATGAGCGCAGAATATCGGGAATTAAACGGTCTTTAGCCCAATCGCCTCCGCCTATGACATTACCAGCCCTCACAGACGCCAAACCAACGCCATGTTGCTCATAATTTGCAGGATTGAAGAATGAGTTCCGGAATGCAGACGCGACTAATTCTGCACAACCTTTACTATTAGAGTATGGATCGTACCCTCCCATGGGTTCGTTCTCACGATAGCCCCACACCCACTCACGATTGTCGTAGCACTTATCACTGGTGATATTTACGACTGCCTTTATGTTACCTACTTGCTTAACTGCTTCAAGCAAATGGACAGTACCCATAACATTTGTTGAGTATGTTTCGATTGGCTGTTCATAAGATAGGCGCACTAAAGGCTGGGCTGCCATATGGAAAACAATTTCTGGCTTAAATTCTGCAATAGAATTGCGCAGCTTTTCAAAATCACGAATATCGCCAATATGAGATTCCATAAGATCATTAAGATGCACTATCTCAAATAAACTTGGAACAGTTGGCGCATCAAGTGCATAGCCTTTTACAATTGCACCCATTTCAGTCAGCCATAGCGAAAGCCAGCTTCCTTTAAAGCCAGTATGGCCGGTAACGAATACACGTTTACCTTGCCAAAAATTTTTATCAATCATCTAGTTACTCCCAGGTTTTCCACGGAGCTTTACCTTTTTCCCACAGCCCTTCGAGGTAAACTTTATCACGTAGGGTATCCATCGGCTGCCAGAAACCTGGGTGTTCAAAAGCCATTAACTCCCCCTGTTGTGCCAATGTCATTAATGGCTCTTGTTCCCATGTTGTTGCATCGTTATCGATGAGATCGATAACCGATGGATTCAACACAAAGAAACCACCATTGATCATTGCCCCATCGCCTTTCGGTTTTTCCTGGAATGACCGGACCTGACCAGCTTGGATATCTAATGCGCCAAAGCGTCCTGGTGGAAAAGTAGCTGTTAAAGTCGCTTTCTTACCGTGAGCCTTATGGAAATCGATAGTCGCTTTGATATCAAGGTCGGCAACGCCATCACCATAAGTAAACAGGAAAGCCTCGTCATCTTTTACGTATTCAGCAACACGTTTCAGACGACCACCAGTCATTGAAGAATCACCCGTATCAACCAATGTGACATTCCATGGTTCAACACGTTTATGGTGAACTTCCATACGGTTTTCAGCCATATGGAATGTTACATCTGACATGTGAAGGAAGTAGTTCGCAAAATATTCTTTAATCACATATCCTTTATAACCACAGCAGATAATAAAATCCTTGATACCATGCACAGAATACATTTTCATAATGTGCCAAAGAATAGGCTTGCCACCAATTTCTACCATCGGTTTTGGTTTTACAATTGTTTCTTCACTTAGTCTGGTACCAAGTCCACCAGCCAGGATGACCGCTTTCATAAATTACCCTCAATATTATTTAGATGCAGTAAATGCATCAGAATAGAAATGTTCTACAGAGAGATTTTTCATCATAAAGTCCTTTTTACTGGCATCGATCATCACAGGTGAACCACATGCATATATATCGAAGAACTCTAGAGAATCAAAATCATCCATCACGGCATGATGGACAAATCCCTTTCTCCCCCCCCATTCGGCGTCATCACCAGAAACAACAGGGATATAGTGAACGTTGTCGTACTGTTCACTCCACTGCTGCGGTAATGCAGAGTAAAAATCTTTACTATCTTGCATTCCCCAGTAAATGTAGATCTCACGACGACATTTCCCCTGAATGAGATGCTCAACCATTGATTTAACTGGAGCGAATCCAGTACCGCCTGCAAGGAAGATTATAGGTCTGTCACTTTCACGAATAAAAAATGTTCCGCAAGGCCCTTCAATGCGCATAAGAGTATTTTCTTGTAACTCCCCAAAAATGAGCGAGCTCATCTGACCATTGGGAACATTCCTTACATGCAACTCAATACCATTCGACTCATCACTATTAGCGATAGAATAACTGCGAGTTACACCTTTATAATGTAAATTGATATACTGCCCTGGAAGGAAGCCAATTTTTGCTGTTGGTGGTGTGCGTAACTTCAAAGTCATAACATCGCCTGAAACCAGTACAGCACTATTTACCTTGCATGGGACAATTTTTTTTGTCTGTCCAGCTAGTTCAGGAAAAAAATGCGCATTTAGCTCAAGGGCGGTTTTAGGTTTACAGCAGCAGGTTAGTATTTTATCACCCTGTCCAAAAATATTACCTTTGGAGTCAACAACTTCTCCCGCCAACAAATCGGACTCACAGATACCACAATCACCCGCTTTGCAGCTATGTTCAAGATGGATGCCAGCCGATAGCGCAGCATCGAGGATTGATTCATCCTCTCTTCCGGAAAATTCAATATTTGATGGAAAAATCTTAATAATATGAGACACGATGCTTACTCTGTTAACAAGGCTTGATGCAGTAAAGGTGCTGCAGCATCTTTTGCTGAAAGCTCAGGCAGCTGAGAAAAAGGCCATTCAATACCTATTGTCTCATCATTCCATAGAATGCTACCTTCCGATGAAGGTGAATAATAATTAGTTGCTTTGTACAAAAACTCTGCATAATCACTGAGAGTAACAAAACCATGAGCAAAACCTTCTGGAATCCAAAGCTGTCGCTTATTCTCAGCAGATAGATTTACGCCAACCCACTGACCAAAAGTAGGCGACTCTTTTCGGATATCGACCGCAACATCAAAAACCTCACCGATAGCACAACGAACTAACTTACCCTGTGCATTTGCTCCTCTCTGAAAATGCAGCCCTCTGAGTACGTTCTTTTTGGATTTTGAATGATTATCTTGAACAAATGTAATTTTACGTCCAATCAACTTTTCAAAGGTCTGCTGGTTATAACTTTCAAAAAAGAATCCCCTCTCATCACCAAAAACTTTAGGCTCTAAGATCAAGACATCTGGTATTGCTGTTTTAATCACAATCATCACTTATAAACCTTTCACCATCGTCAGCAAATATTTGCCATAATCATTTTTTAATAATGGCCCAGCCAGTTCTATAACCTGTTGTGCATTTATAAAATTTTTACGAAATGCGATCTCTTCCGGGCAGGACACTTTTAGCCCCTGGCGTTCTTCGATGGTTGCAATAAAATTACTGGCCTCTATCAAACTCTGATGCGTCCCTGTATCCAGCCAGGCATAACCGCGCCCCATCATAGCGACAGACAATCTTCCCTGATCCATATAGATACGGTTAATATCCGTGATTTCTAACTCACCGCGAGCGGAAGGCTTAAGATTTTTCGCCATCTCCACCACGCTATTATCATAAAAATACAGCCCCGTTACCGCGTAATTACTCTTCGGTTGTAACGGTTTTTCCTCCAGACTAACGGCTGTGCCACTTTGGTCAAACTCAACCACACCGTAGCGCTCCGGATCGTTTACATGATATGCAAAGACGGTAGCACCACTTTCTTTATTAACGGCAGCTTCCATTAACTTTGGTAAATCATGACCATAGAAGATATTGTCACCCAGTACTAATGCACAATCATCATGACCAATGAACTCTTCACCAATAATAAACGCCTGTGCTAAGCCATCCGGGCTTGGCTGTACTTTATATTGAAGATTCAGCCCCCACTGGCTGCCGTCTCCCAGTAGTTGTTGAAAACGCGGCGTGTCCTGTGGCGTACTGATGATCAGGATATCCCGAATGCCTGCCAGCATAAGCGTGGAAAGGGGATAGTAAATCATCGGTTTATCATAAATTGGTAGCAATTGCTTACTTACCGCCATGGTCACCGGATAAAGACGAGTGCCGGAGCCCCCCGCTAAAATAATGCCCTTACGCGTTTTCATTTCCATTTCTCATTCATAGAAAATGCCCTGATGGGCATTTAAATTTATCAGATGGTTGTCGTCGTAAACATTTCAGTCAGCATACGCTTAACTCCTAATTCCCATTGCGGCAGAATAAGGCCAAAATTACGCTGAAACTTTTCAGTATTGAGACGCGAATTTCCAGGTCTGCTCGCCGGCGTCGGGTAGGCGCTGGTCGGCACAGCATTAAGCTCAGTAAGCGCAAGTGTTATCCCTGCCTTACGCGCCTCGTCAAAGACTAAGGCCGCGTAGTCATGCCAGGTTGTGGTTCCCCCGGCAACCAGATGGTAAAGACCTGCGACTTCTGGTTTCTTTAACGCCACACGGATCGCATGAGCCGTGCAGTCAGCCAGTAATTCCGCACCGGTTGGCGCACCGTACTGATCGTTGATGACTGAAAGTGTCTGACGCTCTTTCGCCAGACGAAGCATTGTCTTTGCGAAATTATTGCCCTTACCTGCATAAACCCAACTGGTGCGGAAGATAAGGTGCTTAGGGCAGTTATCCTGCAGGGCCTTTTCTCCCGCCAGTTTGGTTTTGCCATAGACATTCAGCGGCGACGTAGCGTCCGTTTCCTGCCATGGGATATCGCCGGTACCAGGAAATACATAATCGGTTGAATAATGCACTACCCATGCGCCAGTTTCGTTGGCCGCTTTAGCAATGGCTTCCACACTGGTGGCGTTAAGTAACTGCGCCAGTTCTGGTTCAGACTCTGCTTTATCTACTGCAGTATGTGCTGCTGCGTTAACAATCACATCGGGACGAAGCTTACGAACGGTTTCGGCAACGCCTTTCGGATTGCTAAAATCACCGCAAAACTCTTTTGAATGGACATCCAGGGCAATCAGATTCCCCACTGGCGCCAGAGAACGTTGCAACTCCCAGCCTACTTGCCCTGTCTTACCAAAAAGTAAGATATTCATTACTGGCGTCCTTCATAGTTCTGTTCTATCCAACTCTGATACGCCCCACTTTTAACATTGTTTACCCATTGAGTATTTGCAAGGTACCATTCCACTGTTTTACGAATACCGCTTTCAAAGGTCTCCAGCGGTTTCCAGCCTAATTCGCGGCTAATTTTACCTGCATCAATGGCATAACGACGATCATGGCCCGGACGATCGGCGACATAAGTGATTTGTTCACGATAAGAAGTCGCTTTGGGTACAATCTCATCCAGCAGATCACAGATGGTAAATACCACATCGAGATTTTTCTTCTCATTGTGGCCACCAATGTTATAAGTCTCCCCTGCCTTGCCTTCAGTCACTACCATATGAAGCGCGCGAGCGTGATCTTCTACATATAGCCAATCGCGAATCTGATCCCCTTTGCCATAAATTGGCAAAGGCTTTCCTTCCAGTGCGTTCAAAATGACCAACGGAATCAGTTTTTCAGGGAAGTGATAAGGGCCATAGTTATTAGAACAATTGGTAACGATCGTTGGTAGACCATAGGTACGCCGCCAGGCACGGACTAAATGATCGCTGGATGCTTTTGACGCAGAATAGGGGCTACTTGGCGCATATGCCGTCGTTTCAGTAAATAACGGCAGCATAACGCTGTTTTCAACTTCATCAGGATGCGGTAAATCGCCGTAAACTTCATCAGTGGAAATATGATGAAAACGAAAATTATTTTTTTTATCTTCGCCAAGCGCCGACCAGTATTTACGCGCAACTTCAAGAAGTACATAGGTGCCGACGATATTGGTTTCAATAAATGCTGCCGGCCCGGTAATCGAACGGTCCACATGACTTTCCGCAGCCAAATGCATCACCGCGTCCGGCTGGTACTGCTCAAAAATACGCGTTATTTCAGCGGAATCACAAATATCCGCGTGTTCAAAATTGTAGCGATTACTTTCAGAAATATCAGAAAGGGATTCAAGATTACCGGCGTAGGTTAATTTATCAATATTAACTACAGTGTCCTGTGTATTCTTAATAATATGGCGAACAACAGCTGATCCAATAAAACCTGCCCCGCCAGTAATAAGTATCTTCACTTTTCTATTCCATAAGGCGTATTTAATGTGGTATTTAATTTGCCAATAAAAATTAATTGCTCAAGTCGTTACACACGCTACCGCCCCTGGCTCATCAGCTACCAGTGCACTGCGTACATATCGACTTGTTACAAACCTCGCCCAGCAGGGCAAAGCTCACTAAAACTTAAACGCTAATTGTCTTATTAATTGCATCCGGAAACAAGGATTAATCTTATAAAATCAGCATTAAAATGCTCCAGATAACCCCTTGTTACTTAAGCCTTTTATACAAAACTAAAACGGCAGTCAACACTCGTTTCAGCCAACTTGCCGCTTCGAATGTTCACTGCCGTTATTATGTTTATCACCAACCATTTATCACGGTTGTTAATACTTATTCATGCAGAAGCTGCTCTATGCTCTTACGGAACTTGGCTCCTTCTTTCAGGTTGCGCAGCCCGTACTTCACAAATGCCTGCATGTAGCCCATTTTTTTACCGCAGTCATAGCTGTCACCCGTTATTAGCATCGCGTCAACCGACTGTTTTTTCGCCAGTTCAGCAATGGCATCGGTGAGCTGGATGCGGCCCCAGGCGCCCGGTTCGGTTCTTTCCAGTTCCGCCCAGATGTCGGCTGAAAGCACATAACGGCCTACCGCCATCAAATCGGAATCCAGCGTCTGCGGCTGATCCGGTTTTTCGATAAACTCCACAATCCGGCTGACTTTGCCTTCATTATCCAGAGGTTCTTTCGTCTGGATAACGGAATACTCCGATAAATCACCTTTCATGCGCTTCGCCAGCACCTGGCTGCGACCCGTTTCATTGAAACGCGCCACCATCGCCGCAAGGTTATAGCGCAGCGGATCGGCGGTAGCATCATCAATAATAATATCCGGGAGTACCACAATGAAAGGGTTATCGCCCACGACCGGACGCGCGCACAGAATAGAATGCCCCAGCCCTAACGGCTGCGCCTGGCGAACGTTCATAATCGTCACGCCCGGTGGGCAGATAGATTGCACTTCCGCCAAAAGCTGACGCTTAACGCGCTGTTCAAGAAGTGATTCAAGTTCATAAGAGGTGTCGAAGTGGTTCTCAACGGCGTTTTTGGACGCGTGAGTCACCAGTACGATTTCTTTGATCCCTGCAGCCACAATCTCATCGACAATGTACTGAATCATCGGTTTGTCGACGATCGGTAGCATCTCTTTTGGGATTGCCTTGGTGGCAGGCAACATATGCATACCCAAACCCGCTACCGGTATAACTGCTTTCAAATTCATCATTGTTTCTTCCACCTGTAAAATGGTTGCTGAATTATAGCTCTTTAGCTTGTTTTCGCCAGCATGAATTACTCTGCTGCCAGGGATAATGATGGCACGCTCTACATTACGTCTTAGTCGGCCCCATAACATTAAGTATGAACAACTTTTTCCCAGGAATTTTCGTAAAAATAGCGATACTTACCCTCCCCGCTTCGGCAGAGGAAAATTCACTGCTTCGACATTCACGGTTTGGTGATTAATCCTGTCGATATCCACGGAACTCTGCCCGTTTTCATTGATGGCATGAACATTAGCGAGGGAAAGCAGCGTGTCCTGGCGGGCCATAAATTGACCACGGACATCTTTACGCAAATCGAAGTGCATTTTTAACGCCGGGCCAATCGCTGAAGTTTGCATCACGTTGATATTACGCAAAAAGAGGTGCTGCGGTTGATTATGCAGTTCCAGCGTAGCACGCGTCATCCGTACGTTGGTGATGGCGACAAAAGATGGGGTGTTGCCGGAGGAAATTTGAATGCCGCGTAATTTATAAGCAACCTGGCGATTATCCAACCGAATAGCGTTTAATTTAAAGTTTTGCGGAATTGACAGGTATTTTCCTTTAACGACGCCATAGCCGATGAGCATCCCGGCACTATTCGTCATATCAATATTATCAATGACGAAATTATCACAGCCATAAATTGCGATCGTTGCGTTATCAATACCCGCATTTTTACTGAAATCGGGCGTGATGTTTTTGGCTTTCACATTGCGAATGACGAAATGTTTGCCATTTTCTACGTGCACCAGCTGCCGGCAATCAGATCCGGTAATATTGGCCACCACAAAGTTTTTTACTGCCTGGTCTTCAGGATAACTGTTGTCATAGGTACTACCCGCCAGCCCGATGCCGATCCCCCAGTTGATTTTGCCATTGGTACAATCAATGCGTTCGATGACATGATCGGAAATCAGGATATCGCGGTCGTGAATCGCGACATTCCACTCAATGGCGTCCCCCTGTAAATCTCTAAAACGGCTATGCGTAATCCGCGCTCCATCCATTTGGTTATGAAATCCCTGGCGGAGAATGGCGTAGTTGGCGTGGGTAACGGTGATGTCATCGATAATGAGATTACGCATCACCTGCGGTTCCTTACCACCGATGAAAATTTGCGCGACGGGGCCAAAGCCGCTCATCGCCACGCCTTTAATCACACAGTCCGACCCGCGAACATCCAGCGTCACATTGTGCAGACTGCCGCCCTGCTCCCCCACCACCTGACACCCGTCCTGCAAAATAAACCGTCCCCGGCCATTCCCACGCACCGCGCCCTGTACCCGCAGCGTTTTTCCCGCCGGAATCGTTATCGCCGCATTGATATTTTCACACACCCATCCTGGCGGTACGACCACGGTCTGTCCGTCGGCGAAGGCCTGTTTGAACGAGGCGATACCGTCATCCGCCGGATAATCCTTAATATCGACGGTCTCGCGAGGTTCACGCGCCTGTACCGGCAAGGCGCGCAGGAAAGGAAGAACAGCAAGCGCAGAACCTGCCGTCAGGAGGGTACGTCGGGAGAATTTAGTCGCGGGCATACCACCTCGTTTATATCGTTTGTAGCAGGCTGGCTAACTGGCGATTAATCGCCTGCTGGTTAAAATCTTGCGCCACTTTTTCACGGGCGCGCGTGATCACCGACTCCAGCGTGTCGTGGTCAATCCGGCTGAACTCAGCGAGTCGGGCCGCCAGCGCCTGCGCATCGTTTTCCGGCACCAGCCAGCCGGATTTGCCGGCCTCCACCAGTTCCGGAATACCGCTATGCACGGTAGATACCACGGGAATCCCTACCGCCATCGCCTCCATCAGCGCTACCGGAATACCTTCCATATCGCCATCCGTACCGGTAATCGACGGCAGCAAAAAAACATCGGCGTCATCCAGCATCGCCTTCACTTCATGGCTCGGTTTAAACCCCGGCATCTCAATGACATCCTCTAGCTGATACTGCTCGATGAGCGTGCGCAGCCGACGTTCCCACGGGCCAATCCCCAGAATGCGGTAGCGAAACGCCACGCCCTGTGCTTTCAGTTGCCGACAGGCTTCAATCGCCACATGCAGGCCTTTTTTCTCGGTCAGGCGCGCGACGGAAATCATCTCCAGCGGCATCCCTGGCGCTTTCACCGAACGATGGGAAAAACGCGTCATGTCGACGCCCATGCGCGAAACAGCAATCTTTTCCGGCGGACAGCCCATACTTTTCAGGCGACCGGCCCACAGTTCGCTGATGGGCAGCATCAGATCGCCACGACGAAACAACTGCTGATACTCCGGCGTGTAATGACTGAGCACTTCGCGGCTGGAAATATCAATCCCGTGGAAAATAGTCGCTATTTTGCCGCAAAGCACGCCCAGTTCGCGTAGTTTGGCCGCCGTCACGCCCGCCGGACCAAAGTGTGCGATAAACACATCCGCCACAAAAGGGTGGCTCACCTGCGCGCAAATCGCGGAAAGGATCAAATTGCGTGATTCATCGCCATAGCGGGTAAAATTGAGCGCTTTCCAGGTCGCCGCCCGATGCAGCCCCGGCAGCGTTTTACATGCCCGGTAGCGCAGTTTCGCCAGCCGTCCCTGGGGCTCATCCTGTAACCAGCGGGTTTTCGCCGCCAGGCCATACTTCTCCCAGGCGGCATGAGTATGTTGGGTATCGCCTTTTTGTAACGCGACAATCTCCACCTCATGGCCCATATCAATAAACGCAGTAATCTGATTCAGCACAAAGGTTTCCGATGAGAGTGGAAATTTCAGCAGAAAAAAGCTGACTTTCATTGTTCCTCCCGAATTCTGTCGAGAACGGATTTGATCATCGTGAACCCTTTCGCCCGCTCCTCGGTAACGGCGTTAGCCACTTTTGCCTTTAGCGCAGGCAATTGATTGAGCGTATCGGCCACCACGCTTTGTAATGAACCGTTCAGCAAGTGACGGATATCGATGGCCAATTCCGCCAGGCCTAGCTGCTGCATAATCCCGGCGGATTTATGTTCATAATTAATGGCGATGGCGGGCGTGCCAAAATTCATGGAGATAATGGCGGAATGCAGGCGCGTCCCGATGGTCAGTACGCAGGAGGCGAGGATCTTTCCGATTTCCACGTCATTGAGTTCGTCCATCGCGATATGAAAATGCTCTGAGTCGTTTACATACTTCGCCATCCGTAACGCAACCATCCGGTCATCGCGGTTATAGCGATCGATACTGGTGCAGGTCGACAGCGCCAGTACCTGATAACCGTCTGCAATCAGGCGATTCACGACCTGGGCAAATGCCTGCTCATAGGCCTGCTGAGTGGTGCCCAGGCGTTTATCAAACGGCTCCAGATCGCGCAACGTAATCGCGACGGTTTTGCGGCGCGCGGTGACGTCCAGCCAGTGCTGGACAGCATAACTGGCGACAAACTCGTCGTGACGGCGTTCGACTAACCAGGCAGTATCCACCCCCTGCTCCACTTTCCGGGTATCGATCTGCGCGGCGGTCATCAGATCGCGGCTGACGGTTTCACGCAGGATCAGCGCACTGGTGCGCCCAAAAACATAATTGGCGAGCTGGTTAAAGTCAGGATTCTGGAAAGGGCCGACGCTATGTCCCACCATATAAATTGGTTTGTTCGCCATAAACGCGCACAGCGGATATTCAAAGTGAGTCAAACCGTATAAGTCGACATAGTTTGAACCGCCCACCTGAATGACGGCGTCATACTGCGCAATAAATTGCGCGAATTCGGCAAATTCCGGCGCGATAGCAAAATTACGCAGCGATCCTTCCTGGGCGACTTTAGACAATAAAATTTTATGCTGAAAACGACGGCGTAATACTTTTTTCACCCGACCGTTAAGCCCTGCCGCCGCCTGCTGTTTCTGGCTTAACTGATACAGCGGGTCGGCAATAATCGGGCGCCCCTGCAACCAGGCGGAACTCACCGGGAAACGGCTCATCACATCCATCTCCGCCTCTGGCGCCTGTTGACGGATGGCATCAAGCAAACCGCGCATAATGGCGCTATCACCACGGTTGCCGCATGTGTGGTTGCCTAAAATTAATAATTTCATAAATAGCCTCTTATATCCCCGTCATCCGACACGTAATAACTTTTTCATTTTTGCACTGCCAAAAAGCTGATTTTTAATTTCCGTCACCAGCGCATTGCGTGAAAAAATAATCATTAAAATAAAACTCAAAATACCGACCATAACCTGTAGCGCGAATACCCCCGACAACGGTAAATAACCGTCGACCAGCTTTCCTGCGCCGTAGCTGGTAATAAATGTTGGCAATGAGAGATAAAACGGTAGCCACAGGCTGAGAATATACTGACGATAGCTGGAGCCGAGTACCGGCTTAATCATCACGAAATAGCTCAGAATGGTGTTGATGATTTGTACCACCAGGAACCCCAGCGTCACGCCAATCGCCCCCGCCAGATGGCCGCCAATGAGAATTGCCGGGATAAACAGAAACGTTTTAAAGACGTTGAACTTAAAGCTGATATCCACGCGCGCTTTCGCCATCAGCAGCGAACCAATCGGGTTGCCGACCGAGCGCAGCAGCCCCACCACGCACAGCAATTGCAGGATCGGGATAATGCTGTTCCACTTCTCGCCAAACACTAACGGCACAAAATTGTTCGCCACTACCATCAGGCCCAACAGCGCGGGAAAATTGATAATTCCCACCACGGAAAGCAACTTATAGAAGTTGACGCGCAGCTTCTCGGTATCGTCCTGGATTTTGGCGAATGCCGGAAATAGCACGCGAGTAATGATGGGGTTAAGCTTCGCCGGCGGCACAACCGCCACGTTGTACGCGAGGTTATATCCCCCGGCGACGCTTGCGCCGAGAATTCGCGCCAGTACCAGCGTCGATAAATTCGTGTTGATGTAATTGACGATACTGTCCGCCGTCAGCCACGCGCCAAAACGCAGGTTCGTGGACACCGATGCCAGCGAAAAATGCAGCCCCGGACGGTAAATCTTGCGGCCAAAGTAACCAAACAGCAGCGTTCGCACCGCACTGTTCACCAGATAGCCGAGAATCGCGGTTAACGCCAGCGGCCAGTAATGGGCGCTAATCACCGTAAAGGTGAACCCCGCCAGCACGGAGGTCGTTTCGATCATGCCGATCTTATTGAACTCCAGCTCTTTTTGCATTAGCGCGCGGAACTGCTGCCCATGAGGGATCACGATAAACGCCAGCGACAACGTTTTGATTAACGGCGCGAGATCCGGGTTATGCAAAACATGCGCAATCGCATCGCTCAGCCAAAAGACCACCGCAAATACCACAATCCCAAGCCCAACGTTTAGCCAGTAAAGCGTGGTCAGCTCCAGATGCCCAATCGTTTTACGCTGGATAATCGAGTTCGCGATGCCAAAGTCCGAGATCGTGTCGGCCAGCGCGATAATCACCAGCGAGACGGTCAACAGGCCAAACTGGTGGTTGTCGATGATCCGCGCCAGCACCGTCATCTGAATTAACCCCAGACCGATAATCACTATCGTGGCGATAGCCGACCATTTAGCGCCGCTGATCGTTTTTTGTCGTAAACTCATTCTTTTCTCCAGAACCTGTTCACAAGGCGTCATTGGCGCAGCCAGATTGAGCACTGCCCTGGTGCAATATGGCAAGTAAAATAGCCTTGTGGGTCAGGTTCTTAATACGCCGCTTTATTAACAAACCCTTTAAAAATCGTCAGAAAAACGATTTTGATATCGAACCAAATACTCCATTCGCGGATGTATTCCAGGTCGAATTCCACGCGTTTTTCCATTTTCTCCAGCGTATCGGTCTCACCGCGCCAGCCATTAATTTGCGCCCAGCCGGTGATGCCCGGCTTCATCTTGTGGCGTAGCATGTAACCTTCAATCAACTGACGATACTGTTCGTTATGCGCCACCGCGTGCGGGCGAGGACCGACGATAGACATCCCGCCGGTTAATACGTTGATAAACTGCGGTAATTCATCCAGCGAGGTACGACGCAAAAAGTTACCTACCCGGGTGACGCGCGGATCGTTTTGCGTCGCCTGGGTAACGACCTTATCGTTCTCCATCACCTTCATTGAGCGGAACTTCCAGACCTTGATCGGCTTGCCGTCCATCCCGTAGCGCGTCTGACGGAAAATCACCGGCCCGGGCGAGCTCAATTTGACCGCCAGCGCAATGCAGCACAGTACCGGTGAGATGAGCAGCAGAATCAGCGACGCCAGCACGATATCTTCTGCCCGTTTAAGCAGACGGTTAATCCCTGATAGCGGCGTGTCATACAGCGGAACGACCGGAACGCCGCTCATCTCCTCCACGCGCGAGTGGAGAATATTAAAGGTGAACACATCGGGAATAAGGATCACCGAGCAGGTGGTGTCGGCCAGCTCGCGCACCAGTTTTTTCACCATGGCGCCGTCGCTCATTGACATGGCGATATAAACATTGTGAATTCGCGAGGCTTTCGCATCGTCAATTAACTGCTCGAAGTTCCCGGCCCAGTCAGCAGAGACGCCGCCCGGTTTAGGATCGTGATAGACGCCCACCACCTCAAAACCCAGCCACGGCTCATTACGGAAGCTATCCAGCAACGTCTGGCCCGCAGGCAAATCTCCGGCGACGGCGACCCGGCGAGTGTTATAACCACGATTGCGTAGCCAACCCGCGCCGAAACGAATAAATGAACGGCATAACACTAAGCCCAGGCTGGACAGCGCATACCAGGCCAGCCAGGTGGCGAGGCGGTTGTCAAAGTCATCATTAAACGCCACCAGACCGGCGCTGAAGATCAGGCTCAGCGTCCAGTTTTGCAGTAACAGCGTTAACTCTGTCGACATTTTGACGCCGCGCCAGGAGCGATAAAAATCGGTCATCCCGCCCAGCATTTGAAAAACAACCAGCGTAATCAGCGCCACCAACAGGTGCATGTACAGGAATGGCAGTCCACTGACTTCACAGATGAACCACAGCCCGCCAAACATGATGGTGATATCTGAAAAGCGTTGCACCATAGAGATTAACGATGCATTGGTTTTGGCTCGTTCGCGCTTTTTTAGATTTGTCATCGTTGTTCCTGTGATTGGCCCCTTACCCGCAGGCGGTAAGGGGAGATCTGACGTTACTGATTCAGCAGCGCCAGCAGAGTGCGTGTTCGCGCTTCCATCAGCGGAATATCGCCGCGTGATTCCACATTCAGGCGCACCACCGGTTCGGTGTTTGACGAGCGCAGGTTGAAACGCCAGTTGGCAAACGACATGCTGAGACCGTCCGTGCGGTCCACTGCCTGCGCCTCTTCCGCAAAGTGCGCTTCCACCCGCGCAATGGCCGCCGCCGGCTCCGCCAGTCTGCTGTTGATTTCCCCGCTCGCCGGAAACGCCGCCATCCGGTCGCGGACCAGTTCACCCAGCGACTGCCCCTTCAGGCACACCAGCTCCGCCACCAGCAGCCACGGGATCATCCCGCTGTCGCAGTAGGCAAAATCACGGAAATAGTGATGTGCGCTCATTTCCCCACCATAAATGGCATCCTCCGTACGCATCCGCTCCTTGATAAAGGCGTGCCCGGTTTTTGACATCACCGGCGTCCCGCCCGCCGCCGTCACCACTGCCTCCGTGTTCCAGGTCAGGCGCGGGTCGTGGATAATCTTCGCCCCCGGGTGTTTTTCCAGAAATGCTTCCGCCAGCAGCCCGACGATGTAGTACCCCTCGATAAACTGCCCTTTCTCATCGAACAGGAAGCAGCGGTCGAAGTCGCCGTCAAAGGCGATACCCATGTCCGCCCCGTGTTCAATAACGGCCTTGCGGGTGTCGTCGCGACACTCCGGCAGCAACGGGTTGGGAATGCCGTTCGGGAAGGTGCCGTCCGGGGTGTTGTGGATTTTGATGAACTCCACCGGCGCGCCCAGCGCCTTCAGACGCGCTTCGATGGCGTCAATGACCGGCCCCGCCGCCCCATTGCCGGAATTCACCACCAGCTTCAGCGGGGTGAGATTGCTGACGCTGATATAGCCGAGCAGGTGGTCGATGTAGGCGTCGCGCAGGCTGATTTGTCTGTAGCTGCCGCGCGCGGCCTCGTTCACCGGCGGGAAGTCGCCCGCTTCCGCCAGACGCTGAACGTCGCGCAGACCGGTGTCGCCGCTTATCGGGCGGGCGCCCTCGCGCACCAGCTTCATGCCGTTGTAGTCCATCGGATTATGGCTGGCGGTCACCTCAATACCGCCGTCCACGCCGAGGTGGAAGGTGGCGAAGTAAATCTCTTCGGTGCCGGACATACCGATATCCAGCACGTCGACGCCCGCGTCCTGTAACCCTTTCGCCAGCGCCAGCTTCAGCGCCTCGCTGGTCAGACGCACGTCGCCGCCCAGCACGATGGTTTTCGGTTTTAAATATTCGCCGTAGGCGCGGCCAATCCGCCACGCGATATCTTCATTGAGCTCTTCGCCCAGCCTGCCGCGAATGTCGTAGGCCTTGAAACAGGTTAATTTTGTCATGTTCTTACCCTTCTTCAGGCAACAGTTAGCCCTGACCGTAAATGGCCAACATCGTTATTGTTATTCATTGCCGGATGGCGCGTTGCGCTTACCGGGCACCGTTGCAGGCGTCAGACCCGCCCGTAACGATCCTCGAACCGCACCACGTCGTCCTCTTCGAGATACGAGCCGGAACGCACTTCAATTAAATCGAGCGGTATTTTTCCCGGATTTTCCAGGCAGTGGGTCGCCCCCAGCGGAATATAGATGGACTCGTTTTCACCGAGCAGCTTAACCTCGCCGTTGATGGTGACTCTGGCGGTCCCCGCCACCACCACCCAGTGCTCGGCGCGGTGATGGTGCATCTGCACCGACAGTCCTTCCCCCGGCTTGACGGTAATACGTTTCACCTGATAGCGCTCACCCGCGTCGATGGAGTCGTATTTGCCCCACGGACGGTAAACCTCGCGGTGCATGTGGTGCTCATGGCGTCCGTCGGCCTTGATCTTCTCCACCACCTTTTTCACGTCCTGCACCGCGTGGCGATCGGCAATCAGCACGGCGTCTTTGGTCTGCACCACCACCAGATCCTTCACACCGACGGTGGTCACCAGGCCGGATTCGGCGTAAACGTAGCTGTTTTCCGTTTTATGGCTGATGACGTCGCCGTGGTGGACATTTCCCTCCGGGGTGTGGGCGCTGATTTCCCACAGCGAGGACCACGAGCCGACATCGCTCCAGCCCGCGTCCATTGGCATCACCACCGCGTCCGCCGTCCGCTCCATCACCGCGTAGTCAATGGACTCTTCCGGACAGGCGAGGAAGGCCTCTTCATCCACGCGAATGAAGTCAAGATCCGGATCGACGCCGCGCATCGCCTGTTCACAGGCGGCCAGAATATCGGGGCGGAACTTTTTCAGCTCTTCCAGATAGCGTCCGGCGCGGAACAGAAACATGCCGCTGTTCCAGTAGTAATCGCCGCTGGCGACGTAGGCCTGGGCGGTTTCCAGCCCCGGCTTCTCAACGAACTGCGCCACCTCAAAAGCCACCGCATCCGTCGCGCCCGGCACGACATCACCGCGCCGGATATAGCCATAGCCGGTTTCCGGCAGATCCGGCACGATACCGAAGGTCACCAGTTTGCCCGCGTCGGCATAGGGCATGGCGCCGCGCACCGCGTCGCGGAAGGCCTCTTCATTGGCGATCGCATGATCCGCCGCCAGTACCAGCATCAGCGGATCGCAGTCCGTATGCTGGCGCGTCGCCGCCAGCGCCGCCAACGCAATCGCCGGCGCGGTATTGCGCCCGGCGGGCTCAAGAATAATGTTCTCCGTCAGCTTATTGAGCTGGCGGAGCTGCTCGGCAACGATAAAACGGTGCTGTTCGTTGCAGATAACCACCGGGCTTTCGCACTCCACGCCGTTCAGACGGCAAATGGTGGTTTGCAGCATGGTGAGATCGCCTTTCAGGCACAGAAACTGTTTTGGATAAAGCACGCGAGAAAGCGGCCACAATCGGCTACCGGAGCCACCGGCCATCACAACCGGGTAAAGTTTTGTCTGACGCATTATCATCCCCGAATATCTGCAATAAATTGGCGTAGCACGTTCTCTTTATTGAGCGTGCGTTCGGCGTATTCACGTGCCGTCGTGTTGTTTTTCGGCATGGCGAGCGCCTGGCTAATCCCGTTGACCAGCGCGTCGGTCGACTCCGGTTCCACGCAAACGGCGATGCCCGGATAGCGCGCGCAAAGTTGTCCTAATTCGGTGTGCGGCTCAGCGGTAATCACCGCATTACCGCCGACCGCCAGAATGTTAGTCAGCTTGGAGGGCAGTACCGCATCCGCTGCGCCGCGCTTTTGCACCACCAGATGGCAGTCGCCCATTTTCAGCAGCGCGGGTAAGGCGTCGTAAGGCTGCAGCGGGAGGAATTTAATATTTGGCAGGCCGCGTTCGCGGGCCATGTTCTCCAGCCGCGCCTTGCCGCCCCCCTGGCCGACAATCGCAAAAATCAACGGTCGATCGCGTAATCGTTCCGCGGCGTCAATTACCTTTTCCAGCCCTTGCTTTTCGCCGATATTGCCGGAATAGAGCACAATTTTTTTGCCCTCTGACAAGCCAAGCTGCTGACGCAAAGCCGTCACGTCAGCGTCATTAACATCCTGAAAGCGCGCCACTTCCGACCAGTTCGGAAAAAAGAGGATTTTTTCCGCCGCGACGCCCTTTTCCCGCGCTTTATTCATCATGGAGCGAGAGATGGCCGAAACATTATCAACGTTACGCAGCGCACTGCGTTCAAAGGCCGTCGCTAACCGCGCTACGCTGCCGCGCTTGCCTTTTCCCGCCATTCCTAAGCCGAGCATGGCGTCCACTTCGTAATCCTGAATATGCAGTACGGTACGCGCGCCGGAGAGTGCCGCCAGCAGGCGCATTCCCGGCGTACAAAAGAGCGTCGGTACAACGCCGATAATCCGATCCGGCTTCCAGCGACGCTGCGCCATCAGTGGGAAAAAACTGCTCAATGCAAAGCTCCCCAGATGAAGCAACCGTTTTAAGGTGGAGGGCTGTTTCGGCACATACAGCGGGCAGCGCCAGACGGTAGCCTCGCCCTCTTCCCGGCGATAGCGCCAGGCGGAATAGCGCTCGCCGACCTTCCACTGCGGGTAGTACGGCGGCGCAGTAATGACCCGCACCTCATGGCCTTCCCGCGCCATCCACGCCACCATTTCGCCGGTATATTTGCCGATACCGGTCAGTTCCGGTGAATAGTTAATGCCATAGACCAGGATCTTCATAGGCCCACCGCCGGCACGTCAGGAGAGAAGTAGGCCCGACTGTTCTCATGAACATTATCGCTTGCCAGAAGCTGTTCCGGCGTCAGCCAGCGGTAACTGCCATGCTGGGTGTCAGGCAGGCGTAAATCGCTCTCCGCCACGCGCAGACGAAAGCCGAGCACGATGTAGTGAGTTGAAAAATCCTCACCGGAAAAGTTGTCGTCATAGAAGTGCTGCCAGACGCCATAAAACGTCCCTGCCGCCAGCGGCAGACGCACGCCCAGTTCCGCCTGCGTCAGGCGTGCAAAGGCGGCCTCCAGCGTTTCGTCTTTGCACACCCGCCCCCCCGGCACAAACCAGTAGCCCTGCGCCGGACGGTTGAGACGCTGACCCAGTAAAATTTCCCCCTGGCCGTTTTCCACAATGAAATCGAGGGAGATGAGGGGCGTGGTCCGCACCACGGCGGCGAAATCTTCCTGACGTAAAAACATTGTCACCCCCGGAACCGTTGCTGATTCTCAAGGAACCACTGGTAAGTACCGGCAAGCCCTGCCTCCAGTGAAATTTCGTGATACCAGCCAAGCTGATGCAGGCGCGTGACGTCGAGCAATTTACGCGGCGTGCCGTCCGGCTTCGCGGCGTCGAACACCACCCGGCCCTGGTAACCCACCACCTTTGCGATGGTCTGCGCCAGCTCGCGAATGGTGCAGTCCACGCCAGTGCCGACGTTAATGTGCGACAGCATCGGGTCGGTGTTCTCCTGCCACACTTCGCGCGCCAGCTCCATCACGTGAATACTGGCCGCCGCCATATCGTCAACGTGCAGAAATTCACGCATCGGCGTGCCGCTGCCCCACACCACCACCTCCGGCGCGTGGCTCTGCGCAGCCTCATGAAAACGGCGCAGCAGCGCCGGGATCACATGTGAATTGTCCGGATGGAAATTGTCATGCGGGCCGTACAGGTTGGTCGGCATCACCGAACGGTAGTCGCGACCGTACTGCCGGTTGTAGGACTCGCACAGTTTAATTCCGGCGATCTTGGCGATGGCATACGGCTCGTTGGTCGGCTCCAACGTCCCCTGCAGCAGCTCGCTTTCCGCCATCGGCTGCCTTGCCAGTTTCGGATAGATACAGGACGAACCGAGAAACAGCAGTTTGTTCACGTTGTGCAGGTGCGCGGCGTGAATAATGTTGCTCTCTATCATCATGTTTTCATAAATAAAATCCGCCGGATACGTGTTGTTGGCGACAATGCCGCCCACTTTCGCCGCCGCCAGATAAACCTGGTCGATACCCGCCCCGGCAAAGAACGCCTGTACCGCGCGCCCGTCGAGCAGATCCAGCTCATCGCGGGTGCGCAGCACCAGTTCCACGTCGCCGCGCTGCGCAAGCTGCCGTACAATGGCGGAGCCCACCATCCCGCGATGGCCCGCCACAAAAATTCGTTGCTTATTCATTCTCAGGACTCCAGCGCGATGGCCACCTCGTAACCGTGAGATTTCAGCAGTGAGTGTTTTTTCGCGGCTTCCAGATCGTTCGCCACCATCTCGGAGACCATCTCCGACAGGGTGATTTCCGGTTTCCAGCCCAGTTTCTCATGCGCTTTGGACGGGTCGCCCAGCAGGGTTTCCACTTCCGCCGGACGGAAATAACGCGGATCAACGGCCACAATCACATCCCCCGGTTTCACGCCCGGCGCATCGTGTCCGGTAACGGATACCACGATCCCTTTCTCATTAATGCCTTCGCCTTCAAAGCGCAGTTTTATCCCCAGTTGCGCCGCCGCCAGCTCCACAAACTGGCGCACGGAATACTGCACGCCGGTGGCAATCACGAAATCTTCCGGCTGCTCCTGCTGTAACATCATCCACTGCATCCGCACGTAATCTTTCGCATGGCCCCAGTCGCGCAGCGAGTCCATGTTGCCGAGATACAGGCAGGACTCCAGTCCCTGCGCGATATTGGCGATGGCGCGGGTGATCTTACGGGTGACGAAGGTTTCGCCGCGACGCGGGGACTCGTGGTTAAACAGAATGCCGTTACAGGCGTAAATACCGTAGGATTCACGGTAGTTGACGGTGATCCAGTAGGCGTACAGTTTCGCCACCGCATAGGGGGAACGCGGGTAGAACGGCGTGGTCTCTTTCTGCGGAATTTCCTGCACCAGACCGTACAGTTCAGAGGTGGAGGCCTGGTAGAACCGCGTTTTCTTTTCAAGACCGAGGAAGCGAATCGCCTCCAGCAGGCGCAGCGTGCCCATCGCATCCACATCGGCGGTATATTCCGGCGACTCAAACGACACCGCCACGTGGCTCATTGCGCCCAGGTTGTAGACCTCATCCGGCTGCACTTCCTGTAAAATGCGGGTCAGGTTGGAGGCGTCGGTCAGGTCGCCATAATGCAGATGAAATTTCGGGTTGCAGCTGTGCGGATCCTGATAAATATGGTCCACGCGCTCGGTATTAAACGATGACGCGCGGCGCTTGATACCATGCACCTCATACCCTTTTTCCAGCAGAAATTCTGCCAGGTAAGACCCATCCTGTCCGGTTACGCCAGTAATGAGAGCGACTTTTGACATTTTCATTTCCTCAAATAGTCCCGTTAGGGAGTAACTTTCTGAACGCGCTGGCGCGTTACCACTGCGGGATTGCCCCGACAAATCGCATTTGCCGGTAATGATTTAAATACGCTGCTGCGCGCGCCGACGACGGTGCCATGACCTATCGTCACGCCGGGCGCGACAAAAACATCGGTTGCCAGCCAACATTTTTCGCCAATAACAATCGGCGCGGCGTTAATATCGAAATGGGCGCTGGTATAATCATGGCTACCGGTACACAAATACCCTTTTTGTGAAATGACCGCATGTGCGCCAATATTAATTTCACCCAACGTATATAACACAGCGTCGTCGCCTACCCAGGCATAATCGCCGACGGTTAATTTCCACGGATAGGTAATTTTTACTGACGGTCGAATAACCACATTCTTTCCAATTTTGGCGCCAAACAGACGCAGCAAAAAGGCTCGCCAGCGATACAATATTTGCGGCGATCCGGCGAATAATGTCGCCTGTACCGCCCACCATAATTGTACTTTTAGCGCATTAGCGCCGCGGAACCCTTTCGGCACCGTAAAGCCGCTAAGATCCTGCATAATAACTCCCGGTGATTAGACTTTGTTATACCGCGCTTTTGTTTTACCCGTCGTTTTCAGACGTAATAAATAGGATAATTGCGCCCAAAATCCTGGCACACGTAATATTTTTCGCTGTACATTTTTTGCATCCTGACATAATTCCAGATTATTCGAGGTTGACACGCCGCCCATCGAAAATTCAGATACCAGTCCGTTAATTCGCCGAAAAGGATAGCCTGCTTTATAGAGACGGGCCGCCAGCGCATAATCTGAAGAGACATGATATTGCAGATCATAAGGATACTTTTTTAACGCTACCGTCGGGAAAAATATCGCCTGATGGCTGGCTGGCAAACTATGGTAGATATAATACCCGGGTTTAGCCTTCCGGCGTATTTTATGCCCGCCGCCGAAATCCAGCAGCGCGTCGCCAATATACATCGCCTCGCCCTTTTGTCGCGCCAGTTGGCGGACAAACAGCGCGGCATCATCATGGAACGCATCACCGGAATTAAGAAACAGGGTATAGCGCCCCTGCGCCAGCGCAATGCCTTTGTTCATGGCATCATAAATACCGCGATCCTTTTCACTGATAAAACGCAGGTTAAACTCACCGTGACGTTTTTGCAGAAATTCGCGCGTGCCGTCCTCCGAACCGCCATCCACTACGATCCATTCAAATGACAGGCCCGGATCGCGCGCCAGATTGCGCAGCGAGCGCCAGGTTTTTACCACCCCTTCGTAATTGCGAAAGGCGACGGTAACGACGCTTAAAAACATGCCACCACCCCGTTATGAAATTTTTAACGCCTTGCGCAAAATGAACGGACAGACGATTAAAAAAGCATATTCCGGGCTAAATATTGAACCGGTAAAAAACAGCGACACCGGCGTAAAAAGATAGAGCTGCACCCGAAAATTACGATTATCGCCAAACGCATTTAGCGCCATTTTTAAAACTTTCCCCATATACCACAGCGTCATTAGCACTGCGAACCAGGAAAAATAAATAATCAGCAGATACAATCCATTGTCTATGGTTTTCCCGACATCCGCACCGTTAAAGATTCCGAATGATGCGACATATTCATAAAGTGAGCCAAATCTGACTACACCATCAATATGGGTCAAGGAATATCCGACCATGACTAACGGGCCCACAATACGATAATAAGAAGATGAGCCTTCCGTCCCTAAATCGCCAAGTCGTGTCGCGATATAAGGAAATGCAATAATTACCCCAACCAAAAACAGGGTTAATGAGACCAGCGCCAGTGGAAGTTTTTTCTTTATCGCATCCTTATTCAAATATTGGAACGCCCACTCCAGAAGGTAAAACAGGATAAAGGTCATTACCCCTGAAAATGATCCTGATAATATTATCCCTGCCAGAATCATAGCATCGCTTTTCGGTGTTTTGATACCAAACTGTTTGATGCTCAGCCAAATTGAGATTAGTGCCAAAGCGAAAAATGCCGGTTCAAAATAAAGCGCAGTGGTACGCTTACCGCCAAATTTTATGAAGTTCAGTACATAGCTATTACTGTAAATGAGATATTTCGAAATTCCTTCCATAATACTGCTGCCGCCGGTAAGGATAATTTGCGCCATCTCAACCGCGGCGAGCGCGACCACCATACCCACCACCAGATAAAAAAAACGCAAAATCTTTCGGTGGTTATGCGCGGAAATGGTTTTGAATCGGATACTCCAGACCATCCCGATAATGACCACAATATAGACAAACAGCATCGTGGACGTGACATATTTACCGGCATTCAGCGACTGGCCGAACAGGAAGTTAAATGCCGTAAGCCCCGCGCCGATGCCTAAGGCGATCATCAATTTTTTTACGCTAATGCGTTCCACAAATAACAGCAGCAACAGCGGTAAAAAAGTGACGATGGTAATGGGAAAGCTTTCCCCCAGTTGGGCAATCTTGACATTGACCAGTAGGTAGATCAGCGGCAGCAGCAGATAGCTACAGATTCTGATAGAACGAGACATACTCCTCCAGCATCTGTTGACCGCTGTACGCGACGCGGCTACGCATACGAAAGGCGTCCAGCGTTGCGCCAAATACCGCCTGAGCAATCTCTGGCTTACGCCGCTGCGCCAGGCGCAGTACATCTGTAGCGGCAAAGGTCTGGCCGCCGGATTTCGCCAGCACCTCCTGTGCCGCCTCGCTGTGGGTAGCGAGTACCGGTACGCCGATCGAGAGCGCTTCACACAAGATCAGCGGATAGTTATCGACCCGCGAGCTAAAGACCAGCGCATCCATCTCATTGAGCGCGCTCATTAATTTGCGCTTATCGGTTTCAAAACCGTGATTAACAACGTTTTGGCCGGTAAAAGGCGAAAATTTACCAAAGGTATGCAGTTCAATTTTTTCGCCCAGCGCCATCATGTCGTGTACCAGACGCTGGTCAGTTTTGCCGTCGTAACGCAAGTCATGCGCCACAATGGCGATCCGCGGTCTGCCCGGATTCAGCGGCACAGGTGATAGCTGCGCGAGAATCGCCTCGGTCGCCAGATCGATACCGTTGTTAATAATCTGGCAGCGCCCCGCGCCATAAACGCTGTTAAAGGCCTCGGCCACGTGCTGGCTCGGCGAAATAAACCGGCAGCCCAGCCGCAGCATGTCCCGAAAGCGCTGACGTTTGCCGTCAATAAGCTGGTGCGCCCGATCCACCCTAACCGGCGGATAATTGCTTAGGGTCGGGCATTTTTGGCAGCCGCTTTTCCAGCCCTCGCAACCGTCGGTGAAGGCGCAACGCCCGGTGACGCTCCAGTGATCGTGCAACGTCCAGACCAGCGTGACGTCTGGTTTTTGCGCTTTGACTTTTTCGCAAAACGTCACGATGTCCGCCAGGTTTAGCCAGTAACTGTGGAGAACATGAAAATGCAGCACCAGCGGGCCGGATGTCTGGATAACCGTGCGGTAAAGATTGTCGAGATTGCCAAACAGATCGCGATTCAGGAAACGAAACAGCGCGATATTAGCGATTGCCGTGCCGCGCGGCGTCTGTTTTATCACCTGCGGATAACGGTGGTGGCTGACGCTTTTTTTTCCGCCTTTGCCATAACCGTAGACAAAACGTGACGTCAGCCCTTTTTGCAGCGCCCGCAGATGGAGATCCAACGCCACTCCCGCCGCGCCGCCTTCCGCCAGCCGTACATTAAATTGCAGAATATTCATGTGCTGACCTTCACCCGTGCTTTTTCCCCCACCACCAGCGCATGGTCCGGAATACTGTCAAGCACCACGCTACCCGCGCCAATCGTGACGTGATTACCGATAGTAATATCGCCAAGCA
This sequence comes from Salmonella sp. SAL04213, assembly GCF_046550535.1. NCBI lineage: Bacteria > Pseudomonadati > Pseudomonadota > Gammaproteobacteria > Enterobacterales > Enterobacteriaceae > Salmonella > Salmonella sp. SAL04213. Next base: position 156,878 of record NZ_JBGDXS010000002.1, on the reverse strand, counting down.
GGATGACATTCGCCCCCAGCTCAACGCCGTGACCAATCACCGGACAAGCCAGGCTGTCCGCGCCGCGATTGCCAATGGTGACGCCGTGGCGAATGGTAAAATCGTCGCCGGCGACGACATGTTTGTTGATCACTACCGCGTAACCATGATGGATAGTGAACCGCCGACCAATGGTCGCGGCGGCCTGGATTTCATACCCGAACAGGCATTCCGTGATCACGCGATACAGCACCAACACCGGCGCGGCCCACAGATTATTCAGCACATTCTTTTTGCGCCAGACGGAACAAAAATGAGCGATACGGTAGGCCAGCACCATGCAACAGGGGCGTAAGCTCCAGCTATTCGCGCGTAAGTCTTCCAGCATCGTTATCGCCCCCGCAACCCGGCCGCCAGGCGTTTGCTATTACGCACGGAGAGCAACGTCAGCAACGTGCGCCAGGTCATTCGCTTATTGCGAATTTGGTACAGCGTAAAAAGCTGGTATTTTTTGCTGGCGCGATCGAATTTATCTTTGTGCTTACGATAAAAATGGAAATAGCCGGAGAACTTTTTCGGCGAAGAGGTAATCTGCATCTCGCCGTGGTTGATATGTAAAATTTGCGTCGCCTCTTCGACTTTCCACGGTTCGCCATACTCCACCACCATGCGCAGAAAAATGTCGTAATCCTGCGCCGCCTTGAGTTCGGTATCGAACAAACACGCTTTAAAACGCCAGGCCCAGGTAAAAACCTGATTGCCAATAATATTGCGCTTGTAGAATAAGCGGCGCGAATAAGGGGATTTCGGATACAGCGGCAGGCTGGCAGGCTGAGAGTAGACCTCGCCCTCGCACACATAGTCGTTGGCATACAAAAAGGCGTGTGTAGTTAACTGGTGTTTATGGGCCAGAAACACGCTCAGACGGTTGGGCGTCCATTCATCGTCATCATCAATACCGGTAATGTAGTGCCCTTGCGCCTGCATAATGGCCTGGTTGCGTACCGCGCAGGCGCCGGTATTCCTGGCGTTATGGGTATAACGGACGCGCGGGTCGTTCAGCTCCTCAACGAATTGTTGTAGCTGCTGATAAGACGAGGAGCAATCATCCACGATGATCATCTCCCAGTGACGGTAGTCCTGACGTAGTACTGATTTAATCGCCCGGATAGCCAACTGCTGCCTGTTCCAGGTTGGCATATAAATTGAGATCAGCGGATTGTCTGTTGTCATGCTTATTCCCCAGATAGTTTTGCCGCATGGCGCTACGCTTGTCCGGCCTACAGTCACAGGCCGCGCCATCCGGCACGCCTTATTTTTTATTTGGAATCTGACTGGTATTCATACTCGTAATAGCCATAATCCTGGTAGCCCGTCGCCCGGCGGAAAATGGAGTTGAGAATGACGCCTTTGACCTGAATGCCATTCTGGTCAAAACGGCTCAGACTGGTTTCCACCTCTTTTAAAGTGTTGACGGCATAACGCGCCACCATCAGCGTCGTCCCGACGTGACGACCCACAATCGCGGCGTCCGTCACGGCCAGAATCGGCGGCGTGTCGATTAATACCAGGTCGTAGCGGCTGCTTGCCCAGGCGATCAGCTCGCCGAAGCGCTCGCTCATCAGCAATTCTGATGGATTAGGCGGTACCTGACCGCGCGGAATAAGATCAAAATTAGCGATCGCCGTGGGTTTCGCGCAGGAGGCTATCTCGCCTTTGCCCGCCAGAATGTCAGATAAGCCGTCCACGTTATTGGTGCCGAGCAGTTCATGGGTGTAGCCCTTGCGCATATCGCAGTCGATCAGTAATACCCGTTTATGCGTCTGGCTGATGACGGCCGCCAGGTTGGCGCAAACAAAGGTTTTGCCGATAGAGGGGCTGACGCCTGTGAGCATGAGTACATTATTTTGCGCCTGCATCATGGCGAAATGCAGGCTGGTGCGCAGGCTGCGAATCGCCTCAATCGCCAGATCGGTCGGATTGCCCACCGCCAGCAGTTGGCTCTGCTTGTAACGCTTAATTCCTTTAATGGTTTTGACGCTATCGCGCGCTTTTTGCCATTCCGACAGCGGAATACTGGCATAGACGCTGATTCCGTGCTCCTCCAGTGCCTGCGGGCTTTCGATACCGCGATTAAACAGCGAACGCAGCAGCACGCCGACAATCGATAACATTAATCCCAGAATAATGCTGCCGAGAATAATCAACGCCTTTTTCGGCTTCAGCACGCCCGGCTGGGTAATCGCCGGGTCAACGATGCGCACGTCGCCAACGGTGCTGGCTTCGGTGATTTTCAGCTCCTGCTGTTTATTAAGCAGTTGCATATAAACCTGCTGGCCGGACTCCACATCACGGGTCAAACGCACAATCTCCTGCTGGGTTTTCGGCATTGCCGTCACCCGCCCGTTCAGTTTGGCTTTTTCATCTTCCAGCGCTTTACGTTTTTCCAGCAGGGTGCGGTAAGCCGGATGCGCTTTGGTAAAGAGCTTGGAAATTTCCGCCTCTTTAAACGTCAACTCATTCAACTGGGCGTCGATATTAACCATCGAATCGAGCACCGCCTTCGCCTCCAGTGGTAAATCCACCGAGTCTTTATCCTGGCGGAAAGCGTTTAGCTTGTTTTCCGCCACATCCAGACGGCTGCGGACTTCCGGCAGTTGTTTTGCCAGAAACGCCAGACTCTTCCCCGCCTCTTCAGATTTCCGCGCAATATCCTGTTGCAGATAGTTACGGGTAATACTGTTGAGAATTTCGCGGATCTGGTCGCGATCCTCTCCCGTGAACGTCAGGCTCAGAACGCCGGTATCTTTGCCGGTTTCCGTTACGGTGAGGTTATTTTGCAGGTTATTAATCATGCCAAGCGTTGAGAATTTACTCACCGTAAATTCTGTATCAGGACGGGCGTCAATTGCCTCTACCCGCATCGTCACGCCGTCTTTATTGAGTGGCTGGCCCACAACGCCCTGCGCGCTAAATCCGCCGTCGCTAACCAACTGATAACGTTTGTCGCCCAGCACTTTGAGGGTGAAGATCTGTCCGCTCATCGTCTCTGGTCGGGTGAATGTCGTGACTTTCACCATTTCATTGTGACGCCCCATCAGCCGCTCCCACCCGGCGCCGAACAGCGGAAAGGTGTTTTTGGTGACGGCAATATCCAGATCCAGATCGTCAACGGTCTTCCCCAGCACCAGGCGCGATCGAATGAGCTGAATTTCCGCATCGGAAGCCGGCGGCTTATTCGCTAATGCGCTGTTGATATCCTGTACCAGCGAATTACCGGCGTTTTGTTCAATCTGCACCAGCGCATCGGCGCTATAGATGGGCGTGGCGAAGAACGTATAAATTACCGCGCACAGCGCAAATATGGCCGTCGTCCCCAACACCCACCAACGCGCTTCAATCACCGTTCCGACCAGACGCCCGATATCGATTTCATCGCTACCCGTAACCGCCGCAGATTGTTTTACTTTTTCTGTCATGGTTTTCCCTGCTCTGCATTCAGTGCCTGCGCCCACTGGCGGGCAGACCTTTCCAGTAATGTGTACACCGCCTCAAACGCATCGCGGCTTTTGCGATACGGGTCCGGTATTTCACGCTCGCTGTCCCAGTGACCAAACAGCATTACCTTGCCGCGCATTTCCGGCGCAATGTCGCACAGGGCGGCGATGTGACGTTTCTCCATCGTCAGAATCAGGTCATATTCCCGGCACAGACGCGCGGAAATTTGCCTTGCGCAGTGATTTTCCAAAGACAGATCGTGGGCGCTCGCCACGCTCGCCGCCGCAGGATCGGCGCCTTTGCCGACCAGCGCGCCTAACCCGGCGGACGCAACCGTCAGCGAGGGATGAAAGCGCTTTAGCAAACGTTCCGCCGTCGGGGAACGGCAAACATTCCCCACACAGACCACTAAAATTTTGTTAAACATAACGATTACCAGGAATGAATGTCGCTGGCCGTATCCGTCATATAACGGACACCGCTAATGGTCGGCAGCAACTGATTGATCAGACGGTTCCAGCGAGCAACCGGCGCGGTCGTGACGTACACCACATCGTAAGGCTGAAGTCGGAATTCCGTCGCCATCACCAATGACGTGGCGTCAGACATATCAAGCTGGTAGATATTGGCGATCTTGCCGCCGCGTCCCCCCTCGCCTTTCAACGGACGAATCACAAAAATGCCGCTGGCGTTGGAGGTGGTCAGATCGATGCCTTCCGCATTGCCCAATGCTTCGGTGAGCGTCATACCGCTGAAATCCATTTTGAGGGTGCTCTGTTTTTTCACTTCGCCCATGACAAAGACTTTCAGATCGTCATTGCGCGGCACATACAGAATGTCGCCAGGGTAGAGCAAGCGGTTCTGGCTAAGATCGCCATTTTGCATCAGCGCCTGTAGCGAAATGCGCTGTTCTTTGCCGTTGTGCGTCAACACGACGTTGCGCCAGTCCGCCATATCGGTCAGGCCGCCCGCAGCGTTAATCGCATCCAGGACGGTTAGCGGTACGTTAGTAATGGCCTGCTGACCGGATTTATTCACCTGGCCGGAGATGTACGCTTTTTGCGAGCGGAAAGCGGCGATATTGACATCCACCTGCGGGTCCGCGATGTACTTCGCTAAACGCCCGGTAATATCGCTGCGAATCTCTGACAAAGTTTTACCGACGACGCTAACCTTGCCAATGTAGGGATAAAACATGGTGCCGTCCGGCTGTACCCAGTTGCCGGTATCGCTTGAGCTACGGTACTGGCCTGCTGGCGTGGTCAATTCCGGGTGATCCCAGACGGTGACATTCAGCACATCGCCAGGCCCGACGCGATACTGATAGCTGGCGATCTCCTGGTCCAGCGACATATTCGGTTGCGCGACATTGGGCCGCGGGCGTAATTGCTCAACCAGCCGTGGCGTCAGCGGATACACATTGACCATCCGGTCGAGATCAAAGTCAGCGTCTTGCTGTTTGATCACATCTTTCCCCATCGTAGACATATTGCTGCCCGGAAGTACTGTGCAACCACTTATCAAGCTGAGCGACGCCAATAATGGCATCAATTTCATTTTGGATTTCATCATTGATTATTTATCACTTTGGCAGAGTCATTATCCTGTGCAATTTAAATAGCGGCTTCGTCCGTGCACATTTACCTTGCAGTTAATGGCAGAGAAAATTAACTGGCATCATTCTGAAAAAAAATCAATTCATCCGCAGGCTATTGACAGAATAATAAAGGCTTATATTCAGGCTTTCAGGCACGCTACCGCCCCTGGCTTTTTAGCTACCAATACACTGATTATTCTAAATTTTCGCATTCCCCTCCGATTTCATCCTCGTTCAGATAAAAATCTTCAGCGAAATAAAGGTTACGTATTAATAGTTTTCTCGATGTCGTGACAGGATATTTAAGAGCGCTATCTTAATCCTGCAAGAATTGTTGCAGCTAACCTAATGACAGGCAAGGTAACAAACCCGCCATTCTATATTTTTAAGATTAATATTAAATGAATTAACAGATGATTTTAGGATTTTATTGATGTTGACAATATTTATTTACTCCACTCCACCTGCGATATTTCCTAAATATATTCTTGACATTATTTAGTTTCCGACAGAAACATTACGGCTATTTTAAAGTTATTTTATAGCCGCGTAACAAAGATAAATTGCTCTGCGGCATTGCATTTTTCCGCCGCATTATCCATGATCGAATTGTGACAATTGTCATATTACAGAAGGTATTGCTCTTACTATGGAATGGATTGCCGATCCGTCAATCTGGGCCGGACTGGTAACGTTAATCGTTATCGAACTTGTTCTCGGCATTGATAACCTGGTCTTTATTGCCATCCTCGCTGAAAAACTACCGCCGGGGCAGCGCGACCGCGCGCGCATTACCGGCCTGATACTGGCGATGATCATGCGCCTGCTGCTGCTGGCGTCAATCTCGTGGCTGGTCACCTTGACTAAGCCGCTCTTTAGCGTACAGGCGTTAAGCTTTAGCGCCCGCGATCTGATTATGCTGTTCGGCGGCTTCTTCCTGCTCTTTAAAGCCACCATGGAGCTCAACGAACGGCTGGAAGGGAAAGATAGCGCCAACCCTACCCAGCGTAAGGGGGCGAAATTCTGGGCGGTGGTCGCGCAAATCGTGGTGCTGGACGCTATCTTTTCTCTCGACTCCGTGATTACCGCCGTGGGGATGGTCGATCACCTGGCGGTCATGATGGCGGCAGTGATAATCGCCATTAGCCTGATGCTGCTCGCCAGCAAGTCACTGACCCGATTTGTGAACAACCATCCCACCATTGTCATTTTGTGCCTTAGCTTCCTGCTAATGATCGGCTTTAGCCTGGTGGCGGAAGGGTTTGGTTTCCACATTCCGAAAGGGTATCTGTACGCGGCTATCGGCTTCTCGGTGATGATCGAGGCGCTCAACCAACTGGCTATTTTTAACCGCCGCCGTTTTCTTTCCGCTAACCATACGCTGCGCCAGCGCACAACGGAGGCCGTGATGCGGCTGATTAGCGGTAAAAAAGAGGATGCCGAACTGGATGCGGAAACCGCCGCGATGCTGGCAGACCATGACGACAGCCAGATTTTTAATCCGCAGGAGCGCAGGATGATTGAGCGGGTGCTGAATCTCAACCAGCGCACCGTAAGTAGCATCATGACGTCGCGCCACGATATCGAGCATATCGATCTCAACGCGCCGGAAGCGGAAATCCGCGCTCTGCTGGAAAAGAACCAGCATACGCGTCTGGTCGTGACGGGTGAAAATGAACAGGAAGATTTACTCGGCGTCGTCCACGTCATCGATCTGTTGCAACAATCGCTGCGCGGCGAACCGCTCAACCTGCGGGCGCTGATTCGCCAACCGCTGGTTTTCCCGGAAACATTGCCGCTGCTGCCTGCGCTGGAGCAGTTCCGTAACGCCAGAACCCATTTTGCCTTTGTCGTAGATGAGTTTGGCTCGGTTGAAGGCATTGTGACATTAAGCGATGTCATGGAGACTATCGCCGGTAATCTGCCGAATGAAGTCGAGGAAATTGACGCCCGCCACGATATTCAGAAGAACCCGGACGGTTCCTGGACAGCAAACGGCCATATGCCGCTGGAGGATTTGGTGCAGTACGTGCCGCTACCGCTGGATGAAAAACGGGAATACCATACGATTGCCGGATTATTGATGGAATATTTGCAGCGCATACCGCAAACCGGTGAAGAGGTTCAGGTGGGCGATTATTTGCTGAAAACATTGCAGGTAGAAAGCCATCGAGTGCAGAAAGTGCAGTTAATTCCGCTGCATAACGGCGAGCCAGACCAGGAGATGTAACGTCTGTTCGCCTGCCCCGGCCTGCTTACCAGGCAGGCCGGTGGCGCGTTAGCCTCGCCATCCGGCTCTGCCCTTTGGCCAAAAACTACAGCTTATTCAGCAGCTTCTTCACATCTTTACCGTTGCGGGTATCTTTATTGCGATCCGCCCAGTCATTGAGCCGACGCTTCGCCTCATCCTGTAAATGCTTACGCAATAACTGATCCACTTGCAGGGTATAGTTCAGCTCCTGCCACTTGCCATAGACGCGCAGCGGCACCGGCGTCTCTTTCAGGAAGGTGATCAGGTTGCTATCGCCGTTCCAGCCGCCCAGCACACGCAGATTAAATTGCGTATCACAGCTCTGCTTAACCAGATCCAGCGTTCCGCTGCCGGTTAACGCCAGCATAGAAGATTGCCCGACCATGTCGTCGAGCGTCAGCGTGCCCTTATTTAGCGTCAGATCGGTCGTGAAGCGATCCAGTCGGGTCGCGTTGTCCATATTTTCCTGCGACTGCTGCGCGTCGCCGCCGCTTCGCTCTACGGCCTGCTGCACCAGTTGCTGGAAATTCATTCCTTCGAGGCGCGTATTGCTCATGTCAACATGCGCTTTTCCTTTCCAGCTGTGGCGAAATGCCTCCGCGTCAATATCCGCCCCGGAGAAATCGCCAACCAGCGACATCTTACCGGTCAGGCTAATCGGATAATTGAAGGCTTTCAGGATAGTCCCAATCTCAACATGGTTGAGGCGAGGGTGGAACTCGATGCGCGGACTGGCGGTGCGGGCGTCAAGCGTGCCGGGCAGCGACATCTCTCCGTCGGCCAGTTTCCCCTGCAACTCAGTGATATCCAGCAATCCGGCCTGATTAGACATCTTCGTCGAAACCTGGGTAAAGTCCATTCCCCGCCAGCGAACTGAATCCGCCTGTAAAACAATCTCCGCCGTAAAGCTTTGCAGCCCCTGATAAGGCGGCGCACCAACACGCGACGCGATAACTGGCCTGGTCAGGGGGAGCGTATTTTGCCCCTGCGACACCGCGCCGCCCGTCTGTGCCACGGCGCTATGATGCGGCAACAGGTTGTCCAGATTAAGCTTGCTGGACCGGAGGTCAATTTGCCATTCCGGCTGCTCCGCCAGCGTTACCTGAACATGCCCGGTCAGAGAACTGTCATTCGCCGTTAAATTTAAGTGGTTAAATGAAAGACGTTTTTGCGCCTCCTGCCACTGCGCCTGTAATTGTCCCTGCCCCTCAATCCCCTGCGCCGGTAAATCCGCGCCCTGCAATTGCCAGCGCAGTTGCTCAATACCCGCGGTTAAATTATGCGGATAATCGGAAGCATCCACCGTTCCGCTGAACGATAAAGCAAGATCCCGCTGATCGCGGTTCACGCGTCCCGAAAAATCAAACGTGCCGCGATGCTCGGCATCTTGTTCCATATTCAGACGAATATCGCGCACCGTGACCTGATCATCATTTTCATGTTGGAAAACCAGCACGCTGTCGGCAACGCGCAGGCTACGAATATCAAACGACCAGCCGCGATCTTCCGCTACGTCCGGCAAGGTATTATCTTTCGGCGCGACCGGCGCATCATCGCTGCGTACCGCTTCCGTTTGCGGCGTCAGTTGAATCACCCCGCCTTTCAGCATCACCTGCTTAACATGAAGCTGATGACTCAACAGCGGCCATAAAGCGACATCCAGGCGCATATTGTCAGCCCGCACCAGCGGTTCGCTGGCGCCTCGCGCCGTTAGCGTCATTCGCCCGGAAAGGATGCTGAGTTGCGGCCATACGTGCCAGCGCAGCGGCCCGTCCAGTTGCAACTGGTATTCACTACGCGCGGCAACCTGCTGCACCATATAGGCGCGGAAATCATTCGGATTGACCAACAATACCAACGCAGAGAATCCGGCCACCAGCACGACCAGGAGAATCATCAGCGTCGTCAGAAATCGTCTCATGCTACCCTCAATGGACCGGCAGTATTGCGCCGAATGGCTCAGTCTTTATCAATCCGGCTGGCGACAGCGCCCTGCTGATCGCGATATTTGGCATCCTGACGGCGGTTATAAGGCCGCGCCGCCGGGCCGGACAGCGGCTCAAAGCTCAGCGCGCCGATGAGCATACCCGGACGCAACGCCAGCGGCAGCTTCCCGGAGTTGTAAAACTCAAGCACAATGCAGCCCGACCAGCCGGGATCGATCCGGTGCGCCGTCACATGCACCATCAGCCCCAGACGCGCCAGCGAGGAGCGACCATCCAGCCAGCCCACTAAATCCGGCGGCAGGGTAACGGATTCAAAGGTAACGGCCAGCGCCAACTCGCCCGGATGCAGATAAAATGCCTCGCCGTCCGGCAAAACGATTTCATCGCTCATCACGCGATCCAGCGCTGCGCTGACCTCATCTTTCGGCCCGCTCAGATCGATAAACGCCGCCGTATGGCCACGGAAGGTTCGAAATTTATTGCCAAGACGTACATCGACCGTCGCGCCGTTAATGCGCTCTACGGGAGGTCGCGGGGTGATAGACAAACGGCCTTCATCCAGCCAGGCTTCAATATCTCGGTCGCATAAACGCATGGCACTTTCTCCTTTCGCGCATCAAGCCCTTAAATCAAGCACATCAAGGGCTAACCAGGTTATCACTGAACGGTACACAATTCGCCAGATTTATTCAAAGAACTGGCTGATTTTCGCTTTCAGAATATCAATAGCGATGCGGTTTTTACCGCCGCGCGGCACGATAATATCCGCATATTGTTTGGAAGGCTCAATAAATTGCAGGAACATCGGACGCACCGTTTTCTGATATTGCGCCATCACCGAATCCATTGAGCGACCACGCTCGTTCACATCGCGTTTGATACGGCGCATCAAACAGATATCCAGCGGCGTATCGACAAAAATAGAGAAGTTCATCTCTTCACGCAAACGCGCGTCGGTCAGTAACAGAATACCTTCAAGAATAATCACTTTCTTCGGTTCTACGCGAACCGTTTCCTGCATACGGGTATGCTCAACATAACTGTATACCGGTAATTCAATCGCCGAACCGCGCTTGAGCGCCTGAAGATGCTGAAATAGCAGGCTGTGATCCATCGCATTCGGATGGTCATAGTTGGTTTTTACGCGTTCTTCCATCGACAGATGGCTTTGATCTTTGTAATAACTGTCTTCGGGAATAACGCCAATATGTTCGTCACCCACTTGTTCACGCAATTCGCGGTAAAGGGTACTGGCAATAAGACTCTTGCCGGAAGCCGATGCGCCAGCGATACCGATAATGACGCACTGATGAGACTGATCAGTCATAAATTTAGCGACCTGATTAACCTGGATGTAAGGAAGGGGGGCGCCGAAACGCCAAACGCGGCAATTATAGGGATTTCAGCAGCGCGATACCAGTCCGGCGCTATGCCACGGTGAATTTGTTGGCGGCGCATTCGACGTCGCGACGTAAAAGCGTTCAGTTTTAACGCGGGCAGCGGTTTTATCGACCCGTCTGGAGGAGGAATACGCCGGGAGCCACAATTTATATTCAGCCAGCGTATAAATCATTACGCGTTTATACTAGCATAATCACAGAGTAAACTGACGCGTCCGGTATTCCGCGACGTTACCGGCGATTCGGATAGAGTGGTAATGAGTAAACCATCCCAACATGTTTTCGTTACCGTCCCCCACCCGCTATTGCGTCTGGTCAGTTTAGGCCTGGTCGCGTTTGTCTTTACGCTCTTTTCGCTCGTATTATCGCGTGTCGGCACCCAACTCGCGCCGCTGTGGTTCCCCACCTCCATTATGATGGTCGCGTTTTACCGCCATGCGGGCCGTCTGTGGCCAGGGATCGCGGTCGCCTGCTCGCTCGGCAGCATCGGCGCCTCACTGACTTTATTTCCTGCCGCCTCGCTTAACTTTAGCTGGACGGCAATAAATATTATCGAGGCGGCCACTGGCGCGATACTGCTGCGAAAACTGCTCCCCAGCTACAACCCCTTACAAAATTTGAATGACTGGTTTCGTCTGGCTATCGGCAGCGCCGTGATTCCGCCGCTACTCGGCGGCCTGTTATTTTGGCTGATAGCGCCGGAAGCGGTCGCCTCGAAAGCGTTTCTGATTTGGGTATTATCGGAAGCCATCGGCGCACTGACGCTGGTGCCGTTAGGTTTACTGTTTAAACCACACTATCTGTTGCGTCATCGCGACCCGCATCTGTTGCTGGAAACGCTATTGACGCTGGTCATTACGCTGGCGCTAAGCTGGCTCGCTATGCGCTATATTCCGTGGCCGTTTACGTGCGTTATCGTCCTGTTGATGTGGAGTGCGGTGCGTCTGCCGCGAATGGAGGCGTTTTTAATTTTTTTAGCTACCGTTATCGTGGTCTCGCTCATGCTGGCCAATGACCCCACGCTGCTCGCCACGCCGAAAACCGACGTGATGGTCAATATGCCGTGGCTGCCTTTTTTAATGATCCTGCTGCCTGCCAATATGATGACGATGGTGATGTACGCGTTTCGCACGGAACGCAAACATATCACCGAGAGCGAATCCCGCTTTCGCAACGCGATGGAGTATTCCGCCATTGGTATGGCGCTGGTCGGTACGGAGGGTCAGTGGCTACAGGTCAATAAATCTCTGAGCCATTTTCTTGGCTATAGCCAGGATGAATTACGCACGATGACATTTCAGCAATTGACCTGGCCGGAAGACCTGAATAACGACCTTGAACAGCTAAACATGCTGGTGCGCGGCGACATCAATAGCTATTCCATGGAAAAACGCTACTACACCCGCAACGGCGATGTCGTCTGGGCGCTGCTGGCCGTCTCGCTGGTTCGTCATAAAGACAATAAACCTCTCTATTTTATTGCTCAGATTGAAGATATTAACGATCTCAAGCAAAGCGAGCAGGAAAACCAGCGGTTGATGGAGCGTATTACACAGGCGAACGACGCGCTGTTTCAGGAAAAAGAACGGTTGCACATCACGCTTGACTCTATCGGAGAAGCGGTGGTGTGTATTGATGTCGCGATGAATATCACCTTTATGAACCCGATCGCCGAGAAGATGAGCGGCTGGCGGCAAGAGGATGCTTTAGGCGCGCCATTATTAACGGTTCTGCGCATTACGTCAGGTGATAAGGGGCCGCTGCTGGAGGATATTTATCGCGCCGACAGGTCGCGATCGGACATGGAACAGGAGATAGTGCTCCATTGTCATAACGGCGGCAGCTACGATATTCATTACAGTATCACGCCGCTCAGTACGCTTGACGGCGATAAGATTGGTTCGGTTCTGGTTATCCAGGACGTTACCGAATCACGAAAAATGTTACGCCAGCTCAGCTACAGCGCAACGCATGACGCCCTCACCCATCTTGCCAACCGCGCCAGTTTTGAAAAGCAGCTTCAACAGCGCCTGCAAACAATACAGGAATCGCCTCAACATCATGCGCTGGTGTTTATCGATCTGGACCGTTTTAAAGCGGTTAACGACAGCGCGGGACATGCCGCCGGCGATGCCTTATTGCGCGAGCTCGCGTCACTGATGCTCAGTATGCTTCGATCCGGCGATCTCCTGGCCCGTCTGGGTGGCGATGAGTTTGGCCTGTTGCTGCCGGATTGTAATAGTGACAGCGCGCGCTTTATCGCGACGCGGCTTATCAACGCCATTAATGAATATCACTTTATGTGGGAAGGACGCCTGCATCGGATCGGCGCCAGCGCCGGGATCACAATGATAAATGAACATAACTGCCAGCTCACAGAGGTCGTGTCTCAGGCCGATATTGCCTGCTACGCCGCGAAAAATAGCGGTCGAGGCCGTCTGACCGTGTACGAACCGCAGCACGCATTAACCTCCTCAAAGGGAATGATGCCGCTGGAAGAACAGTGGCATATGATTAAAAATAACCACCTGCTGATGCTTGCCAGAAACGTCGCGCCGCCGCGTACGCCGGAGGCCACCAGCTTTTGGCTGGTCTCACTCAGGCTGTGGACCAGCGAAGGGGAAGTGTTGGAAGAGCGCGCGTTCCGGGCAGGGTTAGCCGACTCCGCGCTGCATCACGCGCTTGACCGACGGGTATTCCATGAGTTTTTCCACCATGCGGCGACCGCCGTCGCCAGCAAGGGATTAAGCGTTGCGCTGCCGCTGTCCGCCGCAGGATTATACAGCGCGACCCTTATTGATGAGCTGCTGGAACAACTGGAGCATAGCCCACTACCGCCACGGTTATTACACCTGATTATCCCGGCTGACGTTATCGTTAAGCAGGCGCAGACCGCCGCTGCGACTCTGCGAAAACTGCGGCAACGCGGCTGCCAGGTTATTCTCAGCCATGTCGGGCGCGATTTACAGCTGTTTAATTTACTGCCCCCGCATATCGTCGATTATTTACTGCTGGATAGCGACCTTATCGCCAACGTTCATGAGAGTTTAATGGATGAAATGCTGACCTCGATCATCCAGGGACACGCCCAGCATCTGGGCATCAAAACGCTCGCCGGGCCGGTACAAAATCCACAGGTGCTGGATACGCTCTCCCGTATTGGCGTGGATCTGATTTATGGCGACACTATCGCCGAAGCGCAACCGCTGGATTTGTTACTGAATACCAGCTATTTCGCTATCCATTGACGGTTGCCAGCCGTGGGTATACCAGATATGCAGTAGCGCGTAGGAACGCCACGGTTTCCAGCGCTCCGCGTAGCGACGGATCTGCGCGGCCGTCATCCCGGCAAAGCGCTGCTTAATTAAGTAATCATCGGGCAAAAAGATATCTTTTGCCTGCCAACCGCGCAGGGCGAAATAGTTCGCCGTCCAGCGGCCAATTCCCGGAAACGTTTGTAAATTTTTAACGCTCTGCTCAATATCCGGCGGCGCGGCGAGCGCCAGTTTTCCCGCCAGCGTCGCCTGCGCCAGATGAATCAGCGCTTCGGCGCGCCGCAGCGGCATCCCCAGAGCTTTAAGCGCCAGCGGATCGGCCAACGCCAGCGTTTCCGGACCGGGAAAACAGACATAATCGGGCGCATCCGGCAACGCCTCGCCATAGCGGCGCGCCACTTTCGCCGTCAACCTTGCCGCCATCGCGACACTCACCAGTTGCCCCAGTATCGCCCGCACGCCTTGTTCAAACGTATCAACCGATCCCGGTAAACGCAGCCCCGGTCTGTCCTCGCCCAGTGGCCCCAGCACGGCGGCAACCTGCGCGGGCTGGCAGTCAAGATCAAACAGACGCGAAACCTTCGCCAGACACGCCGGCGCGACGGGAAGTAATCCGGCGCTCACGCTAACCTGCACAGTGTGGGTGGGCAGATGGGGCCTCACGCTGACCAGTCCGCGATGCTCGCCCACCACCAGGCTGCGCGCATAAAAGCCCTCGCCTACCGTTTCCACGCCGTCCACCGCACGCGAGGCAAGAAAGCCCAACATCCACGACCAGTCGTAAGGTGGCTGCCAGCTCAGGGTAAACATACTTTTCTCCTTTATTTGACCTTTCAGCATAAACGCTAATCGCACGTAACGCCTTGCTTTCATATTCCAGTTGTCGCCGCGACGACATTTCGCTAAAGTCACGCCCCTTCTTCACTGGCATGGGGATTTTAAGGTGTTTATAGGATTTGATTACGGTACGGCAAACTGCTCGGTCGCCATTATGCGCGACGGGCATCCACAGTTGCTGACAATGGAGAATAACAGCGCATTACTGCCGTCTATGCTGTGCGCGCCGACGCGCGAAGCGGTGAGCGAGTGGTTGTATCGCCATCATGATGTGCCGGCAACGGACGAAGAAACCCAGGCGCTGCTACGCCGCGCGATACGCTACAACCGCGAGGAAGATATTGAGGTTGGCGCGCAAAGCGTACAGTTTGGTCTGGCGTCGCTGGCGCACTATATTGACGATCCCCAGGAGGTCTGGTTTGTCAAATCGCCGAAATCCTTTTTAGGCGCCAGCGGCCTGAAACCGCAGCAGGTCGCGCTGTTTGAAGATTTGGTCTGCGCCATGATGGTACATATTCGTCATACGGCGCACAGCCAATTGCCGGAGGCCATTACCCAGGCGGTGATCGGTCGCCCGATCAACTTTCAGGGACTGGGCGGCGATGACGCGAACCGCCAGGCGCAGGGTATTCTGGAGCGGGCGGCAAAACGCGCCGGTTTTCAGGAGGTGGTATTCCAGTATGAACCGGTTGCGGCGGGCCTGGACTACGAAGCTACGCTGCGGGAAGAGAAGCGTGTGCTGGTCGTGGATATTGGCGGCGGCACCACCGACTGTTCCATGCTGCTGATGGGGCCGCAGTGGCGTCAGCGCGCCGATCGTGAAAACAGCCTGTTGGGACACAGCGGTTGCCGCGTGGGCGGAAACGATCTGGATATCGCGCTGGCCTTTAAAAATCTGATGCCTTTGCTGGGCATGGGCGGCGAAACCGAAAAAGGCATCGCCCTGCCGGTGCTGCCGTGGTGGAATGCCGTGGCGATTAACGACGTCCCGGCGCAAAGCGATTTTTACAGTAGCGCGAATGGTCGTCTGTTGAACGATTTGGTTCGCAACGCGCGTGAAGCAGACAAGGTCGCGTTGCTGCTCAAGGTCTGGCGTCAACGGCTTAGTTACCGCCTGGTACGCTGCGCGGAAGAGAGCAAAATCGCCCTTTCCGGCCAGGCGGATGTTACGGCGAGGCTGCCATTTATCAGCGACGACCTGGCGGTCGCTATCAGCCAGCAAGGACTGGAAGCGGCGCTGGATCAACCGCTGGCGCGTATTCTGGAACAGGTGCAACTGGCGCTGGACAGCGCGCAGGAAAAACCGGATGTCATCTATCTGACCGGCGGCAGCGCCCGTTCGCCATTGATTAAAAAAGCGCTTTCCGAACAGCTACCGGGCATACCCGTCTCTGGCGGCGATGATTTCGGCTCCGTCACCGCAGGACTGGCGCGCTGGGCGGAGGTTGTTTTCCGCTAAGCGCCTCGCAAGCCCAGCGCTGATGGATTGACATTATTCTTGATGTGGCTTAACGTCAGGAGTGAGGGTAAGGGAGGATTCCTCCTCCCCCTGGTGTCTTAGTAAGCTGGTAGGCTAATCACTAAGAGTATCACCAGTATGATGACTACCTTCATCATAACCCTTTCCTTATTTTGGCCCCTTCCTCGGGAGGGGCTTTCCCGTTTCAGCGTCCTGCTGAAATCGGTGGCTTACCTTTATTGCCGTGCCGCCACTTTACCGCACTCCGGCGCGTTAACGATTTTCACCGATGAGAGTTGCGTAGCGCCTCGCAAAGCGGGCCGCCATTCAGAATAATCCCGACCGTGTTCCATAATTCCTCCATTTTTCTCCCTTCCCTGCTGACTACAATAGAGGGAGCAACATTCCGCAAAACGTTTCAGGATGAGAAACTTATACCGATGAAAGGCAGTAATACTTTCCGCTGGGCAATAGCGATTGGGGTTGTAGTGGCCGCCGCATTCTGGTTCTGGCATAGCCGTAGCGAAAGCCCGACCGCCGCGCCGGGCGTCGCCGCGCAAGCGCCGCATACCGCCGCCGCAGGTCGCCGCGGTATGCGCGACGGCCCTCTGGCGCCGGTACAGGCCGCGACCGCGACCACGCAGGCCGTACCGCGCTATCTGAGCGGGCTGGGTACCGTGACCGCAGCGAATACCGTTACGGTACGTAGCCGCGTGGATGGTCAACTCATCGCCCTGCACTTTCAGGAAGGTCAGCAGGTCAACGCAGGCGATCTGCTGGCGCAAATCGATCCCAGCCAGTTTAAGGTCGCCCTGGCGCAGGCTCAGGGACAGTTGGCGAAAGATAACGCTACGCTGGCGAATGCGCGTCGTGATCTGGCGCGCTATCAACAACTGGCAAAAACCAATCTGGTTTCCCGTCAGGAACTGGATGCGCAACAGGCGCTGGTCAACGAAACCCAGGGAACCATTAAAGCGGATGAAGCCAATGTCGCCAGCGCGCAGTTACAGCTCGACTGGAGTCGTATCACGGCCCCGGTCTCGGGACGCGTGGGTCTGAAACAGGTGGATGTCGGCAACCAGATTTCCAGCAGCGATACCGCCGGTATTGTCGTCATTACGCAAACGCACCCGATTGATCTCATTTTTACTCTGCCGGAAAGCGATATCGCGACCGTGGTTCAGGCGCAGAAAGCGGGGAAAACGCTGGTCGTAGAAGCCTGGGATCGGACTAACTCGCACAAATTGAGCGAAGGTGTGTTGCTCAGTCTGGACAACCAGATTGATCCCACGACGGGAACGATCAAAATTAAAGCGCGCTTTACCAATCAGGACGATACGCTGTTCCCCAATCAATTTGTGAACGCCCGGATGCTGGTCGATACCGAACAAAATGCCGTTGTGGTGCCTGCCGCGGCGGTGCAAATGGGCAATGAGGGCCACTTTGTGTGGGTGCTGAACGACGAAAATAACGTCAGCAAGAAGCGGGTAAAAATCGGTATTCAGGATAACCGAAACGTGGTGATCAGCGCAGGCTTGTCGGCAGGCGATCGCGTCGTTACCGATGGTATTGATCGGCTGACGGAAGGCGCAAAAGTCGAGGTCGTCGAGCCGCAAACCACCGTGGCGGATGAAAAATCCCCTTCCCGCCATGAAGGTCAAAAAGGAGCGCGCGCCTGATGCAGGTATTACCTCCGGGCAGCACGGGCGGCCCTTCGCGTCTGTTTATTCTGCGCCCCGTGGCCACCACTCTGCTGATGGCGGCGATTTTACTCGCCGGGATTATCGGCTATCGCTTCCTGCCCGTCGCCGCTTTGCCGGAGGTCGACTACCCCACTATTCAGGTTGTTACGCTCTACCCTGGCGCCAGCCCGGATGTCATGACCTCCGCCGTCACCGCGCCGCTTGAGCGCCAGTTCGGCCAGATGTCAGGACTGAAGCAGATGTCGTCGCAAAGTTCCGGCGGCGCATCGGTGGTGACGCTACAGTTTCAGTTGACGCTGCCGCTGGACGTTGCCGAGCAGGAAGTACAGGCGGCGATTAACGCAGCCACCAATTTATTGCCTTCCGACCTGCCGAATCCGCCGATTTATAGCAAAGTCAATCCGGCGGACCCGCCGATTATGACGCTTGCCGTCACCTCAAACGCGATGCCGATGACCCAGGTAGAGGACATGGTAGAAACCCGCGTGGCGCAGAAGATCTCACAGGTCTCCGGCGTCGGGCTGGTGACGCTTGCCGGCGGGCAGCGCCCTGCGGTACGCGTAAAACTGAATGCTCAGGCTGTCGCCGCGCTCGGTCTGACCAGCGAAACGGTCCGTACCGCAATTACCGGCGCCAACGTCAACTCGGCGAAAGGCAGTCTGGATGGCCCCGAACGGGCGGTGACGCTTTCTGCTAACGATCAGATGCAGTCTGCCGACGAATACCGCAGGCTTATCATCGCGTATCAAAACGGCGCGCCGGTACGGTTGGGCGATGTCGCCACCGTCGAACAGGGGGCGGAAAATAGCTGGCTCGGCGCATGGGCGAATCAAGCGCCGGCTATCGTGATGAACGTTCAACGCCAGCCCGGCGCCAATATCATTGCGACAGCGGACAGCATTCGCCAGATGCTGCCCCAGCTTACCGAAAGCCTGCCGAAATCGGTGAAGGTCACGGTCCTGTCCGATCGCACCACCAATATTCGCGCTTCCGTGCGCGATACCCAGTTTGAACTGATGCTGGCGATCGCGCTGGTCGTCATGATTATCTATCTGTTTTTACGTAATATTCCCGCCACAATTATTCCCGGCGTCGCCGTACCGCTGTCGCTTATCGGCACCTTTGCGGTGATGGTGTTTTTGGATTTTTCCATTAATAACCTGACGCTGATGGCGCTCACTATCGCCACGGGTTTCGTGGTGGACGATGCGATTGTGGTGATCGAGAACATCTCGCGCTACATCGAAAAAGGAGAAAAACCGCTGGCGGCGGCGCTCAAAGGCGCGGGCGAAATCGGCTTTACCATTATTTCCCTCACCTTTTCACTGATTGCGGTGCTGATCCCGTTGCTCTTTATGGGCGATATTGTTGGTCGACTGTTCCGCGAATTTGCGGTGACGTTGGCGGTAGCGATTTTAATCTCCGCCGTCGTCTCTTTGACGCTCACGCCCATGATGTGCGCGCGTATGCTCAGCCAGCAGTCTCTGCGTAAACAAAACCGCTTTTCCCGCGCCTGCGAGCGGATGTTTGACCGCGTGATCGCCAGCTATGGACGCGGATTAGCGAAAGTACTCAACCATCCGTGGCTTACATTGAGCGTGGCATTCGCCACGCTCCTGCTCAGCGTTATGCTGTGGATAGTCATCCCGAAAGGGTTCTTTCCGGTACAGGATAACGGCATTATCCAGGGGACGCTGCAGGCGCCGCAATCGTCATCGTATGCCAGTATGGCGCAACGTCAGCGCCAGGTGGCGGAGCGGATATTACAGGACCCGGCGGTGCAAAGCCTGACGACTTTTGTTGGCGTAGACGGCGCTAACCCCACGCTGAATAGCGCGCGCCTGCAAATTAACCTCAAGCCGCTGGATGCGCGTGATGACCGCGTGCAGCAGGTGATCTCCCGGCTGCAAACCGCCGTGGCGACGATTCCCGGCGTGGCGCTGTATCTCCAGCCGACGCAGGATTTAACCATCGACACGCAGGTCAGCCGCACGCAGTATCAGTTTACCCTGCAGGCCACGACGCTCGATGCGCTCAGCCACTGGGTGCCAAAACTGCAGAACGCGCTACAGTCGTTACCACAGCTCTCTGAGGTAAGCAGTGACTGGCAAGATCGAGGATTAGCGGCCTGGGTGAATGTCGACCGCGACAGCGCCAGCCGTCTGGGTATCAGCATGGCGGATGTGGATAACGCGCTCTACAACGCGTTCGGACAACGCCTGATTTCAACGATTTATACCCAGGCGAACCAGTACCGCGTCGTGCTGGAACATAATACCGCCAGCACGCCGGGCCTGGCGGCGCTGGAGACGATTCGCCTGACGAGCCGCGACGGCGGCACCGTACCGCTCAGCGCGATTGCCCGCATTGAGCAGCGCTTCGCTCCGCTCTCCATCAATCATTTAGATCAGTTCCCGGTCACGACATTTTCGTTTAACGTGCCGGAGGGCTATTCGCTCGGCGATGCGGTGCAGGCGATTCTCGATACGGAAAAAACGCTCGCCCTGCCAGCGGATATTACAACGCAGTTTCAGGGCAGTACGCTCGCCTTCCAGGCGGCGCTGGGCAGCACCGTCTGGCTTATTGTCGCCGCCGTGGTGGCGATGTATATCGTGCTCGGCGTGCTGTATGAGAGTTTTATCCATCCGATCACGATTCTCTCAACGCTGCCTACGGCGGGCGTCGGCGCGCTGCTGGCGCTGATCATCGCTGGTAGCGAGCTCGATATTATCGCCATTATCGGCATTATTTTGCTGATCGGCATCGTGAAGAAAAACGCCATCATGATGATTGACTTCGCCCTCGCCGCCGAACGCGAACAGGGGATGAGCCCGCGCGACGCTATCTTCCAGGCCTGTCTGCTGCGTTTTCGACCGATTCTGATGACCACGCTGGCGGCGTTGCTCGGGGCATTGCCATTAATGTTGAGTACCGGCGTTGGCGCGGAATTACGTCGCCCGTTGGGGATCGCGATGGTAGGCGGCTTACTGGTCAGCCAGGTATTAACTCTGTTTACCACACCGGTGATTTATCTCCTGTTTGACCGCCTGTCGCTGTACGTGAAAAGTCGCTTTCCGCGCCATAAAGAGGAGGCGTAGATGCGCTTTTTCGCCCTTTTCATCTACCGCCCGGTCGCCACCATTTTGATTGCCGCCGCCATTACGCTGTGCGGCATTCTGGGCTTTCGTCTGCTGCCGGTCGCCCCGCTGCCGCAGGTCGATTTCCCGGTGATTATGGTTAGCGCCTCGCTACCGGGCGCCTCGCCGGAAACCATGGCTTCGTCGGTGGCGACGCCGTTGGAACGTTCTTTGGGACGCATTGCAGGCGTCAATGAAATGACCTCCAGCAGCTCGCTCGGTAGTACGCGCATTATTCTCGAATTTAATTTCGATCGTGATATTAACGGCGCGGCGCGCGACGTGCAGGCCGCCATTAACGCCGCGCAAAGCTTGTTGCCAGGTGGAATGCCCAGCCGCCCGACTTATCGCAAGGCCAACCCGTCCGACGCGCCGATTATGATTTTAACGCTCACCTCGGAGAGCTGGTCACAGGGCAAACTGTATGATTTCGCCTCTACCCAACTGGCGCAAACCATCGCGCAAATTGACGGCGTCGGCGATGTTGACGTCGGCGGCAGCTCCCTGCCCGCAGTACGTGTAGGCTTAAACCCGCAGGCGCTCTTTAACCAGGGCGTCTCGCTGGATGAGGTCCGCGAAGCGATCGACAGCGCCAACGTACGCCGACCGCAAGGCGCAATTGAAGATAGCGTGCACCGCTGGCAAATCCAGACCAACGACGAACTGAAAACCGCCGCCGAATACCAGCCGCTGATTATTCACTATAACAACGGCGCGGCGGTACGCCTGGGCGACGTCGCCAGCGTCACCGACTCGGTGCAGGATGTCCGTAACGCCGGGATGACGAACGCTAAACCCGCTATTTTGTTGATGATCCGCAAGCTGCCGGAGGCCAATATTATTCAGACGGTCGACGGCATCCGGGCAAAACTGCCGGAACTGCGGGCAATGATCCCCGCCGCTATCGATTTACAAATCGCCCAGGATCGTTCGCCGACGATTCGCGCGTCGCTGCAAGAGGTAGAAGAGACGCTGGCTATCTCTGTCGCGCTGGTGATCCTGGTGGTGTTTTTATTCCTGCGTTCCGGGCGCGCCACGCTAATCCCCGCCGTCGCCGTTCCCGTTTCGCTCATCGGCACCTTCGCCGCCATGTATCTGTGCGGCTTCAGCCTCAACAATCTGTCGCTGATGGCGCTGACTATCGCGACCGGATTTGTCGTTGATGATGCCATTGTGGTGCTGGAAAATATCGCCCGCCATCTGGAGGCGGGAATGAAACCTTTGCAGGCGGCATTACAGGGTACGCGGGAAGTCGGGTTTACGGTCATCTCCATGAGTCTGTCGCTGGTGGCGGTATTTCTGCCGCTGCTGTTAATGGGCGGTCTGCCAGGGCGATTATTACGGGAATTCGCCGTTACCCTCTCGGTGGCGATTGGCATTTCGCTGGTGGTCTCGCTCACGCTGACGCCGATGATGTGCGGCTGGATGCTTAAATCAAGCAAACCGCGCACCCAACCGCGTAAACGGGGCGTTGGCCGTTTGCTGGTCGCCTTGCAACAGGGTTACGGCACGTCGTTAAAATGGGTGCTTAACCATACGCGTCTTGTCGGTGTGGTTTTTCTTGGCACCATTGCGCTGAACATCTGGCTTTATATCGCCATCCCTAAAACATTCTTTCCGGAGCAGGACACCGGCGTGTTGATGGGCGGTATTCAGGCTGACCAGAGCATCTCTTTCCAGGCCATGCGCGGCAAGCTGCAGGATTTTATGAAAATTATTCGCGACGATCCGGCGGTGAATAATGTCACTGGTTTTACCGGCGGCTCGCGGGTGAATAGCGGCATGATGTTTATTACGCTGAAGCCGCGCGGCGAGCGCAAAGAGACGGCGCAGCAAATCATTGATCGACTGCGGGTCAAACTGGCAAAAGAACCCGGCGCCAGGCTGTTTCTGATGGCGGTACAGGATATTCGCGTCGGCGGGCGGCAGGCTAACGCCAGTTACCAATATACGTTGCTGTCTGACTCTCTGGCGGCGCTGCGCGAGTGGGAGCCGAAAATACGCAAAGCGCTCTCGGCCCTGCCGCAACTGGCGGACGTAAACTCCGACCAGCAGGATAACGGCGCGGAGATGAACCTTATCTACGACCGCGACACCATGTCACGACTGGGCATTGATGTTCAGGCCGCAAACAGTCTGTTAAATAATGCTTTCGGCCAGCGGCAAATTTCCACCATTTATCAGCCGATGAACCAGTATAAAGTGGTGATGGAAGTCGATCCGCGCTATAGCCAGGATATCAGCGCGCTGGAGAAAATGTTTGTTATCAACCGCGACGGAAAAGCGATCCCCCTCTCTTATTTCGCCCAATGGCGGCCCGCCAATGCGCCGCTGTCGGTGAACCATCAGGGACTTTCCGCGGCGTCCACGATTGCCTTTAACCTGCCGACCGGCACATCGTTATCGCAGGCGACGGAGGCCATTAATCGCACCATGACGCAGCTTGGCGTCCCCCCGACGGTACGCGGCAGTTTTTCCGGAACGGCGCAAGTGTTCCAGCAGACCATGAATTCACAGCTTGTTTTGATAGTGGCGGCGATCGCTACCGTCTACATTGTGCTGGGGATACTGTACGAAAGCTACGTCCATCCGCTGACCATTCTCTCTACTCTGCCATCGGCGGGCGTTGGGGCGCTTCTGGCGCTGGAACTCTTCAATGCCCCTTTCAGCCTAATCGCCCTGATAGGGATCATGCTATTAATTGGCATTGTGAAGAAAAACGCCATTATGATGGTCGATTTTGCGCTTGAAGCGCAACGAAGCGGCGGCCTGACGCCGGCACAAGCCATTTTCCAGGCCTGCTTGTTACGCTTCCGTCCAATAATGATGACCACGCTGGCGGCGCTGTTCGGCGCACTGCCATTGGTGTTATCTGGCGGAGACGGTTCGGAATTACGGCAGCCGTTGGGGATAACCATTGTCGGCGGTTTGGTCATGAGCCAGCTTCTGACGCTCTATACCACGCCAGTGGTGTACCTCTTTTTCGACCGTCTGCGGCTGCGTTTTTCGCGTAAAAATAGCAAACCGGTAGTAGAGATATGACAGAACTTCCTGACAACACCCGCTGGCAACTCTGGATTGTGGCATTCGGCTTTTTTATGCAGTCGCTGGATACCACCATCGTCAACACTGCGCTGCCCTCCATGGCGAAAAGCCTGGGGGAAAGCCCGCTGCATATGCACATGGTAGTGGTGTCATATGTTCTTACCGTCGCCGTAATGCTCCCCGCCAGCGGCTGGCTGGCAGATAAAATCGGCGTGCGTAATATCTTCTTTGCCGCCATTGTGCTGTTCACGCTGGGTTCGCTGTTTTGCGCCCTTTCCGGCACGCTTAATCAACTGGTATTAGCGCGGGTTTTACAAGGCGTAGGCGGCGCGATGATGGTGCCGGTCGGACGCCTGACGGTCATGAAAATCGTGCCGCGCGCGCAATATATGGCGGCGATGACCTTCGTCACCCTGCCGGGTCAGATCGGGCCGTTACTCGGCCCCGCGCTGGGCGGGGTGCTGGTGGAATATGCTTCATGGCACTGGATCTTTCTGATCAATATCCCGGTGGGAATTGTCGGCGCTATGGCAACCTTTATGCTGATGCCAAACTACACCATAGAGACCCGGCGCTTTGATCTGCCGGGGTTCCTGCTGTTAGCTATCGGCATGGCGGTACTCACGCTGGCGCTGGACGGTAGTAAAAGCATGGGGATTTCGCCCTGGACATTAGCCGGACTTGCTGCGGGCGGCGCGGCAGCCATTCTGCTCTATCTCTTCCATGCCAAAAAAAACTCAGGCGCGTTATTCAGCCTGCGATTGTTCCGCACGCCCACGTTTTCACTGGGGTTGCTGGGCAGTTTTGCCGGGCGTATCGGCAGCGGTATGCTGCCGTTTATGACGCCGGTCTTTTTGCAAATTGGTCTTGGTTTTTCACCGTTTCATGCCGGTTTGATGATGATTCCCATGGTGCTGGGCAGCATGGGAATGAAGCGGATTGTAGTGCAGATAGTTAACCGTTTTGGCTATCGTCGGGTTCTGGTGGCGACTACGCTCGGACTGGCATTGGTTAGCCTGTTGTTTATGTCGGTCGCGCTGCTCGGCTGGTATTATCTCCTGCCGCTGGTACTGCTTTTGCAGGGAATGGTGAACTCGGCGCGCTTTTCTTCCATGAACACCTTAACGCTAAAAGACCTTCCCGATACGCTGGCCAGCAGCGGCAATAGCTTATTATCGATGATTATGCAGCTCTCGATGAGTATCGGCGTCACTATTGCCGGAATGCTGCTGGGTATGTTTGGCCAACAGCATATCGGGATAGACAGTAGCGCCACACATCACGTCTTTATGTACACCTGGTTATGTATGGCGGTTATTATCGCGCTACCGGCGATAATTTTTGCCCGCGTGCCGAACGATACACAGCAAAACATGGTCATTTCACGGCGTAAAAGGAGCCTGTAATGAAAGTCTGGCGGCCCGGAATCACCGGCAAGCTGTTTCTGGCGATCTTCGCCACCTGCATCGTGCTGCTGATCAGTATGCATTGGGCCGTGCGCGTCAGTTTTGAACGCGGATTTATTGACTATATCAAACACGGCAACGAGCAGCGGCTACAAATGCTGGGCGATGCGCTGGGCGACCAGTACCAGCAACACGGCAACTGGCGTTTTTTACGCAACAACGATCGCTTCGTTTTCC
Source organism: Salmonella sp. SAL04213 (assembly GCF_046550535.1). NCBI lineage: Bacteria > Pseudomonadati > Pseudomonadota > Gammaproteobacteria > Enterobacterales > Enterobacteriaceae > Salmonella > Salmonella sp. SAL04213. The sequence continues at coordinate 131,108 of NZ_JBGDXS010000002.1, read as the reverse complement.
AGATTCTGCGTTCATTTGAGCATGACAACGACCGGGATAAACCCGGCCCCGGTATGCCGCCGCACGGTTGGCGCACCCAGTTCTGGGTCGTCGATCAAAATGGCCGGGTGCTGGTCGGCCCACGCGGTCCGGTGCCGCATGACGGTACTCGCCGCCCCATTCTGGTCAATGGCGTCGAAGTCGGCGCGATTATCGCCTCGCCTGTCGAGCGGCTGACGCGCAATACGGATATTAATTTTGATATGCAGCAGCGGCGCGCCAGTTGGATGATCGTGGCGTTATCAACGTTGCTGGCCGCGCTGGCGACATTTTTGCTGGCGCGTGGCCTGCTCGCCCCGGTCAAACGGTTGGTCGAGGGTACGCACAGACTGGCGGCGGGGGATTTTACCACGCGCGTGACCCCAACCAGCGCCGATGAGCTGGGAAAACTGGCGCAGGATTTTAACCAGCTTGCCAGCACGCTGGAAAAAAACCAGCAGATGCGCCGCGACTTTATGGCGGATATTTCCCACGAACTGCGCACGCCGCTGGCGGTATTGCGCGGCGAACTGGAAGCCATTCAGGATGGCGTTCGCCAGTTCACGCCAGAATCGGTTACCTCGCTACAGGCGGAAGTCGGTACGCTTACCAAACTGGTTGACGACCTGCATCAGCTGTCGTTGTCTGACGAGGGCGCGCTGGCTTACCAAAAAACGACCGTCGATCTTGTTCCCCTGTTGGAAGTCGCTGGCGGCGCGTTCAGAGAGCGCTTTACCAGCCGGGGGCTAACGCTACATTACGCGTTGCCGGATAGCATGACCGTCTTCGGCGACCCGGATCGCCTGATGCAACTGTTTAATAATCTGCTGGAAAACAGTTTGCGCTACACCGACAGCGGCGGCGGCCTGCATATTTCCGCCGAACAACGCGACAAATCATTATTCCTGACCTTTGCCGATTCTGCACCGGGCGTCAGCGATGAGCAGTTACAAAAGCTTTTTGACCGTTTTTACCGCACGGAAGTGTCCCGTAACCGCGCCAGCGGCGGTTCTGGACTGGGGCTGGCGATATGCGTCAATATTGTACACGCGCATAACGGTCATCTTCACGCCGCTCATTCGCCTTTTGGCGGGGTTAGCATTACAGTAGAGTTACCGCTGGATCGCGATTTACAGAGAGAAGTATGACTGAATTACCCATTGATGAAAACACGCCACGCATTTTGATTGTTGAAGATGAACCCAAGCTGGGTCAGCTGCTTATTGACTACTTACGCGCGGCGAGTTACGCCCCCACGCTCATCAATCATGGCGACAAGGTACTGCCGTATGTGCGTCAAACGCCGCCGGATCTAATCCTGCTGGATCTGATGCTGCCGGGTACCGATGGTCTGACGCTATGCCGGGAGATTCGCCGTTTTTCCGACATCCCCATTGTGATGGTCACGGCCAAAATCGAAGAGATCGACCGGCTGCTTGGGCTGGAAATCGGCGCCGATGATTATATCTGTAAGCCTTACAGCCCACGCGAAGTCGTGGCCCGCGTGAAAACCATTTTGCGCCGCTGTAAACCGCAGCGCGAACTCCAGCAGCAGGATGCCGAAAGCCCGTTAATGATTGATGAAAGCCGCTTTCAGGCCTCCTGGTGTGGTAAAGCGCTGGATTTAACCCCCGCTGAATTCCGCCTGCTAAAAACCTTATCGCTTGAACCGGGTAAAGTTTTTTCCCGCGAGCAGTTGTTAAACCACCTCTACGACGACTACCGTGTGGTGACCGATCGTACTATCGACAGCCACATTAAAAACCTGCGCCGCAAGCTGGAATCGCTGGATGCCGAACAGTCATTTATACGCGCGGTCTACGGGGTGGGATATCGCTGGGAAGCGGATGCGTGTCGCCTGGTATAATGATTATTAGCATAACAATAACAAGGTCGTAAGACGATATTTTCCGCCAACGCTATTCTGGCGGAATTAACACACTGTCCTCTTTCCTTTGGCCGAGCGGTATCCCGAAAACCATGACGAACGCGATCGGGGACAATAAATTATTTGGCCGATCTTTTTAGTTTACCGATATACTGTGAGTAGTTTTTTAAACTTATTGCGCATTAATTCATTAAGTGAATCTAAAAATACATAAGCATAATGCCAGCTTAATTATACATGGATTTTTATGACAGAAACGTCATCTCACCGCTATAAACCACGCAATATAATAAATGCGCCAAATGTAAAATCGTCTATTTTTTCCCGGAGCCAACAACGCGGCGACAGCGAAAATATCCAGCGCTGGTTAAGCAACCATTTTTATCGTTGGATCATCGGTGACTTTCCTCATGTTTATCCTGTGCGCTCCGTCGCCGATTATGCCGTTTATTTTAGCGCTGATGCAGAAATCCCCGCCTGGCTGGTGCCAAAGCTGGGTGGCGATGAGCGCTTTTACTACCTTAACGTTCAGCACCCGCAACTCGTGGCAATGGAAAGAGATTTAGTGGAATTTCTTTCGCGGCAGGAAGGAACGCGGCTGGAAACTAAACTACAGCGCATCAACTGCTTTACCGTGCTGGCAATGCGCGAAGCGGAGCATCAAAAAATGCAGCGCCTGCGTGAACAAGGTTGGTATCCCTCCAACAGCGAGGCGCTAAAACCGGTGATGGCGGTGAATAACGGTGTGCTGGTTGAGCTTGATGCAACAAACCCCGGCCTGCGCAGTGAGATGGCGTATGAATCCTGGCATATGCAACACTGCGTCGGAGATTTTGATAATAAAGGCGCGCTTTCCGGCGGCTACGGCGATTACTACGCCCGGCAAATTGAACAACAGAAACTTCGCCTGTTCAGCCTGCGCGACGGCAATAATATTCCCCACGTCACAATAAGCCTGGTGGTCGGTAATAACGGCCTGAGCATTGATCAGATTAAAGGTAAGCAAAATCGCCATCCTATTAAGAAATATGCTAACGATGTTTTATCTCTGTTACGCCATCTGCAACCACTTCCTGAGCGCCACGCCGATTGTGAAGGGATGGGAATAGTTTATGAATCGACGCCGGAATATTCAGGTTGGAAATTTATTACTCATATTCATGACCTCAATTTTCTGCTCAATGTGCTGCATGACAATTTTCATTTAATGGAGCACTTCCCCACTCCCCCGGTAGCTTTACAGTGGCTGCTGTTGCACAGCGCCCCGGAGGCACTGCGCTACCTTCAGGTTGTTGATCCTAACGTGGCGACGGCTGCGGAAATGCTGTTTCCACGACATGGATGGCACCCTACGCTTGCCGGGAAAAACACCAGTAGCGAACCTTTCGAAATTGAAAGCCTGACGCTACAAACCACGCGCTATCTTTCTGCAACCAGGGAGGAGCGCTAATGTTCTGGATTGTTCTTATTATTGCCGCCCTATTTTTTAGCTGGCGCAACTACAAAAAAAACAAACCGCTGATTGCGGTCCGTATCGCCGAGGAGAAAGAAAAAGATCGTCTGAAGGATCTGCGTCGCGATACCCGACGGCGGCAATGGGCGCTGGCGCTAGCTGATATCCTCGCCCGGCGCAACGGGCTACCGACCAAAGGCGTTGAGCTGGTCTTCAAACTTGACGATGACAAACGCCGCTATCTGGCACAGCAGGTAAAAAAAGAGCTGGGCTTGAGCGAAAACCTCGACGGCGCGGCGTTACGCCACAAGGTCGAGGATATCTTACGCCGCTGGCCTGCGGGCATCGGCAGCTCGCCGCGCACGTTTTATCATCATCTGGCGGCCCAGGGCCAGGTCCGCGACGCGCTGGCTTTCGACTGCATGCGCACCGCCTTTCTGACCCGCTGTATCGCCGGGCTCGGCTGGTGCGACGTACATCAGGCCTGGCTGGTGTTATTACTTAACGCCCAGCGCGCTCAGGACTGTTTTGATTCCTGGGAGGATTACGCCACCGCCTACGTTCGCGCCCGCCGGGTATGGCTCACGCTACGTGACACGCCAACAGCGCTTGCCGGACGGGATTTACAGGAAGCCACCCATTATTTGCAAGACCCGGTCAGCCGCTGGCGACAACTGCCGTGGAATGAATTCAAAATTTTCGAGCCGATTTAAAGGACGCTTTATGGAACAGGATGATCGTCTGCTCAACGCTATGTTTGAGATGTGCAACCACAAAAATCCCCTCAATGACGGGCAACGCGAATGGCATATTGCCGATATTCCCGGCCTGCTGCGCGAAGAACGCTATGACGAACTGGACGAACGCTACAACCAGGCGCTGACGGAGAGCTTTACCAGCCGCGAAGCGGAAAAGCGCTATTTCTTCGCCTGGAATCAAATGGACAACCCTTTTTACGATATGGACACGCTGGTTGAGGCTGGGCCGCAAGGATTAGCGCTGATCAAAAACTGGCAGCGCGCTCGTCCCCGCTCCACTCACGCCTGGCTTGCCGAGGCGCAATACTGGAATCACCGTGCGTGGCTTTACCGCAGCTATGGCTGGGCGAGAGAAACCACCCGAGCGATGTGGATCTGCGCCGCCGCCTGCAACGAACGGATGGTCATCGCCGCGCTCAATGCTATCGACTGTGAACCGCGCCAGTGGATGGCGGCGGCCCTGACCAGCACCAACTCAAAAGTCTTCGGCCAGCCCGACTGGCTGGTTGAGTTCCTCGTGGGCGCGGATGTTGCCGGGCAGCCATTAATGGAAGATCTGGCTGAATATCATCGCCATTCACCGCAGGAGGTGGACGCGCTGATGGCCCATTCCGGGCTGTCGTTTGCCGATGCGGTTTGCCCAAATTTGCCGCGCCCGTCCGTGCTGCCGGAGTGCAATGACGATGCCGGGCAAAAATACTGGCTCGCCGTCTGCCTGGCTATTTTCCCGACGGCATTTTACGTGCTGGATGAATATATCCCGTTTCGTATGCCACGCTGGAGAGGGTCTCACGAGGAGATCCGCGAATTTCTGGAATCAAGCGTATGCGATCACCTTTCTGCCGCAGAACGTGAACATCTGGAGCTATTGATCTGGTGGGACGATCACCGCGATCTGCGCATCAAAGAGGTTGACTCCCCGGCAGAACAGGAACGTATTATCGCCAAAGCCGAAGAGATTAGCCTGCGAGCGCATATCCAGGAATCTCGCCACAACGCGCTGGAGTGGCTGCGGGTCTGCTATAGCGATCTGGACGATAATGACGCGCTCTGGCGAACCCTTCAGCGTTCGATCGTGGAAAAAGTTAAGCTCAACAACTACTTCTCTGATGACACGATAAAGTTCGCCCTGCGCGATTTTCCTGACACCTGGTGGATGTATAATTTTCTCTGTCAGAATGCGCAGCAAACGGAATTCGCAGTGCCGAAAATCCGTCGTGGCTACTTTCAGTACGCCGGGTTATTGGGTTTCGAAAAGGATGAGGCGCAAGGCCTCGCCTGGCTCGATAGCGTCGCCGACATTCAATATAACCATAACTGGCGGGCGGCGATTAAAAATTTCAACTGGTTCGGGCTCCCGGAACATTTCGTGCCGCTGGCAGAGCTGGGCGCACAAAGAAATATACCCGCCGCGCTAAACCTGCTAGGCCTTGAACACAATAATAAAGAGAACAACGGCCTACTACCTTACGATCCTGCCATCGCGTTAGGGTATTTTCAGCGCGCGGCGGAGATTTTGCACCGGCAGTTAGCGCTGCGCGAGAGCACCCCGTACAAATTAATAGATAACGGAGGCTATACCGACTATGAAAATGACCTGCAAAATATTCATTTCAGCATTGGCATCTGCAACCAGCGTCTGAGTAAACAAGAACCTGATACCGAAAAACGTTCCGCTTATGAAAAAGAACTGCTCGATAATCTCTGGCTGGCGCATCAGTTCGGGCATAAAGAGGCCTGGGGCTTGTTCCTGCTGAATATTTTTGAAGTGAAGGATATTACGCTGGCGCATAAGCATCTGGAACTGGTGCAACAAGAGGCCAACAAAGGCACGCTACATGCTATGGTGACCCTATCGCGCCTGCACGGTAATAAACACGATCGAACGCTGTTTAATATGAAGCTAAGCGCACGCTGGGCACATTTTGCCTTCACACTTTACCCGGATAATGAAATCGTTATGGACTGCCTGGACCACCTGCATTTCGATTCTTTCTGGAAACGCTTTCGTTTCGCCTGGTATACCGTCCGCATCCCGAATTCAGAGCTGCCGGGACAGGTCAACTCAATGGTGTAATGGAGTGATAATACAAAGAAAATCTCTATTTCTTTGCGCCCTGCTTCTACTCTGCGCCACCGCCAGGGCTGAAATTACGGAGCAGCAGATCGAGGCCGACTGCGCAAAAATTCCAGTTTTGGCCAGCCAGGGTGAACAGCTTTACAAGACCCAAAAGTATGCCAAAGCGCGCGACGCTTTTGAACAGCAGGCCGCATGGAGCGAAAGCTGCGCCCTTGACGACAGCGCCATCGCGACGGCCTACAACAACGTGGCGCTAACCTGGATACACGAAGGCGAGTGGCGTAAAGCCCGCGCCTGGCTGATGCTAAGGCCGAATGATAGCAAGTCGATCTACAACCTGAAACTGATCAAAGATAAGCTATCGGCCCTACCGCCACCGGTTTCCGCAGTGGGTGAATACTGGCGCTATGCCGGGCGCGCCTCCTGGAACGTGCTTAGCGTGAAGGCATTACCCACCCCATCGCGCTATCAGGTTAATTTTCAGGGTTACTGGTTCGGTTTAATGGGGAGCCACTTCGGCCCCTATATCGGCGAGTTCTCCACAGCGGTAACGCTGGAAAACGATAAAGCCATCGTGGCGCTTCGGGAAGGCGATGATATTCACTGTGACATTTCACTGGCTTTTTCTTCTGAAACCATTGATGCCAGCACCGATACGTTTGTGGACTGTGGTTTTGGCGCAAATGTCCGCGCCGACGGGCACTATCTGCGCGTTGAATAAATCTGGCGTGGAAACTGAAATTTTATGATTAACCTGAGTTCAGTTGAAATTAACAATCTATTTATAATTCTCATAACGTTTCTCATTCTTTCCTGATATCCATATTACCTTAACACCTCCATTACAATTATTAATGTCGTAAGCATGGTATATTTAACGCTCGCTTCTTTTTTTAACCTGTGATACTTCATTTCTGGATATCAATTTGAACCGACCATTTTCCATTTGATATTGTTCCTTTATATAAATCTGAGGCGCCTGATCTTTAAACTTTATAGTTACAAGCTGACCATCTTTGCTGTCTTCATACCACCTATATATAACATAACTATCAATGCTTATTGTGTAATCCTGGCGGATGACAAAATCAGAAAAACGCACGATATCTTCATAAGCAAAAAAGCTACTAAGCAATAAAGCATCCACCAGGTTTCCTTTTGCATCGTAACTATTTATTTGCACATTAAGCAATGACGTATCAGACTCTCCAATTTTATTATAAACTATCAATCTGTAAGTATTACCATCATGTTCAAAGTATCCTAATTCATAATAACGGACACCATCTCCAATATACGGAGAAAGAAAATTCTCACCTTTTACCGGCACCTTAACTTCCTGCTGATTAAATAAGTTAGTTTTCTCTTTATATTCACCTGGTAATTTTAACTCCATTACATTATCATCGGAATTAATATCCTTATAATAACAAGCCAATTGCGCAAACTGCGTGGAATCAACAGGAAGAACCAATTCTTTACTCTTTTGATTATTACAACCAACACTTGTTAAAATAATGCCAAACAATATGGCCGAACGCAGGAAACATAAAGAAAAAGTTAATCTATAACTATTCATAGTCGGCATTAACATTGGATTATATGTTGAAAACTATATAATAAAATATTGTCATCATACATTGTTGTATTTTTCAATTAAAGACTCATGATATGATTGCTAAATAAGCGTCAATTATTAAGATGTGCAGATGACGGTGTTGATACCAATTTTTAGCGTTTTTGCTGTATCGCGCACGTCAGCACCATTAAAGGCCATATCAACAATGTGTTCTTTGACGCCGGGCTTACGGGCTTCACAGGTATAAGACAACTGGAAAACGCGTCTACATGGCCGGCAACGAAAGCGCTCGTGCCGGGAAGAACTACGACCATGACGATAAATTTCATCTGAATGGCAACAGTAACCATAGAAAACCTAAAATAACAGGACATACTATAAATTCTATCGATTGAAGGCATTACCCCTGTATCCTCCACAAAACGTTGCCCCGGAGGATGGAGCTCGTTTACAAAACACCACATTATTCACACTTTATTCTTTCTGTACTATTTAAAGAACTTCCAAACTCATAAAAATCGTTCATATTAGTGATATAATCATGATAATTATCATCATTTAATTCACGTTCCTTCTGCATAACCAACGAAAACAATTCGCTGTCAGACTTAACATCATAGCAACCATGAACTGACATCACAGATAACAAATATATAATTGTCATTTTTTCAAAAGAACTATTTGTGGTTGAAAGTTTGTCTCTCAATAGAGGAATAGCCTTCGATCCCATAGGGGCAATACCATCAGCCATCCATAATGGATATGGTCTTTTAGCACGCGTACCATAATAATAAAAATCATACCTTTTATCTAAAGGCAATCCCTTCATATACACCAAAACATCCTGGATAGAGTGCCCGTTGAGGGTACTCCTGACATATTCAGGAATAGAAGACTGGCAAGCTGTTATCGCCGCAACGAATGATATGACCATAATTATAGAGAAAAATTTTTTTGACATAAATTATCACCTGCATCAGTTATTTTTTTCATATCAGATTTTATTTTATCCCCTGTCGCATAGGCATCCTTTTCAAAACCAATATTTCAAAGTCAGAAAAAATGCACGGCACGATAAGAACATTAGCTGGTATCTGACAATCAATCACTATCAATAAATTTGCGTCATTACCGGATTCTACATATTTAAATAAATACCATCATGACTTCCCAAAATTCCTCCAAGCCAGAGCATGTTCCTTAGATTTTACTCCCAACAACCCCTCTATTTCCCCCCATAAATGTTGATTGGCGTCTGTCGATGTAACTATTGCCTCAACAAGACCTGTTGCTATGGCAGTGGCTAATTCATCATTATCTGAAGCCATCCCATCTTCAATATATTTAAACAATAACTCTTTTTTAACACAATCAAGTTCAGAAAATATCGCTACCAAAGACTTACCAATCTGCGAAAATAGCATAATCAACGGTGGCTCATCAGGAATCCAATACTCATTAACGGACCCAATTGTTTCTGATATAGAGTCCGAAAAAGAACTAAATTTATCCACATAGTCAGCAATAATTTTATCCATTACTCTCCCCTTAAAGCTCGCTGTAAATCTTTCAATATATTCTCTGCCGCCGACCTTCTCACCAGTAGACAATTCATAAAGCACAGCATCCGCAGTGCTTCTGCAAATAGACCCGTTTTAGTTCAATGCATTTTTTTAAGATCCCGGCCAAATTGACCCTGGTTGAGTTGTATCCATTTCTTGTTTGGACCAACATACCCTCCCCCCAAGGCTCTACTTTTCCATCAGAATATGGTCACAGTGGCAAAGGTGGAGTTTTCTCTCCGGCTCATGGTGTGGCTCCAGTTGCCCCGTCATCTGCTCCGGCGTCAGCCCGTCCCTCTTGACTAAAATTTACACAATTCATTGATAATAAAAAATATTTAAATCATAGCTAATTCTTTAATTTTTTCAGTTCTTGTAGCTTGTTTTGAGCACCTATATCACCATTTTTTGAAGCCAATCCCATCCAATAAATAGCTTTGTTCAAATCATAATACTTTGAAAAGTCAGGGTTTGTATTGGATAAATAAATACCATAATTATATTGAGCTATGATATTTCCTTGAGATGCAGATATCTCCAAATACCTTAATTGTTCGTCAATGTTATTTATGGTGAAGCAATAATATTGATATAATCGAAATGATGCTTCCGAGTCTCCATCTTTCGATTTGTTTTCAAGCTCGAATTTTTGCTCATCCGTTAGATTATAGATGGTGGAAGTGGATTCCGACCTCCATTTATTACCGTCTTTAGACTTAGTCATTTTGCCACCAAATGTGTAAAATGATACTATTAACATTATAAATACAATAACAAATCGCATTTATTTCCTCATCATATAAATTTATTTTATATCTCCTGGTTTCTGAAGCGTTCCAGTGGTTGTTGATACGGGTTTAATCCCTCCATAAGCCCTATCGGGTCCTGTATGATATTCCTCCTTTGCAGCAAATCATACCATCGACATCAGTTGTAATCTCGACACCAGATAATTTTATATCTCATTAGCAGTAGCACAGACAGACTATTATTCACAAACATTTTCTTTTATTTTTTTTATCGATTCATTAATTTTGTCTATAATACGCTCATCTCTAAATTCATTTAATAGTTCATTTAGAATAGGAAGTAATTCTTTACTCCCGGCATTCCCGGCTGCAATAATAATTTCATCAAAAATCACATCTTTCTTAAGTTCTTTAATTATGGTTTCCAGAACACGTTCATCCTTTCTCTCTGCCAGACCTGATATAACCTCAATTCTTATATCATCATTCGTATCCAATAACATCCCCACAAACTCCTCTCTGATATCCTCGGTGTCATATTGATTGAAATTTATAGAAAATGCAGCCCAATTCTTCACGTCGCTATTATTATCACGAAGTAAACATAGCAATAAAGGTATTGTCGAGTTATCATTAATATTTGATAGTGCTGCTGCAATTGCACATCGAACATTTGCCGATTTATCATGAATTACTTTAGTGCATAAATTAATAAATTCCTTTTCGAAATGTTTGTCTTTTTTACAAAAATACCCTAACGCATTGATAATAGAGGCTCTTATCAAGACTGATTTATTGAGTTGGAACATGTTTTCTAAAAAACAAAAAGATTTTCGCAGTTTCTCATATGACATGGTCATTTGACTTAAAATAGTAACTCCAATTTTCTTTTTATAGTTATCCCTGGAATGACAAAGATTCATGGATAAATTAAAAACATCGTCTCCACTTAATATTTGCAGGCAAAATATAGCAGCATTTCTTTTTAAGGGGTCATTATCATACAAAATAGGAGTGAGTTGTTCTATTGTGTAGTTTTTATACTTTTCATATAGAAAAATCTCTCTTCTTTCTTTTTTTTGTTTGTATTTTTCAATAACTTTCATAACGATTATCACTTGGTAATTTTATCTTTGGATTGCCGTGTATGTTTGCATCCCCATGCCTTCATGGTGTACTTGTCTCCAGTGCAGTAAATCTACCATCTGCAATTAACTCTTCGAGCATCTCACATCGGCCAGGTTTCTTACCTGTACTTTGCCCTCGCTCACTTATTAATGAATCAACCAGCTTCTGTATTCCTGTGTTAGCTTGATTAGGCGCGGGTGAGTATGAACGGCAGCGGGCCGGGCAGCGTGAAGTCGGTCTCACCCGGCAGCACCTTCGCCCCCGGCAGCGGGTTTACCGGCCTCGCCGGACGTCATTCCGCCCGGACACACCGAGCACGCCACGCCTGTCGGCGCGCCTATCAGCCCCCCCCCGCAGCCCCTGGACTATCGGGCCACCTTCTGCTGTCATATCATTCTGGCGCGCCGCTGGTTTTCCGCTCATCACTCAATTCCTTTTATTATTTAATTTGATGTGAGGAATAAGGTATGTACGTATTTATCACTTGTGATACTCCTCGTTTTTTATCATTTTCCCCACCAAACAAAACCATTGAACATATCCACCAAATAAAAACCACCCCCATATTGCCACTGTCAAAACATATTCACTGTGAATGGTTGTAAAAATAAAACCAAAAGACAATAAAAATAAAAACAAAACAATAGCAAATATTATTCCTGTCGGAAATGATATTATTACCATCCCATACATCATAATACTATTCAGTTCACTTATATCGTAATTTGAATCTAACTGAGAAAGTCTAAGTAAAGAAACACATAATATAGAGATTGACATTGTTATCCAGATCATTTTTATACTTCTAATAAAGTGTTTCATTATAACACTCCAGTTAAAATAAATCTCATAAGCCGTCCTGCATTATTCCCGGAACATTTCATCTGACATGTTTTTAAAGTATCATTAGACCAATCCTGACAATTATTGACCAATCCAAATTTCATCGGGAACATCCATTCGGGTAATACGGTATAAAAAGGCCTTGCTCCTTTAAGTTTTTCTTTTAGGCAGCTTTCAATACAATCATTATCTGGTTCGACCGATTCGCACCGGCTAGCATCTTCTCTCGTATCGTTGCTCGCTTTTCCTGGTCCTAACATTCCATCAGTTGGCCATTCTCCTCGTTGATCCTGACCACCACAAACATATCCATTTTCCCCGTCAGGAACACAAAGATATTGATGATATAAAGGATTACCCCATATATCAGGGCCACTTTTTTCACCCGTACCTCCTAGTGAATGCAATGGTTTAGTACATTTTAGTGTTTCCAATCCTAATGGATCTATATCTGTGACCGGATTCAGCGGATATTTATAAAGGTTTCATCCCCCGGCTAATCCGATAGGATCCTGCGTGATATATATTCCCTGTTCCGGATTGTAATAACGGTACCGGTTGTAATACAGTCCCGACTCCTCATCGTATTGCTGCTCCGGCAGCCGTATCACCTGCTCCAGGTGCTCAGGGTTTTCCTCACCCGACAGGTTTTCCCATTCATTAAACGCTACTAACTTATACAATACTTCTATTAACGCCGATTAACATCTGCGATAGTCTCTAATAACCACGATAATATAGGTTTTTACCTACTGGTCACGATGCAAGCCTCTACTAGCTCTCCTCGTTTGCTGCGTTTTTTCATCACGTAAGTTTTCGATAAGAGCATCGACATCACGATCAAAGTGTGATGACTTTTTTATATATCGAATGATATCTTCCGATAAAAATTGGTCGGGATCAATAAGTGCCAACCTAACTAATTTCATCAATTCATCTTTAGATGGTTTCTTCTTTAACCACCAATGAAACGCGCCATTCCGATCATGTTCCGAACTATCCTCATGACCAACCTCATATCCATTAAGTTGTTTTAAAAACAATAAATCAGGATACATATCAAGGTCTAACCACTCCATTGGAAAAGACATTAATGTTATAAACTCTATTTTGTTCATAAACCACCTTATTAAACAGGATCCGCACCAGTATATTGAATTTCTCCACCTAACCTTTCGAATATCTCACACATCGACACATCCCCACGCAAACACCCTTCTCAAGCAGCCCCCATTGATATATATTGTAATAGTAAAAGGTCAGCACTTAATAACTTACCAAATTTAAAAATCATCTTCTGCCTGGCAGATAGAATTTTCTTACTTGCATCAGATAGTTTTCTACAAAATGAGCTTTGTTCCTTTGTCATTTTAGTTGAATCTGCTTCAGAAAGAGGTTTCCATGTATCGGTACTTACACGAGGACCATCATTTTTCCCTAAGTGAATATGATCTGGAGCATGGTCAGGCCGAAATCTGTGGCCTCTGGGCCAGGGTTCGCATGTACCGAAGTAGGACCTTAGCCCCAGGGATACCTTGTCCAAGGTTAACCAGCCCCAAAGGGTCACTTCTGCTAATCGGATTTAGTGGATACTGGTACAGGTTCCATCCTCCCATCAGCCCAATCGGATCCTGCGTGATGTACCTTCCCTGTTCCGGATTGTAATAACGGTGCCGGTTGTAATACAGCCCCGATTCCTCATCATATTGCTGCCCCGGCAGCCGTATCACCTGCTCCAGGTACGCCGGATTTTCCTCACCCGACAGGTTTCCCTATTCACCATATTTCCGCACGTCGACAAAGTTATCTTAAATATCAGATCAGTCATGCCTATAGATTGTGTACCATGCGAAACATCGAGCCAACCTATCTGGAATGTATGGAACATGATCTTTTACCCATTTTTCTATATTTTTTTCCTCTGATATTTCAGCCGCACCACTCCATATTGTGATAAAATCATCCTTAAACTCATCTCCAGAATAAAAAATAAACGCCTCATCGGCACCATATGTTTCTATATAGACGATTGAACTATTTTGCTCTTTAAAAAATTCGAGTATATTTAATCGTTCTGTTTTTAGTTGTCTTTTGATATTATTTTGCAAAGAATCTCTTTGTGCAGCACTTAATTTATCAGACATATTAGTACATGGTGTTTTTGCAAATGAAAAACCACAAGCCAGGCAAAATACTAACGTACATTTAAGTATATTTATTCTTATCCATCTCATTATCTCACATCCCCAAATTTCATATTCACCCGATTTTATTATTTCAAAAAAGCTCTTGACATTTCCCCTTCTTATCCTGCAATCATCCTCGTTCATCGCCACATCCAAACGCCAATGCAATTTATTTTCCACATCCCAATGGCTTCTCATCGCATTAGCAAATTTTTCTGCTGTTAAATCTTCTGAACATATATAATATCTCACCCAACATTTCCGGTTCTTTCTTTCCGCTACGTTTCTCTGAACGAAAAGATACCGTCACACATAGTTTTTTAACCCCTCATTCAAATGTAAAATCAATTAGCTCATCCGGAACATCACTGACAATATGAGTCACATGTTATTTAACATTCAATGAGAAATATATCTCTTTGTAATCTTTAAATGAGGGTGAATCCCCTACGCCCATAAAAATGAACATTATTTTTGTTGGTGGTAATGCCACCTCTGCCTGAAGGCACTGATCTATCAGGGAAAGATCATAACAACCATAACTCAAACATTAATTTATGAATTTAGTAATAACGCAACATTGATCTGTAAAATCCAGCACTGACTTGTATTTAAAAAGTTGTATTTAACGTGATAAATATACGACCCTTGGTTATTTTATTCTTTATCCCGGTGTGTACAAAAATATACTTTCATACTCTCGTCATGATGCTGAAGGTTAAATTTAATTCATTTTAAAAGGCTAAAACCAGGATGAAGATCTACCTCGTCACCAAATCAATTTGCCACCACCACCTATATAACTCCGGCCTGGATATGGAAGTATAAACATGTCATCACATTTTTCCCTGGAACACCCCCAGTATATCGTTTCCTTACCATCGGACCATTCTGCCGTGGCAGCAGCATTAATAGAAAAATGCCACTTTTTCTTATTATAAATCAACTCACCCGTTATTTCACAGGGAAACCAGAGCCAAAATCCAGTCATGGTATCACTCATTTCCTTGTATTTATCACTTAACGAAAATATTTTTTCTATCTGACTTGCATTTAAAACCCATTTATTGCATAAGTTTCTATCCCCAGGCTCTTTATTATAAGGACTCATATAATGGGACTGATTTATTTTTAATATCTTCATATCAGCAAAACAATAACTCACAGAGGATAAAAATAAAATCACAAAAATAATAACATTATTCGCTTTCATATTAACACTCTATCCAGGTCGAACGCATACCTTTGTCGTTTAGTCGAGCGGCGGCGGGCATATAGTTTTCCTCATTATATATTGATGTGATTTTGTATCATTGCAATTATAATATTAAAGTTACCTTACTCAGTTTAGTAAAAAAAGGCAGAACATGTTTGACGTCAATATTATTTAACATTCTATGAAGAAGTACAAATTCAAACTAACAGTTTGCACTTGCTTTTTGAATAAATAATGAGAAATTTTTTATCTGACTTGTTCTTTGCCCTAATTACTACAAATCCGTGAGTTTGTACTCGATTTTACATTATTGTCGATAGTCAGGAATTATTGATATATAATTCAGTAAATTTGACAAATTCGTTTCAGAATGACCTTGCTTTTATGTGAACTTCATTCATTTTTCAAACCGTCTCATATAATCTTTTCATGCAAATTTTCTTGTCGTACACATTGAAAACATATAACAAAAATATGCTCACGACATATCCAATTAATATTTCATACCATCATTAACTTCATCATCATAATTTATGAAATATAGAATTATTTTAGTGTAATACGTTTGAGTGGCAACCACTCACCAGGCTGAGAATATGAAAACATTTTTCCTTTTATATAATATACTTTTCCTTTATTGCTTATCTCAAATTGCGGTGATGGATATGGACATGCATTTTCCTCGTCGCCGTTATAGTATAATGCCAAAACACCAGAATTGATTTTTAAAGAGTAGTCACCAATGCATGTTATCCCCGCATGCCAGGTTGTCATGGATAAAGAAGCACGATTATTTTTACTATCTATCTTTAAATTATATTGTAAAAAAACCTGACTCCCATCATTTAACTGCTCGCCAAGTTCCTCGACTCTAAAGTTACCATCCCATTGAGTTTGAGTAATCGCAAAAGTATTTGCGCTCCATAAGCAAGAAAAAATAAATAGATACTTTATAAAATCGCCCATACCACTAACCCCTGATTTAATATGTAGAAGGTATCAATTCAGTATTCAGCATTGCCACACTATACACAAAATCACTCAAGTTGCATCAAGGCGGCAAGGATTTGCTATTGCGCAATGCGTAAAAAACAAAAATATATTTTTCATAATAAAATCCACTAATAAGTAGATTCAATGGATTCCATCTTATCAATACGTAATTATCATTTTCTGTTCAACCTCAACCTGATTTCCTCTTAGTACTGAGCATCGTCTGCGATCGTTAATTCTACCTCTGATGATATCTCGTTAAAAATAACGCTACCGCCATACCCTGGTTTACAAACCTGCACACCCTAAGATTACTCTCTTATCTGCATTAAGAATATCATTGTGTTTTTTTTCGGAATATATAAAGATTCCCCATAGTGGATACATAACGTGAGCCAAATTAGTTAAAGACGTAATCACTGACGCTATAATAAGTCAAATGACCTTTAGTATTTTCTTTAATAAATGTTGCCGGGGTAATTTCAACTTTATTTTTAGTGAATTAGTTTCATATTCAGGAAATACTTTATTTAAATCCTGAATATTGGGGACAGTGTCATAACATCCTGATAGCAGAAAGATATAAATAAGCAGCTATTTACCCTGATTAAACATATATGCCTCACGCACTACAATCTTCCGTGACCAAATCCAGCAGCGTTAAACTCCACCCTTTGCCCAAGCCATGAAGCTCGCTCAGATGAAAAATCAAACCATCACCCCATTTTTTCGGCACTGCCACCACTCGCTCTGATTGCAGCTCAAGCCGCCTGGCGTTTGCTATACGGGTATCAGACGCCTGATCCCCATTATCCGCTCCATTCACCATGCTAAACGTCAGCAGCGCATTATCAGAACCGGTATAGCTGACAAAAAAACCGGCGTGATCCCATCCCTTTTCACAAACGTACTCAACCTCCGTGTGGTGATCAAATTCGTTATCCACAGGAATATGCTCTGAAAACCAACCTACCTGCCCCAACAGGTAGTTAAAACCGGGTATCGGCTTATTAATATCAAAACTCTTCATCCACTCATAATCATGCCCAGCCCCAATTCGGTACAGCACATACATCCCAACTTTTTTATCAATCAGGGCATTAATTTTCGCGTTGTCTCGCTGCTGAAAAGCGATAATCACCTGTCTTGCCGTCTCTTCAAACGACGGAGCGGCACAAACGGGATGCGCGACCATTCCCAGCAGACTCAACGCGATGGCCGTGCGGCTCATTTTCATCATTGGCTCTCCATTAACATCCGGTGTTCTATTAGCGCCAATATACTCTCGCAATATTTACTCGGCCTGTCCGTAAGCGTACAATGCCCGCCCTTAAAGTGAGGACTCTCCTCAAGCCGCCTCATCAGGTGAGGCGGATCTGACCTGTCATCAGAACGAGAAAATGATGTTTAAACCAGAACTTCTTTCGCCGGCGGGAACGCTGAAAAATATGCGTTACGCTTTCGCTTACGGTGCCGATGCCGTCTATGCGGGCCAACCGCGCTACTCTTTACGCGTGCGTAATAACGAATTCAATCACGAAAATTTACAGCTTGGCATCAACGAAGCCCACGCGCTCGGAAAAAAATTCTACGTGGTGGTGAACATCGCCCCGCATAACGCCAAGCTCAAAACCTTTATCCGTGACCTGAAACCCGTCGTCGAGATGGGCCCGGATGCGCTGATCATGTCCGATCCAGGGTTGATTATGCTGGTACGCGAGCACTTCCCGGCAATGCCGATTCACCTGTCGGTACAGGCTAACGCCGTAAACTGGGCGACGGTAAAATTCTGGCAGCAGATGGGGCTGACCCGTGTGATTCTCTCCCGCGAGCTGTCGCTGGAAGAGATTGAGGAAATTCGCCAGCAGGTGCCGGATATGGAAATAGAAATTTTCGTCCACGGCGCGCTATGCATGGCCTATTCCGGCCGCTGCCTGCTTTCCGGCTACATCAATAAACGCGATCCGAACCAGGGCACCTGCACCAATGCCTGCCGTTGGGAATATAACGTGCAGGAAGGAAAAGAAGACATTGTCGGCAACATCGTGCATAAGCACGAACCGATTCCGGTACAGAACGTTGAGCCGACGCTCGGTATCGGCGCGCCGACGGATAAAGTGTTTATGATAGAAGAGGCCCAAAGACCGGGCGAATACATGACCGCGTTCGAAGACGAGCATGGCACCTATATCATGAACTCAAAAGATTTGCGCGCTATCGCCCACGTGGAGCGCCTGACGAAAATGGGCGTCCACTCGCTGAAAATCGAAGGCCGCACCAAATCCTTTTATTACTGCGCCCGTACCGCGCAGGTCTACCGTAAGGCCATCGACGACGCCGCCGCGGGTAAACCCTTCGACCCTACGCTGCTGGAAACGCTGGAAGGTCTGGCTCATCGCGGCTATACCGAAGGTTTCCTGCGTCGCCATACGCACGACGATTACCAGAATTACGAGTACGGGTACTCCGTTTCCGAACGCCAGCAATTTGTCGGCGAGTTCACCGGCGAGCGTAAAGGCCAACTGGCGGCCGTGGCGGTGAAGAATAAATTCTCCGTTGGCGATAGTCTGGAGCTGATGACACCGCAGGGAAATATCAATTTCACCCTGGAACAGATGGAGAACGCCAAAGGCGACGCTATGCCGGTGGCGCCTGGCGATGGCTATACCGTCTGGATGCCCGTCCCGCAGGACGTTACGCTGGATTACGCACTATTGATGCGTAATTTCTCAGGCGAATCAACGCGTAACCCCCATGCTAAGTAGTTAATTGCGGTTATTTTTTCATGACGGGAAGATTCTTAGAAATTGATCACATACCGCTTCGCTCAATGCGGGTATTATTCAACGCGCTGAAAAACATAACCCATAAATGCTAGCTGTACCAGGAACCACCTCCTTGGCCTGCGTAATCTCCCTTACGCAGGCTTATTTTTTGCGTTTAATCAATAAAAAAGTGGTACTTCCCGCCATATCCAAAATTGACCACACTAACCAAAGCGCAAATGGGCGCTTAGGTTTACAGACCTCCACTATTCATGGCCAGCCAGCAAGTCACAATCCTCCCGCATCCGGTCAGACTCAGGACTTAGCATTCTGACGTTTACGTTTAACATCAGTAAATTAAATCAATAACTGCTTTGTGAGAACTTACACAAAAAGTTTCCAGGTTATTAAATTAAGGTTAAAAACTGATAATTTAAGCGTGTAAAAATATGGCACGTTTTAATGCCGCTTTTACAAGGATTAAAATAATGTTTTCCCGGATTAGAGGTTTGATTTCATGTCAAAGTAATACTCAAACCATCGCACCTACGCTCAGTCCACCCTCATCAGGCCATGTAAGTTTTGCTGGGGTTGATTATCCTCTATTGCCACTAGATCACCAAACGCCGCTCGTTTTTCAGTGGTTTGAACGCAATCCAGATAGATTTGGTCAAAACGAAATTCCCATTATCAATACGCAGAAAAACCCTTATCTTAATAATATTATCAATGCTGCTATAATAGAAAAAGAAAGAATTATTGGTATTTTCGTTGATGGCGATTTTAGCAAGGGACAAAGAAAAGCATTGGCAAAATTGGAACAAAATTATAGAAACATAAAGGTTATTTATAATTCTGACCTTAATTATAGCATGTATGATAAAAAGTTAACGACGATTTATTTAGAAAACATCACCAAACTGGAAGCTCAGTCAGCAAGTGAACGAGATGAGGTCTTGCTTAATGGAGTAAAAAAAAGCCTGGAAGATGTCTTGAAAAACAATCCTGAGGAAACGCTTATTTCATCTCATAATAAAGACAAAGGGCACTTATGGTTTGACTTCTACAGAAATCTTTTCCTGCTAAAAGGAAGCGATGCTTTTCTGGAAGCTGGTAAACCTGGTTGTCATCATCTGCAACCAGGCGGCGGTTGCATATATCTTGATGCAGATATGTTACTTACTGATAAACTCGGTACTTTGTATTTACCTGATGGTATCGCTATCCATGTAAGTCGTAAAGATAATCATGTTAGCCTTGAAAATGGGATTATTGCTGTTAACCGCAGCGAGCATCCAGCATTAATAAAAGGACTCGAAATTATGCACAGTAAACCTTATGGCGATCCCTATAATGACTGGCTCAGTAAAGGGTTGAGGCATTATTTTGACGGTTCTCATATACAAGATTATGACGCATTTTGCGATTTCATTGAATTTAAACACGAAAATATCATTATGAACACAAGCAGTTTAACTGCCAGTTCTTGGAGGTAATCATGATAGCCTTGTTTTACTCACCCTTCCCACCGTCACGTATAATCGGTATCCAGAGTTATTCCTTTATCCTGTAAAATGTGATACAGATTCTCCATTGATCTAATAACTACCTCAATTTCACATTCAAGTTTCTCTACAGAACCTTCATTGAGTGAGAAGTTGAGAGCCAGTAATAATGATTGTGAGTTATTATCATAACACAAATGTGGTCCATTATTCTCTGCAAACCATAAATTAGCATTGAGAAATTCAAAAGCAAGATTATTATTATCCGGAGGTCTTCCGCAAAAACCGTATATCATTATATACTCGCTGTTAGTGCTTGTTAGTAAGATACGGTAACGGTTATCTATAATAAATGAGCATAATCTGTTTTCGTCAAAGGCAATTGAATCGGCATTTAATTTTAGTGAAAACTGTCTTAATAAGCGATCGGCTCTTGAATACATAACACCCCATACTCTATCTAAAGATTTTCTATATAAGTCATAAGCCTCTGGTCTGGACGCTTAACACCCCGTGTCATCGTCAGAATTCGTCTTTTCCCTATGACTTGCTGTGTTTGCTCATTTATGGCCAGGCTGGCCGGGTTCTGACGCCATTTGCGCTAAGGTATAGTCCGGCGCATATTCCCATCATACCAATTCCCCCCATGCCAAACGATGCGCCTAAAACCGTCAGAGCGGTAGTATATGCAGCACCACTACTGACACTGGCGACAGCCCCTGAGCATACCCCACTAAAAATACCTGTAAACAATGCCGTGGTTCCCACGCATATTAAACATCTGGGTTTATTGCCGTGAGCGTTAAACTCAACGATTTCAGCTGCCGGAATTTCTTCATTACACCGTTCAGAAGGGGAGAGCAATGGCGTTTGCGCATTCACGCCTGAAGTAACATTCATATAAACCTCTTCATGCACATGCCTGTTTATGTTTATGAGAAAAGCGATACCTCAGGCAACGGTACGACTATAAGAAACCGCGCTAAGTCATCATCTAAATAGGTTTTATTTGATAACAAGAATAGTGTACTGCTAATAGTGCGTCTTGTTCCTGCCAAAGCAGTCTAAAGAACATTTCGATTTTATGCTATTAAAAAGTATGTTTGGTAATAAATATCAGGTTTTTATCTGATATTATGAAGTTTGAAATTAATACTGATAACTGACGTATGTTCGTCTTGTTAATTCTCCGTTTCGTTATTAAAGGCGCTATATCGGAAAGCGTCTGACTACCCCTTGTGGTTTCCTTGCACTCTTACAAGCGATACTCAATGCGCATACCGGCATCTCTCTTGTCGCCATTTGCCTTAAACCATGCTTCGCTTACCGCTGCGTACAGCAGGAAGAAAAACGGTAAAGCAATAAGTGCGCAACATTTCAATTTTCATCCTGTTCTGACCTCGCTTTTTCATTTCTGCTATACACTTTCTGGAGATTGTTGTTCAACCTATTAAGGCATAACGGATGGCTAACTTTCCCGCCAGCTTACTGATCCTCAATGGCAAAAGCGCTGATAACCAGCCGCTACGTGAGGCCATTACTCTACTTCGCGACGAAGGTATACAGATTCACGTTCGGGTAACCTGGGAAAAAGGCGACGCGCAGCGTTACGTTGATGAAGCCCGTAGACTGGGCGTTGAAACGGTGATTGCCGGCGGCGGAGACGGTACCATTAATGAAGTGTCGACCGCGCTCATCCAGATCCGCGACGGCGTAGCCCCTGCACTGGGCCTTTTGCCGCTCGGCACTGCCAACGATTTTGCCACCAGCGCCGGTATTCCTGAAGCGCTGGACAAAGCGCTGAAACTGGCGATTGCCGGAAACGCGATGGAAATTGATATGGCTAGGGTCAATGATAAAACCTGTTTTATCAATATGGCGACGGGCGGTTTTGGCACCCGCATTACCACCGAAACGCCGGAAAAACTTAAAGCCGCGTTGGGCGGCGTCTCCTATCTTATTCACGGTCTGATGAGAATGGATACGCTGACCCCTGACCGCTGCGAAATACGTGGCGAAAACTTTCACTGGCAGGGAGATGCGCTGGTGATCGGCATCGGCAACGGTCGTCAGGCCGGCGGCGGGCAGCAATTATGTCCCACCGCGCTGATTAACGACGGGCTGTTACAGCTACGGATTTTTACCGGCGAAGAACTGCTGCCGGCGCTGTTTTCCACACTCACGCAGTCAGATGACAATCCGAATATTATTGACGGCGCCTCAGCGTGGTTTGATATTCATGCGCCGCATGAAATCACGTTCAATCTGGATGGCGAACCACTCAGCGGACAAGAATTTCATATTGAGGTGCTGCCTGGCGCATTACGCTGTCGGCTGCCGCCAGACTGCCCGTTGCTACGTTAATAACACCTGTCGCTGGCCGGATGCGCTCACATCCGGCTTTTCTTCGTTGAACTCAGGCGATGGTGACTTTGCTATCCAGATAGACATCTTGTACGGCGTTAATCAACTTCACGCCATCAGCCATCGATTTCTTAAAGGCTTTACGTCCCAGAATTAGCCCCATTCCACCGGCTCGTTTGTTGATCACCGCGGTACGAACCGCGTCGCCGAGATCGGTGTCACCGCCGTCCGCGCCGCCGGAGTTGATAAGCCCGGCGCGTCCCATATAGCAGTTCGCCAACTGGTAACGAACCAAATCAATCGGGTTATCGCTGGTCAGTTTGCTGTACACGCGATCGTCGGTATAGCCGAAGTTGACCGCTTTATAACCGCCATTATTCTCGGCCATTTTCTGTTTCACAATATCCGCGCCAATCGTAGCGGCCAGATGGTTGGCTTGCCCCGTCAGGTCAGCGGATACATGGTAATCAACGCCGTCTTTTTTAAAGGAAGAATTACGCAGGTAAGCCCACAATACGGTCACCATACCCAGCTCATGCGCACGCTCAAAAGCGGCGGAGATCTCTTCAATCTGGCGACGGGACTGTTCCGAACCGAAATAGATCGTCGCGCCTACCGCCACGGCGCCCATATTGAACGCCTGCTCAACGCTGGCGTACAGGGTCTGATCGTACTCTGTCGGATAGCTCAATGTTTCGTTGTGATTCAGTTTGACCAAAAACGGAATACGGTGCGCATAGCGCCGTGAAACCGAGGCCAGTACGCCGTAGGTAGAGGCCACGCAGTTACAGCCGGCCTCAATCGCCAATTCAACAATATTTTTTGGGTCAAAGTAGCGCGGGTTGGCCGCAAAAGAGGCGCCGGCGGAGTGCTCCACTCCCTGATCGACGGGCAGTATCGAAAGGTATCCTGTTCCCGCCAGGCGTCCAGTATTATAGAGCGTCTGCATATTACGCAGAACGGCTGGTGGACGATTGTTGTCAATCATCACCCGGTCAACGTAATCCTTGCCGGGTAGATAAAGCTGATCGGAAGGAATGGTCATACAACGATGCTGTAAAAGGCTGTCGGCGTCTTTGCCAAGCAACTGCGCAATATCAGTCATAGCTATGCTCCCGTAAGTTCCGATAGGGTATCGGAAGGTGAATAGTCCTGCCCCGCAGATTGCGGGTCGCAATAAGCCTGGTACTGACCGACCATTTTTGCCAACTTTAGCGCATTTTTTCGGCGCTATCTGCTGACTCGATTCACGTCCGAAAAAGTGTTAGATCGGTCAAAATTAATGCTCAATGGTATTTAAAAGGTATTATTAAGTGGTATTGTCGTGGCGTACCTTACCTGTCATGAAGGATTCAAAAATGAAAACGACCTTTAAACTGTCGTTCATGATGTTCGTGGAGTGGTTTATCTGGGGCGCCTGGTTCGTCCCCCTGTGGCTATGGCTAAATAAAAGCGGGTTTTCCGCCGGTGAAATAGGCTGGTCTTATGCCTGTACCGCCATTGCGGCGATCCTGTCGCCGATTCTGGTCGGCTCCGTTACCGACCGTTTTTTCTCAGCGCAAAAAGTCCTGGCGGTACTGATGTTTGCAGGCGCCGTGCTGATGTATTTCGCGGCGCAGCAAACCACCTTTGTCGGATTCTTTCCGCTGCTTCTGGCCTATTCATTGACCTATATGCCGACCATCGCGCTGACAAACAGCATTGCCTTCGCTAACGTACCGGACGTTGAACGCGATTTTCCACGCATTCGCGTTATGGGAACCATTGGGTGGATTGCCTCCGGCCTCGCCTGTGGATTCCTGCCGCAAATGTTAGGCTATAACGATATTTCCCCCACCAATATTCCACTGCTCATAACCGCCGCAAGTTCAGCGTTGCTGGGCGTATTTGCGTTCTGTCTGCCAGACACGCCGCCAAAAAGCACCGGCAAGATGGATATTAAAGTGATGCTGGGACTGGATGCGCTGGTCCTGCTGCGCGATAAAAACTTTCTCGTTTTCTTCTTCTGTTCCTTCCTGTTTGCGATGCCGCTGGCCTTCTACTACATCTTCGCTAACGGCTATCTGACGGAAGTGGGAATGAAAAACGCCACCGGCTGGATGACGCTCGGCCAGTTCTCTGAAATCTTCTTTATGCTGGCGCTGCCCTTTTTCACTAAGCGCTTTGGTATTAAAAAGGTATTATTACTTGGTCTTATTACCGCCGCGATCCGCTACGGCTTTTTTGTCTATGGCGGCGCGGAGACGTACTTCACTTACGCCCTGCTGTTCCTCGGTATTTTGCTGCACGGCGTAAGTTACGATTTCTACTACGTCACCGCCTACATTTATGTCGATAAAAAAGCGCCGGTTCATATGCGTACCGCTGCGCAAGGGCTTATCACCCTCTGCTGTCAGGGATTCGGCAGCCTGCTGGGGTATCGTCTCGGCGGCGTGATGATGGAAAAAATGTTTGCTTATCCGCAACCGGTTAACGGTCTGACATTCAACTGGGCGGGCATGTGGACGTTTGGCGCAGTGATGATTGCCGTCATCGCGCTACTGTTTATGATTTTCTTTCGCGAATCGGACAAAGAGATCACTGCTATTGACGATCGCGATATTGCGTTGACACAAGGGGAAGTAAAATGAAAGCAGAACGTATTCTCGGTGCTCTTTACGGGCAAGCGTTAGGGGATGCGATGGGAATGCCCTCTGAGCTGTGGCCGAGAACGCGCGTCAAAGCGCATTTCGGCTGGATTGACCGCTTTCTGCCCGGCCCAAAAGAGAATAATGCCGCCTGCTATTTTAACCGCGCGGAGTTTACGGATGATACCGCAATGGCGCTCTGCCTGGCCGACGCGCTACTCGAATGCGAAGGCAACATTGATCCCGAGATTATTGGGCGTAACATCCTCGCCTGGGCGGAACGCTTTGATGCGTTCAATAAAAATGTACTCGGCCCGACGTCAAAAATTGCGCTGAATGCGATTCGCGACGGCAAACCCATCGCGGCGCTGGAAAATAACGGCGTGACTAACGGCGCGGCCATGCGCGTTTCGCCGTTGGGCTGCCTGTTGCCGCCAACTAACCTGACAGCCTTTATAGCAGAAGTAGCGTTAGCCTCCAGCCCGACGCATAAATCCGATCTGGCGGTGGCTGGCGCCGTGGTTGTCGCCTGGGCCGTCTCGCGAGCGGTTAACGGCGACACGTGGCAAAGTATTGCCGACTCGCTCCCCGCCGTCGCCCATCAGGCGCAGACAGCGCGTATTACCACGTTTAGCGCCTCGCTATCGGCACGTCTGGAACTGGCGCTAAACATTGTCCGCCACGCCGACGGCGTCGAATCTGCCAGCGAACAGCTCTATCAGATCATCGGCGCGGGAACCAGCACCATTGAATCGGTTCCCTGCGCTATCGCCATGGTGGAACTGGCGAATACCGATCCTAACCGCTGTGCCGTGCTGTGCGCTAACCTCGGCGGCGATACCGACACTATCGGCGCGATGGCTACCGCCATTTGCGGCGCGTTGCACGGGGTAAGCGCCATTAACCCCCAGTTAAAGCAAACGCTGGACGAGGTTAATCAGCTGGATTTTGCGCGCTATGCCGTTGCGCTGGCGAGCTATCGTCAACGGCGGGAGGCACTATGAACGGCGCACGGTTGCTGACATTATTACCGACCCTGCATACCCGGCGTCCGCTCACCGTTATCGGCGCGGCAGTGATCGATATCATTGCCGACGCCTGGACGTTGCCGCGTCGCGGAGGCGATATTGAACTGCAACAACAGAGCGTCAATGTCGGCGGCTGTGCGCTGAATATTGCCGTGGCGTTGAAACGACTGGGGATTGACGCCAGCAATGCGCTGCCGCTGGGCCAGGGCGTGTGGGCGGAGAGGATTCGCCGCCGTCTGGCAAAAGAGGGATTATCCAGCGTGATTGACGCGGTTGAAGGAGATAACGGCTGGTGTCTGGCGTTAGTCGAACCGGATGGCGAACGCACGTTTATGTCTTTTAGCGGCGTGGAAAACCAGTGGAATGCGGACTGGCTGTCGCAGCTCAGGACACCGCGGGGCAGTCTTGTCTACCTGTCCGGCTATCAACTGGCCTCGTCCTGTGGCGAGCCACTGATCCAGTGGCTGGAAACCGTCGACGATGTAACGCCTTTTATCGATTTTGGCCCACGAATCGGTGATATTACAGACGATGTAATGGCGCGCATTATGGCCTGCCGACCCATCGTCTCCCTCAACCGCCAGGAAGCCATCATCGCCGCGGAACGCGCCGGACTTGCGACCGATACGCGCACTTTCGGCGAAGCATGGGTAAACCGCTTTTCCGCGCCGCTGGTGGTGCGCCACGATAAAGACGGAGCGTGGTATTTTAGCGCGCAATCTTCCGGCGTTGTGCCAGCGTTTCCGGCAACCGTGGTGGATACCATCGGCGCGGGCGACAGCCATGCTGGCGGCGTGCTGGCAGGACTGGCGTCAGGCTGGCCGCTCGCGGATGCCGTACTGCTGGGAAATGCGGTGGCAAGCTGGGTGGTCGGGCATCGCGGCGGCGACTGCGCGCCCACGCGCGAGGCGCTACTCCTCGCACACAAAAACGTATAGGTCGCTACGACAATAACTGATGCTGTATTCAATAGGCCGCTGCTGCTGATCGAGCGCCACCTGCTTAATCACCAGCACCGGCACTTTACCATCCATTTGAATATGCGACTGAAACTCATCATCCGGCATCCGGGCGCTGACGCGGGATCGGGTACACTGAGGGTAAATGTGCTGGCGACGAAAATAGTCATACAGAGAAATACCAATCGCGTCGACATCATGAATCAGATGCGCGGGCACCCAGGACTCTTCAATCGATACCGCATCCTCATCAACATAACGAATGCGTTTGAGTAAAAAGACGTCGCTGCCTGCGGGGATCGCCAGATGCTGCGCGACCTCATCCGGACAACTTACCACGCGTTTGTTAACCCATAGCGTATCCGGTTTTTTGCCGCGCAAGACAACCTGCTGAGAAAATCCCCGCGCCTCTTTCAGGGAATATTCAAAGATATTATTGATTTGCGTACCGTAGCCACGGGCGCGCGTGACGACCCCCTCTTCTTCCAGCGCCTGCATCGCTTTCCGTACCGTGATGCGCGAGACGCCGGTAAGCTGGCTGAGATCGCGTTCGCCAGGCAAAATATTACCGTGCTCAAGAATACCGCTGCGCACGGCATCCTTTACCGTCTGGGCGAATTTCATGTATAGCGGCGTATTATCCGCCGCTGAAATTCGTTCATTCAGTTGCGCGATGAGCCGGGTATGCGCTTGTTCCATTTATCTTTCCTGACGACGGGTCTGTAGGCAGTATACTACCACCACGCGTGGAAATGATGTACCGGACCAATGCCCTTCCCCACTTCCAGCGTGTCCGCCTGCGCCAGCGCCGCCGAAAGCCATGCCTTCGCCTCGTTTACCGTCTCTCCCCAACAGCGATGCCGGGGCCGTAACGCCGCCAACGCCGCCGACAACGTACAGCCCGTCCCATGCGTATTTTTGGTGTTCACACGCGGCGCGCTAAAACGTTGCTCGCCCTCACGGGTAAAGAGCCAGTCCGGGCTTTGCGCATCCTCTAAATGCCCGCCTTTCATTAATACCGCTTCACACCCCATCGCCAGTAACGCCCGCCCCTGCGCCAGCATCTCCTGTTCCGTACGCGCATGGGGCGCATCCAGCAACGCTGCGGCTTCCGGCAAATTAGGCGTAATCAGCGATACCTGCGGCAACAGCCGGACGCGTAATGTTTCTATCGCAGAGGGCGAGAGCAGCGGATCGCCGCTTTTCGCCAGCATCACCGTATCCAACACCACATTACGTACATGATGGCGCTGTAGTCGCTCCGCCACGGCCTCGACAATATCGGTTTCCGCCAGCATCCCGATTTTTGTGGTATCAATGCGCACATCGCTGAGCACGGAATCAAGTTGAGCGGCGACAAAGTCCGGCTCTATCCGGTACACCGACTGTACGCCACAGGTATTTTGCGCCACCAGCGCGGTGATGACCGAACAGCCATACGCGCCCAGCGCGGAAAAGGTCTTGAGATCCGCCTGGATACCGGCCCCGCCGCTGGGATCGGTACCGGCAATCGTCAGCGCGTTAATTCGTTGCATTGGCCGCCTCCACATCCAGATGATAGAGCGCATCAAGAAAAGCCGGGATGAAGCTGCCCGGACCTTCGCTACGCTCTGCCGCGGCCTGTCCAGCCAGTTTCATCCAGCAGCAGGCCGAAGCGACATTGTCCAGCGCGGCGCCCGGTAACGCGCAACTGGCGGCGGCGACCGCCGACAACGCGCAGCCGGTGCCTACAATGCGAGTCATTAACGGATCGCCGCCGGGAATGCTCAGCGTGCGCTGACCGTTAGTGACGTAATCTACCTCTCCGGTAACCACAACGATGCAGTCTATCTGACGCGCCAGCGCCTGCGCCGCAGGCAGTGCGGCCAACGCCGCCTCGGTGGTATCTACGCCGCGTCCGCCCAGCGCCATGCCGGATAACGCCAGGATTTCCGAGGCGTTGCCGCGTATTGCCGCCGGGCGCAGGGACAAGAGATCCAGGCAAAATCGCCGACGAAATTCCAGCGCGCCCACCGCGACAGGATCAAGGGTCCACGGCGTTTTGGCATCATAAGCGCTTTCTACCGCCGCACGCATCGCGTCAGCGCGTGAGGCGGTTAAGGTTCCGACATTAACCAGCAAGGCGTTGGCGATGGCGGCAAACGGTCTGGCCTCGACGGGATCAATCACCATGGCGGGTGAAGCGCCCAGCGCCAGCAGCGTATTGGCGGTAAACGTTTGTACGACGTCATTCGTCATACAGTGCGTAAGCGGGGAGAGCGCGCGAAAGTGTTTTAACGTATGCGCCGCAAGCGTGCGGCAGTGCAGGTCAGGCTGCATGGTTCAGCTCCTGCCCGCGTGAAGAAGGGACACGAGCAGTGTCAGACTTCCCTACGCTGGCATTATCCAGATCAGGTGGTACGGGTATTTCTCAGCCTTCACAAAGAAGGGCACCCCGAGTCGTCAAGCCCCACCGTGTTAAGCGGGGGTTTCGCTATTAAGCATACTGTCTGCGCCAGACAATGTAAATTTACAGCCAACGGCGGACGATAATTTCAGCGTTATCAGATAGTTCTCAAAACCTATTCGGTTCTGGCAAACTTGCTGGCGGATATGTTGCTGCACGACGCTTTCGTTTACACTTTTTACGAAAAGGGGCGTGAGATAACAAAATAGCGCTTGTCAGATACGCCACCAGCAGAAATGATACACACGATGTTAACTGACCCGCATATGTGGAGGGTAAAAGTATGAAAAGTAAGTTGCTGCCTTGCGCGCTGTTGCTTGCAACCAGTTTTGCATGGGCCGCCCCCGCGACAACGGGCATTGATCAATATGAGTTAAAAAGTTTTATCGCCGACTTCACCCACTTCAAGCCCGGCGATACCGTTCCGCAGATGTACCGCACCGATGAGTACAATATTAAACAGTGGAAATTACGTAATCTGCCCGCGCCAGATGCCGGTACTCACTGGACCTATATGGGCGGCGCGTATGTACTGATTAACGATACCGATGGAAAAATCATCAAAGCCTATGATGGCGAGATTTTTTATCATCGATAAAAAAAGCCCCCTCATCCAGAGGGGGAAATACAGCCCCATGTTACTTTTTTATTAGCCCTTAATCACTCTATCCCCTTCAAACTGCCTTTTTGTTGACTGCCTTCACTACCCGATTCTCTCTGGATCTCGCCCTTTTGAAACTACCGCATACCACATTAAAATTTATTGCAGAAAAATTGTCATCCCGGTCACTTATTATTGTAAGTGACCGGAAGTTCATTCACCTATCGCGCCATATATCTTAAATATTTTTCATATATATTAATCGTATTTCACATAGATCAGCGCAGTCGCTTTTAGATCGCCTGGCTTTATATTGTCTCGGTCATAAACATAATAACTGGCGATAATAGGGATTGTTATCATATCACTGTTGAGCGGCGTGCCTACTTGATCCACTTTCCATAACGTTGAAGCATTACCCTGCTCTGCTGTATTTGAAATATTCACCGTTTTTCCACCGCTCTCCAGTATAAATCCGACGCCATTATTCACAGCACCACGCAACACAGAATAGCTATCTGGTATTAAATCACTGCTGGAGAGATAAACCGTCATTTTACGCGATGCTTGTTTAGCATTACCAAAAAGATTATCACACTGGAGTCGAATATTATCCGCGGCATTTTTGTTACTGACCTTGCCTGTGTTATATAATTCAGAAAGCGCAATATTCGGTAGCGTGATCGTCAGATCTTCAGGTTTGCAGGTTGTCTGCTTGCGATCGTAGGACACAAACAGATCAAATGAATATAACCCTGCACCTCTAAGATAACTATTATAATCTGCGGCACAGGCATTCCAGCCTCTTCCTGCTAGCAGGCACCCTAAAAACCGCAAACCGGCCGTAAACTGAGTTGCAGAAGAAGCGCTTGTTATTGATACCACCCCGTTGATTAGGACACTGTTCCCACTACCGGCAGAAATATTTACATTCGCCCCAGAGGAAGCGGGTTCAACCGTTACCGTATAGCCCGTTGTAAACGGCATTGTGAGAGTATTATTATCTGCCCAGGCGATTTTTAACTTCAGTTTTACTGTATCATTGTATAATCCCACGATGATATCGGAAGGATCCATACGCGTTATCTTATAAGTCCCTGAACAAGTTGTATCGTTAAAATTATGGCTATAAGTTGCGGACTGATTAGGGTTAATCGTAAAATCCTCACGAATAATTAAATTATCCTGATAAGTAATTTCTCCCGTACAGGCTGCGTATGTTTCAGGTAAAATCAATAACATCACGATAAAAAGAAAGAGTTTCATTTCACCACCTCACCACTACCGACAAATATAAACTTTACTTTCATCAACCGTTTTACCAAAGGTGATTGAACATGAAAGCCCCTGCTCTTTATCTACTGGTACACTGACTTCGGGCGGAATATCATTCGTTCGAATAAATAGCTGACTACCTTGTCCAACAATGCCCACATTATGACCATGATGATCTACTACATCATAACCAAAAATAAGAGGCGAGCCATCAGGACGCTGCGCTTTAATAAACCATGGTTTACGCTGGTCGGTATCAAAATTCACTAGCACGACGGCCCCTCGGTACGGGGCGGCAACTTTACGGTTACCGCGTAATTCCGTTTCACTGCTACTTTGCGACACATCAAGCATAAGATGGTTTTCGCGATATGGCGTAAGGTTGTCATAAACCACCGTTCCTTTTTTATTGGTGGTCCGATATTTTTGGCCGTTAACGTAGGCTCCTTCAAGTCCCGGAGCCTGCATAATCGCAAAGGTATCTGAAAGCCGGCTGGATAAATTCAACCCGCCACTCCAGGCTACAACCCCACCGGAAATACTTCCGCCGGTCTGAGTATAATTGGACGACTGGCTGTAACTACCATTAAGCGTTGCAACGGGCGTATTCCAGGTTAAATTCGTCCCCGCTGTGGTCTCACTATCCTGTCGCTGATGACTAACATTCACGCCGTAATTAAATTGATCGCGACTGCCTGCCGTACCGGTTAAACCAATATTGTTTGAGGTAAATCCATCATCATCAAAGGTCGTCGAGTTCGACACATTCAGATGACGCCGCGGGGTAGTAATACCGTCCCCCCAGTCAAAGGGAATTGAAATAAACAGGTTAAAACGTTTATCTTCATTATGATCCTCGTCGTAAGTCTGACTGGCGGATAACGTATAATTAATTTTCTGGAACGTATTGGAATAGCTTATTTGATAATCTTTACTGGTGCCGCTACGTCCCCAGTAATCACGCCATAATGCACTCAGTGATACTGCGCCCCATCCTTCTGGCAAAGATTGGCTCACATTAGCTGAAAACGTATTTTTACGCCCAAAATCGTTTTGATAATAATCAGCAATATCGTATACATCATTCTTATCGCGACGATAGTTATTTTTATTATTGGCCCAGACATGATCGTTAAATGTGCGGTAATCCTGTGATGAATACCGATACGCAGCCAGACCAAACCGAGTTAATGTTTGGGTCAGGTATTTATTATAAGCAAGCTGATAACTCTGACCATCAAATACATCGCCATTATCCTGTTTACTGTGCGATCGCGTAGCGTCAAGCGAAATGGCGCCAATCCGGGTATTCCACCCCGTGCCGAGGGTAAACGCATTATAATGGTTCGATAGCATCGTACCGCCATAAAGCGTCAACAAGTTATTAAGGCCATACTGATAACTGATTTGTGTAAAATCGGCCTGATTATCGGCGCCTTCAATATGACTACTGCCGGCGGAAAAATCATACTTAGAGACGCCAGGCTGCAACATGTTCGGTACGGAAGCGTAAGGCACCAGCCAGGTATTTATCGAACCATCCGCCTCACGCACGGTGACATCAAGATCCGCGCCACCGCCCGCGAGTTGCAGATCCGCAATGGAAAAGGGGCCAGGAGGAACCTCTTTCTGATAAACAACGAATCCGTTCTGTTCGATGGTTACCAAAGCGTTAGTCTGTGCAATCCCCTGCACCAACGGCGTAAAATTCTGTTTCGAGTTTGGCAACATTTGCATATCGCGGAACAGGCGAACGCCGGTAAATCTCACAGAATCAAAAATCTCTGACGAGGTATACTGATCCCCGGCGCGTAATGTGCCGAGGAGCTCAGCGATACCGCGCTCCAGATACAATGTGTTGCTTTTCCACTCACCGCTGCTGCCATCGGTTTTATTAAATGTGGTATCCGCATGCGCTTGCCAGCCCAACAGATTGAAACCGCTATTGAACCGAACGTAAGTACTTTCACTACTGCCAGAATTCTTATAGTCACTGTAATACTGGCTGGCATAGTAAGAAGTATAAAATGCATTGATGCCGCGATCCCAGTTTT
Organism: Salmonella sp. SAL04213; assembly: GCF_046550535.1. Classification (NCBI taxonomy): domain Bacteria; kingdom Pseudomonadati; phylum Pseudomonadota; class Gammaproteobacteria; order Enterobacterales; family Enterobacteriaceae; genus Salmonella; species Salmonella sp. SAL04213. The sequence goes on along the minus strand of NZ_JBGDXS010000002.1, from coordinate 97,031 downwards.
CAGGCAATACATAACCCGCCTCGACCTCATTTACATAGGCCTGGGGAACGCTCAAATCCAGCCGAAAAACGCCAATATTAAAAGTATAGCCACCGCTTCTCACGACATCTTTTAACGCAATACAATCCGTTGCTCCCTGCGGTTGCAGACCATCGCTTATCACACCAATATTTTTCAACAACTCAGTTGAAATACACGTGCTACCGGGATCATCGGCAACAATGATATCGTATTTACCTCGCCATTGATTGTTGACATAAATATCCAGTTCGTACTGTCCCGGAATTGGCTTATTCTCATCCAGATGGAAATTTGTTATTTTTTGATCTCTCATTCCCCCCACCATAAAATGGGTATCAAACGTTTCCGTCGCGATAGCCTGCGTTTGCCAGGTAAACAGAGTCAATAAAACAAGCGAAGCGATGGGCGTCATCCTTAGCATGATGAACTCCTGTTTATTTTACATTAATTTTGCTACTAATATAGTTACCATTATCATCAATAATCGTTACTTCATACTGGCTTGTTGACGCATATTTCATGTTAATATTTTGCGTCGATAGCGGTGGCAGCATGATAGTTTGATCATTAATCTTAGTATTTCCTGCTTTTACATCCGTCACGGTAATCCAGTTTGCAGTATCATTTTTCATGATGACAGTTTTATTACTGCGAAATAAACCAATCCGCTGAAAACTGTCTTTGGTTACGGCGGCAATTCGACTGGGGCGCCATATTAATTTTATTCGATTCTGCATTGCGAATTTAAGCACATTTTTACCGGCGTTTTCCTGGCTGTTTGGTGGAATATCAAGCACATTCAGATAAAACAGACTTTCTTTGTTGTCCGGTAAGCTATTAGGCATTTTCTTGATTTTGATCTGCTGACCAGACTCAGCGGCAACGCGCGCCACTGGCGGCGTCAGCATAAATGGCACCTGAATTTTTTCTGGCGGTAATGAAGTGTTACCGTCATCAATCCAGGACTGTACCAGCGAAGCTTGCTCGCCCTGATTCACCAATTGTACAACGACTTCTTTCTTCTCTGCCGGGTAAATCACACGCGTACCATAAATAACAATACCAGCATGCGCAGGCAAAATTATGGCAGATAATAATACTGCAGATAATATTTTCATATTTACACGGCCTTGCTTATAAAAAACCGGCGACGAACGCCGCCGGTTGAATAAATTAGTCAGTAACAACCGTTAAAGTCAGTGTTGAGCTAACATCACCAGAAGCAACATCACCGTCTAAACGCGCATAGCGTGCTAAAAAAGTCAAGTCGTATTCACCGCTGCTATTTGGATCTAGTGTCACCCCCGTCTCTGGATCAATCTGATTATCCGTACTTCCGTAGTAAACCGCAAAACCGACACCTTTGGCAGACCCGTTATTAAATGTGATATCGTGGCTGTCAAATTGCGTTGAAGAGAAGGTAATACGCGGCGCTACACCCTGTTGACATTTTATTTTCAACGGCATCTGAGTTTGATTAGTTACTGCGTCATAAATCTGACCCGGGGTTAAATTAATTATTTTATCCGCACCAATTTCATTCAGTCTAATTTCAGCGGTGTTCGTACCCAAAAATTGACAGGTAGTACCAACCACCTTTCCGTTAATATTCAGAACGCCTGAATCATACTCATCAACAGCAAAAGCCCCAGCGCTCATAAATACAGCAGACAATACAGAAGCAGCAATAAGTGAACGTTTCATAATCTCTTCCTTAATGAAGTAATTTCTATTTGTTAAGAGTTATTAACCCTTGCAACGAAAATTCTCATAGACAGGAAGTTATCGCAATGTAAACACGATGTTTTGTTGATTTAAAACAATTTACAGATTGCAATATAATTGCAACAAATAATCATTGCTTATCATTATTTTGTAAACTTATTAATTTCCGAAATTTACTGCCCTTAAATATAAACACAACAAATAAAAAAGCCCATATCATTGATATCAATGATATGGGCCTGCGGAATTAATAAGAATTAGTCGTAATGATTAACAACAATCTGTCGGGTGCTATCACCAGGCACCGTGTATAGCTGCGTTGTTACACCTCTCATCGGCGTAGCGGCGGGTGTTTGCAGCGTTGAAACGTGGATAGTGTTGCCGCAACGCTGCTGCAACTGTGCGTTTACCACTTCTGTACTGCACGTTGGCGCGGTCACTTTTCCACTGATGGTTAATGTTGCGGTGTCGGAGGCAAAAACGGGTACGCTTATCCCATAAGCCGAAACTATAATTCCCATCAGCAAATATTTTTTCATAGTGAGCAATTGTTCCTCTGGTGAACGTCAAACAGTATGCAGGCCGTCCTGATGAGCAGTATGAACGTATCGATACCTTAAAACCAATTGAAAAAATAAATCAGTAGGATAGGTATGATCAATTCAAATAATGTTTTTGCCGATTATTTCAGATAAACACCTGTCTGTTTAAGCAGGAATTAACAATGCGGGGGCTATTATTTTATTAATACATTCACTGCATCAATATATATTAATGCAGTGAATGTCATATTCTCTTTGGAATACGTCAGGAGGATTACACCGCGCGGAAGGCGATTTCTCCCGGAATCACTTCACCCTGCCAGTAAAGCTGTGCCGCAACGCGATCGGCCAGTTCGCGATAGATCGCGGTAAATTCGCTCTCCGGACGGCTAACCACCGTCGGCGTACCACGATCGAGATCTTCGCGCAGACTAATATGCAACGGCATCTGACCCAGAAGCTGAGTATGGTATTTTTCCGCCAGCTTCTGCGCGCCGCCCGTGCCGAAGATCGGTTCGTGATGGCCGCAGTTGCTACAAATATGCATACTCATATTTTCCACAATGCCGAGCACCGGCACTTCCACCTTCTCGAACATCACGATACCTTTTTTGGCGTCGATTAGCGCGATATCCTGCGGCGTAGTCACCACCACCGCGCCGGTAACAGGAATGTTCTGCGCCAGCGTCAGCTGAATATCCCCGGTTCCCGGCGGCATATCCAGTACCAGATAATCCAGATCCGGCCACAGCGTCTCCTGCAACATCTGCATCAGCGCCTTACTGGCCATTGGGCCGCGCCATACCATCGCGTTATCGTCAGTCACCAGATAGCCGATCGAGTTGGTCGCCAGGCCGTGAGACATAATCGGCGCCATATGCGTACCGTCTGGCGATGTCGGGCGCTGATCTTCTGCGCCAAGCATGGTTGGGATCGACGGACCGTAAATATCGGCATCGAGAACCCCGACCTTTGCGCCTTCAGCCGCTAACGCCAGCGCCAGGTTTACCGCCGTGGACGATTTACCCACCCCGCCTTTACCGGAGCTCACGGCAATGATGTTTTTCACGCCATTAATGCCAGGCTGATTTTTGACGCGTTTCAGCGTCGCAATGTTGTACGACAGTTTCCAGTCGATCGCTTTTGCGCCTGTAATACGTAACAGATCGGCGCTGCATTGCTCTTTTAAGACCTCAAACGCGCTGTTCCAGACGAACGGCATGACCAGCTCAACGTGCAGCGTATCATCCATCCAGGCGACGTGGTGCAACGCCTTAAGCGTGGTGAGGTTATGCTTCAGGGTTGGGTGCTGGAAATTCGCCAGCGTCCCGGCGACCATCGCTCGCAGGGTATCTGGTGATTTGGCCTGGGATTGTTCGTTCATCCCGACTCCTTTTGTAGTTCTGAAAAGTACGATTGTAACTTTGTAGTTTACTCCAGCGGTAACAATTATTCATTTACGGATAAATGCCCTTATCGATTGGCGCAGTAATTACCATTTTGGTACTATCAAAGCCCTTTTTTACAACAGAAGAAGTAATACCCACTATGACTCAAGTCGCGAAGAAAATTCTGGTAACGTGCGCGCTGCCGTACGCCAACGGCTCTATCCACCTCGGCCATATGCTGGAGCACATCCAGGCTGATGTCTGGGTCCGTTACCAGCGAATGCGCGGCCATGAGGTTAACTTCATCTGTGCCGATGACGCTCATGGCACGCCGATCATGCTGAAAGCGCAGCAGCTTGGTATTACGCCGGAGCAAATGATCGGTGAAATGAGCCAGGAGCACCAGACCGATTTCGCCGGTTTTAATATTAGCTACGACAACTACCACTCAACGCACAGCGACGAGAATCGCGAGCTGTCCGAGCTGATTTATACGCGCCTGAAAGAGAACGGTTTTATTAAGAACCGCACTATCTCTCAACTCTACGATCCGGAAAAAGGCATGTTCCTGCCGGACCGATTTGTGAAAGGCACCTGCCCGAAATGTAAATCCGCAGACCAGTACGGCGATAACTGCGAAGTCTGCGGCGCAACTTACAGCCCGACCGAACTTATCGAGCCGAAATCCGTGGTGTCCGGCGCGACGCCGGTAATGCGTGACTCCGAGCACTTTTTCTTTGACCTGCCGTCATTCAGCGAAATGCTGCAGGCGTGGACCCGCAGCGGCGCGCTGCAGGAGCAGGTGGCGAACAAAATGCAGGAATGGTTTGAATCCGGCCTCCAGCAGTGGGACATCTCCCGCGACGCGCCGTATTTTGGTTTCGAAATCCCGAACGCGCCGGGCAAATATTTCTACGTCTGGCTGGACGCGCCGATTGGCTATATGGGCTCCTTCAAAAATCTGTGCGATAAGCGCGGTGACACGACCAGTTTTGATGAGTACTGGAAAAAAGACTCCGACGCCGAGCTGTATCACTTTATCGGCAAAGACATCGTCTATTTCCACAGCCTGTTCTGGCCTGCCATGCTGGAAGGCAGCCACTTCCGTAAGCCGACCAACCTGTTCGTTCACGGTTACGTGACGGTGAACGGCGCGAAGATGTCTAAGTCGCGCGGCACCTTTATTAAGGCCAGCACCTGGCTGAAACACTTTGACGCCGACAGCCTGCGCTACTACTACACCGCGAAGCTTTCTTCACGCATTGATGACATCGACCTGAACCTGGAAGACTTTGTCCAGCGCGTCAATGCCGATATCGTCAATAAAGTAGTTAACCTGGCCTCGCGTAACGCCGGTTTTATCAATAAGCGTTTCGACGGCGTGCTGGCGGCTGAACTGGCCGATCCGCAATTGTATAAAACCTTTACTGACGCCGCTGCGGTGATTGGCGAAGCATGGGAAAGCCGTGAATTCGGTAAAGCTATCCGTGAGATTATGGCGCTGGCCGACGTCGCTAACCGTTATGTTGACGAGCAAGCGCCGTGGGTGGTGGCTAAACAGGAAGGCCGCGACGCGGACCTGCAGGCCATTTGCTCGATGGGCATCAACCTGTTCCGCGTGCTGATGACGTATCTGAAACCGGTACTGCCGACGCTTTCTGAACGCGTTGAAGCCTTCCTGAACAGTGAACTGAACTGGGATGCCATCGAACAGCCGCTGCTCGGTCACAAGGTCAACACCTTTAAGGCGCTCTACAATCGCATCGACATGAAGCAAGTTGAAGCGCTGGTTGAAGCGTCTAAAGAAGAGGTGAAAGCCGCAGCTGCGCCGGTTACCGGCCCGTTAGCCGACTTCCCGATTCAGGAAACCATCACCTTTGACGATTTCGCCAAAATTGACCTGCGCGTAGCATTGATTGAAAACGCCGAGTTTGTGGAAGGATCTGACAAATTGCTGCGCCTGACGCTGGATCTGGGCGGCGAGAAGCGTAACGTCTTCTCCGGCATTCGTTCCGCCTACCCGGACCCGCAGGCGCTGATTGGCCGCCAGACGGTAATGGTCGCCAACCTCGCGCCGCGCAAAATGCGCTTTGGCGTTTCCGAGGGAATGGTGATGGCCGCAGGCCCTGGCGGGAAAGATATCTTCCTGTTAAGCCCTGATGACGGCGCGAAGCCTGGCCAACAGGTGAAATAAGCAACAAGCCGGAGCATGCTCCGGCTTTTTTAACCGCTTAATCCTGACTGGCATATCACCCCATCCGCGTGTTTTAACTTTTTCCTTAATAAGCAATAGCGTTAAGACTCCATATCCGGACTGCTAAATAACGGCTAAAAGTCATATTCTATCTCTCCCTGATACATTGCTATTACTGGGTTAAATTAATTCATTGAAATTATTTTAAAAACCCAATCATTATATAAAATGGAGTTTTAGATGAAAATTTCTGGCAAGTTATTGTCCGCGGCTTTGGCTTCCGTACTGGTGTTCTCTCTTGCTGGCTGTGGCGATAAAGAAGAATCAAAGACCTTTAACGCAAACCTGGCGGGGACAGAAATTTCAATTACTTACACCTATAAAGGTGACAAAATCATTAAGCAGACGTCTGAAAGTAAAATCAGCTATGCCACTGTAGGCGCTAAAACGAAAGAAGATGCCGCCAAAATTCTCGATCCGCTGAGCGCGAAATATAAAAATATCGCCGGAGTGGAAGAAAAATTAACCTATGAAGATACCTATGCCCAGGAAAACGTCTCTGTGGATATGGAAAAAGTGGACTTTAAAGCGTTACAGCAAATCTCAGGGACGATGGTGTCCGGCGATACCAGCAAAGGTATCAGCATGAAACAAACCCAGACGCTGCTGGAAGCTGCTGGTTTTAAAGAAGCGAAATAACTGGCAGGCATAATGTATTGCATCGACTGGTAAAGTCGCTCAGGGCGCTGCTTCGGCAGCGTCTTTTCTTTATGAATTCCGAAAAAAGACAGCCTCGCTGTAAGTCCCCTCGCCAAAGCCTATAATCCCTGAATTCCTGGCCACACCAATACTTAACGACAAGGAATTGTTATGCAGGTTCTACGCCTTATGGCACTGCCACTATTCGCGCTCTCTCTATCGGTTAGCATAACTGGCTGCGATCAGAAAAACGATACTCTCCAGGGAAAGCAAAATAACATGACAGCGTTTATCAAGAAGATAGCCGCTAGCAAAGAGTCAGAGGAAACACAACGCTATGCAGGTAATCTCAACGGTATTGAAATCAAGTTAACCTATTACTACAAAGGGGATATCGTTTTACGTCAAATATCTGAACATAAAATACTTTATAAGACCCTGAAAGCCAATAATAAAGAAGAGGCACAAAAAATGCTGAGTCAAGTCGGCGAAGCTTATCAGGGTATGCCGGGTTTGACTGAACGAATCGACTATTATGATAGCTATGCTACGGAATATGTGGATATTGATTTTACCCAGGCAAAAATAAGCGACCTCTGTAAATTGCCAGGATCATCAATTGACAACTGTTCCGCGTACTATCTGTCAATGATTCGCTCGCAGAAACTGTTGGAAGAGAGCGGGTATCATAGAATCAATTAGTATAATAATGCGTTTTCCCGGTCAGACAGGACGCTGCCGGGAACAATACCGCAGAATTACTTCGCCGCGTGTTCACGGGCCGCCAGACCGCGCAGAAAATAACGCATAAACTGATCGCCGCATTCGCGGAAGTTCTTATGATCCGGCGCGCGCATCATCGCGGTGATCTCTGGCATTGAGACACGAAACAACTGACCGGTAAGTATCGCCAGGATATCATCTGTTTTTAGCGAAAAGGCAATACGCAGCTTTTTCAGCACAATATTGTTGTTGATACGACGTTCCGCCGTCAATGCAGGCGCCGCCTCATCTTTGCCGCGTTTTTCATAAATGAGGCCATTGAGAAATGAGGACAACACGATATCCGGGCAACGCTGAAACCCCTCTTCCTCTTCTTTGCGCAACCAGATTGCAATCTGCTCCGGCGTAGCATCAACGTTACCCAGCGCCAGGATACGCGCCAGATCGGTATTATTAGCTTTTAAAATGTAGCGCACGCTACGCAGAATATCGTTACTCAGCATGAGGCCTTCGGTCGTTTCTATGGCAAAACGATATTCTAACAGTCTTTTACAGGCCAATCGCCTCTTTTAAACTTTTCAGATAGCGACGGCTTACCGGCACCGTCAGGCCGTTGCGTAAAATCAGCTCTGCCTGCCCATTATCCTCCAGCCGAATTTCCTGCAAATGGGCCATATTCACCAGAAACTGACGATGACAACGCAGTAGCGGCGTCCGGCTTTCCAGCGTGCGCAGCGTCAGCTCGGTAAACCCCTCTTTACCTTCACTGCTGGTCACATAAACGCCGCTCATACGGCTACTGACAAAGGCGACATCATCCATTTGCAACAAATAGATCCGGCTGTGTCCGGTACAGGGAATGAATTTAAGCGCCTGCTGGTTTTCCGGCAGCAACGAAACATCCTGTTTACTGCGCTCCTGACGCAGACGATGTAACGTTTTTTCCAGCCGTTTCTCCTCTATCGGCTTGAGCAGATAATCAAAAGCGTGTTCTTCAAAGGCTTTGATGGCGTATTCGTCAAACGCGGTCAAAAAAACGATATACGGGCGGTGTTCCGGGTCAAGCATTCCTACCATCTCCAGTCCACTGATACGCGGCATCTGAATATCCAGAAACAGCACATCAGGTCGCAGCTTATGTACCGCGCCAATCGCTTCTACCGCGTTCGCGCACTCCCCCACAATCTCAATGTCATCCTGCCCCTGGAGCAAAATCCGCAGATTTTCCCGCGCTAACGGCTCATCATCCACAATCAGCACTTTAATCATGCGTCCTCCTCCAGTGGAAGTCGTAATGTAATTCGGGTAAAACAGTCCGGCTCGCAGGCCACGCTAATACCATAATCATCGCCAAAGTGTTCGCGCAGACGTTTATCAACCAGACTCATCCCCAGCCCGCTACTGCCGGCGGAAGGCTGATACAGTCCCGCATTATCCTCAATATCTAACATCAAATGCTGCCCTTCGCGCCGGGCGCGAATAGCGACGTTGCCGGTATCAAGCAATTGCGACGTGCCATGTTTAATGGCGTTCTCAACAATCGGCTGTAATGTAAACGCAGGCAATTTCTGACGTGAAAGCGTCGATGGAACATCAAGCTGTACCTGCAGACGCGACTGAAAACGCGCTTTTTCAATTTGCAGATAAGCGTTCACGTGTTCAATTTCATCCGCCAGCGTGACGATTTCCGACGGGCGTTTTAAATTTTTGCGAAAAAAGGTCGACAAGTACTGCACCAGTTGGCTGGCCTGTTCGCTGTCACGACGAATCACCGCTTTAATGGTATTGAGCGCGTTAAACAGAAAATGCGGATTCACCTGCGCGTGCAACAGCTTGATCTCTGACTGCGTCAGCAACGCCTTCTGCCGTTCATACTGCCCGGCCAGGATCTGCGCGGATAAAAGCTGCGCAATACCCTCTCCCAGAGTGCGGTTAATTGAGCTGAACAGCCGGTTTTTCGCTTCGTACAATTTAATGGTGCCCATGACTCGCTGATTTTCGCCACGCAGCGGGATCACCAGCGTCGAGCCGAGTTTACACTGCGGGTGTAGCGAACAGCGGTACGGCACTTCGTTGCCATCGGCATAAACCACCTCTCCGGTTTCAATTGCTTTCAGCGTATAACCTGATGAAATGGGTTTGCCCGGTAGATGGTGATCGTCGCCAATACCGGTAAAAGCCAGCAGTTTTTCACGATCGGTGATGGCGACGGCGCCAATATCCAGCTCCTGATATAACACCTGCGCCACCTTCATACTGTTCACTTCGTTAAATCCCTGACGCAGAATCCCCTCCGTTGACGCGGCGACCTTCAGCGCGGTAGCAGAAAATGCCGAAGTATATTTTTCGAACATGGCGCGCTTATCGAGCAAAATACGCATGAACAGCGCGGCGCCAACAGTATTCGTCACCATCATCGGCGCGGCAATATTACTGACCAGATGCAGGGCATCGTCAAACGGCCTGGCTATCAGTAAAATGATCAGCATCTGCACCAGTTCGGCAACACACGTAATTGCTCCCGCCGTCAGCGGGCTAAACACTTTGTCCGGGCGTCCGCGACGTATGAGAACGCTGTGTACCAACCCGCCCAGCAGCCCTTCGACGATGGTGGAAATCATACAGCTCAGCGCCGTCATGCCGCCCATAGAATACCGATGTAACCCACCGGTCAGACCGACCAGCCCGCCGACGACCGGCCCGCCGAGTAGGCCACCCATCACCGCGCCAATCGCGCGGGTATTGGCAATCGAATCTTCGATATGTAGCCCAAAATAAGTGCCCATAATGCAGAAGATAGAAAACGTGACGTAACACAGAAGCTTGTGCGGCAGACGAACCGTGACCTGCATAAGCGGGATGAACAGGCGCGTTTTACTCATTAGCCACGCAATGACCAGAAACACGCACATCTGCTGAAGCAGCAGCAACACCAGATTAAACTCGTACATACCCGCAAACCACACTTCAATTAAAAGCGCGTAACATACATTGAGTACGATTAACTTTCTTTGAACTGTTGCATAAAAATATGAATTCGTGAATACGATCACTTAAACGCCGCGCCGCAACCCGCTACTTCGCGTTTTAATGCATAAAAAACAGGCAAAACTTCCTGGTTCCTAAAAGAGCGTCTAAAGTTAAACCGGGACCTCGCGAGCAAGGGTGAAACGATGGCGCTTTACACAATTGGTGAAGTGGCTTTGCTTTGTGATATCAATCCTGTCACGTTGCGCGCGTGGCAGAGACGTTATGGACTTTTAAAACCACAGCGAACGGATGGCGGTCATCGTCTGTTTAACGATGCCGATATCGACAGAATCCGCGAAATCAAGCGCTGGATAGATAACGGCGTCCAGGTCAGCAAAGTCAAAGTGCTGCTCAGTAGCGACAGTAGCGAACAACCTAACGGCTGGCGCGAACAGCAGGAGATCCTGCTGCACTACCTGCAAAGCAGTAATCTGCACAGTTTACGGTTATGGGTCAAAGAACGCGGTCAGGATTATCCAGCCCAAACATTGACCACTAACCTGTTCGTCCCGCTGCGGCGACGATTACAGTGCCAACAACCTGCCCTTCAGGCGCTGCTCGGCATTCTTGACGGTATCCTGATCAACTATATTGCGCTCTGCCTGGCGTCTGCGCGTAAGAAACAGGGAAAAGATGCGTTGGTGATCGGCTGGAATATCCATGATACCACCCGCCTGTGGCTGGAAGGTTGGGTCGCCAGCCAACAGGGATGGCGAATCGACGTGTTGGCGCATTCGCTTAGCCAGTTCCGCCCGGAACTGTTTGACGGCAAGACGTTACTGGTATGGTGCGGAGAAAACCAGACGCTGGCGCAGCAGCAGCAACTCCTGGCATGGCGCGCCCAGGGACGCGACATTCATCCCCTTGGCGTTTAAACAGCAGCTAACAAATTCGCTTTAATGTATACTCCTTTTATTAACATAAGGAGTACATAATGCGCGTAGCGAAAATCGGGGTGATCGCCCTTTTCCTGCTGATGGCTATTGGCGGTATCGGCGGCGTGATGCTGGCAGGTTACAGTTTTATTTTGCGTGCCGGGTAAGCGCGCGCGTCAGCCTTTCAAACAGGCGATCGATAATGATCGCCGCCAGCGCCACCAGCAGCGCCCCCTGGATAACATAGGCCGTATTAAAGCCGCTAAGCCCGATAATGATCGGCGTGCCTAACGTACTGGCCCCCACCGTTGAAGCGATGGTCGCCGTACCAATATTGATAATCACCGAGGTTCGGATGCCCGCCAGAATCACCGGCGCGGCAAGCTGCAGCTCAACCTGATACAACTGTTGGCGACGGCTCATTCCCATACCGCTGGCAACACTCATCACGCTGGCAGGCACCGCGCCCAGCCCGGCCAGGGTCGCCTGCAGGATGGGCAACACCCCATACAGGATCAAGGCGATGATGGCCGGTTGCTGACCAAAACCCATGACAGGTACCGCGATCGCCAGTACCGCGACCGGCGGAAAGGTCTGCCCGACGGCGGCGATAGTCTCCACCAGGGGACGAAACTCTTTCCCACTTTCTCGCGTGACCGCAATCCCTGCGCCGACGCCCACCACGACGGCAAACAAACTTGAGATGCCCACCAACCAGAAATGGGCGAGCGCGAGGGCGGCAAAACTCTCCTGTTGGTAGACCGGGCGCGGTAAATCGGGAAACAGCGCGGCGAAGAACGGCTGGCTATAAGGCAATCCAAACAGCAGAAGCAAGAACAGAACAATAAGCCAGAGAAGCGGATCACACAGTCGTTTCACGGGGGGACGTCTCCGAAAGCAGATCGCGGAAATGGAGCGTACCGCAGGGCTCGCCCTGCTGATTCGCCACCGGCAGGACGTCGCACCGACGGGCGACAAACATCGATAGCGCATCGCGTAGCGTCATCTCTTCCACCAGCGCGTCGCCGCTGAGCTGTTCATGCCGACGTACATAATCGCCTACGCTACGTAACGAAAGCAGCCTTACGCCCAGCTCGCTGCGGCCAAAAAACGCCTGCACGAAATCATTTTCCGGCGAGGTCAGCATAGAAAGCGGCGATCCCTGTTGGATAACGTGGCCCCCGTCCATCAGCACCAGATGGTCGGCGAGGCGTAGCGCCTCGTCGATGTCGTGCGTCACCAGTACGATGGTGCGCCCCAGTAGCTGATGAATGCGGGTCATCTCCTGCTGCAATGCGCCGCGCGTTACCGGATCAAGCGCGCCGAAAGGCTCGTCCATCAGCAATACCTGCGGATCGGCAGCCAGCGCCCGCGCAACGCCGACCCGCTGCTGTTGCCCGCCGGAAAGCTGATGCGGATAACGATCGCGCAGCGCGCTTTCCAGACCCAATAATGCCATCAGTTCATCAATACGATCGTTAATCCGCGCACGCGACCACTTTTGTAGTTGCGGTACGGTGGCGATATTTTGCGCCACCGTCCAGTGGGGAAAAAGACCGATAGACTGAATGGCATAGCCCATGCGACGGCGCAGTTCAAGCACCGGCAGGCTGCGGATCTCTTCCCCGGCAAAACGGATCGTTCCGCTATCATGCTCTACCAGCCGGTTAATCATCTTCAGCGTGGTCGATTTTCCCGAACCGGAGGTGCCAATTAACACCGAAAAGCTGCCTTCGCTAAAGTGCAAATTGAGGTCGCTAACAGCCTGTTGATCGCCGAAGGTTTTACTGACATGGTTAAATTCAATCATCGGTTGCTCCCTTCAAAAACGCGATCCATAAATCAAACAGCGCGTCGATCACTACCGCCAGCGCAATCACCGGAATGACGCCCAACAGGACTAAATCAATGGCGCTGCTCAATAGCCCCTGAAACACCAGCGCGCCGAAACCTCCCGCGCCAATCAGCGCGGCGACGACGGCCATTCCCACTGTCTGGACCATGACTACCCGCAGGCTACGTAAAAAGACCGGCAGCGCCAGCGGCAGTTGCACATGCCTGAAGCGCTGGCCGCTACTCATTCCCATTGCTCTTGCGCTCTCCAGCACATCGCGCGGCACCTGATTGAGCCCGGCGACCACGCCGCGCACCAGCGGCAATAACGCATAGAGCACCAGCGCTATCAGTGCAGGCGTCATGCCGGTTCCCGCGACGCCGAATTCGGCAAGCCACGGAAACTGTTTCACCAGCCCGGCCAACGGCGCAATCAGCAGGCCAAACAGCGCGACGGAAGGGATAGTCTGGATCACATTCAGCACGGTAAACACCGGCCCCTGGCGTGAGGCGGAAAAATAACACCAGACGCCCAACGGTAGTCCGATCGCCAGCGCCGGTAGCACCGTGCCTGCCAGTAACATCAAATGTTGCACCAGCGCGGCATCGAAAACATCCTGGCGGTTGGTATACTCTTTCAGAAGCGAGAGGTTGTCGAACGTGCCTGAAAACAGCAGCGCCAGCGGGACAATGACAATTTGCGCGTGCAGCAACCAGCGCCACAGCGGCCCAACGGTAATACGGCGGATCGCATCGCTACAGGCCAGCAGCATCAGACCGAGGCCCAGCCACAATCCACTTCCCAGACTGGTACGCGCCAGCGGACTGCCCTCCTGCGCCAACTGGGTCGCCGCCCTGCCGACTCCCCACAGCATGACAATAAAAAGCGTCTGCGCCATCATCAGCGTCAGTACGCTACCGCGTTTACCGGGTACAAAGCACAGCGTAAACAGCGCGCATCCCGCGCCAGTCAGCATCCAGATGGTCGCCGGCCAGATCTCCCATAACTGGCGCCCCTCGCCGCTCACCAGACGATTCGGGGCGTAATTAATGAAAGGTAGCGCGACAGCAAGCAAGGTCAGAACAACCAACAGCAACAGCACACGATTAACCGTGATTTTTTTGGCAGCATCACTCACAGATTACTTCACCCACCCTTTTTGTCGGAGGTAATCTGCGGCGACTTTTTTCGCATCCAGCCCTTCTACGGCGATTCTGGCATTCAACTGTTGCAGCGTTTTCTCATCAAGGCTGGCGAAAACGGGCTGCAGCCAGTCGGCTATCTGCGGATAGGCCTGTAACACCGATTCACGCACTACCGGCGCGGGCGCATAGATAGGCTGGACGCCTTTCGGGTCGCTCAGGGTTTGCAGACCCAGCGCGGCGACCGGGCCGTCGGTGCCATACGCCATCGCGGCGTTAACGCCGGATGTTTGTTGCGCGGCGGCTTTGATCGTGACCGCCGTATCGCCGCCCGCCAGCGACAAGAGCTGGTTCTGATTCAAGGTAAAATCATAGGCTTTTTCAAATGCCGGCAGCGCATCCGCCCGTTCGATAAATTCCGCAGACGCCGCCAGTTTAAAAGTGCCGCCCTCTTTCAGATAACGGCTGAGATCGGCAAGCGAGGAGAGTTTATTTTTTTCCGCGATGTCCTGGCGTACCGCGATGGTCCAGGTGTTATTTGCCGGCGCAGGCGTCAACCAGACCAGCTTATTCTGCTCCGCATCCAGTTTTTTGACTTTCTCAAAGCCTTGCTTTGCATTTTTCCATGCCGGATCGTTTTCATCTTTAAAAAAGAACGCCCCGTTACCGGTGTATTCCGGATAGATATCCAGCTCTCCGGCGGTAATCGCGCCACGAACGACTGGCGTCGTCCCGAGCTGAATTTTATTGACCGTTTTAACGCCGTGGCTTTCCAGTACCTGCAAAATCATGTTGCCGAGCAGCGCGCCTTCGGTATCAATCTTTGACCCGACCGTCACGGGCGATGCCGCCTGTAGAGGTAAACTCACCGTCGCCAGCAACGCCAGCGAACTTACCCATAGCTTTGAGATCGTCATGATGCTTTCCTCATCCTTTTACGGCCTTTTTCAGAGACTTGAGAAAAAAGCATAGTTGAAAAGTCTGCGTTTAACCTGGGATTTTCCGCCAGTTTAAGTGACGTGGCAGGCAATAAAAGGGGGGACAGGAAAAGTCATTGCCAGACAGGGCGCAGCTATCGCGCCCTGTTGACGGCAGGCTTACAGTAGCTCGAACGATCCTTGTTTAACGCGAGCGGAATCCACGCCGATAAAGACGTTGAACTTGCCGGGTTCCGCGTCATATTTCATCTGCTGATTCCAGAACTTCAACGCCTCGATATCAATCGGGAAACTCACGGTTTTACTTTCGCCGGGCTTGAGGGTGATTTTTTCAAAGCCTTTTAATTGCTTCACCGGGCGGCTCATTGACGCCGTGACATCCTGTAAGTACATCTGGATGACCGTAGCCCCTTCGCGTTTACCGGTGTTCGTGACCTCTACGCTGGCCGTGACTTTGCCGTCGCGTTGCATTGTCGGTGAGGAGAGCGTGACGTCAGACACCGTAAATGTGGTGTAGCTCAGACCGTAACCAAACGGATAGAGCGGGCCATTCGCTTCGTCAAAATAACGTGAGGTGTATTTGTTTGGCTTTTCAGGATTATACGGGCGTCCCGTATTGAGATGGCTGTAATAGACCGGAATTTGTCCCACCGAACGCGGGAAGGAGATCGGCAGTTTGCCTGACGGGTTGTAATCGCCAAACAGCACATCGGCAATGGCGTTGCCGCCTTCCGTCCCGGCAAACCAGGTCTCCAGAATCGCATCGGCCTGTTGATCTTCTTTTACCAGCGCCAGCGGTCTGCCGTTCATTAATACCAGTACCAGCGGCTTACCGGTGGCTTTCAGAGCGGTGATTAAGTCGCGCTGACTCTGCGGAATGGTGATATTGGTACGGCTGGAGGCTTCATGCGCCATCCCCTGCGACTCGCCTACCACTGCGACCACCACATCGGCCTGTTTCGCCGCCTGCACCGCCTCATCAATCATCGCCTGCGGTGAGCGCGGATCGATTTTCACTGCCTCTTCATACAGGTTTAAGAAATCGACGATGTCTTTATCGTTAGTGATATTCGCCCCTTTGGCATAGAGGATCTTCGCCCCGTCGCCGACGGCATTTTGAATACCCGCCAGCACCGTCACCGACTGATTCGCGACCCCAGCAGCAGACCAGCTTCCCATTACATCACGTTGACTGTCGGCCAGTGGCCCAACAACGGCAATGGTGCCCGATTTTTTCAACGGCAGCGTTTCCAGCCGGTTTTTCAGCAGTACCACACTTTCCCGCGCCACTTCCCGCGCCTCTTTACGATGCAGGCGGCTTTCGGCATTGGTGTCCACCGGGTCGCTCTCTTTCGGCCCCAGATGACTATAGGGGTCGTTAAACAATCCCATGTCATATTTTACGTTGAGCACATGGCGCGTCGCGTCGTCCAGTTCCGCCATCGTCACTTTGCCCGACTTAATCAGACCCGGCAGATATTTGCTGTAATACTCATCCGCCATGCTCATATCCACCCCTGCCTTTAGCGCCACGCGCACCGCATCTTCCGGGTCGGCCGCGGTACCGTGTTTAATCAGTTCTTTAATAGCGCCGTGGTCGGAAACGGTAATTCCCTTAAAGCCCCACTCATCGCGCAGGACATCTTTCAATAGCCAGGAATCTGACGTCGCAGGCGTGCCGTTCAGCGAGTTCAGCGCCACCATCACCGCGCCGCTCCCCGCATCCAGCCCTGCTTTGTACGGCGGCATATAGTCATTAAACAGACGCTGGGAACTCATATCCACGGTGTTGTATTCTTTACCGCCTTCAACGGCGCCATAGGCGGCAAAATGTTTCACGCTGGTCATCACCGAATAGCGATCCGCCGGACTTTTGCCCTGCATCGCTTTCACCATGGTTTCGCCCATGATGGAGGTTAAATATGTATCTTCGCCAAAGCCTTCGGAGGCGCGTCCCCAACGCGGATCCCGGGAGACATCCACCATCGGCGCCCAGGTCATATTCAGACCGTCGTCCGCCGCTTCATACGCCGATACGCGTCCTACGGTTCTTACCGCATCCAGATTAAAAGAAGAAGCCAGACCGAGGCTTATCGGGAAGACGGTTCGCTGGCCGTGTACCACGTCATAGGCAAAAAAGAGAGGAATTTTCAGGCGGCTCAACGCCATCACCTGATCCTGCATTTGACGGATATCCTGGCGGGTGACGGTATTGAAAATCGCCCCTACCTGCCCGTCTTTGATCATCTCGCGAATCGCTTCTTTCGGGTTATCAGGGCCGACGCTAATCAGACGTAACTGACCAATTTTTTCATCGACAGTCATTTTCTTGAGTAAATCCGTGACGAACGCGTCGCGCGCTTCGGGCGTCAGCGGGTGATTGCCAAACAGGTTTTCCGCCAATGCTGGCTGCATCGCCAGACTCACAGCAACACCTACTGAACATAACCATTTCATGTTGAGTCTCTCTTTATCTTTATCCCGACGAGGCGGTAAAAACAGAATAAAAACCGCAGTTTGCCATAAGCCTAAACGCGAGAGGAGAAGAAAGCGAAGGTTATTCTCCTAATTTTCCGCACAGTCGAATACGCAGCCGCCAGCAAATGGTATCAAGGCGGCAAATGAATACCACCAACACAGAGACAATTTGAATGAGAAAGCGTATTGTCATACAAAGCGCTATGCTTAACGCTGATATTTTGTCCCACCACAAGGAGTGGAGAATGTCTTCCATAACAATGACTGATAATAAAACGTTCCTGAATGAGCTGGCCCGCCTGGTAGGCTATTCTCACCTGCTGACAGACCCCGCCAAAACCGCCCGCTATCGCAAGGGTTTCCGTTCCGGTCAGGGCGACGCGTTGGCCGTTGTTTTCCCGGGTTCGTTACTGGAACTGTGGCGTGTGCTCAACGCCTGCGTTAACGCTGACAAAATTATTCTGATGCAGGCCGCCAACACCGGTCTGACGGAAGGCTCCACGCCGAACGGCAACGACTACGATCGCGATATTGTGATTATCAGCACCCAGCGGCTGGATAAGCTGCACTTACTGGATAACGGTCAACAGGTTCTGGCCTGGCCCGGTACGACGCTCTATGCGCTGGAAAAAGCGCTTAAACCGCTGGGCCGTGAACCGCACTCGGTGATTGGTTCGTCGTGTATCGGCGCGTCGGTCATCGGCGGCATCTGTAATAACTCCGGCGGCTCGCTGGTGCAGCGCGGCCCGGCCTATACCGAGATGTCGCTCTTTGCCCGTATTGACGAGCAAGGCAAACTGCAACTGGTCAATCATCTGGGTATCGATCTTGGGCATACGCCGGAGCAGATCCTGAGCAAGCTGGATGACGAACGGATTAAAGATGAGGATGTGCGTCACGATGGTCGTCATGCGCACGATCACGACTACGTGACGCGGGTACGAGATATCAACGCCGATACGCCCGCCCGCTATAACGCCGACCCGGACCGTTTGTTTGAATCTTCCGGCTGCGCCGGAAAACTGGCGGTTTTTGCCGTTCGCCTTGATACCTTTGCAGCGGAAAAAAATCAGCAGGTTTTTTATATCGGCACCAATCAGCCCGCGGTACTGACTGAAATCCGTCGGCATATTCTGGCGAACTTCGACAATCTGCCAGTGGCGGGAGAATATATGCATCGCGATATCTACGATATTGCGGAGCAGTACGGTAAAGATACCTTTCTGATGATCGATAAACTCGGCACCGACAAGATGCCATTCTTTTTCACGCTAAAAGGCCGAACCGATGCGATGCTGGAAAAAGTAAAATTTTTCCGTCCGCATTTCACCGACCGCGCGATGCAGAAATTCGGCCATCTGTTTCCCAGCCATCTGCCGCCGCGAATGAAAAACTGGCGCGATAAATATGAGCATCATCTGCTGTTAAAAATGGCGGGAGACGGCGTCGCAGAAGCGCAACGCTGGCTGAATGAATTTTTTAAATCCGCTGAGGGCGGTTTCTTCACCTGTACGCCGGAAGAAGGCAGCAAAGCCTTCCTGCACCGCTTCGCCGCTGCTGGCGCGGCGATTCGTTATCAGGCCGTACACGCTGATGAAGTGGAAGATATCCTGGCGCTGGATATCGCTCTGCGCCGCAACGATACCGACTGGTTCGAGCATCTGCCGCCGGAAATCGACAGCCAACTGGTACATAAACTCTATTACGGCCACTTTATGTGCCACGTTTTTCATCAGGACTATATCGTGAAGAAAGGCGTCGACGTCCACGCGCTGAAAGCGCAAATGCTGGAGCTGTTGCAGGCGCGCGGGGCACAATACCCGGCGGAGCACAACGTTGGACATCTGTATAAAGCGCCGGAAACGCTGACGCGTTTTTATCGGCAAAATGACCCGACCAACAGTATGAACCCCGGTATCGGCAAAACGAGTAAGCGGAAATTCTGGCAGGAAAATACGCCCGACGAAACGCATTAACACGGTGCGGTTTACCGTGAAGCCCGGCGGCGCGATGCCTGCCGGGCCTACGGCGACTTAATCGTTCTGTGCGGTTTGCGCCCCGGCACTGGCGCTGGCTGCCGCCATTTGCGCGGCTTTTTGCTTTTTATAGCTCAGCGCGGCAGCCGGAACGGGCATGACTTTACCGGTTTCAATCCATGTACGCAGGCGACTGGCGTCCGCAAAGTGGGTATATTTGCCGAACGCGTCCATGACCACCAGCGCGACCGGTTTGTTATTGATCACGGTACGCATCACCAGGCAATGCCCCGCCGCATTGGTAAAGCCGGTTTTCGTTAACTGGATATTCCAGTTATCACGGTAGACCAAATGGTTGGTATTGCGAAACGGCAGCGTATACGCCGGATGCGAGAATGTCGCCATATCTTCGCGCGTGGTGCTTAGCTGGCCAATCAGCGGGTATTGCTTCGTGGCAATCAGCAATTTTGTTAAATCCCGCGCGGTCGAGACGTTATGAATCGACAGCCCCGTCGGCTCAACGAAGCGGGTATGCGTCATGCCCAGCGCTTTCGCCTTCGCATTCATCGCTTTAATAAACGCGTTATAACCGCCAGGATAATAGTGCGCCAGGCTTGCCGCCGCACGGTTTTCGGATGACATCAACGCCAGCAGCAACATATTTTTGCGGCTAATTTCGCTGTTCAGGCGCACGCGGGAGTAAACCCCTTTCATTTCCGGCGTCTGGCTGATATCGACCTTCAGTATTTCATCCAGCGGCAATCGCGCGTCGAGCACGACCATCGCCGTCATTAATTTGGTTATAGAGGCAATCGGACGCACCAGATCCGGGTGGTTCGAATAGATCACTTTATTGGTGTTGAGATCAACAATCATTGCGCTACCGGAGGCAATCTCAGGTTGAGACGCCGCGGTTGTCGCTGCCGTTTTCGCCACGGCCTGCGGGGCAAAAGGTACGGCCAACATCAGAGCAAGGCTCAGGAATGAAGCTCGGAATTTCAGCATGATGAGATTTCTGATAATGATTCACGCGCGTCGTAACGCACACCGCCTGAGCTAAGATTATACTCAAGCTAGCAGTGGCATCATAGCGGCACGCCAGCGTTGCCGCTACAGAAGAATCGTCAGCAAATGCTGCATTGCTGGCTTTTGCGCCAGCCCTTTTTCGCATCAGAACAGGCGGTAGCCGTATCCCCACAGGATCACGGTGATCGCCAGTAGCACCTCCAGGACCAGCACGCCGATAGCGAGCGTCGAACTGGAGAAGCTTAATCCTTCCTCTCTATTAATGTTAAGGAAAGTCGGAATACCCAAATACAGCAAATAGCCGGTGTAAAAGAGCGCGACAGCGCCGACCAGTGCGCATAACCATACCAGGGGATAGAGCGCCACCAGACCACTTAAAAACAGCGGCGTCGCGACATAGCCGGCAAAAACCATACAGCGCGCAAGCGATGGCCGTTGCGGATAGTTTCGCGCCATCCACCAGATGACGCGTCCCATCACCGCGACGCCCGCCAGCATCACGCCGTAGAACAAGACCGCCAGCGCAAAAGCGGTAAACAGCGAGAGTTGTAACACGTTGCCGTCGCCAAAATTCCAGCCGATTTGCGTCGTGCCGATAAAGGCGCAGACGACGGGAATCGCCGCCATCAGCAAAACATGGTGCGTATAGTGATGCGAAACGGTTTCGTTTTCGCTTTTGATCACCTGCATTTCCCGATCGGGATGGGAAAAAAGCCCCCATACATGGTTCATACTGCCCCCTTCTGCTGCCTCAGATGCCAGTATGTTCAAGTATAATTCAGTTTCTGGTTATTTTATGAGCAATGGCAAAATAGTCTCCGGCAAAACGTCGGCTTTGCCTCGCACGCCTCTTGCCAGGGTGTATGCTTAATGCCGGAGGTGGTTTACGCATGGATATCAACACGCTTATTACGCATTATGGCTATGCGGCGCTGGTTATCGGCAGTATGGCCGAAGGTGAAACCGTTACCCTGTTGGGGGGCGTCGCGGCGCATCAGGGATTACTCAAGTTTCCGCTGGTGGCGGCGGCTGTCGCGCTGGGAGGGATGATGGGCGATCAGCTACTTTACCTGTTAGGACGATGCTATGGCGGGAAGATCCTGCGTCGTTTCCCGCGTTATCATACGAAGATTCGTCGCGCGCAGAAAATGATCCAACGCCATCCGTATCTGTTTGTGATCGGCACGCGTTTTATGTATGGCTTCCGGGTGGTTGGCCCCTTGCTGATTGGCGCCAGCCGCCTGCCGCCTAAAATTTTTCTGCCGCTGAATATTGTAGGCGCGCTGATCTGGGCGCTGCTGTTTACCACGCTGGGATATCTTGGCGGCGAGGTGATCGCGCCATGGCTGCACGACCTCGATCAGCATCTCAGGCACGGAGTCTGGCTGATTCTGGCCATCGTCCTGGTGGTGGGCGTGCGCTGGTGGCTGAAAAGACGCGGCAAAGCGGAGGCCCGTTAAACCCGATGGTATCCGGATGGCATAACGCCGCCATCCGGCACCCGGCGTTTATTTGGCGTTGAATTGCGGATTCGCCAGCATAAACCCGCCGTCGACAATCAGCGACTGACCGGTGGTATAGCTTGCTCCTTCCGAACACAGCCAGGCGACGAGGCTGGCTATTTCATGCGTAGAACCCGGTCGGGCGATAGGGATCGAGGGTTCCGATCCCGGCTCAATGTCGCTGTCATCCATATCATTCATCGGCGTGGCGATAGCGCCTGGCGCGACGGCGTTGACCAAAATATGATGTTCAATCAGTTCCAGCGCCATGGATTTAGTCAATCCCCCCAGCGCATGTTTCGCCGCGGTATAGGCGCTGGCTTGCGGAAGCGGCGTATGCTCATGGACGGAGGTGATGTTGATAATGCGCCCTCCCTCTCCTTGTTTAATCATATGCCGGGCGGCGATCTGCGCGCAGAGAAACGCGCCATCGACGTCCACGGTAAAAATTTGCCGCCACTGCGTAAACGGCATATCAATAAACGCGGATTTGGTCATCGCCCCGGCATTATTGACCAGCACGTCAACGCGCCCCAGGCGCTGAATAAGATGTTCAATGGCCTGTGCGCCCTCGGGTAACTGGCTCAGGTCAAGATGAATGGTCTCAGCCCGCACACCAAACTGCGCCGCTTTTTTCGCCGTCTCCTGCGCGCCGCGTTCATCAGAATGCCAGGTGATACCAATATCAAAACCGTTTTGTGCTAATAACAACGCACACGCTTTGCCAATTCCCGAATCTGATGCCGTTACAATTGCGACTTTGGTCATATTCCTCTCCGGATGAATCATACACAGCCTAAGTATAGGAACCCTGTCTGAATCATCCGGAAAAATCAGGAATGATAACCGCCGCCCAGCGCGCTGGTAAGCTGAATGGAGGCATCCAGCCACTGGCCCTGCAACAGCAAGCCGTTACACTGCTCGCGCAGTGCCGGGATTTTGGCCTCGCTCACGCGGGAACCCGCAATAATGCCGGCATTAAAGCGCGCTTGCGCCAGACCGACCACACGCTGCGCGTCATGCTCAATCTGCTGCTGATGCTGATTTTTCTGCGCCAGCGTCTCTACCTGACTGGCGGCGCGCGCCACATCATTAACCGCATCTACCACCGCTTTGTTGTAGTTGGCGATAGAAAGATTGCTTTGCGCTTTGGCGATATCGAGGTTGGCATTCAGCCTGCCGCTGTCGAAAATCGGCAGCGTCAGCCCGCCGGTAATGCCATATTGCTGTGCGGAATGGCGGAACAGATCGCTCAGATGTAACGCATCCTGCTGTAAAAAAGCCATCAGATTGATATCGGGATAAAACGCGGCCTTCGCGGCGTCAATGCTGCTCAACGAGGATTCAATGTACCAGTGCGCGGCCTGTAGATCCGCCCGGCGCGCCAGCAACGAATACCCCAGTTGCGACGGTAACTGGCTTTCAACGGCGGGGAGACTCACCTGACGCAGCTTGAGCGCCGCCGATTGCGTATTGGTTAACGCGCTGAGCCGCGCTTCAATAACCTTCATTTTACCGTTAACGTCATTCAACTGCTGCTGGGTTTTGCTGGCGTCGATATCGGTCTCGACCCCTTCAACAGAAGAAGTAATGCCGTGTTGATACAGCTCCCGGTTTACCGTCACCACGTTTTGCTGCTCATGCTCGATTTGCATCAGCACATTTTTCAGCGCCGCCTGCGTCTGCCACTCCCAGTAGAGTCGCGCCACGCCGCTTGCCAGCAGTTGTCGGGTTTGCTCCTGCTCCGCTTCGCGCGCTTTGACCGCCCCGATCCGCGCAGTAACTTCAGCGCGGTTTTTCCCCCATAAATCCAGATCCCAGCCCGCCGTCAGGCCGAATGTACCGTTGGTATACCACGGCCCGGTCGTTCCCGCCGCGGGGTCGGTAATCGCGAATGGCCCCATCAGCCCTTCCGCGGACATTCGCTGGCGCTCAATGTCGGCAGAAAAGTCGAGCTGCGGGCCGTCCTGCGCCTCAACCGCTTTCGCCTGCGCTTCCGCCAGTTGAATACGCTGTTCAGCCACCTGCATATCCGGCGAATGCTGTATGGCATTATCAATCAGCGCGTCAAGCTGCGCATCGTGATACGCCTTCCACCACTGGCTATCCGGCCAACCGTTTTTCAATGCCGCCGGCAGGCTGGAATCAACATGAGAAGAGGGCGTCTGCTGGGTCAGCGACTGGCGGGTATCGTGCATGGGGGCGCAGCCCGTCAGCAAAATAAAAAGCGGTAAGCTCGCTGTCGCGGCAAGGAAAGAATTACGATTCATGGAGGTGTTCTGATAAAAAAAGGTGCGCAGAGAGTACGTCTTACGGCGATCTATTTTTTAGTTACGCGTGGCAATACATCATCAGACAACAAAAGACATATTTTGAAATTTATATGATTAGCAAATAATTTCATCTGATACATTTTTTGATGTAATACTTCAATGAAAAGTCCCACTAACCCGTTCATAAATGAACGATTTTGCTGCAATACGCGCCAGCAGCCTTCATGAGTTAAACGTCGCCGCGCCCAACAAAGCAGCAGATGGCTTAATACTTTCCTATACTTTGTTTGTATTTACCAATAAAGGGACAAACAATGAAAATTCTTCTTTGACATCCTCCCCCACCTTCGCACTTCGTGACTCAGGAGGGGGATTCCCATTAGTGGGTGACGACTGATTGCTCAGCGTCTGGTTCCTGTTTCAGACGGGCGGCCTGACTGCACCATCCCTCCACAGGCAAGAACGGCGTGCCCCGCCGCTAAAATGTTACGAGCGCCATTTACATCAGCGTTCGCTGTATATCCGCATGCCTGACACACAAATTTACTTTGTGACAGGCGATTTTCTTTCGCGGTATGACCACAGCACGCGCAACGCTGGCTTGTGTATGCTGGCGGAACCGCAAGCACCTGACCGCCACGCCAGAGCTGTTTGTACTCAAGCTGGCGGCGCATTTCATACCAGCCCTGATCCAGTATCGAACGGTTTAGACCTGATTTGGCCTTGACGTTTCGTCCGTGCTGTTCTGCTGTACCTTTTGCCGATTTCGACATGTTACTAACCTTCAAATCCTCAATGACTATCATCGCGTGGTTTTTGCTGATTTCACTGGTAACTTTATGAAGGTAGTCGCGCCGGATATTGGCTATGTGCGAGTGCAGACGCTGGACTTTTCGCTTTTGTTTCTGCCAGTTACTGCTGAATTTGACTTTACGGCTTAACTGCCGCTGGAGTGTTGCCAGCTTGCGCTGACTTGCTTTAAAACTGTTGACTGGTTGGTATACCGTACCGTCTGAAAGCGTGGCGAGTTTTGTTACTCCTGCGTCCAGACCGACTATCGTTGTGCTTGTGTGATTGGGTTCTGCCGTTTCAACTTCAACCTGAAACGAGATATACCACTGTCCCGCTAACTGACTGATTGTCGCATTTTTGATTTTACCGTTCACACGTTGAGATTGCCGGAATTTTACCCACCCAAGACCTGACGGTAGCTTCACTCTGCGATTTTCAAGGCGGCAATATTTCTCAAAGTTCACAAAACGGATTGAATCTCTGCCCTCATTTTTTCGTTTCCATACCGGGGCCTTAGCTGCGAGCTTTTTATCAAAGCAACGTTTCCATGCAGCATGCAGGTCTTTCAACTTTTGCTGCAGATTGTCGGTATAAGCATCCTGTAAAAAGATGTGTCCCGGCATTTTTTTCCACACTGTAAGCATCCTGTTCAACTCGAAAGCCGAAGGTAACTTTTCGCCTGAGCCAAGGATGCGCTTTGTCTCCGCAAGACCTAAATTCCAGACAAAACGGGCGCAACCACATAACTGCCGCAAACGCTGCGACTGTTCAGGCGTTGGTTCCAGTCTGAATTTGTAGGCTTTCAGGATTAGCATCATCACTCAGTGTGTAGGAGATTTGTTTGCTATGTTACTGTTTTTACGGTCAACTTCAATGCAAAAACATAATATTAATCGTTCAAGACATGCCGCCTTCCTTTTGCATGTTCATCTTGTCTTTGTAACAAAATACCGTCGAAAGATACTGGGTGAGTCACACTATGCTGCATTCCATCAGTATGCAGCAGAAGTCTGCCGTGATTTTGGCGGAGAACTTAAAGAAAGTAACGGAGACGTCGATCATGTCCACATGCTGATCGAATACCCACCAACAGTGCAGCTTTCGGTACTGGTTAACTCACTGAAAGCTGTGACATCCCGCCGTCTGCGAAACGAATTTATTGATTTGCGGGGAGCATACGGAAAAGCCGTGCTCTGGTTGAGGTCATACTTTGCTGGCTCGTGCGGAGGTGCGCCGCTGGAAGTTGTGAAGCAATACATTCAACATCAGCGTAGCTGATGATCCTTCGGGCTTTTCAAGCCCGTCCAAATTCCCCCCCCGCCTTATGTCGGCGGGTGGGGAATTTGGAGTTAAGATGGGCAATCTTAATTATTTTTCTGATTGGGCTGTTGGTGGTAACGGGCGTGTTTAAGATGATTTTCTGATTCCTGCGCCGGGCAGCGATAGTATCTGCCCGGCACACGTTCTGGACGCTGTAGAGATTAGATTTTAATATCCTGAATCGCCCGCGCAATCTCGGACGAACGATTTAACGCCCGAATCGACTGAAAGAGTTCCGTCGCCTCAATATATTCCTTACGTAAATATCCTAACCACTGTTTAATACGCGCGACATGATATAAACCGGTATCGCCCTGCTTTTCCAGTCGGGTATATTTTTGTAATAACGTCACTACTTCCGGCCACGACATACGCGGCTCGTTATACTTCACCACCCGACTCAGGTTAGGAATATTTAACGCCCCACGGCCGATCATCACCGCATCGCAGCCGCTGGTCGCCATACATGCCTGCGCGCTCTGCCAGTCCCAGATTTCGCCATTCGCGATAACCGGAATAGTCAGACGCTGGCGTATTTCGCCGATCGCCTGCCAGTCGATATGCTCGGCGCGGTAGCCCTGCGCTTTGGTACGACCATGCACCACCAGTTCACTGGCGCCGGCCTGCTGCACCGCATCGGCGATTTCAAATTTTCTATCGCCGCTATCCCAGCCGAGACGCACTTTTACCGTCACCGGCAGATGCGACGGTACCGCGGCCCGCATCGCTTTCGCGCCCTGATAGATGAGTTCGGGATCTTTGAGCAATGTCGCGCCGCCGCCGCTGCCGTTCACCACTTTTGACGGACAGCCGCAGTTCAGGTCCACGCCATACGATCCCAACGCCGTCGCCCGCGCGGCGTTTTCCGCCAGCCACTGCGGATGCTGGCCCAGAAGCTGAATACGCACCGGCGTGCCGGACGGCGTGCGGCTGGCGTGATGCAACTCCGGGCAGATGCGATGAAACACTTTTACCGGCAGCAGCTGATCCACCACGCGCACAAATTCGGTGATGCAGAGATCGTAATCATTCACTTCGGTCAGCAGCTCGCGCACTAACGCGTCGAGCACGCCTTCCATCGGCGCCAGTAAAACACGCATATCGGTATCCACAGCAAAAAAAGAGGCGCTATCATAACGCCTCTCTGCGATGAGCAAAACTTTTTGCCGGGTGGCGGCGCAAACGCTACGCTACGTCACGTAAGGCGCTCAACGCGGCTCAAGACAGTTATCTTCTTTCCAGCCGTACAGCCATTCGATACCGCGATAAAACGCCTCCTGCGATTTCCCTTTCCACAACAGATTACGCACCTGACGCTCCACCCCGGCGGCGTGATAGAGACGTCCCATCTCGCGGGTAGACCAGACGATACGCGCCGTGCGGGGAATACGCACCGACTCATACAGCGCAAATGCCTGCTGCGCGTCGCCGTCGCAGCGTTCCAGCGCTTTGCCCAGCGTGACGGCGTCTTCCAGCGCCATACAGGCGCCCTGGGCCATATATTGCGCCACCGGATGCGCGGCGTCGCCCACCAGAGTGATACGCTCGGTTCCCCATTTTGCGACCGGCTCGCGATCGGCGGTCGACCAGCGGCGCCAGGAGGTCGGCTTATCCAGCATCTGGCGCGGGCGGGGATGAATGCCGGCAAAATAAGAGAGCACCTCTTCTTTACTGCCGTCTTTCACGCCCCACTCTTCTTGCTGGCGGCTGTGGAATGTCACCACCAGATTGTACTGTTGGCCTCCGCGCAGCGGATAATGAACCAGGTGACAATGCGGGCCTGCCCACAGCACCGGTGCGTTAATACGTAAATCGTCCGGCATATCGTCGCAATCAATCACCGCCCGATAGACTACATGCCCCGTTACGCGCGGCGCGTCGCCGAGTAAACTTTGCCGCACGACCGATTTAACGCCGTCGCAGCCCACGAGAATATCCGCCGTCCAGCTATTTCCCTGCTCATCAAACACCGTAACGTCATCCGGCGTCTGGCGGATATCGACAATATGGGTCGAGGTACGATACTCCACGCCAGGGTGCGTCAGCACCGCTTCCCATACCGTTGCATGAATATCTACCCGGTGAATTACCGCATACGGCCCGCCAAAATGGTCGCGGAACGCCTGTCCGGTTTCAATGCATACCACTTCTTCGGCATTCACGGCATCCATCATGGTAATGTGATCGGTAAACACCGCACGCTGGCGGGCAACATCGCCCACACCGAGACTATCCAGCGCCGAAAAAGCGTTCGGCCCAAGCTGAATACCCGCGCCAATCTCGCCAATTTCGTGCGCTTTTTCCAGCAGCATGACTTTTATTCCCTGGCGCGCCAGCGACAGCGCGGTCGCCGCGCCGCCGATTCCGCCACCTACAATAATTGCGCTTGTCACGTGAGTCATGGTCATTCTCCTTTTCAGGCCGGGATTTTATCTTGCTGATTTTCCGGCGCGGCGGCAATAAACGCCGGTAGCTGTACGCAGGCGTCATAAACGGCTTTACAGCGCGGATAGCCTGATAAATCGCAGCCCATCCTGAGCGCATTCGCCCACTGAGGAATCAGGCAGCAGTCCGCAAGGCCTGGCGCGTCGCCCACGCAGAATCGTCCGGACTGACTTTTACGCAATAGCTGCTCTACCGCGCTTAACCCTTGCTGTATCCAGTGGGCGTACCAGCGTTTTTTATCCTCTTCGCTAACCTTCAGCTCATCGGTCAGGTAGCGCAACACGCGCATGTTATTGATTGGGTGTATATCGCAGGCGATAGCGTAGACAATTTCCAGCGCCTGGCTGCGCGCCGGGTCGCTCGTCGGCAGCAGCGGCGTTTGCGGAAAATGTCGGTCCAGCCAGTCGACGATGGCCAGCGATTGCCCCAACGATTCGCCGTCATCAGTGACCAGCGTCGGCACCAGGCCTACCGGATTCATCCGTCGGTAGGCCAGCTCATTCTGCTGGCCGATACGAATATTGACGCCCACTGTCTGGTAATCAATCCCCTTTAACGCCAGCGCAATACGTACACGATAAGACGCCGAACTATTAAAGAAACTGTACAGCTTCATCGTTCACCTCAGACAATTTTCACAGCAATCGGCGTCAGACCTTCTACGTTCCCGGTGATGACATCCCCTTTCACCACTGCGCCCACCCCCTCTGGCGTACCGGTGAAAATCAAATCGCCTGGCTGCAATTCAAAAAAGCCGGACAAATAGCTGATGGTTTCATTCACCGACCAAATCAGGTGACGAATATCGCTGCGTTGATGGTCTTCGCCGTTAACCTGTAGCCAAATAGGGGCGTTATCCACATTATGCGTTTCAGCGGCTTTGTGTAATGGCGCAATGGGCGCGGAGAGATCGAACGCTTTGCCAATTTCCCACGGGCGTCCCATCTGACGCATTTCCATCTGACGATCGCGACGCGTCATGTCCAGACCTGTGGCGTATCCCCAGACATATTCATGGGCTTTTTCCAGCGGGATATCGCTCCCCTTTTTACCAATCGCCACCACCAGCTCAATTTCATAATGGTAGTTATCAGTCTGCGCCGGATACGGCAGTTCCAGGGTATCCCCCTCCGCTACCGGGACGACAGCGTCCGCTGGTTTACAAAAGAAGAACGGCGGTTCGCGATCGGGATCAAAGCCCATTTCACGGGCATGGGCGGCATAGTTGCGACCCACGCAGTAAACGCGACGTACCGGAAACTGCTCATCACTGCCCGCCACGGGTACTGTCACTGGGGCCTGCGGCTGGAATACATATTTGGTCATGTTCTCTCTCCCTAATTAATAACGTGCTTCGCGGAACAGCCCCAGGGCTTCCTGAACCGGCTTGTCCGAAAAGCTGAATAACACCGTGTCTTCGCTGCTGCGAAACGACACCTCATGCCAGGTCGGCGCCACAAAAATGTCTTTTGCGGAAAAATGAAAAGTTTCGTTGCCGATAGTGACCTGCCCTGCCCCTTCAACGACGTGGTAGATAGTGCTGTCGGTGCTCCGCGCCACACGCGAGGCAAAGCCTTTTGGCAGCAGTTGCAGGAACGCGCCCATCGACGGCATCGGATAACCGCCGGTGACGGGATTAACGTAACGCAGCTTGTAGCCTTCCCACTCATCCGGATCGCCCATACGGGTCAGATCGTGCAACGCCTCGCGGCTGCGGTCGTAACGGTAGTTGAAAATCGGCGACGAGTTCCCGCGCTGGTGGCGTAGCGGCAGCATATTCGCTGCATAGCGCGGCAGATAATCGCCCTCTTTTCGCGTCACCGGCTGCTGATCTTCGGGATAGTCTTCCGCAAACCCACAGCCCAGGAGGTTGACTAACGGCAGATCCAGACCATCCAGCCATACCACCGGCTCTGACCCCGGATTACCATGATCGTGCCAGCGCCACTGCGGCGTCAGGATAAAATCGCCGGTATGCATTGGCGTGCGCTCGCCGTCCACCGCGGTAAATGCGCCTTTACCTTCGACGATAAAACGCAGCGCCGACTGGTTATGGCGATGACTCGGCGCGACTTCGCCGGGCAGGATCAGCTGTAAACCAGCGTATAAGGTCGCCGTGATCGACGACTGACCGCGCAATGCCGGATTTTCCAGCACCAGCACCCGGCGGATCGCCTCTTTCGCGCCAATGACATTGCCGCTTTCCATGAGTAGCGGACGAATTTCCTGATAATTCCAGTAGGCCGGCGCGCAGTTGGCGTTTGGCGTCTGCGGTACCAGGTGATGTAACGATTCCCACAGCGGCGTCAGATTCTGCCCGGAAATATGCTGGTAATACTGTTGACGGCTATCTTTTACGTTCTGATTTATTTCAGACATGGAGATTCTCCTTATTCGTTTACGACGCTGGCACGCGGCAGGTCGTCAGGTACAGAAATCGAAAGGCGGACAACCACCGTCAGCAGGGTAAGCATTACCGCGCTGATAGCCGCCGGAATAGCAATGACAAAAAACAACGTATCGAAAGAGAAATTGAGGGCCATCATCATGCCGCCGGAGAGCGAACCGACAATCGCCCCGCAGCGTCCAATGGCGTTCGACCAGCTCACGCCCGTCGCCCGGCTTTGGGTGGGGTACAGCGTCGCCGTCAGAGCATTAAGCCCTACCTGGGAACCGCTAATACCGATGCCGGTACCAAAAATCGCCAGCGCCATCAGCCAAAGGCCGTTTTCGCTCAGGCCTATCATGACAATGCAAACCGCGCCCAGCGCATAGCTCACCGCCAGTACCCGGAACGGGTTAAGCCGGTCCATCAACACGCCGAGTAACAGCGCGCCAAGCGTGCCGCCAACCTGGAATGCGGCAGTCACCCACGACGCCTGTTGCAGATCAATACCGCGATGGTTAAGTAACGTCGGCATCCAGCTGGAAAGCAGATAGATAATGAGCAGGCTCATAAAGAACACCACCCATAACATCAGGGTAATGACAAGCTGTCGCCCGGCAAAAAGCTGGCGAATACTGCCTTTGGCGATGGCTGCCGTCTCATGCAGAAAGAATTGCGTATCGTGATAGCGCTCGCCGGTAATGGCGCTGACCGTCCGGGCGACAACGGCTTGCGGTAGTTGGCGACGTACCTGCCAGCGGGGAGATTCCGGCAGCGCGAACAGCAAGCCGAAAAACAGCATCAAAGGCAAGATGCCGCCTAACGCCAGAATTCCGTGCCAGCCAATCAGCGGCACCAGTTGCGCGCTCACAATCCCGCCCATCGCCGACCCCAGGGTAAAACCGCAGAACATCAGCGTGACCAGCGCTCCGCGTCGACGAGCGGGAAGGTATTCCGACGTCATGGTGATGGTATTCGGCATCGCTCCGCCCAGTCCCAGACCGGTTAAGAAGCGCAGCAACACCAGGGTTTCTATATCCGGTGAGAAAGCGGAAAGCAGGCTCAATGCGCCGAATAGCGCTACGCAAAGCTCAATGACCCGCTTGCGGCCAAAGCGATCCGCCAGCGGCCCGCATAGCAGCGCGCCGGCCGTAAGCCCCAGCAGCCCTGCGCCAAACAGCGGCGCAAGTTCGCTGGCGCTTAGCTGCCAGTGAGTACGAATATCCGGGGCGATGAAGCCAATCGCGGCGGTGTCGAAACCGTCGAGCATAACCACCAGAAAACAGCAGATGATAACGCGCCACTGCATTTTGCCGACGGGCGCGGCATCAATAAGGGCTTGTAGATCACGTCGTTGAGTCATAGCTAATGCCTCAGTGCAGGGAGATAGATGTTGTTTTTATGTTTGCTATGTTACGAGTTTGTAGAGTGAGCGATAAAATGTACAATGGCTTTTCAGGCAGAGACATAACCTGGAGGTTATAGCGGATGGCGAACTGGGCGCAGAAATTGAAATTACATCACCTGCAAACGCTGGTTGCGCTGGGCGAACAGGGCAACCTGACGCATGTCGCCCGGATGATGAATATCTCCCAGCCGGCGCTATCGAAGTGGTTATCTCAACTCGAAGATGAGATAGGCATCACGCTTTTTGAGCGCCACAGTAAAGGGCTACGGCCCTCGGAAGGCGGTAAATTACTGCTCCAGCACGCCCAGCGCCTAATTAACGATCTGGAGCGTTCACAGTATGAAATCGCCCGTTTCAAGCAGGGCGGCCTGGTTGGCAGCCTGAAGATCGGCTGTTCGCCCGTGGCGACTGACTGCGTATCACAGGCGATTCTGAGCCTGCTTAACGAAATGCCGACGCTGCATCTGAATATTGAAGAGAAGGTAATGACGCCGCTGCTGCACGATTTGCTTGCCGGTCAGGTGGATGTAGTGGTAGGGCGTGTCGGCGGCCGCGCCCTGCAACTGCCGCTTAATTATCAGGTACTTTATACCGAGCCGGTCTGCTTTGTGGCGCGTCCGCACCATCCGCTGGCCGCGCGAGCACAGATCGCCTGGAGCGATCTGGCGCACTGGCGGTGGATAGTCTGGCCAACCGGCACCCCTATTCGCATCAGTATTGATAACGCCCTCGTCGATAATGGCGTCATGCTCCCGGAAAACACCATTGAATCGGCGTCAATGAACGTCAGCACCAATTTGCTGCAAAGCAGCGATATGATCTCTATTCTTTCTTTACGGCTGGCGCAACGCTATGCCAGCCAGGGGCAACTGGCGATTTTAAACTTGCCAAAAATTGAGCAAAAAGGCAGCGTAGGGATGTTCTGGCGTAAGAATGAGACGCCGTCTTTGGCCCTGAGTCGCTTTTTGTATTTTTTAGCCCAGGTTTAACGCCGCCGACCAGGGGCATTGCCCGATGTTCCTGCTGTCTATACCCACTATGCTAAGAATTCATGATGTGATCGGTAGCACGTTTTAACGTTTAATTGTATGATGAATCCATCTCATCAAGGGCTTTAAACATGAGTAAGTCACTGAATATTATCTGGCAATATATACGCGCTTTTGTATTGATTTATGCCTGTTTGTACGCAGGCATTTTTCTTGCATCACTGCTTCCTATCACTATTCCCGGCAGCATTATCGGGATGTTAATTCTGTTTGTGTTGCTGGCGCTGCAAATTCTGCCGGCGAAGTGGGTTAACCCCGGCTGTTATGTGCTGATTCGTTATATGGCGTTGCTGTTTGTGCCGATTGGCGTTGGGGTCATGCAATATTTTGATTTACTGCGCGCGCAATTCGGCCCGGTGGTGGTCTCTTGCGCTATCAGTACGCTGGTCGTTTTTGTGGTCGTAAGCTGGAGTTCACATCTGATACACGGTGAGCGTAAAGTGGTTGGGCAGAAGGGAACGAAAAAATGATGACATATATCTGGTGGTCGTTACCGCTGACGCTGGCGGTATTTTTCGCCGCCCGCCGACTGGCGGCGCATTTTAAAATGCCGTTGCTGAATCCGCTGCTGGTGGCAATGGTAGTCATTATTCCTTTTCTGTTGCTGACCGGTATTCCCTACGAGCACTACTTCAAAGGCAGCGAAGTACTTAACGATCTGCTGCAACCGGCGGTAGTGGCACTGGCCTATCCCCTTTATGAACAATTGCACCAGATTCGCGCGCGTTGGAAATCCATTATTAGCATCTGTTTTGTCGGCAGTCTGGTAGCGATGATTACCGGGACATCCGTTGCCTTGCTGATGGGCGCAACGCCTGAAATCGCGGCATCGGTACTGCCTAAATCCGTGACTACGCCTATCGCGATGGCGGTGGGCGGCAGCATCGGCGGCATCCCCGCGATCAGCGCGGTATGCGTAATTTTTGTCGGTATTCTGGGCGCGGTGTTTGGCCACACGCTGTTAAACGCGATGCACATCCGTACTAAAGCCGCACGCGGGCTGGCAATGGGGACCGCCTCACATGCGCTCGGTACTGCACGCTGCGCCGAGCTGGATTACCAGGAAGGCGCGTTTAGCTCCCTGGCGCTGGTGATCTGCGGCATTATTACCTCGCTGGTAGCACCCTTTTTGTTTCCGCTCATTCTGGCGGTAATGCGCTAACGACGGGACAAAAGACCGGGTTAAAATTTGCGATACGTCGCGCATTTTTCATTTAAGTTTCACAAGTTGCATAAGCAATGAGATTTAGATCACATATTAAGACATAACAGGCCCGTAAACTACGGTTCCATTACATTGTTATGAGGCAACGCCATGCATCCACGTTTTCAAACTGCTTTTGCCCAGCTTGCGGATAATTTGCAATCAGCGCTGGCCCCTATCCTGGCGGACCACCATTTTCCCGCCATGCTGACCGCAGAGCAGGTCTCGACGCTTAAAAATACGGCGGGACTGGACGAAGACGCGCTGGCTTTCGCACTGTTACCTCTGGCGGCGGCCTGCGCCCGTACCGATTTGTCCCATTTTAACGTCGGCGCGATTGCGCGCGGCGTTAGCGGCAACTGGTATTTCGGCGCGAATATGGAGTTCCTGGGCGCCACCATGCAACAAACTGTGCATGCTGAACAAAGCGCGATTAGCCACGCCTGGCTACGCGGCGAAAAAGGGCTCGCCGCCGTCACCGTTAACTACACGCCTTGCGGCCACTGTCGCCAGTTTATGAACGAGCTGAACAGCGGTCTGGATCTGCGCATTCATCTGCCGGGCCGCGCGCCGCATACGTTACGCGATTATCTGCCTGACGCTTTCGGGCCAAAAGATCTGGAGATCAAAACGCTGCTGATGGACGAGCAGGATCATGGCTTTACGTTAACGGGCGATACGCTAACGCAAGCGGCGATTACGGCAGCCAATAAGAGCCATATGCCTTATAGCCACTCACCGAGCGGCGTGGCGCTGGAATGTAAAGATGGCCGTATTTTCACCGGCAGCTATGCGGAAAACGCCGCCTTTAACCCTACGCTTCCCCCGCTGCAAGGCGCGCTAAACCTGCTGAGTCTCAATGGCTATGACTATGCGGATATTCAGCGTGCGATTCTGGCGGAAAAAGGCGATGCGGCATTAATTCAATGGGATGCCACCGCCGCAACGCTGAAAGCGTTAGGTTGCCATAATATTGACCGCGTGCTTCTCGGCTAAGCAAATGTGCCGGATAGCGACGCCCTGGCGTCTTATCCGGCCTGACTCTCCTCTCCCGCGACCCGATACAAGGGAAATCATGCTGAAAATCTCCGCAATCAGACGGCGGTTTCTTGCGCTACGTCTTCGGGTACAGTAGCCTGATCGTACTTTCATCCTGGTATCGAGTTTCCTGCATGTTAAAGCGCGTGTTTTACAGCCTGTTGGTCCTGGTAGGCTTGCTGCTGTTGACGGTGCTTGGCCTCGATCGGTGGATGAGCTGGAAAACAGCGCCCTATATCTATGACGAGCTACAGGATCTCCCCTACCGCCAGGTTGGCGTCGTGTTAGGGACAGCCAAATACTATCGCAAGGGTGTCATTAATCAGTACTATCGTTATCGTATCCAGGGCGCGTTAAACGCTTACAATAGCGGTAAAGTCAATTACCTGCTGCTCAGCGGCGACAATGCCCTGCAAAGCTATAACGAACCGATGACCATGCGCAAAGACCTTATCGCGGCGGGCGTCGATCCTGCGGACATTGTGCTTGATTACGCTGGCTTCCGTACGCTTGACTCCATTGTGCGTACCCGCAAAGTGTTTGATACCAACGACTTTATTATCATCACTCAGCGCTTCCACTGCGAACGCGCCTTGTTTATTGCGCTGCATATGGGCATTCAGGCGCAGTGTTACGCGGTACCTTCGCCCAAAAATATGCTGACAGTGCGCCTGCGCGAATTTGGCGCCCGCTTTAGCGCGCTGGCGGATCTCTATATTTTTAAACGCGAACCGCGTTTTTTAGGCCCGCTGGTACCTATTCCCACGCAGCATCAGGTGCCGAATGACGCCCAGGGGTATCCGGCAGTTACACCGGAACAATTGCTTGAACTGGAAAAGAAAAAAGGGAAATGATCATGAATGTACAGACGATATTTGTCATATTAGCCTTTCTGCTACTCCCGCTTTTTTGCTTCCGTGAGGCCTGGAAAGGCTGGCGAACCGGCGCGGTAGATAAAGTTGTCAAAAATGCGCGAAAACCGGTTTATGTCTATCGCCATGCCGATCCCGTACAATATTGGTCTTATCTTTTTCTTTATACCGGTTGCGGTTTTTTATTTACTGGAATGATTATTTATCTTCTTTTTTATCGTTAATCTATTTATTATCCCTTTAAAATTGAGAATAGTTATTATTATGATATAAGGAACAAATGCTGTTTTGCATTCTGGTTTCATTTTTTTGTGAATTCTTTCACAGAATACCCTTCTTTCAATGCTTAGGCTGGCGGTAGATTTTAGATCATTAAAACGCGTTATTTGCGTTTCGCCTTAATTTATTCAAGCATTAAGGAAGATTATATGCCGCAACAAAATTATCTGGATGAACTCACGCCTGGTTTTACGCCATTACTGGCAATAAAAGAGGCTTCACGTTGTTTATTATGTCACGATGCGCCCTGTAGTCAGGCTTGCCCGGCGCAAACCGATCCGGGGAAATTTATTCGTTCTATTTACTTTCGCAATTTTAAAGGCGCAGCGGAAACTATCCGGGAAAATAATGCGCTTGGCGCCGTCTGCGCCAGAGTCTGTCCGACGGAAAAATTATGCCAGCGCGGATGTACACGTTCCGGAATAGATAAACCTATTGATATTGCACGCCTGCAACGTTTTATTACCGATTTTGAACAGCAGACTGCCATGCAGATTTATCAGCCCGGGAGTAAAACACGCGGGAAAGTCGCGATTATTGGCGCGGGTCCGGCAGGTTTGCAGGCAAGCGTGACGCTCACGCATTTAGGCTATGACGTCACCATTTACGAAAAACAGCCGCAGCCCGGCGGATGGCTGCGTCACGGCATCCCGGCATTTCGTCTGCCGCAAAGCGTACTCGATCAGGAAATTGCCCGCATTGTAGAAATGGGCGTCAATATTAAATGTAATTGTGAGGTGGGCGGGTCGCTATCGCTTGCGCAACTCAAAGCCGAATATCGCGCCGTGCTGATGACCGTCGGGATGCCCTGTGGCTCTGATTTACCGTTATTTGAGCAAGCCAGTCACGTAGAGATTGCCGTTGATTTTTTACAGCGCGCCCGTCAGGCCGACGGCGATATTAGCGTTCCGCGTAGCGCATTAATTATTGGCGGCGGCGACGTAGCGATGGATGTCGCCAGTACGTTAAAAATTCTCGGCTGTCCTTCCGTCACCTGCGTGGCGCGGGAAGAATTAGCCGAATTCCCCGCCAGCGAAAAAGAATTTACCAGCACGCAGGCATTAGGCGTATCGATTATTGATGGTTTTACGCCTGTCGCCGTCAGCGGAAATAAAGTGACCTTCCACCATGTACGCCACTCAGGAGAACTGACGCTGGAAGCGGAAAATATTATTTTGGCCGTGGGGCAGCACGCACGACTGGATAACTTTGCGGAGATAAAAGCGCAGCATAATATTATCGACACGCATAATTATCAAACCGACGACCCGGCGATCTTTGCCGCTGGCGATATTGTTAAAGGTGATAAGACCGTCGTTTATGCGGTAAAAACCGGAAAAGAAGCCGCTCAGGCTATTCATCATTATTTAGAGGAGGCCTGCTCATGTTAACAAAAGATTTGTCTGTTACCTTTTGCGGCGTTAAGTTTCCCAATCCGTTTTGCCTTTCTTCTTCTCCGGTAGGCAATTGTTATGAGATGTGCGCCAAAGCCTATGATACCGGCTGGGGCGGGATCGTTTTTAAAACCATTGGTTTTTTTATTGCCAACGAAGTCTCTCCACGTTTTGACCACCTGACGAAAGAAGATACCGGTTTTATTGGTTTCAAAAACATGGAGCAAATTGCTGAGCATCCGCTGGAAGAGAATCTGGCCGCCATTCGACGGCTAAAACAGGATTATCCGGATAAGGTGCTGATTGCTTCCATCATGGGAGAAAATGAGCAGCAGTGGCAAGAACTGGCGCGTCTGGTTGAAGAAGCCGGCGCGGATATGATTGAGTGTAACTTCTCTTGCCCGCAGATGACCTCGCACGCCATGGGAAGCGATGTAGGGCAAAGCCCGGAGCTGGTTGAAAAATACTGCCGCGCCGTAAAACGCGGTTCATCTTTGCCAATGCTGGCGAAAATGACGCCGAATATTGGCGATATGTGTGAAGTCGCGCTGGCCGCTAAACGCGGCGGAGCCGACGGTATCGCCACCATCAACACCGTGAAATCCATTACTAACATCGACCTGAACCGCAAAATCGGGATGCCGGTGGTTAACGGTAAATCCAGTATCTCCGGTTATTCAGGAAAAGCGGTGAAACCCATTGCGCTGCGTTTTATCCAGCAGTTGCGAATGCACCCTGAACTGCGCGATTTCCCGATTAGCGGTATCGGCGGCATTGAAACCTGGGAAGACGCTGCCGAATTTCTGCTGCTGGGCGCGGCGACCCTACAGGTGACGACAGGCATTATGCAATACGGTTATCGCATTGTAGAAGATATGGCGAGCGGCCTCAGCCACTATCTGGCCGATCAGGGATTTGCCTCATTACAGGAGATGATCGGGCTGGCGAATGGCAATATTATCCCGGCGGAAGACCTGGATCGCAGCTATATCGTCTATCCGCGGATTAATCAGGAGAAATGCGTCGGCTGCGGACGTTGCTATATCTCCTGCTATGACGGCGGTCATCAGGCGATGGAGTGGGATGAACACAGCCGCACGCCGCATTGCAATACGGAAAAATGCGTCGGTTGTCTGCTGTGCGGTCATGTCTGCCCGGTCGCCTGTATTGATTTAGGCGAGGTCAAATTTAAAAAAGGCGAAAAAGAACACGCGTTAACGCTGTAGCTCGCGGTATGAAGCCCGGCGCGCAGTTTCGCTGCGCCGGGTTATCTGATAAGCAAGGCAATACGTCTGGATAACTACTTCTTACGCGCGTATTTCAGCGAGTCCAGCGCCACGGCGAAAATGATAATGCCGCCTTTGATAATGTACTGCCAGTACGGGTTTACCCCGATATAGGTCAGGCCATAGTTGATGACGGTAAAGATAATGACGCCGGTCACCACGCCGAAGACCGTCCCCACTCCGCCGCTAAACGATACTCCCCCGACAACGCACGCGGCAATCGCATCCAGTTCATACATAAAGCCGAGGTTGTTGGTGGCAGAACCAATACGCCCTGCTTCCAGTAAGCCGCCGAAGGCATAAAACACGCCGGAGAGCGCATAAATCATCAGCAGGTTCAGCGCCACGTTTACGCCAGAAACTTTTGCCGCTTCCGGGTTGCCGCCAATAGCAAAAATGTTTTTACCAAAACGGGTCTTATTCCACAGCACCCAGACAAACGCTACCGCAATCAGGGCGTAAAAGGTGATGTATGAGAGCCGGAAACTGCCCATCGCCACAAAGCCCTGCGCAAAGGTGGAAAAGCCGCTGTCAAAGCCGGAAATGGGCGAAGCGCCGACAAAGTCATAGTAAAGGGAGTTGATCCCATAAACGATAATCATCGTGCCAAGCGTGGTAATAAACGGCGTCACATTCAGGTAAGCAATGATGATACCGTTCACCAGGCCAATCACCGCGCCAATCGCGCAGACAATCAGGATGACCAGCGCAATCGGCATGGTCGCCATTTCCGGAAACACTTTGTTGGCGTTTTCCATTGATTGCAGTAATGTTGCCGCCACGACCGCCGCCAGCCCTACCTGACGCCCCGCCGACAGGTCTGTCCCCTGGGTGACGATGAGCCCCGCCACGCCCAGCGCGATAATAATACGTACCGAAGATTGCGTCAGAATATTACTTAAATTCAGCAAACTTAAAAAAGTCGGGTCCTGGAAAATAATAATCGCCAGCAGCACTAAAAGAACGACGTAAATTCCGCCCTCTTTCAGCCAGGTCAAAAAGCTTTTCTTGTTTAACGCACTCATAAGGAGCCCCTGATCTTAAAGGTGCAAAGAAGCAAGACGCAAAATTTCGTTTTGCGTTGTTGTTTTAGTATCGACAATGCCGGAAACGAGACCGTTACTCATCACCAGGATACGATCGGTAATCCCTAACAGCTCCGGCATTTCAGAAGAGATAATGATGATCCCCTTGCCTTTTTTCGCCAGTTCCGCAATAAGCTGATAAATTTCAAATTTTGCGCCGACATCAATGCCGCGGGTCGGTTCGTCCAGCATTAATATTTCCGGCTGCGTTAATAGCCAGCGACCAATGATCACCTTTTGCTGATTGCCGCCGGAAAGTGAACCAATTTGCGTGCGATGCCCCGGCGTTTTTACCCGCATGGAATCAATGACCCATTGGGTGTCGCTTTTCATCCGGGAATTATCCAGTAACCCCACTTTATTTTTATAATTACGGATATTCGAAATTAATGAGTTAAATCCGATATCCAGATAGGCATAAATTCCGGTGGAACGACGCTCTTCCGTCACCAGCGCAAAACCGTGGTTAATCGCTTCGTTCGCAGTGTGATTATTAATTTTCTTGCCATGTAAAGTGATTGTCCCGGACGACTTCTCACGAATACCAAACAGCGTTTCGACGATATCGGTACGCTTTGCCCCAACCAGGCCGGCAATGCCCAGAATTTCGCCCTTGTGCAAATCAAAGGAGACATCGCGAATGGAAGGCTGGCGCAGCGAGGTCAGGTTACGTACCTCCAGAATCACGTCGCCCGGCTTATTTTCTTTATCCGGAAAGCGCTGGTTCAGGGAACGCCCGACCATCATCGCAATGATCTTATCCATATCCAGCCCTTCCAGCGGCTGGGTGGCAATCCATTGACCGTCGCGCAAAATAGTAATTTCATCGCACAATTGAAAAATTTCTTCCATTTTATGCGAGATATAAACAATTCCGCAGCCGCGTTCTTTCAGCTTGCGGATAATGGTGAACAGATGATTAACCTCTTTCTCAGTTAACGATGAGGTCGGTTCATCCATAATAACGATCTTAGCGTTATAGGAAAACGCCTTCGCAATTTCGATCATCTGCATTTGCGAAACGGATAACGTTCCTACGCGCGCGCGTGGGTCAATATCGATATCCAGTTCATCAAATATCGCTTTGGTATCCTGGTACATTTTATCCTGGTCGACAAACATACCTTTGGTGGGATAACGTCCCAACCACATGTTATCCATGACCGAACGTTGTAATACCAGATTTAACTCCTGGTGTACCATCGAAATCCCATTCTCCAGCGCTTCTTTCGCCGAATGGAAGTCCACTTCTTTTCCCTGAAATACAATGCTGCCGGAATCTTTTTGATAAATACCGAAAAGACATTTTAATAATGTTGATTTGCCTGCGCCGTTTTCACCCATTAATGCATGAATAGAGTGCGGACGAACGTTTAAGTTGACATTATCAAGCGCTTTCACGCCGGGAAATGATTTGTTAATGCCACGCATTTCCAACAAATATTCACCCGACGACGGAGAGATCGTGCTGCCCATAATGATACCCTGTCGGCCTTTTTAATTATGACTATCCGCGCCGGATGGCAAAAGAAATACGTTATCCGGTCTGCGGCACGTCACCCTTCCACGGTTTCAGGGCGCAACAAAATTGCGCCCACAGACGGAAAAGTTATTTTTGGGTAAATTCGCTCAGATTATCTTTGTCCACGCCGACATAAGGCACGCGCACGATTTTGTTCTCAATCTTCCAGCTGGTGCCGTCAGCCGCGCCCTTGCCTTCGGCGAGGTTTTTCGCCAGATCGAATGTCGCTTTCGCCTGATTGTTGGCGTCATTCAGTACCGTACCGGCCATCGCGCCCGATTTCACCAGCGCCAGGGCTTCCGGTAACGCATCGACGCCAAAGACCGGAATCGACGATTTATTATGCGCTTTCAGCGCCTCTACCGCGCCCATCGCCATCGCATCGTTATTCGCGATA
This sequence comes from Salmonella sp. SAL04213, assembly GCF_046550535.1. Classification (NCBI taxonomy): domain Bacteria; kingdom Pseudomonadati; phylum Pseudomonadota; class Gammaproteobacteria; order Enterobacterales; family Enterobacteriaceae; genus Salmonella; species Salmonella sp. SAL04213. The sequence continues at coordinate 54,188 of NZ_JBGDXS010000002.1, read as the reverse complement.
ACCACTTCAATCTTGTTAGCGTTCGGGCCAGACAGCCAGGCATCCATCTTATCTTTTGCCTGCGCGGTATCCCACATGGCGGTGTCTAACGCCAGTTGCTCGGTCTGAATACCTTTAGCATTTAACTCTTTCACCACATACGTCGTACGGGCTTCAGCATCCGGGTGCCCCGGCTCGCCTTTCAGCAGAACATACTGAATTTTACCGTCTTTATTCAGATCCCAACCCTGATTCGCCTGCCAGTGTTTGGCAATCAAGTCGCCCTGAATCACACCGGATTCTTTAGAGTCAGTCCCGACATAATACGCCTTGTCATAGCTGTCCAGCGCTTTGCGGGAAGGCTCTTTGTTAAAGAACACCACCGGCACATTTTGCCCGCGCGCTTTCTCAATCACCGTACCGGCGGCTGCCGGGTCGACCAGGTTAATCGCCAGAGCTTTAACCCCTTTCGCCAATAAAACGTCAATTTGATCATTCTGTTTGGACTGATCGTTTTGCGAGTCATTCATCAGTAGCTGAACATCCGGCGCGGATTTGCCATCTTTTTCAATAGCCTTACGCACCACGGACATAAAGTTATCGTCATATTTATAAATCGTCACGCCAATACGAGTATCAGCCGCGTGCGCGTGCGCGCCGAATAACAGACTTGCCATCACGGCAGAAAGGGTCAGTACCTTCTTATTCATGGTAGCTCCGGTTTTATTATGTAGGGTATAGCGTAAAAAAATGCCCGGCTGTTCAGCACGTTAACACATGTTACTGAACGCCGAAGCGTATTTAGAGCCTATCCCACCAGGCGTTATTGGCGCAGCCAGTTTGGACACGGACAGCGCGCAAAAACCGGAGCGTACACGTAGTACGTGAGGTTTGACTCGCTACGCTCGCCCTTCGGGCCGCCGCAAGCGGCGTTCAAAACGCTAACGCGTTTTGGCGAGCACTGCCCAGGTCCAAAATGGCAAGTAAAATAGCCCTAATGGGATAAGCTCTTATTCAACTCTTTATTTTTGTCCGGTAGTCGCGGGATATTGTGATAACGGTTTTTATAAGCGAAATACCCCAGCAAAACTGACAACTAACTGTTACACATTAGTTACAGTGCGACAAACGTTGTCATCATAGCTATCACAATGTTAATAAACTGTGAATTTACTCACAGATTGAAAACGGTTACATGCGGTGCGTAATCAGTTAGTGATCAGTACCGCATTCTGTCGCCATGCCACCGAATGGCGCCGTACCAGGGTCGGCATGAAGCAGTGCGTCGCCGTGATATCCAGCGTGCCTGCGGCCCCCTGTAACGCCAGCTCGGTCGCGATTTTCGCCATAGAAGCAATAGGATAGCGCACGGTAGTCAACTGAGGATCGGTATAACGAGCAATAGGGATATCATCGAAACCGATGACAGACAGATGCAAGGGAATGGCGATGCCGTTATCTTTTAACGCCGTCAGCGCGCCCGCCGCCATGTTATCGTTATAGGCAAATACCGCCGTCAGTTGCAGATTGCGTCCCAACAACTCAACCATTGCCGACTCGCCGCCCTGCATATCCGGCGTGCCGGTGCCAATCCAGCTCTCCGACGCAGCAACCCCCTGCTCTTGCAGCGCGTGTAACCACCCTTCTCTGCGCATCGCGTCATCTTCAATACGGTGGCTGGAGGCCAGGTAGCCGATGCGTTGATGTCCATTATTCAGCAACATTCGGGTCGCCATTCTGGCGCCGCTCACATTGTCGAGACAGACACAACGATGCGCATAACCCGGCACGATACGGTTAATCAGCACCATACCGGGGATCTGATCCATAAAGTCGCTCAGCTCGCGATCGGTTAAGGCTTTTGAGTGAACAATCAATGCGTTACAACGCTGACGGATCAAGACTTCAATCGCATGGCGCTCTTTTTCCGCCTCATGATAACTGTTGCCAATGAGAACATATTTCTGGTGCTGCTGCGCGACCAGATCTACGGCTTTCACCAGAGCGCCGAAAAAGGCATCGGAAACATCCATGACCACGACACCGATGGTGTCGCTCACCTGAGTGGCCAGCGCTTGCGCATTCGCATTTGGCCGATATCCCAGCAGGGTGACGGCCTGCATAACGGCGTCACGGGTGTCGGGACTAACCAACGCGCTGTTATTCAGTACGCGGGAAACGGTCGCTACAGACACGCCAGCCTGGCGCGCTACATCACGAATGGTGATCATATTCACTGCCCTGTTTGAGTTCAAAAATGCTCACAAATGCCCCGTTAGCAGGCGGCTATTTTGTCAGCACCCTGCCCAGGGCTGCGTGAGAAACATCACAGGGATGGAAACGGTTACAGCCATTTTGTTAATGAATGTGATCCAGATCGTTATCTGAGCGATCCTGACGCGCGCAACGTGAGTTGACGCCATAACCACTCGACCGGTCCCTGTCGCCAGAAACGTAGCCAGATGACGGAAAAGAGAAGGTTTATTGCCCATACCGGAACGACAAAGAACAAGAGTTCCAGTCGATTGAATTTCATAAATAAGCCAAACTGATAAAACAGCGTGGTACAGATGATCGTCTGCAGCAGATAATTGGTCAGCGCCATTCGCCCTACGCAGGCAATGGCAAGCGTCAGTCTGCATCGGCTAAGCTGCGGCCAGAAGCCAAACATCAGCGCGGCATAGCCCAGCGTTTGCAACGGCGCGCTCAGTTCGCGCGGCGCCTGCAATAAGAAGGCGCACCAGCGGTACGCCCAGTCCAGCCGCCATTGTAAAATGACCGCAGGCAGGTTGATCATTAGCCCTAACGCCACCAGCAGAACCCCGGTACGGCGATAGTGCCGCAGACTGTACTGACCTTTCAGCCAGCCGCTACGCATTAGCGCGGCGCCCAGCAGCATCATACCTGCCAGTTGCCAGCCATACTGCGCGCCGAGCGCCAGTAAACTATTCGACAGCATCTCTGCCCGGTTGCTGATAGCCTCCATGCCGCCATTCAGCTTCCAGTATTTTTCATACAATATTGCCGACGCATCCGGCGTCCAGGCGCGGCTGGTTTCGCTACTCGATACCACGCCCAGCAGCAGTAGCACGCCAATCCCGACCAGATAAAGGAGTATGCCGGTATTGAACAGGCTTTTTACCGAAGGCGCATCGCGTATCAGTCGCCAGCAAATTAACCCGACCAGACCGTAGGCCAGCAGAATGTCGCCGTCCCAAAAGAATAACGCATGGATAAAACCTAACAGTACCAATAGCGTCAAGCGCGACTGAATCCACTGTTTACCACGCGGAAGCAGCATTTGTAGCCCCGCGCCAAACAACAACGCGAACAGCGTAAGAAACTTAGCCTGCGCCACAATATCGAGAATCGCCCAGGACCAGGCGTCTTCGGGAACGATCGCGCCGTACCAGGCGGGATTGAGATAAGCCGCCTTCGGCAATCCAAAGGCGCTAATGTTAAGAAGCAGGATACCGAGGATAGCGACGCCACGTACAAAATCCAGCGTGACATTACGCTCCATCGTCTCCGCCTTAATCATGGATGATGGCGAACGGCACGCAGAAACTCCTGGCGCGTATTCTGGCTGGACTTAAACAATCCGCCCAGCGACGTCGTCGTCGTGGCGCTGGTTGCGTCACGAATACCGCGCGCTTTCACGCAGTAATGCACCGCATCAATCGATACCGCTACATTATTGGTGCCGAGCAAGGTTTGCAGCGCCGTCAAAATTTGTTGGGTCAAACGTTCCTGAACCTGTGGACGCTGGGCGAAGAATTGCACGATGCGGTTAATTTTCGACAGGCCGATCACAGAATCTTTGGGGATATACGCGACGGTCGCTTTGCCATCAATGGTCACAAAGTGATGTTCACAGGTGCTGGTCAGCGTGATATCGCGGACGGTGACCATTTCATCCACCTTCATTTTATTTTCAATGAGGGTAATTTTCGGGAAATTGGCATAGTCGAGGCCGGCGAAAATCTCGTCAACGTACATCTTAGCGATACGATGCGGCGTTTCCATCAGACTGTCATCGCTCAAATCGAGATTCAGCAACTGCATAATCTCAGTCATATGCCCTGCGATAAGGCTTTTTCGCGTTTCATTATCCAGTTCATCCATAGGCGGGCGCAGCGGCGTTTCCAGCCCCCGAGCAACCAGCGCGTCATGAACCAGGGCCGCTTCTTTACTGAGTGATGGCATTAATCGTGTTCTCCTGCAGGTGTGGCGCCTCTGCCCTGCATGGGGCAAAGTTTGTCAATATTGTGACAGTGTGATTATTGTGCGTGAGGTAGCGCACATAATCCAGTATTCACGCCCATAATTGTTGAAATTGTCGCTGCCTTTCATGACATCTTTTCCGGTGCAAGAATGCTGGCAGGACAAAGGGCATATTTGTTAACGCAACGTTATTTAAATGATGAAGCATGTTTATGTATTACGGAAGTGAAAGTTACTCACAACGCGGTGAATAATCTGTATTATGAAGAATCTGCATACCTTATCAGGTTCACCATAAAAGGAGCCCCCGCATGGAAATGCTCGAAGAACACCGATGTTTTGGCGGCTGGCAGCAGCGCTGGCGTCATCATGCCGCCACGCTAAACTGCGCCATGACATTCAGCATTTTTCTTCCGCCGACTCAGGATAATGAACCGCCTCCGGTACTGTACTGGTTGTCCGGGTTGACCTGCAATGATGAGAATTTTACTACCAAAGCAGGCGCGCAGCGTATCGCAGCAGAACTGGGCATTGTATTGGTGATGCCGGATACCAGTCCACGCGGTGAACAGGTCGCCGACGATAGCGGATACGATTTAGGCCACGGCGCCGGGTTTTATCTCAATGCCACACAGCCGCCCTGGGCCAGCCATTATCGCATGTACGATTACCTGCGCGATGAGCTTCCGGCGCTTATCCAGACACAGTTTAACGTCAGCGACCGTTGCGCCATCAGCGGGCACTCGATGGGCGGCCACGGCGCATTAATCATGGCGCTGAAAAATCCGGGCAAATACACCAGCGTCTCTGCTTTTGCGCCTATCGTCAACCCCAGCCGCGTGCCGTGGGGAATCAAAGCGCTTACCGCTTATCTCGGCGAAGATGAATCAGCCTGGACTGAGTGGGATAGCTGCGAATTAATGCTGGCCAGCCAGCCGCAGGACGCCATTCCTGTGCTCATCGATCAGGGCGACAGCGATCAATTCCTCGCCGATCAGCTTCAGCCCGCCGTACTGGCGGAAGCCGCGCGGCAAACCGCCTGGCCGATGACGCTACGAATCCAGCCTGGCTACGATCATAGCTATTATTTTATTGCGTCCTTCATCGAGGACCATCTGCGCTTTCATGCCCGGTATTTACGGGACGAGCGTGAGACGTCACCAACATAATGAATTTTCCAGCGCCGCGCTGTAATTCACCTCCTCCGACTGCGGCGCGGAAGATTTATTATTTAAATCCGCGGCCTGCTGGCGTACCTGAAGGCGGCCGCTCCCCTCTCCGCCTTCATAACTTTCGTGAAAATTACGCAGCTCGGATTCAAACAGCACCGCATCAAGATTATGCAACTTATCCAACGCCCGCAGGAGAGAAATTAACGTATCAAGATTGAGCCCTCCCCCCTTCTCGATACGCTTGATGGTGGCGATGCCAACGTGCGCGCGATCGGCAAGCTGCTGCTGGGTCACCGAAAGAGACAGACGCGTCTCCTTTAAGCGGGCGCACAACGACAGGATAATCTCGTCGTTATTCATCGTATTGTATTTCACGCTGTTACCCTCTCTTGCGCGGCTGAATTTTCCCCAGCGAACCATGATACGTTTCACGGTATTTAGCGCTCATGTCTTTACCGGTCTCGTACATCGCAGCAATGATCTCATCGAGCGAAATACAGGGTTCGCTTACGCGACTCATCGCCATCGTCGCCGCGTTTATCGCTTTCACGGCAGAGATGGCATTTCTCTCTATGCAGGGAATTTGTACCTGCCCGCCCAGCGGATCGCAGGTCAATCCCAGATGATGTTCCATGGCAATTTCAGCGGCGCTCAGCGTTTGCTCCACGGATGCGCCCATCAGTTCAGCCAGGCCCGCCGCCGCCATTGAGCACGCCACGCCGATTTCCCCCTGACAGCCAACTTCAGATCCCAGAATAGAGGCGTTTTGTTTAAACAACATCGCGATAGCGGCGGCGGTCAGGAAGAAACGGGTCAGAGCACCAGGCTCCAGCGGCGTGACAAATTTATCATACCAGCAGAGCGCTGCCGGAATGATGCCGCACGCGCCATTGGTTGGCGCGGTAACAATCTGTCCGCCGCTGGCATTTTCTTCGCTTACCGCAATCGCGAAGGCATTGACCCAGTTCAGCGCGGTTAAAAAATCGCTGGCGGAGCGGTTAGCCTGTAACGTCTTATGTAACGCACAGGCGCGCCGCGGTACCTGATAGGGACCGGGTAATACCCCCTCAGTATGCAGGCCGCGATAAACCGCCTGCTGCATCACGTCCCATATTTGCGCCAGATAATTCTGCAACGTCTGTGGCGAGTGGCGGCACAGCTCATTTTTCATCATCAGCGCCGCCACGGACAGGCCATTACGTCGGCACAGCGCCAGCAACTGCGCGGCATGGCTAAATTCAAAGGGCGACACTGTACGCAAAGGAAGCGATGGCGTCAGCGGCTCGCCATGTTTGCGGACCTGCCCGGCGCCGGTCGAAAACCAGGTCTCTTCATACACCGTGAAATAATCATCTCTGGCGCGAAACGTCATGGCATAAGGATGGCCTGGATGCGCCTGGTGATTGGCGATAATCTTGACTTTTATCGTGATTCCGCCCGCGTCGGAGAGCGGGAGTTCGATTTTGTTTTCATTTTCCGCACGCTTAATTACCGCCATATACGAACGGAGATCGACATTCTCCGGCTGGCAACCCAGCAGCCCAAGATAAAGGGCGGTATCCACATTGTGGCACTTGCGGCTTAACGATAACGCGCCATACAGCTCGATTTCAATTTCCCGAATTAGCGGCAACGTCTCTTGTTCTCTGAGCAATGAAATAAAGTGACAGGCGGCGCGCATCGGCCCTACGGTACGTGAGCTGGATGGACCTATTACTATTTTGAATATATCAAGGCAACTCTCCATCGTTATATCAATCCTTTCAGTGTCATTCGCGTTCAGTAATAAATAACATCCTCGCACAGTTGGCATATCAAAAGTGATACCTTTTGTGTCTGAACTTTACCTGGTATCAAAAACAACGCTTTTTTAGCCCTTTTCTGGCTGTGATATCTGTGATAGCACAAGATTCCACGCCGCAAAAGAGTCATTATAATACCCGTAAATTAAGGGAGTTATCATATGAGCATTATTTATTTTATTACTACACAGGATATCGATACGTTTCAGAAAAAATTACAGGAAACGTTATTTAATGCCGTCACCATGCCGTTTCCGCTATTATTTGATAAACGTTATGCCGCGCTTATCAATACCGCTTATTTAAAGCTTACGCTGCCAGCGGAATGTCTGACGCCTGAATTTTATCGCTATTTACGCGAACTCTCATTGCAATGGAAGTTTGATTTTTTTATTAAGCCGCAGCCACTGCCTGCTAACGGTATTATCGCGTTTGATATGGACTCGACATTTATTGCGGAAGAAGGCGTGGATGAAATTGCCCGCGAGCTTGGCATGTCGACGCAAATCACCGCCATTACCCAACAGGCGATGGAGGGCAAGCTTGATTTTAACGCCAGTTTTACCCGACGTATCGGAATGTTGAAAGGCACACCGAAAGCAGTGCTGAACGCCGTATGCGATCGCATGACCCTTTCGCCAGGCCTGTTAACTATTCTGCCAGTCATCAAGGCCAAAGGATTTAAAACCGCGATTATCTCCGGGGGACTGGATATATTCACCCAGCGTCTAAAAGAACGGTATCAACTGGATTATGCCTTTTCGAATACGGTTGAAATACGCGATAACGTTCTGACGGATAACATTACCTTGCCGATTATGAATGCCGCAAACAAAAAACAGACGCTGGTTGACCTGGCTGCCCGGTTAAATATTGCCACGGAGAATATTATTGCCTGCGGTGATGGCGCCAACGATCTGCCGATGTTAGAACATGCTGGCACCGGTATTGCCTGGAAAGCGAAGCCGGTTGTACGGGAAAAAATCCACCATCAGATTAATTATCACGGTTTCGAATTGCTTCTTTTTCTTATTGAAGATGAATTATAACGCGACTCACCTCGCCGGAAGGGAATTTTAAAATGAGTATAAAAACATTTATTTTCAGCCAGCCCGATAAGCCGATTGTAAAAGAGAAAAAAGAGATAGACCAGACCTATAAAAAATTTCGTTTTGAGATTATCGCCTCGGTCTTTATCTCTTATGCCGTCTTTTATCTTACCCGTAAAAACTTCTCCGCCGCGATGCCGGCCATGCTGACGGAAACGTCGCTGACCGCAGAAGACTTCGCCATTATGTCTTCCATTTTTTACATTCTTTATGGCGCGATGAAGTTTGTCGGCGGGATGCTGGTCGATAAAATTAACCCGAAAGCCATGACCGGCCCGGTGCTGATTGGCGTGGGGATTGTAAATATTCTGTTCGGCTTTTCCGATAGCGTGGCGGCATTCTACGTGCTGTACAGTCTCAACGCGATATTACAGGGCACCAGCTTTCCGCCGATGGCGAAAATTATGGCCTCGTGGTTTTCGAAAAACGAACGGGGACGCTGGTGGGCTATCGTTGAAGCGGCGCACAATATCGGCGGCAGCCTCGCGCCGCTGCTGACCAGCTTTGCTATCGCCTTTAGCGGTAGCTGGAAAATGGGGTTTTATGTTCCCGGCGCCATTTCGCTGCTGATGGGGATAGTGGCGCTATTTACCATTAAAGATCGTCCCGGTACGTTAGGTTTGCCCAACGTGGGGCAATGGCGTAACGACCCGACAGAACTGGCCCAGGTCAAGGCCAGCCCGGTCAACCTGAGCTTCTGGCAGATTTTTGTGAAATATATCCTGACCAATCCACTGGTATGGATCATTATTATCGGCGATATGTCGGTTTATATTGCGCGCACCATCCTTAACGACTGGCCGCAGATTTACTATTCGCAGGTTCACGGCTGGAGCCTGATAAAAGCGAACTCGATTATTTCCTGGTTTGAGGCGGGCGGACTGGCAGGTGGGTTGCTGGCAGGCTACTTGTCTGACTTTATGTTCAAAAGTAACCGCTGGATGACCGGATTAATCTTCGCGTTAGCGCTGTGCATATGCATCGTGCTGGTGCCGCTGGTTCAGGATACCTCTTACACCCTCACCGCGATTCTGTTCACCATCATGGGCTTCGCCTTATACGGACCGCATATGCTTTTTGCCGTCGGCTGTCTGGATGTGACCCATAAGGATGCGGCGGGATCGATTACCGGCTTTCGGGGATTGTTCAGCTATGTCGGCGCGGCAATGGCCGGTGTGCCGGTAATTATGGTGAAAAATAGCTGGGCGTGGTCGGGCGTTTATATCTATGCGGTGATCGCCATTCTGCTAACGACTCTGTCGCTGGCGCTGCTCTCCAGGCTGCATCGGTTATAACATTCTGGCGACAGCGGCAAAACGCGGCTGTCGCCAGTCTCTGTCAGAAACGGTAATCCACCGCCATAAAGTAACGACGTCCGTCTTCGGTATAACCGTAGTCGTCGCGTTTGAGATCTTTATCGCCCACGTTCAGAACGCCCGCACGCAGTTTAACGTTTTTCGTCGCCTGCCATGCCGCGCCGGTATCCCAGACCACGTACCCGCCCGGCGTTTTCGCCGTTGCGCTGTCGGCCCGCTTACGCCCGGTATAATTCCCTGATACGTAGAATGACCAGTCTTCGAGCTGCGCCGGTTTCCAGTCCAGCGTACCGTTCGCGGTGTGGAACGGCAGATCGGAAAGCGGCTTGTTCCCGCCATTACTGACGTCGCGTCCGTCGTTATAGGTGTAATTCAACGACAGTTTCCACGCCTCGTTAAACGGAACTTTCAACTCGGTTTCCACGCCCTGAATACGCGCTTTATTCACGTTGTAATAACGGAAGACCGGAACGCGCTGTCCCCGACTGTTGGTTTCGAAACCGACAAAGTTGGAATAGCCGGGCGCGGCGTTAACGTCAGGGGTACGGCTAATGCTGATGCGATTGTCCACATCGTTACGGAACGTGGTAACGCTCGCTTCCACGCCCTCCAGTATGCCTTCTTCGCCCCGGTAATAAAGGCCGAGCTCCCAGCTTTCACTGGTTTCAGGTTTCAGATCCGGGCTACCGATAATGCGGCATCCGCCACGGCAGGAGTTGGTCGCCCAGTCCGGACTTAATTGCAATAGCGACGGCGCTTTAAAGGCCGTGGCCCACCCACCTTTCACCGTCAGGGTATCCGTTGCGTTATAGACCAGATAAGCACGCGGGCTCCAGTGATCGCCATAGGTTTCATGGTCATCCATACGAATACCGGTGGTCAGCGCCAGCGGTTCGAAGATGCGCCACTCATCTTCAAGGAACAGAGCATACTGGCTGGCGGAGGTTTTAGTACTGGAACCGCCGGTCAGGTTCACCGCATCGCTCAGTTTATCGTGACGCCATTCGCCGCCGAAGGTGAGGAACTGGTTGACAGACGCTAACGGCAGAACGTATTTCCCGTCAATCGAATTGCTTTCTGACGTGATAGGGCTACTGTTGCCGGGGTTTTTGTTTTCCACTTTTTCGCCGTAGAATTTGAGCTCACTATTGCCGAGATCCCAACGTCCGTTATGGCTCAACGCATAGTTTTGCCGTTCCAGACGGTTTTTATCCAGCGAGTCGGAGTCCCGGTCCTGGCGATCAAAACCGTAGCCTGCGGTAACGTCATGATTTTCGTTTGGTGTCCAGGCAAACTCGACGTTTCCATCCCGGCTGGTAAATCCTTCAATGCGCGGCGTTTCACCCGTAGCGGTGGTGGCGGAACTCTGCTGCTCGTCTTTTTCGCGTTTCGCCAGGCTACCGTAGGCTTTCATTCCCAGCACGCCGTCGATCAGCGGACCGCTGGTAAAGAACTGACCGTTATAGGTATCGCCACGGTCGCGATGTTCCTGAATAGTGGAGTCAACCGTGACGCTGCCGTGCCATTTCTGACCAATTTTTTTGGTGATAATGTTGACCACGCCGCCCAGCGCATCGGAGCCATACAGCGAGGACATGGGGCCACGCACCACTTCAATGCGTTCGATAGCGTCAACCGGTATCCAGTTCAGATCAAAATCATTATGGCGGAAGACCGCGTTACGGGAGTTAACGCGCTTACCGTCGATCAGGATCAGCGTATAACTGCTGTCCAGACCACGAATACTCACGCCTTTACGGTTATCCCCTTCGTTAGTGAGCTGTACGCCCGGCACCTCTTTCAGGACATCTTTCAGGTTTTGCACGGGCCTGCGCTGTAAATCTTGCTGGGTAATGACGCTGATACTTGCTGGCGCATCTTTCAGATTTTGTTCGATGGCGGACGCGGTAACGACCATGGTTTCACCATCATCCGTTGCCGCGGCAACCGGCCAGGCCAACGTAACTGCGGACATACAAAGCCCTACCCGAACGAAAGGGTTAAACCTAAACATTCCATTTCTCCATGAGGTAAATACGACAAAAAAATCGGTTATCGCTCACAACGCATTACGTTTCGCCTGCGATAACGGTTATCACGGCGAACTCTTTTTATGCAGGCGAGTCGGGCTCATGAGTGACGGTCGCGCCCGAATCTTCATCCTTTCTGATTTCGAGCGTAACGATAAAGCAAACGATAATAATTATCAATTTAATTGTTAATAATTATGTCATTTGAACCAATAATGAAGAAAAAACAAAAAACCCTCTCGAATGAGAGGGTTAGAAGGGTCAGATTCAGGCAGTCAGTGCCGGATAGCGGCATAAAGCCTTATCCGGCCTACGACGAGAATACCGCGTTACTTTTTAACGCGTTCCGGGAAGTGCATTTCGCTATAGCGCACGAAATGCGTACCTTTTATCAGCTTGTAGCCGAACCAGATAAGCAGGAACAGCGGAATACCGATATAAGTCGCCGCGACGCCGCCCCAGTCGATGGTATCTTTCAGGAACGCTTCATAGTTCTGCCCCAACGTAATAATCAGGCACAGTACAAAGGCGAAAATCGGCCCCAGCGGGAAGAACCCGGAACGGTACGGCAAATCATTCACATCATACCCTTGTATCACGTAACCGCGACGGAAGCGATAATGGCTAATGGCAATCCCCAGCCAGGCGATGAAGCCCGTCATACCGGAGGTGTTCAACAGCCACAGATAGACCGTCTGGTTGCCGAACATTGAGGTCAAAAAGCAAAGACCGGCAATCACGGTGGTGGCATAAAGCGCATTGCGCGGTACGCCGCCGCGGGACAATTTCGCAAAAATACGCGGGGCCTTACCGTCACAGGCCAGGGTGTAGAGCATACGGGTCGAGGCATACATCCCGGAGTTACCCGCAGACAGTACCGCCGTCAGGATAACCGCATTCATTATCGCCGCCGCAGACAACAAGCCCGCATGCTGGAACACTAAGGTAAACGGACTGACGCTAATGTCTTTGACGTCGTTACGCAGCAGGTTTGGATCGGTATAAGGAATGATCAGGCTGATAATCAAAATCGCGAAAACATAAAACAGCAGAATACGCCAGAACACCTGACGCACCGCGCGCGGAATATTCTTCTCCGGGTTTTCAGATTCCCCGGCGGCAATACCAATCAGCTCAGTTCCCTGGAAAGAGAAGCCCACGATCATCGCGACGCCAATCATTGCCGCAAAACCGCCAGCGAAAGGCGCATCGCCCGTCGTCCAGTTGCTCCAGCCGACCGGCTCGACACCTTTAAAAATGCCGATAATCATCGCTACGCCAACGATGATGAAGATAATAACGGTCGCGACTTTAATTAACGAGAACCAGTACTCCGCCTCGCCAAAACCGCGTACAGAAATGTAGTTCAGCAAGAAAATGACGCAGAGGAATAGCGCGCTCCAGATCCAGCCCGGCGTGTCCGGGAACCACCAGCCCATCACCAATTGCGCGGCAACCAGGTCAACAGCGATAGTCACCGCCCAGTTGTACCAGTAGTTCCAGCCCAGCGCGAAACCAAAGCCTTCTTCCACATAGTTCTGACCATATGTCGCAAACGAGCCAGATACTGGCATATAGGCCGCCAGCTCGCCAAGACTGGTCATCAGGAAGTAGACCATCAAACCAATCAGAATATAAGAAAACAGCGCGCCGCCTGGCCCCGCCTGAGAAATTGTCGCACCAGATGCAACGAAAAGACCTGTCCCGATGGAGCCGCCAATGGCAATCATCGTCAGGTGACGCGCCTTTAATTCGCGACGTAGCGCGGGCGCTTCTGTGGTTTTAGTTTTGGAACCCATGTGAAAATGCTATCCATCCAAAAAATGAGGCGCGATTGTAACAGACGAAATACTATCCTTCCGACACAAATGCGCGGTTATAAGAGACCTTCATGACCGGCCACGGATTATAAGTAAAGCAGAGAATAACGTATACGTAAGCGGATACTAAAAATGGCGATGCCGCCCGGGCAGCCCTCCTCTTCACCTTTATTCACAGTAACTCAAAAAACGCTGCAACGCGTTAGAAAGATGTTTCTGCCGATGATGAACACGCCACAACGTGCGCACCAGGCGCGGTAACGGCACCGCGACTTCGCCCAGGGTTCCCGCCTGGAGTTGTTCAGCAATCACCCGGCGCGATAAACAGCTTATCCCCAGTCCATGACGCACCGCATGTTTGATCGCTTCTGAATTCCCCAACTCCATCGCCATATGAAAGCGCGGCAAATGCGACAACAGCAAATAATCGACAATTTCCCGCGTACCGGAACCGCGCTCGCGTAAAATCCATGGGGATGCCGCAAGCTGTTCCAGCGTCACCGGCCCCTGCGTCAGCGGCGAGGACGGCGCGGCAAAGACCACCAGCTCATCTTCCAGCCACGGCTCAGAGATAATCTCTGTACTGTGACATGGTCCTTCAATCAGGCCGATATCAACCCGAAAATCCAGCACCGCGTTAATCACGTCCTGGCTGTTTCCCACGCTGAGTTCCAGCGGCAAGGCCGGATAATGCTGGCGATAGCGGGCAATCATGGCGGGTAAAATGTAATTGCCGATGGTGCTACTGGCATAAACCCGTATCGCGCCGTTATCTTCACGAAATAGCTGCTCAATTTCTACCGCTTGCTCCAGCAATGCCAGCGCGCGCGGGTATAACAAGCGCCCATGTTCGTTGACCACCAGCCGTTTCCCCACCCGATCAAACAACTGTACGCCGAGCTGACCTTCCAGATCGGTGAGCGCGGCGCTAACGGCGGACTGCGATAATGACAGCATGACCGACGCCTGGGTTGTTGAACCGCTTTTCAGTACTTCAGCAAACACTTCAAGTTGTCGTAGCGTAATATGCATAGTCGTATCCCACCGATAGCGTTTCACTTACCACTTATAAAGATTAATTATAAATATATAATCAATTTTATTTTTAAACCAGATCACCGTAACCTTATTGTCCATATACAGGAGAAGGTTATGACAGAACTCACCTTGCAGAATCATCGTCGTACAATGTGGCATTTTATACCGGGGCTCGCTCTGAGCGCCGTCATTACAGGAGTCGCCCTGTGGGGCGGCGCTATCCCTGCAGTTGCAGGCGCGGGGTTCAGCGCCCTGACCCTGGCTATCCTGCTGGGTATGGTTATCGGGAATACCGTCTATCCACAAATATGGAAACAATGCGACGGCGGCGTGCTGTTTGCAAAACAACATTTACTGCGTTTAGGGATTATCCTTTACGGCTTCCGCCTTACCTTTTCACAAATCGCCGACGTGGGCATTAGCGGTATTGTGATTGACGTATTAACGCTTTCCAGCACGTTCATGCTGGCCTGCTTCTTAGGCCAAAAAGTCTTTGGTCTGGACAGGCACACCAGCTGGCTGATTGGCGCCGGTAGCAGTATCTGCGGCGCGGCGGCGGTACTGGCGACAGAACCGGTGGTAAAAGCGGAAGCCAGTAAGGTTACTGTAGCCGTCGCGACTGTCGTTATTTTCGGCACCATCGCTATTTTCCTTTACCCGGCAATGTATCCGCTGCTGGCGCACTGGTTCAGCCCGGAAACTTACGGCATCTATATCGGCTCAACCATGCATGAAGTCGCGCAAGTGGTCGCAGCGGGTCATGCCGTTAGCCCGGATGCGGAAAATGCGGCAGTTATCGCTAAGATGCTGCGTGTCATGATGCTGGCGCCGTTCCTGATCATTCTGGCGGCGCGCGTTAAACAGCTTTCACCGGCGACCGGCGCGGAAAAAAGCAAAATTACCATTCCGTGGTTTGCTATTTTCTTCATCGTAGTGGCGATCTTCAACTCTTTCCACCTGCTGCCGAAAGCCGTGGTGGATATGCTGGTGACGCTGGACACGGTACTGCTGGCGATGGCAATGGCGGCGTTGGGTCTGACCACTCACGTTAGCGCATTGAAAAAAGCGGGGGCGAAACCGCTGCTGATGGCGCTGGCATTATTCGCCTGGCTGATTATTGGCGGTGGCGCCATTAACGTCCTAATCCATAGCCTTATCGCATAAATTATTACGTTTCACGCCTGTTAACCCGTTATCATAGCGTTCGTAATGAACCGTTAGCGGGTTTAACAGGAGTCTTTTATGAAATACATCGGAGCGCACGTCAGCGCTGCTGGCGGTCTGGCTAACGCCCCTGCCCGCGCGGCTGAAATTGGCGCAACGGCCTTTGCGCTTTTCACAAAAAACCAGCGTCAGTGGCGTGCCGCCCCCCTTACTCCCCAGGTCATTGATGACTTTAAAATCGCCTGTGAAAAGTATCATTTCTCGGCGGCGCAAATCCTTCCCCACGATAGTTATCTGATTAATCTGGGCCATCCGGTCAGTGAAGCGCTGGAAAAATCACGCGATGCCTTTCTCGATGAAATGCAACGCTGTGAACAACTCGGCTTAACCTTGCTTAATTTTCATCCCGGTAGCCATCTGATGCAGATTGCACAGGAGGATTGCCTGGCGCGGATCGCGGAATCCATCAATATCGCCCTCGCGCAGACCGAGGGCGTTACGGCGGTTATCGAAAATACAGCCGGTCAGGGCAGTAATCTGGGGTTTGAGTTTGAACAGTTAGCCGCCATCATCGACGGCGTGGAAGATAAGTCGCGCGTTGGCGTCTGTATCGATACCTGCCATGCCTTTGCCGCCGGATACGATCTGCGTACGCCAGAGGCATGCGAGAAAACGTTCGCCGGATTCGGGAAAATTGTCGGATTTCAGTATTTGCGCGGAATGCACCTTAACGACGCCAAAAGCGCCTTCGGTAGCCGCGTTGACCGTCATCACAGCCTGGGTGAAGGCAATATCGGCCACGATGCGTTTCGTTGGATTATGCAGGATGCGCGTTTTGACGGTATTCCGCTGATACTGGAGACCATCAATCCTGATATCTGGGCGGAAGAGATTGCGTGGTTAAAAGCCCAGCAAATTGCCGAAGCGGTGGCCTGACGCTCAATGTTCTTCAGGCAATAAAAAAGGCAGAGCGCGCTCTGCCTTTTTTAGCGTGTTTCTCTTACGCCGCTTTTGCCGCGACTTCCGTCTCCGGACGTTTCAGGACGGCATAAGCCAGTCCTGCCACCAGCGTACCGGCCACAATTGCCAGCAGGTATCCCAATACCGGCGTAATTGCGCCTGGGATAAGCAGAACAAACAGACCGCCATGCGGCGCCATCAATTTTGCGCCTACCGCCATAGAAATAGCCCCGGTCAACGCGCCGCCAACGATACAGCACGGCAGTACACGCATCGGGTCGCGTGCCGCAAACGGAATAGCGCCTTCAGTGATAAAGCACAGCCCCAGCACCAACGCCGCTTTACCGCCTTCCTGCTGCGCTTTGTCGAACTTACGACGCGCCACCATCGTCGCCAGACCCAGCGCTAACGGCGGTACCATACCTGCGGCCATGATCGCCGCCATCGGCGCGTAAGTTTGCGTACTCAGCAGACCAACGCCAAACGCATACGCCGCTTTGTTCACCGGGCCGCCCATGTCGGTACACATCATCCCGCCGAGAATCGCGCCCAGCAGCACCGCGTTTGCCGTCCCCATGGTTTGCAGCCAGTGGGTGAGCCCTTCCAGAATCCCGGCAACCGGTTTACCGATCAGGTAAATCATCGCCAGCCCCACCACCAGACTGGAAATTAACGGGATGATCAGGATTGGCTTCAGCGCTTCCATACTTTGCGGAAGTTTCAGTTTGGTACTGATAAGCTTCGCCATATACCCGGCAAGGAAGCCGGCAATGATCCCGCCGATAAAACCGGAACCGGTGCTAACCGCCAGCATACCGCCAATCAGACCTGGCGTAAGGCCTGGGCGATCCGCGATGGAGAAAGCGATATAACCCGCCAGTACCGGTACCATCAGCGCAAACGCCGAACCGCCGCCAATCTGCATCAGCGCCGCCGCCAGCGTGTCCGGCACCTTAAAGGCTTCAATACCAAAGGCGAAGGAAAGCGCAATACACAGTCCCCCGGCAACCACCATAGGCAGCATGTAAGAAACGCCCGTCAACAGATGCCGGTATGCGCCAGCGCTCTCTTTCTTCCCTTCGGTCGCCGCTTGCGATGCCTTACCCGCCGGTTGATACGGCGTCGCTTCCGCTACGGCTTTATCCAGCTCCTGCGCCGTCTTTTTCAGCGCCAGGCCGGTCGACGTGCGGTACATTGGGAGACCGGCAAACTTCGCCAGATCCACTTCGATATCCGCCGCCACAATCACTAAATCCGCTTCCGCCACCTCTTCCGGGGTGATGGCATTGCCGGCCCCCACGGAGCCGCGCGTTTCGACTTTTACCCACCAGCCGCGTTTTTTCGCTTCTGTTTCAATGGCTTCAGCCGCCATAAAAGTATGAGCGACGCCGGTCGGGCAGGCCGTTACCGCGACCACGCGTTTCGGACCGCCGCTCGCCGCAGGAGCAGCCGCAGCAGGGGCGCTGTAAGGGGTCGCATGGCTTTTGGCTTCACTCAGAAACAGTTCCGGATGCGCGACGGCGCGGCCAATATCCCCCAGCCAAACCTTTTTGCCGTTCAAAGCATTGTCGTTCGGCAGAGATTCGCCCAATACGATCGCCAGCTCAGCATCATTCGGATTGTCGATAATTTCCAGATTTGCTTTATGCGCCGCCGCTCCAAGCAGGGTTTTCGCCATGTAAGCGCGAGCCTGGCCGAGATTAGCGTCAATTATCAGCAGCGTTTTCATTATGCCTCTCCTGCTGTCAGTTAAACGGTTGTAAGTCGACACGCGCCATCATTGCGGCCAACTGAGGACGATCGGTAATACCCACATTGCTCTGGCTGACCGCCAGCGCGGCAACCGCCGTCGCCAGACGCAGCGTATGTTCGCTGGACTCGCGCATCAGCAGGCCGTAAATCAATCCGCCAACCATGGAATCGCCTGCGCCGACGGTACTTACCACGTCAACCGCCGGTGGTTTAGCGATCCATTCTCCTGAGGCGTTAACCCACAGCGCGCCTTCCGCCCCCAGCGAAATCACCACATGGGCGATACCCTGTTCGCGTAACGCGTGCGCCGCATCAATCACATCTTTCATTTCCGGGAGCTTACGACCCGCCCAAATTTCCAGTTCGCGGCGATTCGGTTTCACCAGCCACGGCGCAGCTTTAAGACCGGCGACTAACGCTTCACGGCTACTATCAAAGATAATGCATGGACACTGGCTGCGCAGACGCGTCATCCAGTCGGTGAACGCTTCCGGACTCACGCCAGCCGGTAAGCTACCGCTGACGCAGACCATATCGAACTGACCCAGCCAGCTCAGGGAGTCGTTAACAAAGCGTTCCCAGTCTGCGGGGGTCACGTCAAAGCCGGAAAAGTTGAAGTCGGTCACTTCGCCATCTTTTTCCGTCAGCTTCACGTTGATGCGGGTCCGGCCCTGAACCACCTGAAAGCGGTTAGCGATGCCCAGTTCGCTGAACAATTGCTGAAAACCGTCCTGGTTATCTTTACCGAGAAAACCGCCGACGGTGACGTCGATGCCTAAGTCTTTCAGCACCTTGGCAACGTTAATGCCTTTGCCCGCCGCGTGCAGACCCGTGGTTTTCACCAGGTTCACTTCACCGCGTTCGATTTCAGGGCAAAACCCAACCAGATCGTAAGCCGGATTAAGGGTAATGGTGGCGACACGCCTGCTCATTATGCGCCCTCCCCGAGGCCGGCGGCGATCGCATCGCCAATCGCTTTCAGCGCCTGTTCAGCATCTTCACCCTGCGCGGTAAAGCGCAGACGATGGCCTTTCTTCACGCCTAACGCCACCACTTTCATCAGACTACGTCCGTTTGCCGGTTTTCCGGTTCCATCAAGGTTTGTCACGGTAATTTCACTGTTAAATTGTTTAATCGTATTCACCAGCATGGTGCCCGGACGGGCATGGAGACCATGCTCATTACGCACTACAAATTCCGCGCTCAGTACGTCATCCGTCAGCGCATCATCACTGGTCAGCAACGCCAGCAGCGTCGCGGCGTCGGCGCTCAGCAGACGATCGGCTTTATTGTTCAGCAACAGGTCGCCGAGGCGTTTTAGCACGGCAATCGGCTGCTCGTCGGTCATCGCAACAGTGACTAATAAGGCTGCTTTTTCACCCTCTACGTCAAACGCCTGGGTCGCACGGCTTACCGCAACAGCGCTGCGCAAATTGCCTTCCGCGCTGTCGTTCAGCCAGATGCCTTGCCCCAGATTCATCGGACTATCGTTAATCGTTTTTGCGACGAACGCCGCATCAACCGCTCCCGCCTCTTTCAGACGCGCCGCATTTAGCGCCTGCAATGTGACCAGCGAGCTGGCGATGACATCCAGCGTCATCGTCTCATTATCAAGTTTTAATTGTTCACTTTGCTTCTCGCCCATCAGCAATGCGCGCAGCTCTTCCGCCGTTGTCGCGGATTTCAGCTGTTCAGCCACGGAGTCATCGCTCAGCACATGCGTCAGCTGACGCAGCAGGCCAAGGTGTTCGTCCGAACTGGCGGCAATACCAATCGCCACGTAGGCGACCTGGCCTTCTCCCCAGGTAACGCCCTGCGGAAATTGAAAGACCTGGACGCCGGTTTTCAGCACCTGATCGCGCGTGTCTGTTGTGCCATGGGGAATCGCAATACCATTGCCAAGAAAGGTCGAGGTTTGCTGTTCGCGCGCCAGCATACCGTCAACATAGCCGCCCGCCACATTCCCCGCCTGCGCTAACGCGGCGGCGATTTGCCGAATGGCCTCTTCTTTATTTCCGGCCTGCTCGCCCGGATGAATGTCCTGAACCGATAACTGGAACATGTGTCTCCTCTCCTGCTGAATTGAAACGATTCAGCCGCTATGAGAAAAAAAGCGCCAATCTGAGTTATCAAAAAAACCAGATCGCGCTGAAACGTTTCAAGAAGTCTGGATCTTTCTGCTTCAGCACGCAAGAAAAGTTACCGGTTTTGTAGCAATTTTTTGAGGTGAAGCACATTTTTTCTCCAACAGACCCTCAATAGCTGACGCATAAAAGGCTTCAGCTTTTTTCTTTCAGCTTGCGTCAGCACGCCCTGGTAACAAACTGGAATGCTATTTTGATTTTTCGTGTCGATTTTGATTCAGACGCCTGTTTATTTTCTGACGGGCAGCGTAAACTCCGCCTCTCTTCACACCACTGATATAGAAACATGCACAACAGTCCCGCCGCCGCTGCGCCTAAATCGTTTGACCTGACGTCTACCGCCTTTTTGATCGTCGCTTTTCTCACCGGTATTGCCGGTGCGCTACAGGCGCCGACGCTCAGTATTTTTCTGACGGATGAGGTTCACGCCCGTCCCGGCATGGTGGGATTCTTTTTTACCGGCAGCGCGGTTATCGGCATTATCGTGAGCCAGTTTCTGGCGGGTCGCTCAGATAAAAAAGGCGATCGCAAAAAACTGATCGTTTTCTGTTGCGTGCTGGGCATGTTGGCCTGCGTGTTGTTTGCCTGGAACCGCAACTACTTTATTTTGCTGTTCATTGGCGTCTTTCTCAGTAGCTTCGGCTCTACCGCCAACCCGCAGATGTTTGCGCTGGCCCGAGAACATGCCGATCGTACAGGTCGTGAAGCAGTGATGTTCAGCTCAATCCTCCGCGCCCAGGTCTCGTTGGCCTGGGTCATTGGGCCGCCGCTGGCCTATGCGCTGGCGATGGGTTTTAGCTTTACGGTGATGTATTTGAGCGCGGCGGTAGCTTTTATCGTCTGCGGCGTCATGGTGTGGTTCTTTTTACCGTCAATGCGCAAAGATGCGCCGCTGGCAACCGGCACGCTGGAAGCACCGCGTCGTAATCGCCGCGATACGCTGTTGCTGTTTGTCATCTGTACATTAATGTGGGGGACTAACAGCCTGTATATCATTAATATGCCGCTGTTTATCATCAATGAGCTGCATCTTCCGGAAAAACTTGCAGGCGTGATGATGGGCACCGCCGCCGGGCTGGAGATTCCCACAATGCTGATTGCAGGTTACTTCGCCAAACGGCTGGGAAAACGCCTGTTAATGTGCATCGCCGTTGTCGCCGGACTGTGCTTTTATGCGGGTATGTTGCTGGCGCACGCGCCGGCGACGTTGCTCGGCTTGCAGTTGCTGAACGCGATTTACATCGGCATTCTTGGCGGGATTGGCATGCTCTATTTTCAGGATCTCATGCCAGGCCAGGCGGGTTCAGCCACCACGCTGTATACCAATACCATTCGCGTCGGCTGGATCATTGCCGGTTCGTTGGCGGGAATCGCCGCAGAAATCTGGAATTACCATGCGGTCTTCTGGTTTGCGTTAGTTATGATTGTCGCCACCATGTTCTGCCTGGCGCGTATTAAAGATGTTTAACTTGCAAGCCTGATACTTTTACTCTTCGACACATTTCAGCGCAGAGTTTATCTCTGCGCAATGTTCATGCACGGTCATTCATTGTCTTTTTCTCAATACGATATTCTGTTAGCGCCCTCCTACATAAAAGACCGGTTATTGAGAAAATTACGCCCATCAGCCCGCAAAGGACCAGCACCAGCCGCATCTTATATTTTGGTGTAACAGCAACTTCTATCACTTCAATGTTAGCATTATTTTTAACCGCCTCCGACAACAATGATAGCTTTGCATATGTTTCCGTTTGTAACATATTTTTATGCACGCTATAACGTTTAATGTCACCGTCATCGATATACCATGCTGCCATTTTATCGACACTATTTTTCAGGGTGGAAATAATATTATTGACGCTTTCTTCCCTCCCCTGCGCCTTAAAAAGGACAAGCTGATTTTTCGCGTCAAAACTTATTTTATTTTTATAGTTCGCAGGCAAGAAACGGCTAAACTGGTTAAGGATAACCGTTGTTTTACATTGAATATCATTAGTATAGCCACATAACGCATAGGTAGCAGGCGTATCCAGATTAGGTTTGATCGTAATACTCACAACCTTTGTATCATGCTGCACGCTCACAAAAACATAGCCAATGGCGACAAAAATAAAGGTAGCGATCACGATACTTAGCCATTTTCTTATAAGGAATAAGGAAACGTCGACTAAATCAATTTCACTATTTTCTCCCCGCATTTCACATCCCTTTTAAAACGCTAATAGTCAACCCGAATACTGAAATAACAAAAAGCAACACCAGCGTAAAAATAAACGCCCTGGCTGCGAACGTATATTTCTTCATAAGATAAAACCCACACATAAGAATTCGAGTATTTTAAAGGAAAATAACAACACATTCACACTGGTTATATCGATCGGTAAATACATCAATGATAGATATAAACTATCAAATTCATGATATCGATCGTTATAAATAATTAAAATCGATCAAAATTCCTCTCTTTAATAGATAAAAGCTATCATATAAATAAAATTGATCGTTTTTGTTTTATGTGACGGTTTATTCGGTACACGTTCAGGCACCAACGGGGTTGAGCGGCGACATCTACCGCTTCAGAAGCCACGAAATAAGGGAAGCATGTATTACGCTATTTAATGGTAAAAGGAGGTAATTTGAGGCGCAGCTTTTGCAGACTATTTCGAGATATAACGTAAGCCCCTGCACGTTTATCAAAAACGGCTTAGCTCATGGTAAGGTTTTCTGTTCGAGTTCCAGCAAATAAATAATGGCCTCTTCCCGGGTCGTTAAACACATGTCCCCTGTCGGTTGCAAACCAGAGCACACTTTTGGGCGTAAAGGCGAGCCAAAGATAAGGCACAAGTTATCTTCCGAAAGCTGCACGCATCTGGTATTCATCGGCTTGCCATACGGCATTCCGGGTATCGGCGACGAAATTGAAGGCGCAATACAGCAAGCGCCACAACCGCTACGACAGTCCATGCTCAGCCCTCTATTTATAACCAAATGAAAGATAACAGAATTTGTCCAAAGAAAAATCCAGATTTAAAATGTGGACGTCATCATGATCAGGCCTGCCCTCAGACATTCCGAAGACAAGGCTGGAAACAGAAGGGACAACACAGCACACTTCCCCCCTCCGGGCGACATGCCATCGCGTATTCTCGTTGAACGCGGAGCGGAAAGCGGGCGAACAGTATCACCTTTTTTGCACCAGCAAAAGTGACATTTCCACTTGCCTGGACGGCCCGGCGCGAGTAGTTTTACGCGATATTTTAGATAATCTCTACAACAGGATCTCCTCGATGCCAAGAGCGAACGAAATCAAAAAAGGTATGGTACTGAACTACAACGGCAAATTGCTGATTGTGAAAGATATCGACATTCAGTCGCCTACCGCCCGTGGCGCCGCCACACTGTATAAAATGCGTTTTTCCGATGTCCGCACCGGTCTGAAAGTGGAAGAACGTTTCAAAGGCGACGATATCGTTGATACCGTCACCCTGAGCCGTCGCGGCGTTGACTTTTCTTATGTCGATGGCAACGAATATGTGTTCATGGATAAAGAAGACTATACGCCGTATACCTTCACCAAAGATCAGATTGAAGAAGAGTTGCTGTTTATGCCTGAAGGCGGAATGCCGGATATGCAGGTTCTGACCTGGGACGGCCAACTGCTGGCGCTAGAGCTTCCGCAGACCGTGGATCTGGAAATCGTCGAAACCGCGCCGGGTATTAAAGGGGCGTCCGCCAGCGCACGTAACAAACCCGCGACATTAAGCACCGGTCTGGTGATTCAGGTTCCTGAATACCTGAGCGCAGGTGAGAAAATCCGCATTCATATCGAAGAGCGCCGTTATATGGGGCGCGCGGATTAAGTTTCACATTTTTCGGCTGCGCCCCAGGGCGCAGTCTGACCCTTTTCTTTATTGATTGTTCTGCACCAGGCAAGAGAAACGTTAAAAATTTAACATTTTCTGCTCTTAAGATGGCAGAAGCACGACTTCGTCAACTCAGCGCTTCTCTTTTTCACGTTTATTCGCCAGGATTATTAAAAGTTGTTATGTTGTATCAATATTCTGGAGCTGACGTGACCAAAACCAATCTTATTACTGGATTTCTCGGTAGCGGAAAAACCACCTCTATCCTTCATTTATTAGCCCATAAAGATCCGGCTGAAAAGTGGGCCGTCCTGGTCAATGAATTTGGCGAAGTGGGTATTGACGGCGCGCTGCTTGCCGACAGCGGCGCACTGCTAAAAGAGATCCCCGGCGGCTGCATGTGCTGCGTCAACGGATTGCCTATGCAGGTGGGGCTCAACACGCTGCTACGCCAGGGCAAACCTGATCGGTTGCTGATTGAACCAACCGGACTGGGGCACCCAAAACAGATTCTGGATTTATTAACTGCGCCGGTTTATGAGCCGTGGATTGATTTACGCGCTACGCTCTGCATCCTTGACCCTCGCCTGCTACTGGACCAACAGAGCGTCGCCAATGAAAATTTCCGCGATCAGCTCGCCTCAGCCGATATTATCATCGCCAATAAGACCGATCGCGCCACGGCGCAGAGCGATGCCGCCCTGCAACAGTGGTGGCGACAGTACGGCGGCGATCGTCAACTGATTCATGCCGAACATGGACAGATAGACGGTAAGCTTCTGGATTTACCACGACAAAATCTGGCGGAACTGCCGGCCAGCGCCGCGCATTCTCACACTCATGCCAGTAAAAAAGGACTCGCCGCGCTAAATCTGCCCGCCCAGCAGCGCTGGCGACGCAGCCTCAATAGCGGACAAGGTCATCAGGCCTGCGGCTGGATTTTCGATGCCGATACCGTGTTTGACACCATTGGCCTACTCGAATGGGCGCGTCTGGCGCCGGTGGGCCGGGTGAAAGGCGTTATGCGCATACAAGAGGGGCTGGTACGCATCAATCGCCAGGGCGATGACCTGCACATCGAAACACAGAGTGTCGCGCCGCCGGATAGCCGGGTTGAACTTATCTCAAACACAGAAACCGACTGGAATACGTTACAGACGGCCTTGTTGAAGCTTCGTTTAGCGACGCACGCGTAAGGTTGCCACCGTTTAAAAACTATGGCGAAATGACGATGAAAACCCGCTATTCCTTGATAATTCTGCTTAATGCCGCCGGTCTGGCGCTGTTTTTGTCATGGTATCTTCCCGTCAATCACGGCTTCTGGTTCACCATTGATTCCGGCATATTCCACTTCTTTAACCAGAAACTGGTGGAAAGCCACGCGTTCCTCTGGTGGGTCGCTATTACCAATAATCGGGCGTTTGACGGCTGTTCGCTGCTGGCGATGGGCGGACTGATGCTCAGTTTCTGGCTAAAAGAAGACGCGTCGGGCCGGCGGCGCATTGTGATAATCGGATTGGTCATGCTGCTAACAGCGGTGGTGCTTAACCAACTCGGTCAGGCGCTGCTCCCCGTCAAGCGCGCCAGCCCAACGCTCTCTTTTGAGCATATTTATCGCGTCAGCGAGTTGCTGCATATCCCGACAAAAGACGCGTCAAAAGACAGTTTCCCAGGCGATCACGGTATGATGCTGCTGATATTTTCCGCCTTTATGCTGCGTTATTTCGGCAAAACGGCGGGGATTATCGCCCTTATTATATTTGTGGTTTTCGCGTTTCCGCGCGTTATGATTGGCGCTCACTGGTTCACCGATATTGTGGTCGGGTCACTCACGGTTATTTTGATTGGCCTCCCCTGGTGGCTGATGACCCCGCTCAGCGACCGGGCGATAGCGCTTTTTGAGAATTATCTCCCGGGCGGAAATAAACAAATTTTAAACAAATAACCCATGTAATTAACATTACCTTCAGCGATAGTTTTACATCGTTGAAGGTAATTTATGATGATATTCCCCCAGCCCATCATTTTTCGGTCATATTATTCCTGTGCAAAATGAACAGGTTGTCCGATTTTTAAACGATTTGCGCTTAATTTGACCCGTGCTGATAGTTCACTTTTCGTATCATAAATTCTTATAAAAAATCACGCGAAATCGCTCGCAATGACAGCAACAATCGGGTAATCTCAAACTCGTTTTGCCTCGCCAGATAATTATTCTCATTGCGAATAAATTTGTGCGTTCCGCCACAGATTTGTGCACAAAGAATTGTCTCAAGCTGTGCAGGTAATTAGTCTCATCACGTTTGGCATTTTTATAACGATATTTATCGTTAAGGACTTCAAGGGAAAACAAACAACATGGTCAAATCTCAACCGATTTTGAGATATATTTTGCGCGGGATTCCTGCGATTGCAGTTGCGGTTCTGCTTTCTGCTTGTAGCACAACCACCAATACCGCAAAGAATATGCATTCTGAGACGCATGCTGTGGGCAATAGCGATAGCTCTTCACTGCAAGCCTCTCAGGATGAATTTGAAAATATGGTGCGTAACCTCGACGTTAAGTCGCGGATTATGGATCAGTATGCTGACTGGAAAGGCGTGCGTTACCGCCTTGGCGGCAGCACTAAGAAAGGCGTCGACTGTTCCAGCTTTGTACAGCGCACCTTCCGTGAACAGTTTGGTTTAGAGCTTCCGCGTTCAACCTATGAACAGCAGGAAATGGGCAAAGCGGTTTCACGCAATAACCTGCGTACGGGCGATCTGGTTCTGTTCCGCGCCGGTTCCACTGGTCGTCATGTCGGTATTTATATCGGCAATAACCAGTTTGTCCATGCGTCTACCAGTAGCGGCGTCATTATCTCCAGTATGAACGAACCGTACTGGAAAAAACGCTACAATGAAGCGCGTCGAGTTCTGAGCCGCAGTTAATCTTCATCAGGCAGCACCTCCCTTGGCTTACCTGATGAGACGGCATAAAAAGCACTGCTTCGGCAGTGCTTTTGCTTATTATCCCTTCTGAACCCGTTTTACCGAATAGCGACGTGTCGCCTCTTATCCAGCCTACAACACACGAACATAGGCCTGATAAACATAGCGCCATCAGACATTCAGGTCGTTTCCGCCAACGACTACTGCGACAATACGCTTTCCTGCGCATCACAGAAAAGCATGACTATCCGGGGTAATCCAGGCTATAGTCTTATAAATCAACCAGTTTAACCGGCATCCGCCTTTTCAGGTCACACCAGGAATTATGCTAACACGCGACTCCTCTTCCGGTCGGAAAATCCTGCTTACCTGTATCATTACGGGGATGGCGGCAGCATTACTTATTGGTAGCCTGCAATTTTTCCTGTCGTGGCATAAACGGGATGTTAAATACAATACGCTCCTTTCTGATGTACAACATTACCTGGCCAGCTATTTCGCCGACCTGAAAGCCACCACCGATATTCTTCAACCGTTGACGATCAACACCTGTCAGCAGGTTGGCGCAGAACTCACCTCAAGAGCCGCTTTTAGCCTTAATGTCCGCGCCTTCTTATTGATTAAAGATAAAAAAGTGTTCTGCTCTTCCGCCACTGGCGCCATGAATATGCCGCTTCAGCAACTGGTACCGGATATAGATATCCGCAAAGACGTTGCTATGGCGATTCTGCCCGGCACGCCAATGATGCCCAACAAACCGACAATGGTGATTTGGTATCGAAACCCATTATTAAATGACAGCGGCGTATTCACATCGCTGAATATTAACCTGACGCCCTACTTACTCTATACCACGCGCCAGGACGATTTTAACGGCATCGCGCTGATTGTCGGCAATACCGCGCTGTCGACCTTTTCTTCGCGTCTGCTGACCGTCGCGGAGCTGCCGGGCACGCCTTCACGACAGGCAACTATCAACGGCCTGCCGCTTAAAATACAGCTTTATGCCGATAGCTGGACCTACAATGACTTGTGGTATGCGTTGATGCTGGGCTGCATTAGCGGCATCGTAGCGGGGTTTATCTGTTACTTTATCTATGCCCTCCGGACGCGACCGGGCAAAGAGATTTTAACGGCGATCAAACACGAGCAGTTTTATGTGGTTTATCAGCCCGTCGTCGATACTCGTACGCTGAGCGTCACCGGGCTTGAAGTCTTACTGCGCTGGCGTCACCCTACGGCAGGCGAGATTCCGCCGGATGCCTTTATCCACTATGCCGAAGCGCAGCAACTTATCGTACCGTTAACGCAGCATCTGTTCGAGCTGATCGCCCGCGACGCACCCACGCTACAGAAGGTGATGCCCGTCGGTGCCAAATTTGGCATTAACATCGCGCCGGAACATCTGCACAGCGACAGTTTTAAAGAGGATATGCACCGGCTCAGGGACGCCCTGCCCGCGCACCATTTTCATATCGTGCTGGAAATCACTGAACGCGATATGCTCCAGCAGTATGAAGCGGCCAAACTGTTCGAATGGCTGCATTCCGCCGGGTTTGAAATCGCTATAGATGATTTCGGTACAGGCCATAGCGCCCTGATTTATCTGGAGCGATTTACTTTAGATTATCTGAAAATCGATCGCGGCTTTATCCAGGCGATCGGCACGGAAACCGTCACGTCTCCGGTTCTGGATACCGTGCTGACACTCTCCAGACGCCTGAATATGCTGACGGTGGCCGAGGGCGTTGAAACGCCGGAGCAGGCCCGTTGGCTACGCGATCACGGTGTTAATTACTTGCAGGGGTACTGGATTAGCCGTCCTTTACCCCTAAAAGATTTCGTGCTGTGGATGTCGGCGCCTTCCGTGCCTGAATGGTAGTCCCCTTACGGTTTTAACGGATTCACATCAGACGCAACGTCACTTATTATTCAGCGAAACGCCTGCCGGTTTGCAGCGGGCAATACGATAAGGAAACCGCCTTCAGATGATTGCGCGCGTAATGCTTCTGCTTGTCGCACTGGTTAGCGCTGGCGCCCAGGCCCAGGAAATCAAAGAAAGCTACGCTTTCGCCGTACTCGGCGAACCTAAGTATGCTTTTAACTTTGATCACTTTGATTATGTGAATCCTGCTGCGCCGAAAGGCGGTCAGATGACGCTTTCCGCCATTGGTACGTTCGATAATTTCAATCGCTATTCGCTGCGCGGCAATCCCGGCGTACGTACCGAAGCCCTTTACGATACGCTTTTTACCACCTCGGATGATGAACCCGGAAGCTATTACCCGCTGATTGCCGACCATGCCCGCTATGCCGCCGACTATTCCTGGGTGGAAATCTCGATTAATCCCCGCGCTCGTTTTCACGATGGCACGCCCATTACCGCCCGCGATGTAGCCTTTACCTTTCATAAGTTTATGACCGAAGGCGTACCGCAGTTCCGTCTGGTCTATAAAGGTACTACCGTGAAGGCGATTGCGCCTTTAACCGTGCGAATTGAGCTGGCGAAGCCTGGTAAAGAAGACATGCTTAGTCTGTTTTCACTACCGATCATGCCCGAAAAATTCTGGAAAAATCACAAACTCAGCGATCCGCTTTCAACGCCGCCCTTAGCCAGCGGGCCATACCGGATTACTCAGTGGAAAATGGGCCAGTACATTGTCTATTCACGCGTCAAAAACTACTGGGCGGCTAATCTGCCGGTCAATCGTGGACGTTTTAACCTCGACACTATCCGCTACGATTACTACCTTGATGACAATGTCGCTTTCGAGGCGTTTAAAGCGGGCGCATTTGATCTACGGCTGGAAAACGACGCTAAGAACTGGGCAACGCGCTACATCGGTAAAAATTTCGATAATCATTACATCATTAAAGAAGAACAGAAAAACGAGTCGGCGCAGGACACACGCTGGCTGGCCTTTAATATTCAGCGCCCGGTATTTAAAGACCGGCGGGTACGTGAAGCTGTCACCCTGGCCTTCGATTTTGAGTGGATGAATAAAGCGCTGTTCTATAATGCCTGGAGCCGAACCAACAGTTACTTCCAGAATACCGAGTACGCCGCCAGAAATTACCCTGACGCCGATGAGCTGGTATTACTCGCGCCGATGAAAAAAGATCTTCCTCCTGAAGTCTTCACCCAGATCTATCA
The DNA here is from genome assembly GCF_046550535.1 of Salmonella sp. SAL04213. Taxonomy (NCBI): domain Bacteria; kingdom Pseudomonadati; phylum Pseudomonadota; class Gammaproteobacteria; order Enterobacterales; family Enterobacteriaceae; genus Salmonella; species Salmonella sp. SAL04213. The sequence continues at coordinate 23,730 of NZ_JBGDXS010000002.1, read as the reverse complement.
GCCGCCGGTCTCTAACGGCGACGGCTACGATCGCGAAAATCTTCTTAAAGCTGACGCCTTGTTGACGCAGGCCGGATGGGTGATCAACGGACAGCAACGGGTCAATAGCGTCACCGGTAAGCCTCTGACGTTTGAACTTCTCCTTCCTGCCAGCAGTAATAGCCAGTGGGTTCTGCCCTTCCAGCATAATCTTCAGCGTCTGGGCATTACGATGACTATCCGTCAGGTTGATAATTCTCAACTCACTAACCGGATGCGTAGCCGCGACTATGACATGATGCCGAGGCTATGGCGGGCGATGCCCTGGCCCAGCTCCGATCTACAAATCTCATGGGCGTCGGAATACATTGACTCCAGTTATAACGCTCCCGGCGTACAAAGCCCGGTGGTGGATAAACTGATCGCGCAAATTATCGCAGCGCAGGGTGATAAAGCGAAACTGGTGCCGCTGGGACGGGCGCTGGATCGCGTGCTGACCTGGAACTATTACATGCTGCCGATGTGGTATATGGCGCAAGACAGGCTCGCCTGGTGGGATAAATTCTCCCATCCGGCGATTCGCCCGGTATATACCATCGGGTTAGATACCTGGTGGTATGATGTCAACAAAGCCGCCAAGCTACCGGCAGCCAGGAGGTAGTAAGAATCAATGGGCGCCTATCTTATCCGCCGTCTGTTACTGGTGATCCCCACGCTATGGGCCATTATTACCATTAACTTTTTTATCGTGCAGATCGCTCCCGGCGGCCCTGTCGATCAGGCGATTGCCGCGATTGAATTTGGCCAGGGCGGCGCGTTGCCCGGCGCCAGCGGCGAAGGCGTTCGCGCCAGTCATGCGCAAACCGGCGTCGGCAATATCAGCGACAGCCATTATCGTGGCGGCCGGGGACTCGATCCGGAGGTGATCGCGGAGATCACCCATCGCTACGGCTTCGACAAACCGCTGCATGAGCGTTATTTCAAGATGCTACGGGACTATCTCTCTTTTGACTTCGGCGACAGTCTGTTTCGCAGCGCATCCGTACTAACGCTGATCAAAGATAGCCTTCCCGTCTCCATTACCCTGGGATTATGGAGCACGCTGATTATTTATCTGGTGTCTATCCCGCTGGGGATCCGCAAAGCCGTCCATAACGGCAGTCGCTTTGATGTGTGGAGCAGCGCGTTTATCATTATTGGTTATGCGATCCCCGCCTTTCTGTTCGCTATTTTATTAATCGTCTTTTTTGCCGGCGGCAGCTACTACGATATCTTTCCGCTACGTGGCCTGGTCTCCGCCAACTTTGACACGTTACCGTGGTACCAAAAAATCACCGATTATTTGTGGCATATTACGCTACCGGTGTTGGCGACCGTCATCGGCGGTTTTGCCGCCCTGACGATGCTGACGAAAAATTCGTTTCTCGACGAGGTGCGTAAACAGTATGTCGTTACCGCTCGCGCTAAAGGCGTGAGTGAAAAAAACATTCTCTGGAAACATGTTTTTCGTAACGCCATGCTGCTGGTGATCGCCGGGTTTCCCGCCACTTTTATCAGTATGTTTTTCACCGGCTCGTTGCTAATTGAAGTCATGTTCTCGCTCAACGGCCTGGGGCTGCTGGGTTATGAAGCAACCGTTTCGCGCGACTATCCGGTGATGTTCGGTACGCTTTATATCTTTACCCTGATTGGCTTATTACTGAATATCCTGAGCGATATCAGCTATACGCTGGTCGATCCACGCATTGATTTTGAGGGACGATAATGCCGCGATTAAGCCCGGTCAATCAGGCCCGCTGGGCGCGTTTCCGCCATAATCGCCGGGGCTATTGGTCACTATGGATTTTCCTGGTCATGTTCAGCCTGAGCTTATGTGCGGAACTGATTGCTAACGATAAGCCATTGCTGGTGCGCTATGAAGGCCAGTGGTATTTTCCGCTGGTAAAAAATTACAGCGAGCGCGATTTCGGCGGCCCGCTGGCGACAACGGCAGATTATCAGGACCCCTGGCTACAACGGCAGCTTGAGAATCGGGGCTGGGTGTTGTGGGCCCCCGTACGCTTTGGCGCCAATACCATTAATTTTGCCACCACGCAGCCTTTCCCCTCCCCGCCTTCGGCGAAAAACTGGCTGGGCACCGATGCGAATGGCGGCGACGTTTTCGCCCGCATCCTGTACGGCACCCGCATTTCTATTTTATTCGGTCTGATGTTAACGATTTGCTCCAGCGTCATGGGCGTACTGGCGGGCGCGCTACAGGGCTATTATGGCGGCAAAGTCGATTTATGGGGACAACGTCTCATCGAAGTCTGGTCGGGGATGCCGACCCTGTTTCTGATTATTTTACTTTCCAGCGTAGTGCAGCCTAACTTCTGGTGGCTGCTGGCCATAACCGTACTGTTTGGCTGGATGAGTCTGGTGGGCGTGGTGCGCGCCGAATTTTTACGGACCCGCAATTTTGACTATATCCGCGCCGCGCAGGCGCTTGGCGTCAGCGATCGTGACATTATCCTGCGCCATATGTTGCCTAATGCGATGGTCGCTACCCTGACATTTTTACCGTTCATTTTATGTAGCTCCATCACCACCCTGACGTCGCTGGATTTTCTGGGATTTGGTCTGCCGCTTGGCTCCCCTTCTCTCGGCGAACTTCTTTTACAGGGGAAAAACAACTTACAGGCTCCCTGGCTGGGGATCGCCGCCTTTCTGTCTGTCGCCATTCTGCTATCGCTGCTGATTTTTATCGGCGAAGCGGTACGCGACGCCTTTGATCCTGCTAAGGCGGTATAAGATGACATCTCCATTGCTTGCGATTGAAAATTTATCGGTAGGTTTCCGTCAGCAACAGCACGTGCGCCCTGTCGTTAACGCCATTTCGTTACAGGTGAACGCCGGGGAAACGCTGGCGCTGGTCGGCGAGTCCGGGTCAGGAAAAAGCGTGACGGCGCTTTCCATTCTGCGTCTTTTGCCTACCCCTCCCGCCGTCTACCTCTCCGGCGATATTCGCTTTCACGGCGAATCATTGCTTCATGCCAGCGAGCAGACGCTACGCGGCGTGCGCGGCAATAAAATCGCCATGATTTTTCAGGAACCGATGGTTTCACTTAACCCGCTGCATACGCTGGAAAAACAGCTCTATGAAGTGCTGTCGCTCCATCGGGGAATGCGTCGGGAGGCGGCAAGGGCGGAGATGATCGGTTGTCTGGATCGGGTCGGTATCCGCCAGGCGAGCCAGCGTCTGCGCGATTATCCGCATCAGCTTTCCGGCGGCGAACGCCAGCGCGTCATGATAGCCATGGCGCTGTTAACACGGCCGGAATTACTGATCGCCGATGAGCCGACCACCGCCCTCGACGTCTCCGTACAGGCGCAGATTTTATCTCTACTGCGGGAACTCCAGCGCGAGCTCAATATGGGATTGCTGTTTATCACCCATAACCTCAGCATTGTAAAAAAACTGGCGGATTCGGTGGCGGTAATGCAACACGGCAAGTGCGTAGAGAACCAACGCGCCGACACGCTGCTCTCCGCGCCGACCCATCCGTACACGCAAAAACTACTCAACAGCGAACCCACAGGCGATCCGGTTCCGCTCCCCGCCGGGCAGACGCCGTTGCTGGAGGTGGACAGGCTGCGCGTCGCCTTCCCGATCCGCAAAGGCATTCTGAAGCGCGTCGTGGATCATAATGTGGTGGTTAACAATATCAGTTTCACCCTGCATCCAGGCGAAACGCTGGGTCTGGTCGGCGAGTCAGGATCGGGAAAAAGCACCACCGGTCTGGCGCTGTTACGGCTTATCCGCTCCGAAGGCCGCATCGTGTTTGACGGTCAATCGCTGGATACGTTAAACCGCCGCCAGCTTTTACCTGTTCGCCACCGTATCCAGGTCGTATTCCAGGACCCGAACTCATCGCTAAACCCGCGTTTAAACGTGTTGCAAATTATCGAAGAAGGCCTGCGCGTCCACCAGCCTACGCTTTCAGGCGCGCAGCGCGAACAGCAGGTGAAAGCGGTCATGATGGAAGTCGGTCTGGACCCGGAAACGCGGCATCGTTACCCCGCTGAGTTTTCCGGCGGCCAGCGTCAACGTATCGCCGTCGCCAGGGCGCTGATTTTAAAACCGTCGCTTATTATTCTGGATGAACCGACCTCATCGCTGGATAAAACCGTTCAGGCGCAGATTCTTGCCCTCCTGAAATCGCTCCAGCAAAAGCACCGTCTGGCCTATATCTTCATTAGCCACGATCTGCATGTAGTACGCGCGCTGTGCCATCAGGTTATCGTGCTGCGGCAGGGGGAGGTAGTTGAACAGGGGCAATGCGAGCGCGTGTTTACCGCACCGCAACAAGCGTATACGCGTCAGCTACTCGCGTTAAGCTGACGCCTAAAAAGGATTATTGTTAGAAAAAGGTTCCGCTATCGCCACGCCGAAATTTTTCAGCCGACAGGTGGCGGCAAACTCATCCTGACGATTAACGAACAGGCACGGCTCCCCTTCGCACTCCAGCACGGAGCAAGGAACTTCAATATCGCTTAGCGCCTGGCTGAGCTTATGCATCACTGACCACGCGCTATCGCCTGCCGGACTCAACAGTTTAAGCGCCACCAGACTATTCTCGGTGCTCTGCCCGTTTTGCGGAATCGGTTCAACCTTTGACCCCGCAAAACCCGCCGACCAGCGATAGTTTTGCGGCAGACGGTGAACAATTGAGAGCTGTAATGTATTCACTTTCTTTCCCCGGAAGCACAATTACTTCACAATTTACTTACATTTATATTAACACATCATTGACAACCCGTCCTTAAACAGATTGCTAACGCCCTTCTCTCCGTCAGTGGCTCTACAGCAAGCGGGAGTTAAAATAGTTTTACCGACGCGGAGATAGCGGCGGGCTATATGTACCCGTTTCTGCGATCTAACTCAACCTTTTTAACTACAATGATGTGACTTTTTACATAAATGGATTTTACATAAAATAAACATAAAGGAGGAAAATGATGAATTGGTAATTGATATACATCAACTATGAAAGTCGTTTGGCTTTGCCATCGTGTAGCGGATAGCGTCCCCCAACGCCGCCTGCGCATTTTTCGGCGCCATTGAGGGACAGCGAGTCTATCACCGTTTTTTGGGACGGCTGGCGTAGAGATAAAACAGAATGGAACAGGCGGCACAAAGCGCAATCGACCAGATCATCGGCCACGCACTGGTAAAGGTAGCCAGCGACAGCAACGCGCCGACGATAGCGCCAATACCAAAGCGGAAAGTGCCCGCCAACGAAGACGCCGTTCCGGCCATATGCGGAAACTCATCCAAAATGACCGCCATCGCATTGGACGAAACCATCGACACACAGCCGACAAACGCCGCAACGCCGACCACCAGCGCCCAGAATCCAATGCCCATCAGCGCGCTGAAAACCATCCACACCGCCATCGCAAACTGAATCCATAGCCCGGCCCGAAACATGTTTAGCGCCCCTACCCGTCTGACAAAACGGCTGTTGATAATCGTCATCACAAACAGAAATACGATGTTCAACGCGAAGTAGTAGCCGAAATCCTGCGGCGGAACATGATTAATTTCGATATAAACAAACGGCCCCGCGCTCAAAAAAGAGAACATACCGGCAAAACTAAACCCGCTCGCCAGCATATAGCTCAGTACGCGTTTGTGGCGAAACAACGCGGCAAAGTTACCTATTGTGGTACGAATATGAAAAGGCTGACGCCGCTCAACGGGCAGCGTCTCTTTAATCAGAGCAAAGATCATGACTGACGCCAGAATCGCCGCAATGGCCAGTATCCAGAAGATATAGTGCCAGCTTAACCATACCAACACCCAGCCGCCGACAATGGGCGCCATTAACGGCGCTATCGTAGTGACCAGCATGACAAATGACATCATGCGCGAAAACTCTTCCTTTGGATAAATATCCCGCATCAGCGCATTGATGACGACGCTTGCCGCCGCGGCCGCCAAACCGTGAAAGAAACGCATCACGATCAGTTGATCGATAGTCTGCGCCAACGCACAGGCGACCGCCGCAGCGGCAAATACCAGCGTCCCGCCCAGGATGACCGGCTTACGCCCGAGGCTATCCGCCATCGGTCCATAGATAAGCTGACCCAGCGCAAACCCCAGAATATAGGTGCTGAGCGTCATCTGCGCGCTACCGGCAGGCACGCCGAATTGCGCAGAAATCACCGGCAGCGCTGGAAGATACATATCAATCGACAGCGGCATTAACATGGCCAACAGGCCAAGAATAAAGACAATGGCAAAGGAAGAGTGCTGCCGGGTGGTCACATCGAACTCCTGAATTTAACGAGATAGTTAGCCGACGCTGGCGATTTCTTCTTCAGTCAACGGGCGGTACTCGCCGGGAGCCAGATTCTCATCCAGCGTAATGGCGCCAATCCGTTCGCGGTGCAGTTCCACAACGCGATTGCCTACTGCGGCAAACATCCGCTTCACCTGATGATAACGGCCTTCGCTGATGGTCAAACGGACCTGCACAGGCGTTATCACCTCCAGCGTAGCGGGTTTAGTGAGATCTTTTTCATTATGCAACTGCACGCCTTTCGCAAATTGCGCTGCCGTATCGTCGGCCACCGGCGACTCCAGGGTCACCAGATAGGTTTTTTCACAGTGATGGCGCGGCGACGTAATGCGGTGCGACCATTGACCGTCATCTGTCATTAACACCAGACCGGTAGTATCGATATCCAGACGTCCTGCGGCATGCAGCTTATACGCCACCGGCTCATCCAGGAAATACAGCACCGTTGGATGATCGGGATCATCGGTTGAACAAACGTATCCCTGCGGCTTGTTAAGCATAAAATAGCGTGGCCCGTGTTGCTGCGCTAAGGGATTGCCGTCATACGCAACCGCATGTTCCGGGAGCAGTTTGAAGGCCGCATTTTTAATGATGTCGCCATCGACGGTAACGCGGTTACCACGAATTTCACGCCCGGCAATAGCGCGGCTGACGCCAAGCTGCTGAGCGATAAATTTATCAAGTCGCATGTGTGTGATTTAGCCTGTAATAATACGGAAATCGGGCATTCTACCCGAAAAAAGGGAATTGCTATCCGCTCAGTATAGCGGGCTAACTATATCCCTCAAGGGAAATGATTCATGGCATACTATTCCCGGAACCGTTTAACGTAGTGAGACCATGATTTTTACACTCCGCCCCTACCAGCAAGAAGCCGTAGACGCCACGCTCAGCCACTTTCGCCGCCACCGTACGCCCGCCGTGATTGTTCTGCCGACCGGCGCAGGTAAAAGCCTGGTGATCGCCGAACTGGCGCGCGTCGCCCGCGGACGGGTACTGGTGCTGGCGCATGTGAAAGAGCTGGTCGCGCAGAACCACGCCAAATATTGCGCGCTGGGGCTGGAAGCGGATATTTTCGCCGCCGGACTCAAACGTAAAGAGAGTCAGGGCAAAGTCGTGTTCGGCAGCGTACAGTCGGTGGCGCGTAATCTTGACGCCTTCCAGGAGGAGTTTTCGCTGTTGATTGTCGATGAATGCCACCGCATCGGTGACGATGAAGACAGTCAGTATCAGCAAATCCTCACTCACCTGAGTAAAGTTAATCCTCACTTACGTCTGCTTGGGCTCACCGCCACGCCTTTTCGCCTCGGAAAAGGCTGGATTTATCAATTTCATTATCACGGTATGGTGCGCGGCAACGACAACGCTCTGTTTCGCGACTGTATTTATGAACTGCCGCTGCGCTATATGATTAAACACGGCTATCTGACGCCGCCTGAGCGGCTTGATATGCCAGTGGTCCAATACGATTTCAGCCGCCTGCAGGCCCAAAGCAATGGGCTGTTCAGCGAAGCCGACCTGAACCGCGAGCTGAAAAAGCAGCAGCGGATTACGCCGCACATCATCAGCCAGATTATGGAATTTGCGCAAACGCGCAAAGGCGTGATGATTTTCGCCGCCACGGTCGAACATGCGAAAGAGATTGTCGGTCTGCTTCCGGCGGACGACGCGGCGCTGATTACCGGCGATACGCCAGGGCCCGAGCGCGACGCGCTGATTGATAATTTCAAGGCGCAGCGTTTTCGCTATCTGGTTAACGTCTCGGTGCTGACCACCGGCTTTGACGCCCCACACGTTGATCTCATCGCGATTCTACGTCCCACCGAGTCAGTTAGTCTTTACCAACAAATTGTCGGGCGTGGTCTGCGCCTTGCGCCGGGAAAGACCGATTGCCTGATTCTTGATTACGCTGGCAACCCGCACGACCTGTATGCCCCGGAGGTCGGTAGCCCGAAGGGAAAAAGCGATAACGTCCCTGTCCAGGTATTTTGCCCGGCCTGCGGCTTTGCCAACACCTTCTGGGGGAAAACCACTGCCGACGGCACGCTGATTGAACACTTTGGCCGTCGCTGCCAGGGCTGGTTTGACGATGATGACGGCCATCGCGAGCAGTGCGATTTTCGCTTTCGCTTCAAAAACTGCCCGCAGTGTAATGCCGAAAACGATATTGCCGCCCGACGCTGCCGGGAATGTGACGCTATTCTGGTCGACCCGGACGATATGTTAAAAGCGGCGCTCAGGCTCAAGGATGCGTTAGTCCTGCGCTGTAGCGGAATGACGATGCAGCATGGGCAGGATGAGAAAGGCGAATGGCTGAAAATCACTTACTATGACGAGGACGGCGCGGATGTCAGTGAGCGCTTCCGCTTGCACACGCCCGCCCAGCGTACCGCTTTCGAACAGCTATTTATTCGCCCGCATACGCGCACGCCCGGCGTTCCTTTACGCTGGATCACGGCGGCGGATATTGTCGCGCAGCAGGCGCTGTTGCGGCATCCCGATTTTGTGGTCGCGCGGATGAAAGGCCAGTACTGGCAGGTGCGTGAAAAAGTGTTCGACTATGAAGGCCGCTTCCGCCGGGCGCACGAATTACGTGGTTAATTGTACTTTTCATTGATGTAACGGCGATTTGAGTATAGAATCCCGCCCGCCTTTGCATACGCAAAGCAGATCACTTACCTGTTGCTGGGTCGCCTGTAGCAGGAATTATTAAAGAGAGATTTAAATGTTTACTATCAACGCAGAAGTACGTAAAGAGCAGGGTAAGGGTGCGAGCCGCCGCCTGCGCGCCGCTAACAAGTTCCCGGCAATCATCTACGGCGGTTCTGAAGCCCCGATTGCTATCGAACTGGACCACGACCAGGTGATGAACATGCAAGCTAAAGCTGAATTCTACAGCGAAGTTCTGACCCTCGTTGTTGACGGTAAAGAAGTAAAAGTTAAAGCTCAGGCTGTACAGCGTCACGCTTACAAACCGAAGCTGACTCACATCGACTTCGTTCGCGCGTAATCGCCTGGAAGTTGAAGAAAAACCCCGCCCCGGCGGGGTTTTTTTATGCGTTTAATTGAATTTGACGACATGCAGAGCAACGAGAACCCACTTTGCTTTTCTGCTTTCTTACACCTCGCCACATTCAATTAGCGCCTCCCCTAATCGAGGATCTGTAGTTTCCGACGCGGTATTCATACCTTTAAGCCGATTGAATAATGCCCGTTGACGAACGCTGGCACTTTCCGGTTTCCATGGCAGAATTCGTATTGGTATCGTTTGCCCGTCATTCAACGCATCAAATACCTTTTCATTGGTCAGTAAGTCGCCGCAGCTCCATGTCTTGCTATCAAACTGAAAATCAAATAAGACATGGAGTTCCAGTTCATCTACACGCACTTGACGCTTTGCATTATCGATGCGTATTTCCACCTTCTCTTTATGCGTCAAAGTTGCATCAAGATTGAGTCCATACCGTTTCAACTGCCCCTTGTCGTAATAGTAACGTATGCTGGACCAGGTTGATTTAAAAGCAAATCCAGTAATGAATAAACCACTTAACAAGAACAGCGGGCATATGAACAAGCTCAGTAACCAGTTGGCGCCATAAGTATAAAACAGTACCAACGAGAGAACGGTGAACACCATGCCGAGCACCAACATCATCAAAAATGCGACAATGTGCGCATACAAAACCTGCCGAAATAAACTGAAATTAACAGGCGGCTTCTGACGTATTCCTTTACTCACTACGGCGTCCTTTTATGTCGTATGCCTTTATTTCCCGCCCGACGAGCGTCGCTGCAACTGGTCGCGCAGATTCGGCGGCGTCCCTTTGATAGTCAGGGTATCAGTCGCCGGGTCCCAGAAAATCCGCTCGCCCAGCAGCATCGCATCAAAGTTAATCGTTAACCCGCCGCCGCTGCCGGCATATTTGGTTAGCTGGCGCAGCGTACTGCGATCCGCCGGAAAGCTCTCTTCCAGCTCATAGCCTTTTTCGGCGGTAAATTCGCTGAAGCTGACTTCACTGACGCCGGAAAGCTCTTTAGACAGCGATTCCAGCTCAATCTCTTCCCCGGCTTGTAACTGCTCGTTGCAGTAGCTGTACACCTGCTGACGCACGTTCTGACGTTCCGCTTTATCCAACTGCGCTTCTGCGGTGAAATCATCCACTGCCTGCAACAGGCCGCGATTCTGCGCTTTGGCGTTCAACCCTTCGCTGGCGCCGAGGAAATCCATAAAGAAGTCAGCGACCTTGCGCCCTACCCGACCTTTCAGGAACGTCAGATAGCGGGTCGATTGCGGATTAGTTTCCCACTCGGTAAGATCGATACGCGCCACGATATCCGCATGGTTGATATCAAGATAATGCGTCGGGTTAATGTCCAGATTTTCATTGACCCGCATACTGCTCAGGTTGTTCAGTACCGTAACCAGCAGATACTCCACCGCCAGGTAGCGATAATGGCAGAACAATACAATGCCGCCGTCCGCAAAGGGATATTTCGCCAGTTCGTCACGCAGGCGTCCGGTCGCCGCCCGGCTAAAGGCAAGAAAATCTTCTTCCCCCTGACGTTGCAACCGCAGCGCTTGCGCCAGTTCACTCTCTTCATTAAACAGGCCATACGCCTTATTCTTGGCGCTATAGACCCGATGCAGTTCAGCCACCATCTCGACAACGGTGGTTGTCGGCTCCAGCAATGAATCGCGCAAGACCAGCTCAAGATTTTGCTCATCGCGCTTGATAAGCTGGTGCAGGGCAATCTGGTTGATATCCAGACTCATGATAAACTCTCCTTTAAGACCGGGCGGTATTCAACCACCGCCTGCCGGAAGACGCAAGCAATCGCCCTGTCATTTCAGGCGTTATCCGTAACGCGAATGATTTAGGGGATAAAAATGCAGAAAAAAAACTGTTGCTACGGTAATATGTTGCCCTTTCATGAACAAACAGATTTTGATTTATGCCACAACTCTCCCGCTATAGTGATGAACATGTTGAACAACTGCTGAGCGAACTGCTCAGTGTACTGGAAAAACATAAGGCGCCGACCGATCTTTCCCTGATGGTGCTGGGAAATATGGTCACCAACCTTATCAACACCAGCGTGGCGCCGGCTCAACGCCAGGCGATTGCGAACTCTTTTGCCCGCGCCTTGCAGTCTTCGATTAGCGAAGACAACGCGCACTAAAAAGCCGACTCCGGAGAAACAAGCGACAGGTATGGTAACTCATCGTCAGCGCTACCGTGAAAAAGTCTCCCAGATGGTTAGCTGGGGGCACTGGTTCGCTCTGTTCAATATACTGTTGGCTACGTTGCTCGGCAGCCGTTACCTGTTTGTCGCCGACTGGCCGACAACGCTTGCGGGTCGCATATACTCCTACCTGAGCATTGTCGGGCACTTTAGCTTTCTGGTGTTCGCCACCTATTTGCTTATTCTTTTTCCGCTCACGTTTATCGTGATGTCCCAGCGGCTGATGCGGTTTTTATCAGCCATTCTGGCGACCGCGGGTATGACGTTGTTGCTTATCGACAGCGAAGTCTTTACCCGTTTTCACCTGCATCTTAATCCCATTGTCTGGGAGCTGGTCATCAACCCTGACCAGAACGAAATGGCGCGCGACTGGCAGCTTATGTTTATTAGCGTGCCGGTTATCTTATTGATTGAGATGCTATTTGCGACATGGAGTTGGCAAAAGCTGCGCAGTCTTACGCGCCGCCGCCATTTCGCAAGGCCGCTTGCGGCATTCTTTTTCGTCTCCTTTATCGCATCGCATCTTATCTACATCTGGGCAGACGCTAATTTTTACCGGCCGATTACCATGCAGCGGGCAAACCTGCCGCTCTCTTATCCGATGACGGCGCGACGTTTTCTTGAAAAACACGGTCTGCTGGATGCGCAGGAATATCAGCGCCGTCTGGTAGAGCAAGGCAATCCGGAAGCGGTCTCCGTACAGTACCCGCTCAGCAATTTGCACTATCGCGATATGGGCACCGGTCAGAATGTGCTGCTCATTACCGTAGACGGCCTGAACTATTCTCGCTTTGAGAAGCAGATGCCGGAGCTGGCTACATTTGCCGAGCAAAACATCGACTTCACCCGTCATATGAGTTCAGGGAATACCACTGATAACGGTATTTTCGGCCTGTTCTATGGCATATCGCCAGGCTATATGGATGGCGTGTTATCCACCAGAACCCCTGCGGCGCTCATTACCGCGTTGAATCAGCAAGGCTACCAACTGGGACTGTTTTCTTCGGATGGCTTCGCCAGCCCGCTTTACCGTCAGGCATTACTGTCCGATTTCTCGATGCCGACAGCGCAGACGCAGTCTGATGCGCAAACGGCCAGCCAGTGGATAGACTGGCTTGGACGCTACGCACAGGAAGATAACCGCTGGTTCTCATGGGTATCGTTTAACGGTACTAACATTGATGACAGTAATCAGAAGAATTTTGTTAAGCGTTACGCCAGCGCCGCCAGCGACGTGGATGCGCAAATCAATCGGGTTCTGAACGCGCTGCGAGAGGCCGGTAAATTCGACAATACCGTCGTGATCATTACCGCAGGACGCGGCATACCGTTGACGCCGGAAGAAAATCGCTTCGACTGGTCGCAAGGTCATCTGCAAGTACCGCTGGTGATCCACTGGCCGGGGACGCCTGCGCAGCGTATTAATGTGCTTACCGATCATACCGATGTGATGACCACGTTGATGCAACGCCTGTTACATGTCAGCACGCCAGCGAACGAATATTCACAGGGCCAGGACATCTTTACCGTTCCACGTCGTCATAACTGGGTAACGGCGGCAGACGGCAGTACGCTGGCAATCACGACGCCGCAAATGACTCTGGTGCTCAATAATAACGGTCATTATCAGACCTATGACTTACACGGCGAGAAGATCAAAGATCAGAAGCCGCAGCTCAGTCTGCTGCTGCAAGTGCTAACAGAAGAGAAACGTTTTATCGCTAACTGATTAATTATAAATCAGTTAGCACCGTTTCCCCTTGCATTCGCGTTGGAAAGAGGTAGTATTAGCACCCACAAGTCGGCACGTAGCGCAGCCTGGTAGCGCACCGTCATGGGGTGTCGGGGGTCGGAGGTTCAAATCCTCTCGTGCCGACCAATCAAATTTTTTGAACTAGTCGTAGTCGTTCGTACTCGTTCATAAACCCCACAAAAACAGCGAGTTGTAAGACTCGCTGTTTTTTTATTGTTCGTTCGTAGTCGTTCATAGTTGTTCGCTTGCATCCGCAGTTTTTAGGCATATATTTGGGCTATCGAGATCTTTGGCGTTATCCCGACATGCCCAAAGTGGCATTTTCCTCAATAAATACATTGATTTATAGAGGACAATGCAATGCAAAAACCTCGGCCCTTAAGCAATATAGAAATCAAAAATGCCCGCCCTTCCGCTAAACCACACGTACTTTATGATGGTGATGGGCTGGAACTAAAAATCACTCCGCAAGGCTCAAAGTTGTGGCTGTTTCGCTACTACCATCCCCACTCGCACAAATGACGAACCATGAGTATTGGCCCTTACCCCGCTGTTTCTCTCGGTTACGCCCGCGAGATCCGCGATAAAGCCAAAAAACGCTGGCGCGATCCATTAACCAAAAAATACCTCAACTTCAATAAATTAGTTGATCTACTCAATGCAAAAGCTGAACATCTTATGGCCAAAGACAGCTCTCTAAGACTGAAAGTGATAGGTCTCGATCTGACCGCACCTTATTTTTCACCAGCACATTAAGAGCTCATTTCAACCCCTTTCATTACATTATCCAGGGGCTGAGATCGCAGAAAATGGAAATGATATGATCACTCTATCTAAAGCATAAAGCAGCAAGATTATGGTGTATGGAAATTATGGCCTTTCCGCTGCTTTTAACCAATCGGCTATCTCCTTAACCCCCAAAGAAAGTAGCGTATCTTGTATCGCCACAACGCGTTGTAGCATTGAACCACGATCAGACTCCTCACGTTCTTCTGCTTCCGCAAAAAGCCTGGTCATCAATTGGGTGAGATTATCATTATGATCATATAAGCGTTGTTTGCTATGATCTACATAGGCTAAGTAGATTTCTGTCGCAGCTAAAGCGTATTCTGGGTCTTGTAGCGAAATTACATTAAGCCATTCGATAAACCCGAAGAAACGAGGATGTTTCTTCTCACCATCGCCAGCGTTTTCAAATACTGAAAAACAACGACTGAGCAATCCTATCGGAACAAAAACGACTTCACCTTTATAGTGGAAAATGCGAGCCATCTCACCCGCTACTCCCAGGGCATGGCGGCCATCAGCATTTAAACCCGCCTTAATACCCGCAAAGCACTGTTCCCTTTGCTGTCGCATGTTTTCAGCGTTTGTCCAGACGGTGGTTGCGCCATGCCAGGCCTCTGTAGTGTCCAGAACATTCAAGTCGTTTAGAAATTCATTAAACTCAACGTGTTGAGTCATGGCTGCTAAAGCTGAAATGCGTCCCCAAGTTTCCAAATCTTTACCACGCCCTTCACAGCGAAGGCGCGCTAATAAAGGCTCCACGACATCAAAATGTCTGTGGTATGCATAATAAAGGCATCGCTCAGCAATTTTCCAAAGTCCATCTGCATCCTGCATGACGAGGTGGAATAAATCCCAACCGAAATCGAAAGATTTGCTTTGCAAATAGGGTAAGCGGCGTAAGATCATGGCGCGAACCGCCGGATGTTTGTCACGGGCGAAACGGCGCAATGTAGGTGCCAGCAGCTCAGGGAATTCGTTGTCCTGCGCTAGAAAATTATCTGCGAGAATCATCAAAGCTTCGGCTACGGCACCTTTTGCCATATTGAGTCCTAAGCCAAGTAAACCGACAGAGTCACCCTTGATTGGATCCTCTTCCTGAAACCCAACGAAATCTATGGCTAAAAATAAAAGCTGCTCTGCTTTTCGTGGGTCATGTATGACATGCGAGCATGCTTCAAGGGCTTTAGCCGTAGAGCGTCGATGCCTCCAGTACCTTGGGTGTCTTTCCAGTTCATCAAGGATCCGGTTTGCCAGGAGGGAAGCATCAGGTTCTTCGAGCGGATTCCATGTTTCGTCAGCCTTCAAGTTGCCATAGCGATGGGCCAGATATGTGGAAACCCCATTCATGACATCATCACGAAAACTTTCAGGTATGTCCGTCCAGTGATTAGATAATAAGCCCAAAAATCGGGAAGGATGACGAGAGGAGGCCTCTCGTAATTGCCAGCCCACCTCACGCTCACCGCCGACCAAAAAATCATTCCAATCCCAACCAGAATGGCCCTCATAATGCGCCAGTAATTTCAACACTCCGTCGTCATTGATGCCAAGAAATAGCTCAAATGAGAATGGCGCTCTAACAATGCCACCATGAGAATGAATTTTAGGCTGACGGATCAATACTCCTGCTTTTTTCTCATAGGTATCCAACACCGCCTGCGCTTCGAGTGAACGCAGGTGGCAAGGAATCGACACAATCACTTCGGCTTGCGATTTCATCACCCTTAAATCATTACTATCGGCAACATCTTTCCACATATTTAAAATGCTAGCCATCACAGCATCTTGTTTGGGGGAAGGAAGAAATGTGAATATTGACTGTATCAAACCACCTAATTCAAAAGAAAGTTCAAACTCCAGCATATTGCGGTCACACAACATGCGGCCTATCAGGTCAATATTGGCTTCTGGCGATTGGGTACAGGCAAGTATACCAAAATAGAGCAACGCGCCTTCATGATGGAAACAAAGGCGTTCACAGTTTTTTTGCCACCAGTTTGAGTGTATTTTTGCGTTGTAAAGAATACCAGCTTCAACTGCGTCAAAAAGAATATTCATACTGTCCACATGATGTATATCCCGCTGACTATGAACATTTTCATATGACGTTTCCCCCAGAAAACCATAACGATAACTTATACGGGTTTCGCCATATTGTGATTCTTGGGTATAACTCCAGTATTCTATTGCATCTACAGCTAAATCCAGCAAAGTACTGGATCGTACCATACGTTGCTGGAGAAAGTTTTCATTTTTACTACCAAATTCATGGGGTTGGCAACGCAGCTTATTATCGAATCTGTGTTGCAGTATATCCTCACCTGTAAGGCCATCCGTAATATAACGCCAAAGTAACGTATCTCCTATCACACCAGCAGCCACGCAATTAGCAATGACCTCCCCAAGAGGGCTGTAATCCGATAGTGGCGTATCAAGTAATCGCATAAGCAATGGAACAACTACTGATAAATTTTCAGCCTTAATGACCGAGAGATGCATTGCTATCTGATCCGCAATTCCATTGCCATCAAACCAGTTCAGCGTAAGCGCTTCTATCCAGAATGATACCACGCCAGCAGTATCAATATTGCTCCATTGGGCAATACGATGAACATGCATCGCCACGCCTTCAGCATCCCGGGTCGCTTTTAAATAGGGAACCAAATTATTGATCCAGAAACGATGCCACTCAATCGATCCGCCTGCGACATAAACTACCTGAAAAACTTCACGGTTTTTTTCTCGCAGTTCTCGTATCAATAACCAGTCTTCATTCTGCGGTTTTTGTTCAGCAAACGATTCTGCTACCAGACGTCTGATATGGAAGGCCGCATTACCCGTCAATACGGTTCTAAGTTGTTTTCTGTACTCGCGGCGCTCACCCAGAGCCAACTGAGCAATAAAACTTCGGATGCTGGGACGAACAAATGGAACAGGTGGTAAACCGCGTATGAATTCGTTCAATGTGACACCATTACGAATGGCTCGACTTATGACAAGCACATCCAGAAGGGTTTGATGACCAAAGGTCAGCTTCCCATCCTGAGTTTCCTGCAATACATTGAGGCTACAAAGTTTTCGCTGAATGTCCGGAGAAGCAGTAAAGCGTTGATGCGGTACTACCAGGCTTCGCATTTTCAGCATTTCTGACGCAATAGCTTCAATCGCTTGTATCGCATTATCCCCTAAGTCGCTATCAGCAAGCACAATAGTATCCAGATAACGTTGCGCCAGTGCCTGACTGGTCACTACGTTGAAACTGCCGTCTCTTCGGGCCAGTTCAACAAATAGTGCCAATTCACGCGGATTGCGAATCAGCTCGCGCGTATCAGCATCGATAGCGGCTGTCGCAATCCCTAGCGTATCAAGCAATGGCACAATTTCATTATTCCAGTCCAGTGGCTGGCACTTTAATTCACAATCCCAATGCCGTTCGGCAATCCGTCTGTCGTAATGTTTGTCAAAGTCGCGACAGGCGGTAACAACTGTGATATTGGGGATCAACAGCAGACGATCGATCTGTGCAAGAAAATACTGCAGTACGCGATGTTCACGAGCAATGGACAATACATCTAAAGAATCAATAACGACTACCACATGAGCGTCTTCAGCCAGCCTTGCAGCTTTCTCAACCCACTGTTGCGATAGTCCCTGAACCTGACGCTCTTCTGACGTAGCCAGGTCAGCAAACTCACGTGATTGAATAAAGAGAGGTACAATATTTGAACAGGTTTTTACACGTTCTTCCAATGCCTCCTGCAATGCAAGCATTACACATGTTTTCCCAGAACCAGGGAGACCTGTAAGCAGGATAGATCTTTTTCGCACATCAATGGCGGCAAGAATCTCATTCACAATTGGGCTGGTAATACGCAGCCCCGCAATGTCTCGACGCCAAGACCTACCAATAGCAGAAGTACTGGAAAAAGAATGGCGTATCCCTACAAGATCCATGGGAGGAGCCAGTGTTGACCCAGACTGTTGGATAATGTTCCGAAGATCGTGTTTGGTTAAGCGATGCTGAACCGCTGTAGATGATCTACTGCCATCCATGCGTGCGCCTAGTTGGTCGAGTTTCATCCAGAGAGCATTGAAGGCAGAGTCAGTATTGCTCACCAAGTTTCGTAAACGTTCGCGTAACAATGCTTCCATCCGATCTAAATCGTCGCTGGTCACGAAATTGGTTCGACTCAGGAATTCAAACGTTGAAAGGCTGGGGGCAATTTTTGCCAGTTGTTTTGACAAGGCGTCATCCAGCAACCGCTGCGCCTTACCTAAACTTTGTTGGTAACTGCCTTCGTCTGGTTGAGATGAACTGTGCTCTTTAAGTTTTGCAAGGTCGCCAAAGTTATTTCGGGAATAGAATCGGACATTCACCTTTGGGTTCTCAGCCAGTAGAAGGGAGGCTTTATCTAGTTCATCTCCAAGGTCAGCTATCGTCCAAGCCTTGAAATCGGTTTGATTCTTTTTGCACTGACAAACGATTATATTTCCGTCGATTTTGCCAATAACTACATCATCAACGAGATAACTTATCGAGTCGATTTCAATCCATTGAAAATCCTGGTCGGATAGTACTGTCAACGCCCAATCAAAGGCTACCAGTGTCTGGTAACCATCTCCACGATTGGAACGTATGCCTGCAATACTCATCAACTTTTCTCCCTTCGGGAGGGCATTTCTTCCCTCATCCACACTAACATTAGCAGCGCCAATATTTTTGATTATGATATGCGCCCAAGATAGGCTGCGCTAGTGCGTTAAAAATTAAGCGATTGCGCTTTGTATCATTGAAGGTCTGCTTTAGCAAAGAAGTAGTGGATCAGTAATTACATACACCTTATCAGTCAGTTAATGTAACAACCGCACAATGAGGAAACTACCATGACAACACACTTGCAAAAAATTTTTCAAACTTCTGACACGTTAGCAGATAAAAACATTTACTATGTTGGAAGAAGCCTGCTGCAATATCCTTGATTACATCAAAATACTTATAACAGCAAGCTGTCGACATGGTACGAATGACCGGATGTCACGAATAAGGAAAACACCAATTCGTTACATTTCCCCCGGTTCATCACCACCATAAGGCTCGATCAAAACAATGCCAAGTTGATCCGCCTCCTCCTCAATCAACGCCAGAATACTCTCTGACGCCAGAACAGGCTCAGACTCCGTTTCAACCGTCAGTTGTTCCGGCGTTACCCGATCGCCAAATAACATCAGAGCTGTGCCGCCATGTTGCCGAGATGACCACTGCAACCCGTGCGCATCCGGGTGCGCGTTATAGATAGCGACAGAATATTCCTGCGTGAATACATACTGCTCTGCCGGAGAATCAAGAAGCTCCGATCGCTTCACGCCCATCTTCCGTAACGTTTTAGGATTCAAATCGACCAGGTTCAGATCCAGAACAGGCTTAACGACGGAATGCACCTTCCCTTCCAGCCTGCCTAAATCAAAAGGAACGCCAGCAGAATCTACGGGCAGATCGTGAAAAAGGGTTTCCATAATCACCACGCCGGTGCTGACGCCGCCATACAGCGTCGGCACGCCATTGCTCATTGGGCTGAAACGAGCGCTTCCCAGACCTGGATTAAACTGCGTCGCGGTGAATCTGGATGAATGGATCCGGTAAATCGGTTTTCCGGCAGCCCAGCTCGCAAAATTAGCGGTAAGGTTTTCCTTCGGGGCCGGTACTTTTCGTTCAATCAGCCCCTTATCATCAGGATCATCCATGCGCCCCTCCATCCAGCTCGGCCTGCGCCGCCTGCAGCACCTGACCTGGCATTGTTTTCAGTACATCTTTTGGCTTTTTACCTCCCAGCCAGCTATTTGCCGAACCGAACCAGATGGCCAGTCCCCAGGGCGTTTTTTTCTCGCCAAATAAGGAGATAACCTGTTTGACGACGGGCACAGGACGATAGCCTTCATCCAGAGCATATCCCGGATATTTGTCTTTTCCGTTAATCTGTATGGCAAATATCCGCCCGGCAGATTTCCAGCGATTAGGCCCGGCGCTGGGGTTGGTGTTTTTGAACTGCGCTTTCTCTGAGAGCTCTTTTGCTGACAACCACTCAGAATCAGCAAGAATACAGGCATTAAGCGCTTCACGACGCTGCGCATTACGTTCGGCCCAACCCTGCTTATCGACCTGGTTCACAGCGTCACCCACCGACGTCACCACTTTCGGCGCGCTTTCCGCTTTTCGTGTTCTTACGCCAGGGGACATAATGCCCATCGAGGCAATAACCGCATTTACCGCAGCATTCATCGCAACTTTAAGGGTTTCGTCAAACCCTGTATGACGTTCGCTGATGTTCCCTAAATCAATGACCAAATACTCCGAATCAGCGCGCGTAGTCAGAGTATGCAGTTCATCGCCGTTGACGGTTTTAATGTCAAAGAAGGATTCGTCACGGCGCACGGTGTTACCTTTCACTGCCATCCCCCCCTCCTCATAATGGATATATTGGTTATATTCATTATATAACGACAGATAGGATTGTCACCTGGTATGAACAAAATTTGCTCTTTTACCGCTAACAGAGGAGTTAACAAGAGGTGGGCAGTGCTATGCGTGGTAGCATGGAATTAACAGGCCGCAAATAAGCGATGAACATCACAAATTCACCAAGCGATCCTTACAGGCTAATTTTTAGGCAGATCGCCATTCTCTGAACAGAACAAATTGCTTGTAAAACTAGCAGGTTAGAGCACTAGTTCCGCTCCTCTCGCGCCAAAATTCCCCTTAAAAACCAGCCTCTCAGGGCTGGTTTTTTTATGCCTGCAATTAAAAAGTTAGCTGATGCCAGAGACGTTATTTTGCATAAACTGATCGGACACCTTTCCCGTGCAGTGGTCAACGTAAAGTCAATGCAGGCAAATAACGTAAACCATGTTTGTACTAAAACAGAAAAAGCGCATCTACACCCTATGCTGGAAGAAATGTTTGCAGTGGCAGGTAAATGAGTAAGCAATCTGTCGCAGCAATAATAAAACGTTCTGGTAAGGTAAACGGCTTACCACTTCTTTGTTACTAACAATTAGCCTCCCTGTCGCCATAGGGTCGATAACGATCGGCTAGTCACAACACGTTTTTGTAGACGGTGATGATTACTCCTTCAGCCAGCAACTCGCTAATTGTTATTCAACTTCAGAAATTATAACTAATTGAAGCACCTACAAAATTATGCCCTGAATTTTTATCCGTGAGTGATCCATTCGAAAAATGCCGGATATAAGCTTCTGTAGAAAAAGCCCCAAAGTTCCAGCCAAGAAACGCTTTTTCTCCAAAGGTAAATGCAGAATTGACACGCATATCATCTCGCGACTTAGATTTTATATAAGCCCCCAGACCAATACCGGTATAGATACCAGCGAAATGAACCAGCGCCACATCCTTCGAGATACCCAATACGCCCTGGTTATATTTATTGCAGGGAACGCTGCCAGAATGTTTACTGCAATCATCGCTACCCTTAGCCTTAAATCCTCCTAACTCCAGATTATTTCTTGCCTGTAAAAAGAAAAAATCGCTGGGTTCACTGTATGTCAGAAAAGCCGTATATAAATGCTCAACCCCTCCTCTTCTTATACTTTCTCCCGCAGCAAAAGAGATCTGATGCTTGTTGCCCTTGCCAAAAAAAACATTATCATTAGCAGAACATGCGAATGCACAAGGTAATAATATATATATAAATATTCTCTTCATATACACTCCACCACCATTTCAATGTCAATAGTTATTTTTAACCGGCTAACATATTTAAAATTTTCTACGCCACGCTTACGCTCACAGAAACGGCTGATATAGCATCCAGTATTAATATTATTTTCATAATTACTCCAACCAGCATTTTTGATGCAAACAGGCTGGACATGGACTGTGTGCAGAAATCAAAACATACTCACTACGATCTCCCCTTGAGTCGCCCCAACGGGTGCTCAAAACGCCGCGAGTGTTGTTCAGGCACATCCAGGATAAGTTATAAGTGAATGACACTCATTTCTGACCACATTTTCATTTATGATAAGAATATCGTCAGAATCTCTTTATCGCATAAAAATACCTCTGCTATTGACTTAATATTTAATTTAACAGATGTCGCGGTTTATTCGTTCTGCTCAGATGTATTTCATTGACATTAATAAAACCATAAATAAATTCAGTTAAAATAATTTGTTAATAATGACAAGCTTTAGACGCTATGACTTTTAATAAGGAGTTTCCTGCCAGTAAAGATAGTCTGGACTTACGGGGGCAAGGGCGCAGCTACATATGCCAGACTTCTGTTATGTCACATTGTCCGAAAAAAGCGTCCAGACCAGTATTCAACTTCAGGGAGTATTCTGTTTTCTCTCACAACGGGTTGTTTTATCCTTTCTATCGTTCAGCTAATGACTCGCCTGTCACAGGTTTTACTACTTACCCATGCACTAATTAGGGTAAAATTTACGCGCTTGACAATGTGGCAAATCTGGACGATTTCCGCGCTGAAAACAATAATCATTCTAATAAAACTCAGGAGATATAGCATGCCTGAAGTAACACCTTTTCAGGTGCTTATTGTGGACGACCATCCACTTATGCGGCGAGGTATTCGTCAATTACTGGAACTGGACCCGGCTTTTTATGTCGTTGCCGAAGCGGGTGACGGGGCGAGTGCGATCGATCTGGCGAATCGCATTGAGCCCGATCTGATCCTGCTGGATCTGAATATGAAAGGTCTGAGCGGGTTAGATACCCTGAACGCGCTACGCCGGGATGGTGTGACGGCGCAAATTATTATCCTTACCGTCTCGGATTCCGCCAGCGACATCTACGCGCTGATCGACGCCGGCGCCGACGGTTATCTGCTCAAAGATAGCGATCCGGAAGTGCTGCTGGAGGCCATTCGCAAAGGCGCTAACGGCGGTAAAGTCTTTAGCGATCGGGTCAATGAATATCTGCGTGAGCGCGAACGGTTTGGCGCGCAGGAAGATCCCTTTAGTATCCTGACCGAACGAGAGTTAGATGTCTTGCATGAGCTGGCGCAGGGGCTTTCTAACAAACAGATTGCGTCAGTACTGAATATTTCTGAGCAGACGGTTAAGGTGCACATTCGTAATCTACTTCGCAAACTAAACGTGCGCTCGCGCGTCGCGGCGACCATTCTATTTTTACAAACACGCGGAATGCAGTAACAAGCCAGGCCCGGTGGCGCCACGCCACCGGGCCGTCAGGGTCTTATTTCTCCTGCGCCAGCCGGATACTGCGCTCTATCACCGCCCGCCGGGCGTCACCCGCCGGCAGCAGCTTCAGCATCATCTCCCAGGCCGCCACCGCCTCGCCAAAGCGCTGCTGCTCAAAGGCGCTGAACGCATACAGGCTTAACACCCGGATATCCGTGTGGTCGCGGCTCACCAGCTGACGCAGCAGCTCCCCGCCGCGGCGGTTATCCTCCGGGTCGGACGAGCGCGTCAGCGCCTCCGCATAGCCCAGCGCCGCATCGCTGTTTTTCGGGTCCAGACGGTAGGCGTTCGCATACGCCCCGGTGGCGGTACCGGCATTACCCAGTACCATACCGGTGCGCCCCAGCATGAGCCAGCCCTCAACATTGCCGGCATCATTCTGCA